>NZ_FQVW01000001.1 GCF_900129485.1 Ornithinibacillus halophilus
ATATCTAAATAAAGCTGTTGGGTATAGTTTAGAAAGTTACCTTTCAGATATGAAAAAGAAGTCTAAACGGAAAACAAGAAGCGCAATAAGAAGAGCAAAAGAAAAAGGCGAGGAATATTTTACTCCTCACCGACTCCAAAAGATGCAAAATGCCTGGAACGCATCTACTTGATAATCATTGTAACATATTGGTAAGCCGTATGCCTTAATAAGGCACGTACGGTTTGATAAGGGGGAAGCCATGAGAGTGGTTTCCCTACTTTATTGTAATAAACAGATTCAATGTAAGTTCCTTATTTAAATACTTAATAAAAATTATAATCGAGCTTTTTTCCTCATTTCAATCTCTTTAACTTCTTGTCTAAATGATTTAATGAGGGATATTACGACTAAAATCATAATAATGGCAAAGGGGAATGCAGCGATTATGGATGCGGTTTGTAATGCACCCAACCCACCTTGCCAGAGTAAGACTGCTGCTGCACTTGATTGAATGACGCCCCACACTAATTTAACGATATTAGGTGGGTATAAACTTCCACCTGTGGTTTGCATCCCTAACACGAAGGTTGCAGAATCAGCAGATGTAATGAAGAATGTGCTGATTAACAAAATAGCTATGATTGACATGAAGGTACCCAGTGGGAATTGTTCTAAAACAGCAAATAATGCAGCTTCTTCACCTAGGTCGTCAATGTATTGGATTATATTTGTTCCTTCGTAATAATCAAGGCTTATAGCCGAGCCACCAAATACGGAAAACCAGAGTGCACCAAATATCGTTGGTACCAAAAGAACTCCAACAACAAATTCTCTAATGGTTCTTCCACGTGAAACTCTAGCGATAAATGTACCTACAAACGGTGCCCAAGCAATCCACCAAGCCCAATAAAAAATAGTCCATCCCTGTGTCCATGCAAGACTGTCTTCTTGAAATGGTGTCATTCTTAAGCTCATTGCTGGCAGGTTTTCAATATAGGAACCTAAAGTTGTAGTAAATATATTCATGATAAAGTTTGTTGGTCCAAGAAAGAGCAGAAATAACATGAGACTTATCGCAAGAACAATATTCGTATTACTTAAGTACTTAATCCCTTTATTTAAACCAGTCATTGCTGAAATCATGTAAAGTATGGTAACAATAATAATTAAAGTAAGTTGTAAGGTGAATGTTTGTTCAAAACCAAAGACAAACGATAATCCACCACTAATTTGGATAGCTCCAAATCCTAAAGAAGTTGCTACACCAAAAACGGTAGCAAATACTACGATAAAATCGACTAATGTACCCCAAGCGCCTTTTACTCGTTTTTCTCCTAGAACAGGTTCTAAAATGGCACTCACTACACCTGGTGATTGTTTTCTAAATTTAAAATAAGCCAAGGCCAGAGCTAAAACTGCGTATACCGCCCAAGGATGGAATCCCCAATGGAAAATACTATATTGTAATGCAGCTCTAGCAGCTTCGTTAGAACCCCCTTCACCATAAGGTGGATCGTAAAAGTGAGATAAAGGTTCAGCCGCCCCCCAGAATACTAAACCAATCCCCATACCGGCACTAAATAGCATCGCAAACCAAGTGATATAATTATATTCTGGCTCATCACCTGGTCGACCCAATTTAATTTTTCCGTATTTTGATACGATTAAATATATCGCAAATACTAGAAATATAGTAGTCGTTAATAAGTAAAACCAACCAAACTTTTCGACTAGAAATGATTGAATGGTACTAGTTACATGGTCCAAGTTTCCATTTGGTAAAACGGATTCAGGAATAACTCCCCAAATAATAAACAATAAAGCAACAATTGCTGAAATATAAAACACTTTAGTAACACGTTGCATAGTTCCAATCCTTTCACATGTGAGATTCATACCGTATACTATTATTTACTGTTTCCTTATTATGTTATCCGATTCGACAGAATTCATGATTCTTTTCTATAAAGGCTTGTCAACCCTACGATGGTGAATTAAACTTAAATTAGACAGAAAAAAGTACCTCAGGAGGAATCAGAATGAAAAAAATAATAATGATAGGTATGTTTTTAATTTTTACTTCAATTATTGCTAGCTGTAGTGAAACAGAGAAATCCGAAGAAAATACTAATAACGAAAATATTAATACTGAAGAAGATAGTAATGAAGCAAATGAAAATTCCGTTAATGAGATAGAAGAGAATAATGAGAATGATAATAATGATACTGATAATGAGTCATCCATTGAAGAGGAAGAACAGGAAGAAGTTATAGAACCTAAATATTATATCTCTGAAAATTGGTCTGTGACCCCAATTGACGATAGTGCGAATGAAAATGTTGTCTTATTAACTATCGATGATGCTCCAGATCAACACGCAGTAGATATGGCAAAAACGTTGAAAGAACTAGATGCAAGTGCTATTTTCTTTGTAAATGGTCATTTTCTAGATACCCCAGAGGAACGAGAGGCCTTAAAAGAAATCCATGAAATGGGTTTTCCGATTGGGAACCATACGTATAGCCATATAAATTTATCTACTATTTCTGAAGGTGATGAAGCAAAACACATAGAAGAGATTGTAGAATTAAATGACCTTATTGAAGAGATTATCGGTGAGAGACCTAAGTTCTTCAGGGCACCACATGGAGTTAATACAGATTACTCTAAGGAACTGGTTAAACAAGAGGGTATGGTTTTAATGAATTGGACGTATGGGTATGATTATTTTAAACCGTACATGGATGCAGATAAATTGGCTGAAGCGATGATAACTGGAGAAGGTCCAGAAGTTGATGTTCCATATTCCTTATTAAAGCCTGGGGCAAACTTGCTAATGCATGATCGTGAATGGACTGCAGAGGCTTTAGATGATATTGTAATTGGGTTGCGTGAGCAAGGATATGAGATTGTAGATCCTGCATTAATACAGACAATAGAATAAAACGTTGAGCTTGGGCAAAGCTAAAGGATTTTTAGTAAAACAGAACAATAGTCTAATCTAGCGAAGTATATTTCCGGAGTGGGATATACTAACAAACCCTCTTTTGTTCAAAGATAAGAATGTCACAAATTAATTAATAATGACATACTATTTAGTATTGAAACTTTTAATGTGACATATTATAATGAAATTAATCATTATAATAAACAAAAGGGGATGGACAATGTGGGGACTATTGTTTGCCAAGACTGCCAAGAAGTAATTGAACATTATGAAGAGGAAAAAGTAACAACTCTTTACGGTACATGTCCTAGTTGTAACTCAAATAATAGATAATAAACTAAGCCATCACTATTTTAAGTAGTGGTGGTTTTTTTGTGATGAGATTGGATGTTAAGGTGTACTTAAGCTTTTTAAAGTTGAACGTTTGTTCCCATATCGAAATATTAGCCAAATGAAAAACAGGGTGATAGGATAAAAGTAAAGCCAACAAAGGGGAAGATATGCATGAAATGGAATACAAAAGTAACAGAATTATTAGGTATAAAATATCCAATTATTCAAGGTGGATTAGCGCATCTTGCATATGCTGATTTAGCTGCAGCTGTTTCTAATGCAGGTGGACTTGGTCAAATAACAGCAATGAGCTTAGAAAATGAAGAACAGTTAAGACAAGAAATTAAACGCGTTAGAGAATTAACTGACAAGCCGTTTGGAGTCAATTATGCAATTGGTCAGCATGGTCGACCATATGAACATATGGTTCAAGTAGCAATTGATGAAAAAGTACCTGCCATTTCAGTAACAGGTGGAAATCCTAAAGGAGTCTTAGAAATGGTTCAAGGGCATGGAATAAAAACATTAGTCCTTGTGGCAGCAAGAAGACAAGCAGAAAAAGCTGAAGAATTGGGAGCAGATGCAGTTATGGTTGTCGGTCAAGAAGGTGGAGGTCATCTTGGACGTGGTGATACAGGTACTCTCGTATTGACGCCACAAGTTGTTGATCATGTTTCCATACCGGTCATTTCCTCTGGTGGGATTGTAGATGGTAGAGGATTAATGGCATCATTAGCATTAGGGGCAGAGGGAATTGAAATGGGTACACGTTTTATTGCAACACAAGAATGTGTGCATGCTCATGATTCTTATAAGAAAGCGATTCTGGAAGCTGATGAAAACTCTACAGTAGTAATTAAACGGTCACTTGGGACTCCAGCTAGAGCGTTAGCTAACAATTGGACAGACGAAATATTAGAAATTGAAAAACATAATGGTGGATATGAATCGTTAAAAACATATATTAGTGGGGATGCTAATAAGCAGTATGTACATAAAGGTGATCAAGAAAGTGGATATGGCTGGGCTGGACAAGGTGCTGCACGTATAAACAATATTCCAACGGTCAAAGATCTTTTTGATTCTATCTTAACTGAAGCAGAGAATATAAGAAACAAATGGTCTAAATGAGGTGATGTAGTGAGCAATTATCAGTATCCATTCGATTTGGATTGGTCGAAGCAAGAAATAGTTGAGGTCATTCAATTTTTCACCAAAATTGAAAAAGCTTATGAATCAGGTATACAACGAGAAGACTTGTTAAAATCGTATCAAAGGTTTAAGGAAATAGTTCCTTCAAAAAGTGAGGAAAAACAATATTTTCAGGAATTTCAAAAGGAATCTGGCTACTCGAGTTACCATGCTGTAAAAACAGCAAGAGAAGGAAACGAAAAAATTATTAAAATGAAATAAAATAGTAAAGCTGTAATAAAGTTCACTATCCAATACCTTTATTACAGCTTTTTTGTCTTATTTTGCTTGAAGTGCTAGTCGATAAAACGGTAAAAGAGTTTTAAATGTCTGTTTTACTTCGCTAATAAACTTTTCCCCATCTGTTACACGTTCATCATTTGGTTTTAAATGTTGACCAATTAAAAACTCTCCTTTTTTAACATCACGTAATCGTTCAAGATGTCCAGTCTCTAATTTTGTAATAGGTAAAGCATCTTTTTTCATATGATCTAGAGAAACGACATAATTATTAGGAAGTTCGTTAAATTTTTCAAAGTTAGAAAGAAAGGACTTGGCAATCTCTGTTTTATGGTCCGTTTCATATATAAATGCTAGCCATATAAATAAATGGTCATCAAATAAACCAATTTGAAAATGTGGGTGCTTTTTATATCCGCGTTTGTTGTCTGCAATCGCAAGCCATGTATCATTTGGTGGATTCACCGTTCTTCGGGCATGTTTAGCGATATGTAAATATAACTCATTACCTAATTGGGCAGATAAATAATCCGTGATTTCTGAACCAATTTCTTTAAATTTTGGTTGAATTCTTGTTTGAATAGCTTCCATTCTTTCCTCTAGTCCGTCTATATGAAATGTGTTGAAATCTTCTGAAGTAAATCCTTGAAATGTCATTATTACCATCCTCAACTAGTTAAATTTTAATAGTATATCTATATTATTCATCTAATAATAATTATTATTAAATAAAAAATATAATCAGTCAAGCGAACAGTACTTACAACATTGTCCGAAATGAACGGATTTTTTTGTAACTCATATATATAAATAAAAATACTAATATTGTAAGGGGTGAAATAAATGAGATTTGTGATGGAAACATTGAAACGTGATGAAAAATTGGAATTATTACCAGTTATAAAGATGGAAATTGATTATGAACTACTCACATTACATGATGCGATGGAAGAGAATGATACAGTATTGATTATTAAAACAAAAGAACGGTTAAAACTGCTAAGAAAAAAATTATTAGAGATTACGGACGAAAAGGATTAAGATAATATAATATGGTTTAAGCAGAGTGGGGTGAAAACTGTTGCTGATATAGCTACAGAATAATTTCACTCTTTTTTGTGAATCATTCTCTTATATGACGTAATGTACATATTTTGATAGAATAATACAAAAGGACGCATATGGAGGCGACAAAATGGATGCAGATTTAAGAAGTAATTTATTTCAGCAAGCAAAGGATTGGGTAATGGAAGCTGGAGCAAATATTAAAGCCAAAATAGATGATCCTTTAACTATAAACACTAAATCGAATGCTAAAGATTTAGTTACGCATATGGACCAAGAAACAGAACGCTTCTTTCAAACAAAAATCAAAAAGAAATACCCAGATCACTTTCTTCTCAGTGAAGAGGGATATGGAGATAACCTTTCAAATTTGGATGGAATTGTATGGATAATAGATCCAATTGATGGGACGATGAATTTTGTTCAACAAAAAAGGAATTTCGCTATATCGGTTGGGATTTATCTAGATGGGATTGGAGAAATCGGTATAATATACAATGTGATGGATGATGTATTGTACCATGCTATAAGAGGGGAGGGGGCATTCAAAGATGATGTCCGTCTACCAAAACTAAAAGAAAGCCTTACTTTAGAAGAATCAATGATTGGATTAAATCATAATTGGCTATGTAGAAATCGACTAGTAAAAGAGGATACGATGCAACAGCTAGTACGAAAAGTTAGAGGAACAAGGACATATGGTTCAGCTGCGTTAGAATTTGCTTACGTTGCTGAGGGGATAATGGATGGCTACTTAACGATGGGATTAGCTCCGTGGGATGTTGCTGCGGGTATTGTTATCGTAAATGAAGTGGGAGGAGTAACCACTACAATAGATGGTCAATCAGTGAATATGTTAACGACCAATCCTATAATTACATGTAATTCTGAAATTCATTCACAAGTTATCGTGGAATACATAAAAAAAGGGAGGAAATGACAAAGCGTCATCCTCTCTTTCTTTTTAACGATAATCCATAACCCATGACCCCAAAACCAAGTATTGTAAATAGGGAAATTAGCCATATGTTTCTAAAAGCAATAGCAAGTCCAACTAGGAAGAACATTATAATAACTAATATTGCTAATAATAACATTGGAATATTAAAATTTTTCATCATGTCAACACCTCTTGTACAACATTTATTATAAAGTAATTCAGTTACATTTTCAAAATTATTGTTGGATGGCATTTTAAAACTAGCAAGTTTAAGAGAAATTTAGTATGATTAAACAAGAGTTTTGATTAATGGGGGATACATATGGTATTTGACTTTGTAATGGAAAACTTCGGTAAGGAAAACCTCTTTACAATCTTATTTATTGTCAATTATATTTTAGCTGCTATTGCATACAAATTAGGTTTTGCCAAGAAACTTGCCATAATAAAATCAGTAATAGTATATATTTTGCTAGCAATTGGAGTGTTTGTCCTTAATATTATGTTCATTGTATTGCCTGTAGCATGGGCGAAGGATTCACTTCCATTAACCGAAAGTCTAGTTATAATATGTTTAGTACTCGGTATTTATCGACTGCGTTTATACAGACAACGTAAAAAAGCAAGCTAGTTATTCAAACCCCCAACACTTTTGTGTTGGGGGTTCTTGTGTTAAATATATTCATCCTCATTTTTCTTTTCTTCAAATAGCTGAAATTTTCCCGTTGAATGACGAAGGATCGTTTTTTCTTTGATTCGTTCATTACATGGGGTGCATAAATACATATGAATACGTCGATTTCTTAATCGTTTCGCTTGTAAGGAGTCATTATCTATTTCTTCTATTTTATCGCAAATAACACATTTTACTTGCATATTTGTCACCTCAAAATTAACAGGATATGAAATTACTATAACATAATTCGAAATGAATGATGAATATAAATCGATGTTTTACAAAAAAATATACGGGTATAGATAAGTGAGGAAGGTGATGTTTTGAAGAAAAGATATATACTTTCAGCTTTAGGAGTAGGAGCAGCAAGCTATCTCTTAACAAATCCCTCTAGCAGAGACAAGCTAAAAGATATGATACAAGGAATGACAACAGACAATAATTTGGACAACCCTTCTGTTATGGAAAATGCTGGTGAGCCTGATCAATTTACTAATCAAGAAGATTTAGCACAATTAGAAAATGCAAAAATGGTATCTGAAGGCTCGCAATTTGGAGTGCAATATTTTAATAAGGTTAAAAATGACGGTTTTAAAACAGAATAATATGAAGAAGGCTATTCTCAAAGTGGAATAGCCTTCTTCATATCTAACATTTCTACATTAATCTTCACGTTTTTCGCGGTGGTCATTAGATTGGTCATTTTCGATATCGTCTAATTTATCTTCTTCACCATCATCTAGCATTTGTTTATTTTGATCAGGTTGTTCAGGTTGTTCCTCTGGAATTGGGAAATCAGGCATATACCTAGCAACAATAGCTGCAATTTCATCTACAATACCTTGTACTGGGTGACCTTGACGAATTTTATCAGCCATTCCACGTATCCGTTCGTTTACATCTCCATCAGCAACAACTACTGCGGTTTTTCCGTAAGGATCATCTCGTAAAGCTTCCAGAACGGAGAATTTAATTGTACCGACTCTAGAGCGATCCAGGTCTTTATCGACGTCGATTCCAACAACTGCGTATGGTCCAACTACAACAGATACAGCATCATCAACTTCTGGAACGTCACTTGCTACATTAGCTAGATGTGCTGCAATTTGTTCATTAGATAATTCCTTTTTCTCTCGTGGGTCTGAGTTTTTAACATTTATAATTTGATTGTCCTCTTCCTCAGATGGTAATGAATGATCCGTATCATCATTATTTTGACAACCAACGATTAACAAAAAACTTATTAATAAAATACCTAGACGAATATACATAAACACGCCTCCTACTTAATCTTAAAAAGAGAATATTTCTATACCGTTATTTTAAGTAGTAAGAGATAAATTATACTTATAATGAAAAAGAGGTTGCCTTAAATTATTTAAGACAACCTTCTCATATTTATGTAATTACGATATTATTAATAGCTTTTATTGGATTATCCTTATTTGATCCGTCTTTAAAATATAAATGAACTGGACCATCATCTTTAATGGGTTTACCATTAATAGAGAATAATAAATAAGATTGCTCTAATTCTTCTAGTGAAAGAATAACTTCACCGTTTGAAGTTACTAACATTGCTTGTTCTGCATCAGGTTTTATTTCTGCGTGACCAATAAAGTCTTTCACAGGCATTACATATGATTCTGTTAATATTTTCTTTCCTTCTAAACGAGAAATGCTTTTATTAACTGGTGGTTTAATATTTGGTGAAATTTCCGAATCCCAACGTTCAGCTGCCTTTTCTAATTCATTTTCTTCGGTGACTTGTTCATTAGCAGTAAAGGCTTCTTCCAAGATGATTTTTCTGTCATCAAAAATCCAGACAGTGGGATCCATTGTAATTGTATATTGTATTTTTCCAGTGATTGGAACTATCATTTTCTTGCCCCTTTCTTCTGTATCTTCATTAAGGATAGCAGAGAATTATATTTTTTTCACTATATACATATTAATTCACATGTGAAAATCCATGATAATTTTTATGATAATATCGATATTATTTGCATTTTCTAAGGTCAAACGATAATATAATAGTAGAGAGTTTTAATAAAAAGTAGGAACTTAAAGTAAGCTAAGTTTTTAGGTGGAGGGGATATATTTGATGCCAGAGGTAACGATCGATCATCGTGAAAAAGCCTATGCCCTTCTTAAGGCTGATGCTGATAAAATTTTACGGCTCATCGAGGTACAAATTAAGAATTTGACGATGCCACAATGTCCATTATATGAGGAAGTATTAGATACACAAATGTTTGGTCTTTCAAGAGAGATCGATTTTGCTGTGCGTCTGAACCTAGTCGGTGAAGATGAAGGTAAGGCATTACTTGAGAATCTCGAGAAAAAACTTAATGTCTTGCATGAGGCTGCTCAAAAGTCGAGTTAGACAACTTAAATTTTTGTGGATAGAAACAAAAACTTTGCCGTTTATCGGATAGGCAAGGTTTTTTTGTTAGATAAGAATCTAACGTGTAATATCAAGCGATACAAGCAGATTTTTCAAACGACAAAATATAACACACTATTTAAAGTATGTGTTATACTAATTTCATATTCTTCATCTTTAATATAAAGTGGTCTATCCAAAAATACATCATGGAAATAATACATAAAATAATAATCTATTAAACATTTGGGAGAAGAATGAAAGATGAAAAAGAATATAAAATATTTCGATTTCACATTAGTAATAATACCAATCTTACTAGCAGGCTTTGGCGTTGTTATGATTTATAGTGCGAGTATGGTTATTGCGATTGTTGAAGGACTAGAGAGTACTCACTATTTTTATCGGCAACTGATGTGGTTTTTTCTTGGATTGATAGGATTTGTATTTTTCAGTTTTTTTTCTTATAGAAATTACCAACGATTAATAAAAATAGTTATGCTTGGAGTTTTTGCTTTACTTTTAGGTGTTATATTTTTTGGGAATGAAGTAAATAATGCAAAATCCTGGCTTAGTTTTGGCCCAATAGGCATTCAGCCTGCTGAGTTTGCGAAATTGGGTCTAATCATCTATCTCTCAGCAATCTATTCAAAAAAACAATCCTATATTAATGATTTTAATAGGGGAGTTTTACCACCCTTAATAATGACAGGTTTGGTATTAGGCTTAGTAGTAATGCAACCTGATATAGGGACAGCATCGATTATTTTTCTAATCGCATGTTCTGTTATCTTTAGTTCGGGAATTAAATTTAAACATTTATTTATACTAGTTTTTATTGGTTTATTACTTCTTGCAATTGCAGTACCTAGTATGGTAACAGACGAACGTATTGAACGTTTTACCGGGGCCTATCAGCCGTTTGAAGCACCAGATGATGATGGATATCATTTAATCCAATCCTACTTAGCGATAGGTGTTGGGGGGCTAACAGGAGAAGGGTTAGGACAAAGTGTTCAAAAATTAGGGTATCTATATGCGCCGCATAATGATTTTATTATGGCAGTTATTGCTGAAGAACTAGGGTTTATTGGTGTAGTTATAGTAATTGGAATGCTTGCTATTATTGTACTTCGTGGATTATATATATCTTGGAGATGCAAGGATAGTTTTGGTGCATTATTGGCAATTGGAATTTCATCAATGGTAGGACTTCAAGCTTTTATAAATTTAGGTGCTATTAGTGGTATTTTACCTATTACAGGGGTTACTTTGCCTTTTGTGAGTTATGGAGGATCCTCATTGTTAGTACTTATGGCTTCAATGGGAATTTTAAATAATATAGCAATGAATGTAAAAAGACAAGAAAGACAACCGGTTCAAGTTAACGAAGATGATGAACCAATACCAAATAGTTTTCGACATAGAGGAGGAGAACCATGGACAAGTTAACAAAAATAAATAAAGTACTAGTTGCTAATCGTGGGGAAATTGCTATTCGAGTGTTTCGTGCTTGTACAGAGTTAAATATCCGTACAGTTGCTATTTACTCAAAAGAAGATTCGGGATCTTATCATCGCTATAAGGCCGATGAATCCTATTTAATTGGTGAAGGGAAAAAACCAATTGATGCTTATTTAGATATTGAAGGAATTATTGAGTTAGCTAAAAAGGCAAAAGTTGATGCTATTCATCCAGGTTATGGCTTCTTATCAGAAAATATTCAGTTTGCAAAACGATGTGAAGAAGAAGGAATTATCTTTATTGGACCTACTAGTGAGCATTTACATATGTTTGGAGACAAAGTCCGAGCTAGAACTCAAGCCATCAATGCTGGATTACCTGTAATTCCAGGCACAGATGGCCCAGTATCATCAGTTGAAGAAGTAGAAGCATTTGGACAAGAAAATGGATATCCAATTATAATCAAAGCGGCTCTCGGTGGTGGGGGACGTGGAATGAGAATTGTCAGAAATTATAGAAGTTTGAAAGAAAATTTTGATAGAGCAAAATCTGAGGCTAGAGCAGCATTCGGAAGTGATGAAGTTTATGTTGAAAAGCTAATCGAAAACCCTAAACATATAGAGGTGCAAATTGTTGCTGATGAACATGGGAATGTAATTCACCTATTTGAGAGGGATTGTTCCGTGCAACGTAGGCATCAGAAAGTTGTTGAAGTAGCTCCTAGTGTTTCTCTTAGTGAAGAATTGAGAGAAGAGATATGTAATGCAGCTGTAAAATTAATGAAGAATGTTGATTATATTAATGCAGGTACAGTTGAGTTTTTAGTAACAGAAGGTGAGTATTACTTTATTGAAGTTAATCCTCGTATACAAGTAGAACACACGATTACTGAAATGATTACTGGTGTTGATATTGCTCAAACACAAATAAAAATTGCAGATGGACAAAATTTACATGGTGAACAAATTGGAATTCCAGCACAAAACGATATTAAGACAATTGGATATGCGATTCAGTCACGAGTAACGACTGAAGATCCACTTAATAATTTTATGCCAGATACGGGTAAGATTATGGCTTACCGTACAGGTGGTGGCTTTGGAGTTCGACTAGATGCTGGTAATGGATTCCAAGGAGCAGAAATCTCGCCTCATTATGATTCTTTACTAGTAAAGGTATCAACTTGGGCATTGACCTTTGAACAAGCAGCACAAAAGATGGTACGAAACTTAAAAGAATTCAGGATTAGGGGTATTAAGACAAATATTCCTTTCTTAGAGAATGTTATCCGTCATGAGAGTTTTATGTCAGGAGAATATAACACAACATTTATTGATCAAACGCCAGAATTATTTGTTTTTCCTAAACGAAAAGACCGTGGGACAAAAATGTTAAATTATATTGGTCATACTACAGTGAATGGTTTTGAAGGTCTCGATAAGAGAAAAAAACCTGAGTTTTCTAAGATTATAATCCCTAATTATGATTCATTAAAGACACCACCAATTGGAACGAAACAAATATTAGATCAAAAGGGGCCAGAAGGACTATCCAAATGGCTTAAAGAACAGAAAGAGGTAATGTTAACAGATACAACATTTCGTGATGCACACCAATCCTTACTTGCGACTAGGATGCGAACAAAGGACTTGGTAGAAATAGCAGAACCTACTGCACATTTATTACCTAATCTATTTTCTGTTGAAATGTGGGGAGGAGCAACTTTTGATGTAGCATACCGATTCTTAAAAGAAGACCCATGGGAAAGACTCTTAAAATTAAGAAAGAAAATGCCAAATGTACTTTTCCAAATGTTATTGAGAGCAAGTAATGCAGTAGGGTATAAAAACTATCCTGATAATGTAATCAATCAATTTGTGGAGAAGAGTGCTTCTGCTGGAATTGATGTTTATCGAATTTTTGATAGCTTAAATTGGATAGAAGGAATGAAACCAGCTATTGAGGCAGTCCGAAATAATAATAAAATAGCAGAGGCTTCTATTTGTTATACAGGTGACTTACTGGATTCAAGTCGCCCTAAGTATAATTTAGATTATTATAAAAACCTAGCGAAAGAGTTAGAACTAACGGGTGCTCATATTTTAGGAATTAAAGATATGGCAGGGTTATTAAAGCCAGAAGCAGCCTACCAATTAATCACTACTTTGAAAGAAACCATTGATATTCCAATACACCTTCATACTCATGATACTAGTGGTAATGGAATTTATACTTATGCACGTGCTATAGATGCAGGTGTGGATGCTGTTGATGTTGCAAGTGGACCAATGGCTGGTCTTACGTCTCAACCAAGTGCGCAAACCCTATACCATGCTTTAGAAGGTACACCACGTCAACCGAAAATTAATGTTGAATCATATGAACAAATCTCTCATTATTGGGAGGGAGTTCGAGAGTATTATCAAGATTTTGAGAGTGGAATGAAGTCACCGCATACAGAAATTTACTTGCATGAAATGCCAGGTGGACAATATAGTAATTTAAAACAGCAAGCAAAAGCAGTAGGCCTTGAAAATCGCTGGAATGAAGTCAAGTCGATGTTCCGTCAAGTTAACGATATGTTTGGAGATATTGTTAAGGTAACACCTTCATCAAAAGTTGTTGGAGATATGACGCTCTTTATGGTGCAAAATAATTTAACTGAGGATGACATTTATGAAAGAGGAGAGAGTATTGATTTCCCTGACTCTGTTATTGAATTAGCTGAGGGATTACTAGGACAACCGTATCAGGGCTTTCCTCAAGAATTACAGCGTATTATTTTGAAGGGAAAAGAACCAATTACCGTTCGACCAGGAGAATTAATGGAGCCCGTTGATTTTAATCAACTTAGTGAGATGCTTTTTAAAAAATTAGATCGCCAGGTTACTAGTTTTGATATGATTGCTTATGCATTATATCCAAAAGTATTCATGGATTACCACAAGTTCTACCAACAATATGGTGATATTTCTGTGTTAGATACTCCAACTTTCTTCTACGGTATGAAGATAGGAGAAGAGATTGAAGTAGAAATTGAACAGGGGAAGACGTTAATAGTTAAGTTGGTGTCCATATCACAGCCACACAAGGATGGAACAAGAGTTATCTACTTTGAGTTAAACGGTCAGTCTCGTGAAGTTGTAGTTAAAGATGAGAATGTTCAATCTCAAGTTACAACTAGACAAAAAGTGGATCCTTCTAATAAGAAACAAATTGGTGCGACGATGCCCGGTACAGTTTTAAATGTAACGTGCGAAAAAGGTCAAAAGGTTGAAAAAGGAGATCACTTATTAATTACGGAAGCAATGAAAATGGAAACTACTGTTCAGGCTCCATTTGCTGGTGTGATTAAAGAAATTCATGTAAAAGATGAGGAACCAATCAATGTGAATGATCTACTATTAGAATTTGAATAATGAAATATAAAAAAGAGTGCTGATCTTGTGATTCAGCACTCTTTTTATTTACCCTTGCACTATATTTTTATTATTGTTTACGCCATTGTTTTTCTTTTCCATTGCAGCACTTCTGGAAGATAATAGAATAAAGTAACTAAGCATTCCGAAATAACATGTAATGACAAGTGCGTGCATCAAGGCAACGCCTAGGTTTAAGATAGTAAAGATAATCATTGCACCAAAGAAAACTTGTAAACTAATTAAACTAACCGTAACAATCCATCCCCAATACATTACACGACTGTGACGGTAGTTTTTAATCATTTGAATGAACAGTATGACTGTCCAAATAAATAGTATTCCAGCTGCTAGACGATGTCCCATCTGTACCCATTGTTCAAAACTATATTCTGAAAAGGCTAGCGGGGAACTATTTGTACAAAATGGCCAATCGCCACATACTAAATTAGCATTAATATGTCTTACGAGAGCACCAGTATATACTACAATCATCGTATAAATGCTTAATGCATAAATGTGCAGACGATGGCTTTTCTTTATAAATAGTGAAGAAGCATCAAATTTCTTATCGATTTCAAAAATTAGTAGCATAAGTAAAAATACAGATGCAAACGAAATTAAAGAAATTCCGAAGTGCAATGCTAAAACGAAGTCTGATTGTCCCCACATTACAGCTGCAGCACCGATCAATCCTTGTAAGACTAAAAAGAAGATTGATAAGAAAGATAGAAATTTGACTTCACGTATATGACCAATATGTTTCCAGGCAAAATAGGAGAGTAAGAGAACGACAATACCTACGATTCCAGACACTAATCGGTGACTTAGTTCTATAACAAGCTCTGGTGAGATATCTGACGGGATCAATTGACCATGGCATAATGGCCAACTATCTCCACAACCATCTCCTGAGTCTGTCTTTGTTACAAGTGCACCACCTATCAATATAAAGGTCATTCCTATAGTGGCTACGACTGATAGCCATTTAAGTATTTTTATCATTATTATTTATCCTCGCTTCTTGTTGATGTTTAATAAATTATAGTAGAATCACTGAAGGGTATAAATCATTGGAGAATATTTATTCCTCTCAATTCGTATATAAAACATAGTTTGTATTAATTTAGTTAAATTAAAGACTCTCTGAGAATAAGGGGATAACATTTCAGAAATAAATAGTTTTAACTATAATGATAATAATAATATTAGCTCCTTCAATAAATCAATTATTTAAGGAGAAAAAGTGACAAATGACACACAATTGTTATATTATCATGATTTTACACTATATTCACGTTAAAAAAGGAAAAAACTCTTGCATTGTTT
Source organism: Ornithinibacillus halophilus (assembly GCF_900129485.1). GTDB lineage: Bacteria > Bacillota > Bacilli > Bacillales > Amphibacillaceae > Ornithinibacillus > Ornithinibacillus halophilus. The sequence continues at coordinate 15,974 of NZ_FQVW01000001.1, forward strand.
CTGATTGTCTGCTAGAAATAATGTAGGGGATAATTGATAAGCTTCAAAAAACTATGTCCAAATGTGGGCCACTACATACTTGTCATTCCAAGAAGGCTATTTTGCCTTTTATTTTATTTTAGGCAAGAAAAGTTCACAAATTTGTCACAATTTGACTGTGGTACTTTGGAATACATATGTAGTGTGAGACCGTAATTTATTCCGGGATACATTTAGTATTATCGCCAGTATACTTGTAGGACATCTTAAGAAGACAAAACATAATAAAAAGTATACTAGTTGTATCTGTTCCTTTTTAAATAAGGATAGAAGGGGGGATATACACGATGGATAATATTGACACAACTTCTTCTCACGTAGTAACTAATACTAATGTATCTAGAGGAAATAACGGATCACTAATCAAAGACTTAAAGGCTCTTGTAAAAGTTGGAATTGTAAACTCAAATTTAATAACTACATTGACTGGTTTTATACTTGCACTTCATTTTACTGGCAGTTCTTTTCTAGAGAATATGCACTTATTCCTATTAACTATAAGTGGAACTGCATTAGTGATTGCGGGAGGATGTATTCTTAATAACTGGTATGATGTCGATATTGACCCAGTTATGTCTAGAACAAAAAACAGACCAACAGTAACCGGAAGTTTATCAATGAAGTTCATATTATACCTTGGTTTAGGTATTAGCGTTGTTGGACATATATTATTGTTACTAACTTCAGTAGAAGCTGCTGTTATCGCCTTCTTCGGATGGTTTACATACGTCGTATTATATACGATGTGGTCTAAAAGAAAATATACGTTAAATACAATTGTAGGCAGCTTTTCTGGTGCCGTCCCTCCATTGATTGGATGGGCAGCCATTGATACTAGTATTCATATAGTACCAATTACTTTGTTTTTAATTATGTTTATCTGGCAGACTCCACATTTTCTAGCATTAGCAATGAAAAAGATCAAAGAATATGAAGCAGCAAATATTCCAATGTTACCAGTCGTGTATGGATTTGAATTTACAAAACGGCAAATTATAGTATATATTGCCTGTTTACTGCCATTACCGTTTTTCTTAGCATCACTAGGGACAACATTTATAGTAATTGCAACTATATTAAATATAGGTTGGCTAATACTAGGGTTAAGTGGATTCCTGATGAAAGATGATCTGAAATGGGCAAATTTAATTTTTATCTATTCATTAAATTATTTAACCATTCTATTTATTACAATGGCAGTAATTTCATTTGTAATCCCCTTACATTAATAGATAATCCTAATTGCATAGTAATAATGCATGAAAGACAATTATCTAAAGTATCCTAATCTAATTATGGAAAAAGAAACAAATAGAAAGAGAGGTATGATTACATGAAAGGTTGGATGGGAAAAATTAAAGCATTATCCCTGTTAGGTTTCCTAGCCCTGATATTATCTGGGTGTGGTAAAGAAAACTTAACGGCATTAGTACCAAAGGGGTATGGTGCTGAGGTTTCAATGGACTTAATCATATTAACAACTGTAGTTATGTTAGTAGTATTTGCAGTTGTAATGGCAATTTTTATTTTTGTGCTTATCCGTTTCCGTAAAAAGAAAGGACAAGAAGATTTTATCCCGAAACAAGTTGAGGGGAATCATACATTAGAAACAGTATGGACAGTTATTCCAATCTTGTTACTAATTATCATTGCCATTCCAACAGTACTTGCAACATTTGACCTTGCAGATGAAACAGAAGCAAGTGATTCTATTAACATCGATGTAACTGGTTACCAGTTCTGGTGGCACTTTGATTATCAGGGAGAAGATTTCCAGACAAGTCAGGATATCTACATTCCAGTAGGTGAAAAAGTATACTTTAACATGCTATCTTCAGATGTTATTCATTACTTCTGGGTACCTTCTTTATCTGGTAAATTGGATGTAAACCCTGAGAATGAAAACACCTTCTATATTGAAGCATATGAGGAAGGCGTTTATTGGGGTAAATGTGCTGAGTTCTGTGGTCCTTCACACTCATTAATGGACTTTAAAGTTATTGTTGTTAGTAAAGAAGAATATGAGCAATGGGTTGCTGACATGAAAAATGTTGACCCAGATGAAGAACCTGAAAGCGCAGTTGCTGTTGAAGGTAAGGAACTATTCCAAGAGAACAATTGTATGGGATGCCATGCTATTGGTTCATCACCAGTTCAAACAGGACCTAACTTAACAAACTTTGGTAACCGTGAAACATTAGCTGGTGTTGAGGATTTAGATAAAGATACTTTAGTTAAATGGTTATTAGATCCTGAGGAAATTAAACCAGGAAACAAAATGACTGATAATTATCCAGCATTAAATAAAGAAGATGCTGAGAAAATTGCTGAGTATCTACTACAATTAAAGCATACAGATATTACTTCTGAAAGTGCTGAAAACTAAAAATATATTTTAGGGATGGAAGATGGAAAAGGGAGGTTTAACTTGTGAGTATAGCAGCTACTCAAAAAAAGGGCGTTGGTGCTTTTATATGGGAATACCTTACTACTGTAGACCATAAGAAAATTGCACATCTATACTTAGTTGCAGGTGGATTTTTCTTCCTGTTAGGTGGATTAGAAGCCCTTATTATACGTATACAATTAATTTCACCAGAAAATGATTTTATTACTGCTGGATTATATAATGAAATGATTACTATGCATGGTACAACAATGATATTCTTTGCAGCCATGCCAATATTACTAGGTTTAATGAACGCGGTCATGCCATTACAAATCGGTGCACGTGATGTGGCATTCCCATTTATTAACTCACTAGGATTTTGGTTATTCTTCTTTGGTGGAGTTATGTTAAATGTTAGTTGGTTCACTGGCGCACCTGATGCTGGTTGGACTGCATATGCACCGTTATCAACGACATCACCAGGACACGGTGTAGATTATTATATTTTAGGGTTACAGATATCCGGTGCAGGTACATTAATGGGTGGTATTAACTTCTTAGTTACCATCGTTAATATGAGAGCACCTGGAATGACTTACATGCGTATGCCGTTATTCACATGGACTACGTTTATTGCAAGTACGTTAATTCTATTTGCATTCCCAGCGTTAACAGTTGGATTATTCTTATTAATGTTTGACCGTATGTTTGGTTCAGCATTCTTTGATGTTGCCTTAGGTGGTAACTCAATTATCTGGCAACATTTATTCTGGATTTTCGGACACCCAGAAGTATATATCTTAATCTTACCGGCGTTTGGTATCTTTAGTGATATCTTCCCTACATTTGCTAAGAAACGTTTATTTGGTTATACTGCAATGGTTTTCGCTACAGTATTAATTGCGTTCTTAGGATTTATGGTATGGGCTCACCACATGTTTACAGTTGGTATGGGACCATTCGCTAACTCGATCTTTGCTATTGCAACCATGGCAATTGCAGTACCGACCGGTATTAAGATCTTTAACTGGTTACTAACCCTCTGGGGTGGAAGTATTACGATTAACTCAGCAATGTTGTGGTCATTAGCATTTATTCCATCATTTACAATTGGTGGTATGACAGGTATTATGGTTGCTGCTTCAGTAGCTGACTATCAATATCATGACACTTACTTTGTTATCGCCCACTTCCACTATGTAATTGTTGGTGGGGTTGTATTCGGTATCTTAGCTGCATTACATTATTGGTGGCCTAAGATGTTCGGTCGTGTGTTAAATGAATTTATGGGTAAATTAGCATTCTGGACATTCTTTATAGGTTTCCATTTAACGTTCTTTATCCAGCATTTCCTTGGATTAATGGGTATGCCACGTCGTTACTGGGTATTCCTAGAAGATCAAGGTTTGGATACAGGTAACTATATTAGTACTATTGGTGCATTCTTCATGACATTTGGGGTATTAGTATTCTTGTACAATGCAATTTACTCTTGGGTTAAAGGAGAAAAAGCTCCAGCCGATCCTTGGGGAGGTCGTACATTAGAATGGGCAATCCCATCACCACCGCCATTCTATAACTTTAAACAATTACCATTAGTTCGTGGTCTAGATCCACTTTGGATTGAAAAGACAGAAGGTAATGGTAAAATGACACCTGCAGAGCCATTAGGTGATATTCATATGCCTAATAACTCAATCATTCCATTTATTATGTCATTAGGATTCTTTATTGCTGGATTTGGGTTCATTTATCAAACAGACTATAATGCAGCATATATCCTATTATTTGGTGGAATGGCAATTGCACTTGGTTCCATGTTAGTTCGTTCCCTAAAAGATGACCACGGCTACCATATAACCAAAGAAGAATTAGAAAGGGAGGCTGACTAATATGAGTCACGATCATTCCTTGAATCCAGAAACAATGCCTCATAATCCTGAAAAGGCTACCCTTGAAGGTAGAAATAAGTTTCTAGGTCTATGGTTCTTTCTAGGTGGAGAAACCGTATTATTTGCTAGTTTATTTGGTACGTATTTAGCACTTAAAAATTCAACAGCTGGTGGAGTAGCATCTCAGGACATATTCGGCTTAGGATTAGTGTTCTTAATGACAATGCTTTTGTTAACCAGTTCATTAACTAGTGTGTATGCGATGTACCATATGAAAAATAATAACTTCAAGAAAATGCAGCTTTGGTTAGGAGTAACAGGACTATTAGGTCTAACATTCCTTGGATGTGAAATTTATGAGTTTGCTCATTATATTAATGACTATGATTTTACTTTCCGCTCATCTGCATTTGGATCAGCATTCTATACACTAGTTGGATTCCATGGAGGACACGTTTTATTCGGTCTATGTTGGTTGACAGCTCTTATGATTCGTAACGCTAAAAGAGGATTAAATTTATACAACGCACCTAAATTCTATACGTTCAGTTTATACTGGCACTTTATTGATGTTGTTTGGGTATTTATCTTTACAGTTGTATATCTAATGGGGAGTGTGGGTTAATTATGGCTAACAATTCCAATACGAGTAACCTTGACTCATTCCAGAAACAAAAAAACAAGGATGAAATGAAAAAACAATTAATTTCATTTGCATTAATGATTGGCTTTACTTTAATTGCGTTTGCTATTGTAGCATCAGATGTAATTAGCGATATGTTTGTCGTACCAGTTATTTTACTTTTAGCTGTGATACAGGTAGCATTTCAATTTTATTATTTTATGCATATGAAAGATAAAGACCATGAATGGCCTTCCATAATGATTTATGGTGGCGTATGGGCTGCTTTGTTAACAATAGCAGGGTTAGTCTTAGTAGTATGGTGGTAATAATGTAGAGAGATCGGGCATAGTCCCGATCTTTCTTAAATTTGTTAAGGAAAATTCATAAATTATTCAATTTTACAGTTCGATATTATTGTAGACTAGTAAGAAGAAACTAGTTTTATTTTGGAGTGAAAAACATATGTGGTTAGACTTACAGATATTTGGTTTTCGTGCATTATGGAGTCCATATTATTTTCTTTTTGTGTTAGCAATAGGAATTGCTTATTATTTGATAACAGTTCAATTTCGTCATAAATTTGGTATTGATGCTAAACCAAGTACAAAACAACAAACCTCTTTCTATATTGGATTAGTATTATTATATGTAGTTAAAGGTGGTCCAATTGATCTATTATCACACATCATGTTAACGGCACATATGGTTCAGATGGCTATATACTACATCGTATTTCCACTATTGATTATTAAAGGTATACCTGAATGGATTTGGGAACGTGTAGTAAATAAGCCTGTTATTAAGCCGATTATTAAATTTCTAACGATGCCTCTAATTGCTTTGCTTTTATTTAATGGGTTATTCTCTATGTATCACCTTCCAGATATCTTTAATTTTGCAAAATCATCTCAAATAGCTCATTCATCAGTTTCAGTCGTTATTTTATTCGCTGCATTTATCGTGTGGTTACCTGTTCTAAGTCCAACGAAAGAATTAGATCGAATGAAACCTTTAGTTAAGATCTTCTATATTTTTGGTAACAGTGTCTTAATTACACCTGCTTGTGTTTTAATTATCTTTTCTGATGTACCACTATTTGCAACATATAGTGCTACAGGAGCTTGGATGCAAGCATTAAGTCTATGTGTACCTGGTGATGTATTAGAAGGCATTAGTTATGCCATTTCAGGCCCAGAGATGTTCTCACCTATGAGTGTATTAGAAGACCAGCAACTCGGTGGGATTATAATGAAGATTATGCAGGAAATTACTTGGGGAATTGTACTAGCGCAAATCTTTTATGGATGGTTTAATGAAGAGAGTTTGAAAGTTGATCCATTACCGGCAAATAATTTTAGTGAAACGAATTAGTTATTTGGATTTAAATATATTTTAAATTAATTTTAATTATGCTTAGAAGGGGATTCGTGTGATGCCACCATTATTACCTACAATCAGTACATTTTTCATTATTGTTAGTGCAATACTTGTTGCAATAGGTTGGGTTTTAATTGTTAAAGACAAGAAAAAACAGCATAAGAAGACTATGATTGCAGCAGCGATTAGTGCATTGATCTTTTTCATCATTTATATGTCCAGAACAATTTTCTTAGGGAATCAAAGCTTTGGTGGACCAGATGAATTAGAAATCTATTATACAATCTTTCTTGTCTTTCATATTATCTTATCGACTACCGGAGCAATATTCGGTATTGTAACACTTACACTAGCCTTTAAACGAAATATACGAGTTCATCGTAAAATTGGGCCTATCACGAGCGTTATTTGGTTCTTTACTGCGATAACTGGAGTAATGGTATATCTATTACTTTATGTGTTATACGATGGAGGAGAAACGACAAGTTTAATAAAAGCAATTTTGGGAACATGAAAAGAGGTTATCACATAAGGGGAAATTCCTTAGTGATAACCTCTTTTAATAGAATCGAAAGTATAAGTTAAAGATTAGTCTAGCTCCGAGCACTCTCAAGCTTTTCTTATATTTTTACATTCCAATTAATGATTTCAGCTTCTTTTGCAGAAGTAAAAGCAATGACAATTAGTGGTCCAAGGATAAATCCTAGTATTCCTATAAGTTGTAAACCAATAAACATTGCTATTAGAGTTGCTAATGGAGATAATCCAATATGTTTGCCCATTACTTTTGGTTCAACTGTTCTTCTAATAGCTAATAATATAATAGCGAGGACAGCCAATTGAATTCCTACTCCGATATCACCAGCCAGTAACATAATAATTGACCAAGGTCCTAGAATTGCAATAGAGCCGATAATTGGTATTAAATCAATCACCCAAATAATTAACGACATGATAATAGCAACATCGGGAGCTATAATTAATAGACCAATCAGTGAAACGGCGAAAATTAGTAGACTAACCAGGAATTGTGCTTTAAAGAATCCTAATATTACACTTGAAAGACGATTATTCATAAAGGTAACTTTTTTAGCTGTTTCTTTGGTAAGCATATTATATGACTTTGCTTTTAAAATAGGTAACTCTAACATAAAGAGAAAGAGAGCAATTAAATAGACAATAAAGCTAATTATATATTGTGGAACTGCTGCAAATGCTTGTGCGATATTTTCAATAGTTAATGTCTTATTTACTGTAGTACTTAAGTTCTTTAAATTTGTTTCTATACTGTCAGATACTTGTTTTACAAATTCATCTGGTAAATTCGCACCATATTGTTCAAAGTTATCTTCCCATTTGCCATAAATGTTATTTACTTTATTGATGTAAGATGGTACGTCCTCAACAAAGGTTACTACTTGAGCAACAGCTTTCGTCACGATGAAAGTACCGGCTAATCCCATAACTAGTAAAAATAATAGGAAGACAATCGTGACAGCAAATTTTCTACTCAGCTTTATACGATTTTGGAAGAGTCGAATAAGTGGGTTTAACATTAAAGCAGTAAAAAAAGCTACAATTAAAGGAATCGAAATTGGTAATATAAATATACAAAACAAAATGAGTAATATAGCCAAAAAGAGTAATGTCCAATGGCGTTTTGAAATTTTCCGTAACAAGAAAATGAAATCTCCTTTCAAAAAGCGAGCTTATACACAGAAATATATGTATCTATAAAAAATATAGCATTATTTTCCCATTTTGAACAGAATAAGTTCATTAAAACAAAATAAAAAATCAACAGCTCACATGGAACTGTTGACCTATTAATATTATTTATTTTCGTGATCCTTAACTTCATCTCTTACACCTTGAACAAGCTTTTTGGCTCTTTCAACAAGATTCTCAGGGAAGTTTTCTTCTTCACCATATTCTACACCATGTGGGTAGTAATGCTTACCTAGTAGTGGTGTCATTAATTTAATAACAGCATTCCCACGATCTACATCGCCTTCAACAGCATACCCTTGAATACGGATATAGTAAGTAATATTTTTTTCTTTTGATCCTATTTTATAGTCATATGTAACTCTTTCATAATCCCATTGTCCTGCACGGATAAATGCGTGCTTGCCCATTATATGGTCAAGTGGTTTAATATCAATAAGGATGTCTTCAATTTCCAAGTTTTCAAGTCTCAATTTATCCACCTCACAAAATTTTCCTAACTAAAACTATAATAGTACGAATTGCTTGAAGTTGCAATGAAAAACAAGAGATATTTTCTATTGTTAGAAAAATCGTCATAAATTATGTGTTTACTAATAAAATCTACCTTTTCTACTCCATCTATTAAATTTCCATTTTAATAGGAATGTATTTGAATTCTAGTACATATATATTTAATAATAATAAAGGTAGAAGGGGTTAATATACTATGCGAGTTATTCGAAGGGTCTTATTGTTCTTACTATTATTATTACTAGCTATTTCAATCGTATTATTTTTGTTTAACGACAAAGAATCGACACAGAAGCCTGTTAATCATATATATCATGAATCACTAACATCTGAAAAAGAGTTACAAAATAAACAAGTTCCGGAAAAAATTATATCAGACCATATTCTTCAAGATAATCTATTTAAATGGATGGGAAGTGGGGTCAACCAACTAGAAGAAGCCCTGGGTGAACCCCTTCGAAAAGATATTAGTTCCTATGGATATACTTGGTTGGTTTATATGAAAGACCATTCTGAATACGTCCAATTCGGGGTAATGGATGATGAAGTTAAAACAATTTTTGCAACGGGAATGGATGTAGGAACAAATTCGATAAAAATTGGAGATGACTACGATCACTTGAATCAAATCTTCTCATTTTCAACTGAAGTAACATATGGAAAAGGAATTACATCTTATACATTCCAATTAGATGAAGAAGATTTAAAAATGCGACCTCTAGTAAGGGTAGGAAATGATGTTTATATGCAATTATATTTTGACACGTTCACACAGAAATTATCTTCTATTCGGATTTTGACTGGAGAAATTTTACTATTGCAACGTCCATACGCTTTAAGTTATCGTGGGGATTTACCTGAACAACCTAAATTATCTGATGAGCAATGGGATCAAGTCGAAGCAGGGATGGAAAGTCAGATTTTTGACATAACGAATGTTATTCGGAACAGTTTTGACCGTTCTACATTAGAGTGGGAGGAAAGTGTAAAAGAAGTGGCATACCTACACAGTAAAGACATGGCTGAAAATAACTATTTTTCACACTATGCATTAAATGGGGATGGATTAAAAGAAAGACTTGCAGCTCAAGATATATTTTATTTTTCTGCCGGTGAGAATATTGCTGCCTTATATGTAGATGCACCTGCTGCTGTAGAAGGCTGGTTGAACAGTGAAGGGCACCGTGAAGCACTGTTAAATAATGATTTTACTCATTTGGGGGTCGGTGTATTCCGTTATTATTACACTCAAAACTTCTTAACAAAGCCATAATAATGCACAGCCTACATTTAATCACATAAACTATTAATGGATGAAGTATAAGTATCACAAATTATAGAGTATGTGCAGTGGGGTGAGTCAACTTGAGTGAGAACAGAATGCATCCTAAAGTGGCAGCATTTAAAGAATTTATCAATAAACACCCTAAATTAAGGCAAGAAATTAGAAAAAATGGGCGTTCATGGCAAGAGTATTATGAAAAATGGGTGTTATTAGGAGAAGATGACCCGATGTGGGAACAGTTCCACAGTGAGAGTGATGACAAAAAATCAGATGAAAAGACGGAAGGAAAGTCAGAGTTATTTAGTCAATTACTAAAACTGACTGAAAATGTCGATATAGATAAAGTACAAAAAAATGTTCAACAATTAAGTGGAACAATTGGAACCATTCAAGAAATGTTATCACAGTATCAAGAGAATAAAAATCCGAAGCAACCACGTCAAAATGATCCATTTAGTATGTTTAGGGATTAGTGATCGATATGAATAGAGAAATTTATCATTATTTACAGAATAGGCCTGAACTATTACATTTTGTTCGAATGAATCCGGTATGGTATCGGTACTTGGCAAGGGAACCAAATCGAGTGACAGAGATAGAGGCGGTATCTAAGCAGTTTTATGGAAAAACAATCCCTCAGAAACTGGATCGTTTGAATCATCGAATGCAAATGGTAGGAATGCTTCTCCAATTTGCAGAATCTATGAAAGATTAATGGTTTTTCATTTTCACCATTCAAATAAAATGATATGATAATGGTGGAGGTGGAGTTTAGTTATGATTGCAACCTTAGAATATGTTAATATATTAGACCAATCTGAAGAATTGGGCAAAATGGTTTTACAATCTGATGTTTTTGAAGAATTCCGGATTGCACAAAGTAATTTAACAGAAGATAAAGAGGCACAACAGCTTATTAAAGCTTTTACTGATATAAAAGAACACTATGAAGATATCCAACGTTTTGGTAGGTATCATCCAGATTACAATGAAATTATGAAGAAAGTTCGTATGACAAAGCGTGAAATGGATATGAATGATAAAGTAGCAAAATATAAAATAGCTGAGAGGAACTTACAACGGTTACTTGATGACATTAGTGAATACATTGCGCATAGTGTAAGCATTGATATAAAAGTTCCAAAAGACGGTGCTGCCTTAACAGACAGCGGTTGTGGCTGTGGTAGTGGTGGAAGTTGTGGCTGTGGTACAGCTTCCTAATTAGTATATACAGTTGAAGTCATGTTCCAGCTTTGGTAGACTATTTTCAAATAATTAGGTAAGTGAGGAAATGCAATGAGAACGAAACGTCAAGGGTTAATTATATGGTTTCAACATATGAAAAATATTAAACAAATAAAACGATTTGGGCATTTGATTTATGTATCGAGACGTTTGAAGTATGCAGTAATTTATGTTGAACAAACGAAAGTTGAAGAAGTTGAAACCAAGCTTTTGAAGTACTCTTTCGTTTCTAAAATTGACCGTTCATATAAATCAGAAATCCGCACCAATTTTGATAATGCTAAGCCGGATAAAGCCAAAGAATATGATTATAAGATGGGGATTTAAAGCCTTTGTGAGAAGTCACAGAGGTTTTTTATTTGTTTACATAAAAAAACCTGCAGAAATAATTTCTGCAGGTCCCTTTGTTTTCTTGTTAGAAAACAAAAAGGCAAAGGGAGAGGAGAAACCGGAGGAGAACTTATGGGGAAGTGTAAGTTTCTTCTCCGAGTTTGAAACAACCAAGCTACGCATTAGCTGTCTCATTACCGTATTATTTACAAGCAAAAAAAATATATACATGGAATTAATAATCTTTTTAAGAATTCTTCCTTCTATACAAAACCTTATTCATTATGGTAGGATTAATGTCGAATAACATCGACGGGGTGTTTCTATGCGCGTTATTGCAGGTATACATAAAGGAAGGCAATTGAAAGCGGTACCGGGTAAAAATACAAGACCAACTACTGATAAAGTGAAAGAATCGATTTTCCAAATGCTGGGTCCTTTTTTTGAGGGTGGGAAATGCTTAGATCTGTTTGCAGGAAGTGGTTCATTAGGTTTCGAGGCAATAAGCCGTGGAATGGATACATGTTTGTTTATTGACAAACACCCACAGGCCATTCAAACAATAAAAGAAAACATAAAGCTCCTAAAACTCGAAAATAATACCGAAGTTTATAGAGCAGATGCTTTTCGAGCATTACATGCAGCTAGTAAAAGAGGATTAAGATTTGATTTAATATTTTTGGATCCTCCTTATAATAAAATAAGCTATGAAAAACTGTTAGATACAATCGAAAAGCTTAATTTACTAGCAGATGGAGGACTAGTTTACTGCGAATATGACCCTTCCGATAAATTACCAGAAAAACATTTATACTCTACCATTAAACAGGCTAATTATGGAGGAACGATTGGTATTACTATTTTTCAAAAAACAGGAGGTAATGTAAATGACTAGCCTAGCGATATGTCCAGGTAGTTTTGATCCGATTACATATGGTCATTTAGATATTATTCGTCGTGGTTCTCGAATCTTTGATAAGGTTATTGTCGGAGTATTTAATAATCAATCAAAACGTCCTTTATTCACAGTGGAAGAACGCATTAAGTTAATTGAGGAAGCAACGATTGATTTACCAAATGTTGTAGCGGATGTAAGTGATGGGCTGCTGATTGATTATGCAAAAGAAAAAAATGCACAAGTAATATTAAGAGGATTAAGAGCAGTCAGTGATTTTGAATACGAGATGCAAATTACATCCATGAACCGTAAATTAGATGATAATATTGAAACTTTGTTTATGATGACCAATAATCAGTACTCCTTCTTAAGTTCAAGTATTGTAAAAGAAATTGCTAAATATAAGGGAAATGTGACTGATTTAGTCCCAGAGGTAGTTGAAAAAGCATTAATGGAGAAGTTCAAGTAAAGTAATTTACTAAGTTATATTTTATAATAAAAAAGATGTTGCAAACTAAAAATCTGCAACATCTTTTTTTTATAATACTTTATTTCTGTTGATCCTCCTTAGAGTAATTAGAACTGCAATCCCGATGAATGTCACAGTGATTACTGGCCCAAATTGACTAAAACTATCTAATATACTTTGATACGTCTCTTCTTGAGTTGTATTACTTACTGGTAGGTCTCTAGGGTCAAAAACCTGACGATTGACGTAAAGCGGGTAATACAGAATGATAGTTAATAAACTTGCAATTACACCATGAAGAATTCTTGCAAAAAAGTATGGGAAAAAACGGATATCTGTTTTTGATATGATACTTGCTACTTGTGCTTGTACGGAGAATCCATTAAATCCTAATATAAAACTAACAATTATGATATTAGCCAAGAAAGGGTCCACTAATTCTTTAGATATCATATTTGCACCAATTGTAATCTCAAACAGACCAGCTATAAAAGGTAATGAGAGTTCTGGTGGTAAGTTAATAATTTGAAATACACTTTCTACTAATATGGCAACTAATGGAGTAATTTCAATCAAAAATAATAGCTTTGTAAGAACAGAGAATAAAATGATAAATCCACCAACCATTACTAATGTTTTAATGGAATTTAAGACGGCATCTCCCATTATCTCTCCGAGTGGTCTTGGATCTTTCAAACGAGTCTCATGCATTACTCGAAAAGCTCGTCTTAACGATACTTTCTCTTTCTTGATTTTTGGCTTACTAATTGTTTCGTTTCTGCCATAAAAACGCATACAGACTCCAACTAAAGCATTACCTATATAATGACAAGCTGCTAATAGCAAACCAAGTTTGGCATCATTAAAAAATCCAACAGAGACTGCTACAAAAATAAACAATGGACTGGAGGCATTTGTAAATGAAACTAGTCTTTCTGCTTCAATTTGACTTAGTTGATTTTCTTCTCGTAGGCGGACTGAAATCTTTGCACCAGTCGGATATCCACTAGCCATACCCATTGTCCAAGCAAAGCTACCTACACCAGGTACTTTAAATAATGGACGCATTACAGGTTCAAGTAAAACGCCTAGAAAACGTACAACGCCAAAACTAAGCAGTAATTCTGCTGTTATGAAAAAAGGAAGTAAGGATGGGAATACTACTTCCCACCACATATCTAGTCCACGTATACTGGCTTCGAATGCATCTTTTGGAAAAATAATTAATGCAAACGCTAGAAATACACTAGAAGATGCTAACAAGAGTGTTTTTGTAATTTGACTCAAGGGATTGCCTCCTAATCGATAAACTTCACTGTACTTATTTTTTTTATAGTAGTAAAATAAAATGAAACTACAATCAAAAGACAAAACCAAGTATTTTGGCATAGGATATGCCGTTTCTAATTAATTGTAGTTAGACTTGGACAAGTTCTACATCTATACCAATATACGCACATACATAATATAAATATGCCATACACTTTTTAGTACAAATGTATTTTTTTGTGAAATATAGAGTTTTATGATTTTATATTTAGAAGTAATGTGTTTGTTGGGTAAGTCGTAATCGAGAAATTGAAGGAGATTTGAAATGAAATTTACAAAGAGACAGATATTATCTTTTTTTATTGTTGTACTAATTGCCTTTTTCCTATCTACATACCAACTTCCTTATTATATTCATAAGCCTGGAGGGGCTGATGCATTAAACCCAATCGTTTCAGTTGAAGGTGCATATGAAAGTGAAGGAGACATGCACCTTGTTACGGTAAGAGGAGGGCAAGCGACACCAGTGCAATTAGCAATGGCTAAAATATTGCCGTACCATGATGTTTTACCTATCGAAGATGTTATCCCAGAGGGAATCACGGATGAAGATTATTTTCAAGCGCAATTGCAAATGATGGAAAGTTCCCAGGAAGCATCTAAAGTGGTAGCATATGAAGCAGCTGATGCCAATATTACAATAGAATATAGTGGAGTGTATGTTGTATCCGTATTAGAAGATGCTCCTGCAGATGGAATTTTAGAAATGGGAGATCGAATTACAGGTATTGATAATATAGAAATAAATGAAGCAGATGATTTAATTTCTTATGTTCAAGGAAAATCAGCTGGTGATGTCATAACAGTTGATTTGGATCGAGAAGAGGAGAAGTTAACTAAGGAAATTACTCTTGAAGCATTAGATGCCCTAGATAGTGGAGTTGGTATTGGAATCAGTTTAGTAACTGATCGTCAAGTTGAAGTCGATCCAGAAGTTAATTTCTCAAGTGGTGGTATTGGTGGCCCAAGTGCAGGGTTGATGTTTGCTCTAGAAATCTATGATCAACTAACAGAGGGAGATATAACGAAGGGTTACCAAATTGCAGGAACAGGAGAAGTTGATTACGATGGAAATGTTTATCGAATTGGTGGAATTGACAAAAAAGTTATTGCCGCTGACAAAGAAGGATGTGATATCTTTTTTGCACCAAATGAAAATGGAGCAGAAGGTTCCAATTATCAACTAGCTAAAAAGACAGCAGAAGATATCGGTACAGATATGGTCATTGTACCTGTAGATACATTTGAAGACGCGCTTAATTATTTGAAAAATATGGAATAAAATAAGTCAAATCCGAACTAATGTGATTAGTTCGGATTTTTGAATATTGATGATCATACTATAATTGGTGATTTAAATTCTTGTTTTCGCAACTTCTGCATCTGTTTTGGTTTTAAAACACTATAATAAGCGTTAGTTGCTCGTTCTTCCATTTCTAACATTGGGAATTGATCCCGGGAATAACTAGTCACAATCGGTTTATCTAAGCTTTTTTTAATTTTGTTTAAATAAGCTTGTCCAGTTTGATTCATCCCCAGAAGTCTTATGTATGGTACTGTTGTTGCCTGTTTGATTAAGTTCATCTCATTTTTTTGTGTATTTGTTAGAATGTGTACAAAAATACGCTGTAGGCGTGTCCACGTGTATCTTTTTGTTTTTATAGACTCAAACCATTCATACATCGAATTGGCGCTTAAAACCGTGTCTTTAATACGATATTCGAGCCCTTCATCTACACCTTCAATTGAAGCTATTTCCTCTGTGCTCATTGTCATTACTTTAAACCGCAACAATGAGAAATAAGATTCCCAAGAATGCCATATTCCACCTTTATCTTTATACGATTGTAGTTGGTTTACAGTTTCGGTTGGAAGTGTATTTGAAACATCAAGCAGGTTCTTCTCATCTTCTAGTAATTGCTTACGAATACTCGTAGCACTAGCTATATTATTTTTTATCTCTGTATCATGATAGTTACTACTAGTTCGTTGGATTGTATAAGGTTGTATGCTTAATTGATAATCCATAATTGCTTTTACATAACTAAACCCTAATATATTATTTGGTTGAGAGAGATCTATATCACCATTTGATAACCCGATCTCATGATAAGCTTTGGTGCTGGCTGCTGGAAATGATAGACCTTCTTTTAAATACTTGTCTAATGTTGTGTTATAACTGTCTTTATTATTAGTGAATAGGTCATACCCTGTTGTAAATGATTCTATTTCCCCGTGTTCACTTCCAAAGCAAATACTGTCTACCCCTATTTCTGAAAGTGTTAGGACGGCACCAGTAGCAAATAAATTACTGCTTTGGACTGCATATGGATAAGGGAGTTCTAGAACAATATCCACTCCAGTAGTTAACGCAGCTTTAGCCCGATGGAATTTATCGATTATTGCAGGTTCGCCTCGTTGCAAAAATGAACCACTCATAACGGCAATCACACAGTCAGCTCCAGTTATGTTTTTAGACTGTAGCAGATGATAGAGATGCCCGTTATGAAATGGGTTGTATTCCACAATTAAACCACAAGCTTTCACTTTAACAACCCCAATCATATTTTCTTGGTATATTGTACCAAATTAAGGGCATTAATGCATTGCTTTGCTAATATGGGTTATTTTTAGTATGATTAACAGATAAATAAAGGAAATACTAATGTAAACAATTAATATATTTAACATCTGTAAAGAAAATATATTGACAAATGTCCAATTTCCTTTTAAAATAACTCTTGTTGCCTTGGGGTGAAAAATGTTGAAATTTACAATAGGACAATTAAAGAAAAGTGCTTACAATAAACCTTTTGCCTTTTCAGGTGAGGTTGATGTTTCCGAACTAGAGAAAATGAATAACGATATACGAGAAATAAAACCAGTCCAAGTATCTGGTGATTGTACAATACAAGGGGACCAATTTATTTTTACTTTTAAAGTAACTGGGGAAATGATTTTACCTTGTGCACGTACATTAGTTGATGTAGTATATCCGTTTGAAATAAAGACGACTGAAATTTTTTCTAGCTCGTCTTACTATACTGAGGAAGAAACAGATACTGAAATCCATCCAATTGATGGAGAAGTACTTGACTTAACCCCGTATATAAAGGAAAATATTTTATTGGAAGTTCCTTTTCGAGTTTATTCTGAAGAGGCCAAAGACCTACCCGATCAAAAAGGGAATGGATGGGAAGTCGTTTCAGAGGAGAAAACCGAAAAGACAATTGATCCGCGCTTTAAAAAGTTAGAGTCTTTATTCAAAGATAATGATCAAGAAAAATAGACATATCAGTTATGTTTTGTTTTCTTATTTGAAGGAGGTGTAAGACATGGCAGTACCTAAAAGAAGAACTTCTAAAAAGGTTAAGAATCAACGTCGTACTCATAAAAAATTACACGTACCTGGAATGGTAGAGTGTTCAAATTGTGGTGAATTAACTAAGCCGCACCATGTATGTAAATCATGTGGGCATTATGATGGAAAAGAAGTAGTGAATGACTAATCATATGCTAAAAAAACAGACCGCTTTGAGTGGTCTGTTTTTTTAACAATATAAAATATGTAATATTCTGAGTTATTTAGTCGTGAGGGGAGGAGTGAATTTATGAATGATGGCGTTAAATATGAATACATAAATGATGGTTATGGTTTAATTACATTGAATCGACCGCTCAAAAGAAATGCAATCTCTGAAGACATGATGAGTAAACTCTATGAATCTATTCTGAAGGCAAAAAACGACCCTATAAAATTTTTAGTTATAACAGGTGCTGGAGATAAGATGTTTTGTGCAGGTGGTGACTTAACAGAATTACATGGCGAACTCTCTAATAGTGATGCTTTCAATGTACTAGATAAAATGAAAGAAGTTCTTTATCAAATTGCTATCTTTCCTGTACCAACTATCTGTTTGCTAAATGGCAATGCTCTAGGTGGTGGTTGTGAAATCGCTACGTCATGTGATTTTCGAATAGCAAAAACTTCTACTCGGTTTGGTTTCGTACAAGCTAACCTTGGTATTTTGCCAGGGTGGGGAGGGGGAGCGTTACTTTATGAAAAAGTAAATCCTACTTTTGCCTATCAATGGTTATTAGAAGCGAATATATATGATGCAAACTACTTGATGGAACAAGGGTGGATTAATCAAATCATTTCATCTGAAGAGTGGGGGGATGTTCATAATCTAGTACAACCCTATTTAAATCGATCCACTGAACAAATGAAGTTACTGAAGGGACAATATCTTGCTTCTATTTCTGTTGAATCGTTATATAGAAAAATGAGTGATGAAGTAAAGAGTTGTGCGAGTTTATGGGAATCTCCAGAACATAAACTAGCAGTACAACGGTTTTCAAATCGTTAGTTTTCTCGTACTAGCATTTAACGGTGACCAATGAATGGATAATTTAGTAAGTACTTATCAGGGGACTAGTTATCTGTTCTGTTTATAGCATCTTCATCTTATTACTTAGAAAAAAATTCATCAAATTACTAAAGTATTATTCTATCATTCCTATTTCAAGCATACATTGATAGCAAATAGATAAGGAGTGATGTTATGAATGCTACAAGACAGGATGCATGGACAGATGATGAGGATATTATATTAGCTGAGACGGTACTTCGCTATATTCGAGAAGGAAAGACACAATTAGAAGCATTTAAAGATGTCGCAAAACAACTTTCGAGGACTTCGGCTGCTTGTGGGTTTCGGTGGAATGCATCGATAAGGAAGAAATATCAAGACGCCATCCAACAGGCAAAAGAAGAACGAAAATTTGGTGGTGGACTATCCCAAAGATCCCATATAACTGGTGAAAGTGATGGTAACCCTTCTCCTAGCTCTGAGAAGGATACGATTGAAACTGCGATATCGTTATTAGAAAAAATGCGATCGACTTACTCCATTGAAGAACATCAAAAAGAACAAGAAAGATTAGTAGCCCAACTTAAAGAAGAAAATGAATTATTAAAAGAAAGACTTTCCTATTATGAAAAGGCGTGGGAAGAAATGGGGAATCTTTGGAAATGGGTAAGTGAAAAAAACATAAGTCATAGTAAGTAAATGATTTTTGATATTGCTTATCCACTTTATTGAGAAACCCCCACTTTAATAATGTGGGGGTGGTGTAATAAAAACTACGATAACTTTCGGAAATAATACATACCATTCTGTATTAGTCTAGCTCATAAAAATTATACTTGAATATAAAAAGACATGAATGATCCATGTCTTTTTTCTATGTGATTGCCAGCTTAGAAACATTAAGCTTATCTTAGGATAGAAAGCGCTTTTATTTTTGAAGAAAAATAAAAACTTCTTATCACTGATTTACTTCTTTTTCATGTACACCGTCAGGGAGCCAAATTAATGGATTCTCTCCTCGGTCTCTTTCCATCTCATACGTAGCTTTTTGGAAGCCCATTTTTTCCCAAAAATCATGTGAATTAATTCTAGGGTTTGTTTTGATTGGCAGTTGGTAGCTTTTTGCAAAATCTACTAACCTTTTTCCATAACCTTTACCACGATAATGTGGTAAGACTTCTAATTTCCATAATTCTAGATAGTTTTGCGGTGGATCGAAATAGTTGTCGTATTTCTTATCAACTTTATACAAGCTCATTCTGGCGATGAGCGTGTCTCCGTAATAAATTCCGTAAAAGGGTGATTCACTGTTGTTTTCTACAATATTTGATTGAAGATCTTCTAACATAGACAACTCTTGGTGTCCATATTCTTTAAAGCGCTTAAATTCTTCTAGAGTCTTAAAGTTGATTAATAACTTTTCTACTTTAATCATAGTTCTCCTCCCCTGATGTCAGAATTATTTTGTTTTTTATATCTTTTATACTATTATAATATAATTAGTTAAATAAAGAAATAAGTAACTATAAACAATAAATGGAAGGGAATTAAAAGATTGTAAGGATTTAAGACATCTGGTAAAGTTTATATACGTTAGGATTGAAGATGGATGGGGTTATAGAAATGGACTTAATGTTAGTAATGATTATGATACCGTTACCGCTAACACTTTTGTTTTATCGAGTTTTTTTATGGATTTTCAAGCATAAGGTTAAATCATTTCATAAATCAATGAATTGGACAACTCTCTTTTATATTATTGCAGTTGACTTGCTACTAGTTGAATTGTTTAGTGGTCAATTTATCGGATATATTTTACTGATTTTATTAAGCATCTTATTGATGATTGTAATTATACAATGGAAAAGAGAAATCGATATTAACCATTTCAAAGCAATAAAACTAATGTGGAGAATTAGTTTTTTAACTTTTTCAATTTCATACATTATCTTATTACTCCTTTGGTTAATAACATACATATAATCTCTGGATTAAGGGTTTAGAAACAGATTGGATGAAATCTTCAACAATTTTTTGTACAATACATACTAGTATTTTAAAAAATATAAAATTCTACTAGAGGATAGATAAAATAATTTTGTTCGGAATGAACAAACGTTAAAAGGAGCATGAAGTTAATGCGAATTGAACCCATTAAGCTAGATAACCGAACTAAATTAATGACGGATTATTGTAATAATGACGAAAAAATCATGAGTTACTTTGACTATAAAAAAGATGCATTTGGAGAAAGATTAAAAGAAATTCAAAATCGAGAATTCAGCCGTGAACAACTGGCAAATGTTTTACACCAATTAAATAGCAGTTGGGATGCTCCTGAAGAAACGTTACACAACATAAATCGTCTCCGCGATGAAAATGCAGTGGTGGTAGTAGGAGGACAACAAGCAGGATTATTAACAGGGCCTTTATATAGCGTTAATAAAGTTATATCTATTATTCAACTAGCAAAGCAACAAGAAGAAAATCTAAATGTACCTGTAATTCCTGTATTTTGGATTGCAGGTGAGGACCATGATTTTGATGAAATAAATCATATCTTTTTAAAAGAAAATAAAAGTGGAAGAATAAAGAAATATAAAACGAAGGATAAAATGTTTGGTAAACAATCCGTTTCGTCTATGGAGATAAATAAAGTACTGACGAGTGAATGGATTAGTAGTTTATTTGCTGAACTAAACGAAACGGAATATACTGTTGATTTACATAAAACATTACATAATTGTTTAGAACGATCGAATACGTACGTTGATTTCTTTGCTAGACTGATATTTGAGCTGTTTCAAGAAGAGGGTCTAGTTTTAATTGATTCAGATGCTGAATTGGTAAGAGGGCTTGAAAGTGATTACTTTACCCAGATAATTAAGAAGCAACCTCTAATAAGTAAAGGAGTTAACAATTCCCTTCAAGACTTAAAGCAAGATGGATATACAGTATCCTTAGAAGTTGAATCAGATGATGCGCATTTATTTTACCATTTAGATGGGGAACGTGTATTACTAAAGCGAAAAAATGAAGGTGTTTGGGTTGGTAAGCAAAATGAGGTATTGTTTACTACTGATGAATTAATTGATTTAGCTCATACTCAGCCTCATTTGCTAAGTAACAATGTTGTCACAAGGCCATTGATGCAGGAACTGTTACTTCCAACATTAGCATTTATTGGTGGACCTGGAGAAGTTGGTTATTGGTCCGTATTAAAGCCGGCCTTCACGGCGTTAAACATTAATATGCCCCCAGTTGTACCGAGATTGTCATATACTTTTGTGAATCGAAGTGTAGAAAAAGTATTACATAAATACAATATTCCACTTGAGAGAGCAATAGCTATAGGAGTAGAGAAACAAAAAGAAAAATGGTTACAGGAGAAAAATTATCCCCCAATAGAAGAAGTCTCGGAACATATAAAAGAAGAAGTTGAACGTATTCATGAGCCTATGCGGAAAATAGCTGCTGATTTACGCTCCGATCTAGGTGATTTAGCAAATAAAAACCTTCACTTCTTGAAACGAGATATTGAGTTTTTAGAAAAAAGAATCAGAAAAACAATTGAAGAAATCTATAGTTATGAGTTGCAAGAATTTGATTTAATGAATGATGTTTTACATCCTTTAGGAGGATTACAGGAAAGAGTGTGGAACCCAATACCATTATTAAATAATTATGGAATGAATGTTTTTAAGGACGTATTATCATTACCTTGCTCATTTGGAGAAGACCATTACGCAGTCTACCTATAATGAATAAGTAAGGGAGAAAACAATCCCCAATCAAAGGGTGGTTTTTAATCCCCCACTATCTACCACTAATTTAATATATAAGAAATTCGCTATCTTTTATTGGTATAAAAACAGCTTGAATTCACTGGGAATAAGAGCTGCTATACCAATTTAAAAGATAGCTTTTTTTATTGAAAGTAGTTCTTAAGAATTATTTAATCAGAATTTATATTTTTTTAATAATATAAGTGGTGAATTGTGGGGGGATGTGGTAGAATAATGACATGAAGGTGGGGCGAACTACATGTTCATGGGTGAATTTCAACATAATTTCGATGCAAAAGGTAGAATAATTGTACCTTCTAAGTTTCGTGAAGACTTAGGAGAAAGTTTTGTTGTAACTCGTGGATTAGATAAATGTTTGTTTGCTTACCATATGAATGAATGGAAACAATTGGAAGAAAAGCTAAAAAAACTCCCCCTAACCAAGAAAGACGCTAGAGCATTTACACGTTTTTTCTTTTCTGGCGCAGTAGAATGTGAAGTGGATAAACAGGGAAGAATAAATATTCCACAACCACTTAGGAAATATGCTGCATTAGATAAAGAGTGTGTTGTTATCGGCGTATCGAATCGAATTGAATTCTGGGCTAGTGAGAATTGGGAGGATTATTTCAACGATTCTGAGGAATCCTTTGCAGAAATTGCTGAAAATCTCCTTGATTTCGATATTTAGTTAGACCAATATATAACACAGTAAAAGTAGGTGCTACGATGTTTGAACATTATACAGTTATGAAAGAAGAAGCAATAGATGGATTAGAAATTAAACCTAATGGTACGTATGTTGATTGTACTGTAGGTGGTGGGGGACACTCTGAAAGTATCGTTTCCAAATTAAATGAAGATGGATTACTTATCGCGTTTGATCAAGACATCGATGCGCTTGAAGCGGCCAAAAAAAGGTTGGAGCCGTATCACGACCGCATACTATTTATACATAACAACTTTCGTCATGTTGAAGACGAATTACAAAAAAGAGAAATCAAACACGTTGACGGAATTTTATTTGACCTCGGCGTATCCTCTCCCCAATTAGATCGTGGTGAAAGAGGATTTAGTTACCAGCATGATGCAAAACTTGATATGAGAATGAATCCAGATCAGGAGTTAAGTGCATATGACATTGTTAATACTTGGTCGTTTAATGAATTAGTGTCGATATTTTTTAAATATGGTGAGGAAAAGTTCTCTAAGCAAATTGCAAGGAAGATAGAGAGTCATCGTAAAACAGCAGCAATAGAAACCACACATCAATTAGTTGATATTATAAAGGAAGCCATTCCAGCACCCGCGAGAAGAAAAGGAGGGCATCCTGCAAAACGAATATTTCAAGCGATACGGATAGCGGTTAATGATGAATTAGAAGCTTTTAATGATGCACTACATCAAGCAGCACGTTGTGTAGGCGTTAATGGCAGAGTTGTAGTAATTACATTTCATTCGTTAGAGGATCGTATTTGTAAACAAGCTTTTAAAAAATGGAGTACAGCTAAAGAAACCCCTAGGAATCTACCAGTTATACCTAAGGAGTTCGAAGCACCATTTAAGATAATTACAAAAAAACCAATAGTAGCTAACGATAATGAGTTAGATGATAATAGAAGATCAAGGTCAGCTAAACTAAGAATTGTTGAAAAAGTAAAACCTTGGGAAGAAGACTTTACCTATAAGGAAGGGTGGAAAAAGTAATGGCAGCGAATCATGCAAGAACGTGGCAAGAGACCTATTCGACTAATACGCAAACCAAACCAAAGAAGGTTGTCGTACATAAGAAAAGTTGG
This sequence comes from Ornithinibacillus halophilus, assembly GCF_900129485.1. Classification (GTDB taxonomy): domain Bacteria; phylum Bacillota; class Bacilli; order Bacillales; family Amphibacillaceae; genus Ornithinibacillus; species Ornithinibacillus halophilus. The sequence goes on from NZ_FQVW01000001.1 coordinate 40,050, forward strand.
ATTACCAAAGGAGAAAAGGTTATATATTCCTTAATAGGGATATGTCTTATCGTTGCAATTGGATACATTGTGTCATTCTCTTCTTCAACCGATGCACTAAACAGGGATCTTCAAAATTTACAACAAGAGGTGGAAGTGCAAAGTGTGAAAAATGAAGGATTAGTGTTCCAAATTAAAGACTTAAGCCGTCCGGAAAGAATCACGAAAATAGCTGAAGAGAATGGTCTGAAAATCCAAGATACAGAAGTTAGACAAGCTAATGCATACAAACATTAATTAGGTGATAGAACAGATGATGAAAAATAATACTACAAAATTAATGGCAGCAGTGATAATGGTTCTATTTATTGGTGTCTTTTTACTTCTAACAGGTAGATTTTTATATATTCAAGCTGCAGGAGAAGTTCATGATGTATCTTTAGAAGAATGGGCAAAAGAAGTTCGAACGTCTTCATACACACTACCTTCCAAAAGGGGCGAGATTCTTGATAGTAACGGAATGACTTTAGCATATGATATGCCTACATATCGTATTTATGCGGTTGTTAATGACGTATATACGAAAGATGAGGATGACCCCCAACATGTAGTTGATCCAAGTTATACTGCTCAGCTACTTGCCCCCATATTAGAAATTGAAGAATCTTACATTTTAGAACGGTTAAATAAAGGACTTTCAAATGAAAAAGCCCATCAAGTAGAATTTGGAGCTGTAGGGAAAGGTATTTCTCTTCAAAAAAAGGATGAAATTAATGCGTTAGATATACCTGGTATAGGTTTCATCGAAGAATCCACTAGATATTACCCGAATGGTATGTTTGCACCTCATATTATTGGCTTTGCTAGGGAAGAGAAAATCGAAAGTGAGGATGAAGACGAGGAACCGACAATTGAGATGAAAGGTATCACAGGAATCGAGCGTGAAATGAATGATATTCTCAAAGGCGTTGATGGATTTATATCCTATGAGCGTGATATTTTTAATAAGAAATTATTAGATGCCAATGAAGTAATCACTCAACCACAAGATGGGGATAATATTTATTTGACGATTGACCAGAAGATACAGACCATTCTTGAAGATGTCATGTCTCAGGTTGAGGAACAATATGAGCCAGAACGGATGACAGCCATTGTAATGGATCCTAAAACCGGTGAAATCGTTGCTATGGGAAATAGGCCAAGCTATAACCCTAACAATCCAGCTGATGTAAAAAATTGGTATAATGATGCCATATCTTCTCCTTTTGAACCAGGGTCCACGATAAAAATGTTTACATGGGCTTCTGCTATTGAAGAAGGAGTATATAATGGAACTGAAGGATTCAAGTCAGGGACTTATCGAGTCAGTGATCGAATTCAACCAATACATGACCATAATAACGGGAAAGGTTGGGGAACGATTTCCTATGACGAAGGATTTGCTCGTTCATCAAATGTTGCAACTTCAAAATTAGTTTGGGAGAAGTTAGGAACAGACACCTTCCGTGAATATTTGAATGCTTTTCATTTAGATGAAAAAACAGAAATTGATTTACCCGGTGAGATAACGGGCGAAATCCAATATGATTGGCCTAGAGATAAATTATCGACTTCATTTGGTCAAGGAAGTACTTTTACACCTATTCAATTAATGAAGGCTGCAACAGCTATAGCTAATGATGGTAAAATGATGAAACCATATGTAATCAAAAAAATAGTAGATTCTACCTCGAATGAAATTATAGAAGAAACAAAGCCTGAACTAGTAGCTGAACCAATTTCAAAAGAGACTGCTGAAGAAGTGCGTAGACTATTAAAACTAGTGGTTCAATCTGATTATGGAACAGGAAGAATGTATAACATTGATTCTTATTCAGTTGCAGGAAAAACTGGATCTGCGGAAATTCCGAATCCTGAGGGTGGGTATTTATATGGGCATGGGAATGCAGTATATTCTTTCTTAGGAATGGCTCCTGCTGATGATCCACAATTGATTATGTATGTATCTGTAAAACAACCTAAGCTAGATACAGAGAATGGTATTGAGTATGGTTCAGCCCCAGTATCTTTTATATTTAATAATGTTATGGAAACTAGTTTACATTATATGAATATTGAACCAGATAAAGAGAATAATATAAAAAATGAGACTATTGAGTTCCCTGATATAAAAAATCAGAGTGTTTCTACCATAAGAGAATTATTACAGTCAATGGGATTGCGAGTTACAGTAGTAGGATCAGGTGATAAGTTAATAAGCTCTAGTTCAAGTGAAGGAGAAGAGTTATTGCCGAACGAAAGAGTTATTCTTATTACCGATAAACCAACGATGCCAAATATAATAGATTGGTCGTTAAGAGATGTTTTAAAGCTTTCCAATCTATTAGATTTAAATTTACAAGTAAATGGACAGGGATATGTTTATGAACAAAGCATTGATGAAGGAAGTTCAATATCTAGTAACCAAAAATTAGTCGTTGAGTTATTACCTCCTAACACGAAACTTGAAGAAGAAATTGAAGAGGAATCAATAGAGTCTGTTAATGAAGAAGATAATTCAAATCCTGAATAGTTAACAATGTAGGAAAACAGTGTTCTAATTCGTATATTCTTTCATATAGTTGATACAAGCCTACCTATGAAAAGGGGATGAACTATGAAACGTGTATCAACTGTAACAGTAAGAAAACGGTTAGTCGCTGTTTTTCTATTTGGCTTATTATTTTTTGCGATTATTGACATTCGCTTAGGGTATGTTCAATTTATTATTGGTGATCGTTTAATGGGGCTGGCTGATGAATCTTGGAGTAGGGATATAGAATTTCAACCCGAACGCGGATATATCCTAGATGCTAATGGAGATATCTTAGCAGAAAATGTAACTGCCCCTTCTGTTGTGATTGTACCGAGACAAATTGAGGACAAGGAATATACAGCAGAAAAGCTATCTGAAATTCTTAAGTTTGATTACGACACAGCTCATGAATATGTCACCAGAGTTGCTTCATCTGTAAATCTACATCCAGAAGGACGAAAAATTTCAGAAGAACAAGAAAAGGAATTAAGAACTCTTAATTTACCTGGAGTTTATTTAGCGAAGGATTCCAAACGACATTGTCCATATGGCGATGATTTATCCCATGTACTTGGGTTTGCTGGAATAGACAACCAAGGATTAATGGGGTTAGAACTGTATTACGATGATATGTTGAGTGGGGAGAAAGGTAGCTTATCCTATTACTCTGATGCAAAGGGTGGAAGACTCGAACAACTTGCAGATGTATATAGTCCACCCAAAGATGGACTAAATCTTAAAACAACTATTGATTCAAGGGTGCAAACAATTATGGAAAGAGAGTTAGACTTAGCAGTGGCTAAATATAATCCAGATGGTGCATTAGCTATTGCTGTTAACCCTAAGACCGGTGGCGTATTAGGGATGACATCACGCCCTAATTTTCAACCGGAAAACTATCAAGAAGTAGATCAGGACGTATATAATCGAAATTTACCAATATGGAGTACTTATGAACCTGGCTCGACCTTTAAAATAATTACATTAGCAGCTTCACTTGAAGAAGCAATTGTTGATTTAGACGAAGATGAGTTTGATGATGATGGAGATATTGAAGTTGGCGGTGCTCATCTCCATTGCTGGAAATCAGGTGGCCATGGTCATCAAACCTTCTTAGAAGTAGTTCAAAATTCCTGTAACCCAGGATTTGTTGAGTTAGGTCAGGAACTTGGTGAAAAGAAGCTTTTCTCTTATATCAAGAAATTTGGTTTTGGTACTAAAACAGGGATAGATCTTCAAGGGGAAGGCAGTGGAATCTTGTTTAAACCTGAAAATATAGGGCCTGTCGAACTAGCTACAACTTCATTTGGACAAGGGGTTTCTGTAACACCAATACAACAAGTGATGGCAGTTTCTGCTGCTGTTAATGGGGGAAATCTTTATCAGCCTTATATTGCAAGTGAATGGATTAATCCTCAAACAAATGAAGTGGTATCGAAAGTTGAACCAAGTTTAAAAAAACGAGTTATCTCTGAATCTACTTCAAAGGAAGTACGTCGAGCACTTGAAAATGTTGTTGCAAAAGGGACTGGTTCTAGAGCATTTGTTGAAGGGTATCGAGTAGGTGGTAAAACTGGTACAGCTCAAAAAGTTGGACCTAATGGTGGTTATCTAGAGAATAACTACATTGTTTCTTTTATTGGATTTGCACCAGCAGATGATCCACAGATTGTCGTATATGTTGCAATTGATAATCCGAAAGATGTTCAGCAATTTGGAGGTGTTGTTGCTGCACCAATTGCAGGCTCTATAATTGGCGATAGTTTAAGAGCGATGGGTGTTGAAGAAAGAACCGGTGGATTAGAAAAGGAATATAAATGGCCTGACCTACCAAAAGTTGAGGTGCCTGATTTAGTAGGTTTAAAGAAGAGTGATCTGATGCAATACATGACTGATTTATCGATTGAAGTAAATGGTGAGGGAGAATATATAATTGACCAAGCCCCGGCTCCAGGGACAAAAGTTGATTCCGGATCACAAATTAGAATTTATTTATCCAAAGAGAAAGACTCTGAGTGATTCGAATATCCTGTTTAGATTATTTTAAACCTATTCGGGAGCCTATTTGCATATAGTGAGAATGGATGCAAATATTGCTTATAGTACTGGATAGTTCACTTAAACAGAAAAGGAGTATACAAGAATCCTTTTCTGTTTAAGAAAGGATGGTTCTAATGAATTTAAAGGAAATTCTATCTGTTTTACCTTATACGACTGAGATTCCAAATGCAGATACTATAGAAATCTCCTCAATTGAAATGGATTCTCGGAAGGTGAAATCTAATAGTCTCTTTGTCTGTATTCAAGGGTTTACAGTAGATGGTCATGATTATATAGATGAGGCTATAAAAAAAGGTGCAGTAGTCATAGTAGCAGAGAAAAAAGTGAAGTCGAACGTTCCGACGCTGATTGTTTCGGACACGATTCGCTTTTTAGCTATGGCATCGGCCAAGTTTTATGGGTTTCCAACGAATAAAATACCAATGATTGGTGTAACAGGTACGAATGGTAAAACAACTGTAACGTATTTGTTAGAAGAATTATTTAATCATCACCATAAGAAAACTGGTATAATAGGTACCATCCAAATGAAGATAGGGTCTGACGTCTTTCCTATTAATAATACAACACCTGATTCATTGTTCCTGCAAAAGACAATAAGACAAATGAACAGTGAAGGAGTAGACCAAGTCATTATGGAAGTTTCTTCTCACGCACTTGACTTGGGAAGAGTGTATGGGTGCGATTTCGACATTGCAGTATTTACTAATTTATCACAAGATCATTTAGACTATCATGATTCGATGGATGAATATTTACGTGCAAAAAGTCTGTTGTTTGCTCAATTAGGGAATAGCTATGATAATACAAATAGGAAATATGCCATTGTAAATATCGATGACCCTTCAAGTAATATTATTCGAAGAAGTACCGCACAACCGGTAATGACATATGGATTAAATGTCAATGCTGATGTTAGAGCAGAGAATATAATACTTGAGGCATCGGGAACTCGTTTTACACTAGTTACCCCTATAGGCGATATAGAGATTAGAAGTAGGTTAATCGGTAAATTTAATATTTACAATATGTTAGCCGCTAGTTCTGCTGCTTTAGTTTCAAATATTCCTCTAAAGATCATTCAACAGTCACTTGCTAGTATTGAAGGGGTTAGCGGAAGATTTGAACCGGTTGATTGCAACCAAAATTTTTCGGTTATTGTAGATTATGCCCATACTCCTGATTCATTAAAGAATGTGTTACAAACAATTAAGGATATTGCTAGAAATGATATATACGTAGTCGTAGGATGTGGTGGTGATAGAGATCGGACGAAACGACCCCAAATGGCATCTATTGCAGTCAAATATGCTAATCGTGCAATCTTTACTTCTGACAATCCACGAACCGAAGATCCTCAAGTCATTTTAAATGATATGACGAATGGATTAACTCACAATAATTATGAAGTTATCCAAGATCGAAAAAAAGCCATATCTTATGCAGTGAATTTAGCGAAAGAAAATGATATTATTTTAATAGCAGGAAAAGGTCATGAAACCTATCAGCAAATTGGATTAACGAAATATGATTTTGATGATAGAGAAGTGGCAAGTAATGCTATTTTAGCTAAGGAGAAACGATGATGTTATTTACAACAAATTGGTTGTCGTCTGTATTAAAAGACGTCAAAGGAAAAGTTAGTGAAGAAGCAGTAATAGAAAAAGTATTCACAGACAGTAGAGTAAAAAAAGAACAGTCCTTATTTATACCAATACAAGGTGAGAATTTTGATGGACACCAGTTTGTAGATGAAGCAATTGCCAACGGGGCAATTGCTGTCATATGGGATAGGAAAATAAGTGTACCTGAATCTATACCACCTGAAATTCCAGTTTTCTTAGTAGATGATACATTACAAGCTCTACAAGAACTTGCTACACAATACCGTCAAAAAGTGAATCCTAAAGTTATTGGGATTACGGGATCGAATGGGAAGACAACTACAAAGGATATGGTTGCTTCTGTTATGCAATCCACTTATCGAACTCACCATACTGTCGGAAACTATAATAATGAAATTGGTTTACCCTTAACCATTCTAGACATGCCTAGAGATACGGAAGTACTAGTATTGGAAATGGGGATGAGTGCGTTTGGTGAGATAGAGTTACTCTCTAAAATCGCAAAACCGGACCATGCAATAATTACGAATATTGGCGAATCTCATATTGAATTTTTAGGGTCGAGAGAAGGTATCGCCAAGGCTAAGTTAGAGATTATTAGTGGATTATCAGATAAAGGTATTTTAATTGTTGATGGTGATGAACCTTTACTTCAGCAACTACATATACCTAATAAGGTTATATCATGTGGGTTTGATGAGAGTAATGATTTATCAATAAGTAAAGTGGCCATTAATCATAACATAACTACATTTACGTTATCTGATTCTAATACTTATACCATCCCACTTCTAGGAAAACACCATGCAAAGAATGCTACCTATGCAGTAATGATAGGAAAGCTATTACAAGTTGATACCAAGAAAATATTCAATTCCTTAGAGAATCTCAAAATTACATCGATGAGGTTTGAATTACTAAAAGGGAAGAATGGTGTATCACTAATAAACGATGCTTATAATGCTTCTCCTACATCGATGAAGGCTGCAATTGAAGTGGTAAAAGAAATACAGGGCTTTAAGCATAAAGTATTAGTACTTGGAGATGTATTTGAATTGGGAGGCCAATCGAAGGATTTTCATCGAACAGTTTCTGAAGTAATTAAACAACCAATTACAGAGTTATTCACAATTGGAAATGATGCTGAAGTAATTTCGAATGCAATCAGACAAGAAGTGCCCACAATAACTAGTCAACATTTTCAGTCACAAGAGGAATTAATACAAGAACTTCAAAGTTACTTAAATGAAGATACCCTTATTTTATTTAAGGCATCTAGGGGAATGAAATTAGAATTAATTATTGAAAAACTGTTAAAGTAATTTAGATAAAGATTTTGTACTATCTTATTTTAGGACGGTTTGTATCACTGGGAGGAATAACAATGGATTTAAAAATTTTACTAATTACAATGGCGATAGCATTTCTAATCACCGTCCTCTTATCTCCGATTTTAATTCCATTTTTACGACGATTAAAATTTGGACAAAGTATAAGAGAAGAAGGGCCTAAATCACACTTGAAGAAGAAAGGTACCCCTACAATGGGCGGCCTCATGATCATCCTAAGTGTCATTATTACATCACTTATTATGGCATATAAATATAATGATGGGACTATTGGATACGAATTATGGTTATTATTATTTGTTTTAGCTGGGTATGGTTTATTAGGGTTTTTAGACGACTTTATTAAAGTAGTTTTAAAACGAAATTTAGGCTTAACTTCAAAGCAAAAATTGGCAGGCCAATTGATTATAGCTATCGTATTTTATTATATTTTACAGAGTAAAGATTTTCCAACATATATACAACTGCCAGGAACTAATATTCAATGGGAGCTAGGTTGGTTTTATGCAGTATTAGTAATCGTAATGTTAGTGGGAGCTTCTAATGCAGTCAATTTAACTGATGGCTTAGATGGATTATTAGCCGGAACTGCATCCATTGCTTTTGGTGCTTTCGGAATTATAGCTTGGTATGGATTTCCACAAGCTGAAATCACAATCTTTTCACTAGCAGTAGTTGGTGCATTATTAGGATTTCTAGTGTTTAATGCACACCCTGCAAAAGTATTCATGGGAGATACCGGCTCATTAGGATTAGGTGGTGCGATTGGTGCTCTTGCAATCTTAATGAAATTAGAGATTTTGTTAGTGGTCATCGGTGGGGTTTTCGTGTTAGAGACTTTATCGGTTATCATTCAAGTAATCTCATTTAAAACTACTGGGAAACGAGTATTTAAGATGAGTCCATTGCATCATCATTATGAATTATTAGGTTGGTCTGAGTGGAGAGTAGTGACTACATTCTGGGCTGTAGGTCTAATTTTTGCTGCTTTGGGTGTTTATATTGAGGTGTTGTTGAGTTGACAAAAATATTAGATATCCCTTATATGAATATATTAGTTCTAGGCTTAGCGAAAAGTGGAACATCTGCAGCAAAATTACTTATTGAAAATGGCAAGAAGATCAGAATAAATGATTTTTCTTCCAATGAAGATGACCCAGTAATTAAAGAACTGCAGGATTTAGGTGCCGAAGTAATACTTGGAAGTCATCCGTTGTCAGTACTTGACAATATTGAATTAGTTGTAAAAAATCCTGGTATACCTTATGATAACCCGATCGTTGACGAGGCAATAAACCAAAAAATACCTGTGATCACTGAGGTAGAATTGGCTGGTCGTATTAATGATGGTAAATTAATAGGGATTACAGGTTCTAATGGAAAAACTACTACAACAACTTTAATAAGTGAGATGTTCGCTAAAAGTAATTTACCAGTACAAATGGCAGGTAATATAGGTATTGTAGCTACAGAGGTTGCTAGAAAAGTAACGAAAGATGATATTTTAGTAATGGAGTTATCGTCTTTTCAGCTACAAGGTATTGATACATTTACACCGAATATAGCTGTATTATTAAATATTGTAGAAGCGCATTTAGACTATCATAAGACATTACAAAATTACAAAGAGGCAAAGTTTAACATCTTTAAAAACCAAACTGAAGCTGATTATGTTGTGTACAATGCTGATGACCAACATATTTCAGAGGCTATTCAAAAGGCACATTCTCAAAAAGTACCTTTTTCTACCAAGAAGAAAGTATCTGAGGGTGCATGGTTAGATGAGGATAGTATTTATTTCAGAAATGAAAAGGTTGTGTATCGAAAAGATATCGTATTAGTAGGTGACCATAACCTTGAAAATATTTTAGCTAGTGTCTGTGCAGCTAAGCTAGGCGGAGCGTCTAATCGTGGGATACAAAAAGTATTAAACACATTTTCAGGAGTTAAACATCGTCTACAGTATGTTGAAACGATAAATGGACGCGTGTTTTATAATGATTCAAAAGCAACTAACGTCTTGGCTACTCAAAAGGCATTAGCAGCATTTAACCAACCGACCATTCTTTTGGCGGGTGGTTTAGATCGTGGAAACAGTTATGATGAAATGATTCCATATTTATCTTCTGTTAAGGCAATTGTCGCATTTGGAGAGACAGCAGATAAGATTAAACAGACTGCTTTAAAAGCAGGTGTTTCTATTGTCGAACTCGCTGAAGATGTTGAACAGGCTACAAAAATAGCCTATTCACTTTCTGAAGTAGATGATGTTATTTTGCTTTCTCCAGCAAGTGCTAGCTGGGACCAATACCGTTCATTTGAAGAAAGAGGAGACATGTTTATACAAGCCGTGCATACAATAAAGTAGGGGCTTGTCTCATCAATTTTTAACATAATAATAGGAAATATTTTAAGCCCCTAAACATTAGATTAAGGGGTGATTTTTTTGTTTCAAAAACTAAAGCATGTAAAAGATAAACCGGATTATACGATGTTAGCAATTATCATTCTATTATTAATAATTGGGATTGTTATGGTCTATAGCTCATCTTTCGTATGGGCTGAATATAAGTATGCGGATTCATTCTATTTCTTAAAAAGGCAGCTATTGTTTGCTGGGGCTGGTGTAGTTGCCATGTTTTTTATTATGTTTATTCCTTATACGACATGGGCGAGATATGCTAAGGTAATTTTATTTAGCTGTTTCTTTTTATTAATTATTGTATTAATTCCTGGAATTGGGATGACTCGTGGAGGGGCTCAAAGTTGGATTGGTGTAGGTGCTTTTAGTATACAACCATCTGAGTTTATGAAGCTTGGTTTAATTATTTTCTTGTCACTTTATCTATCATCGAATCAAAAATATATCACATCGTTAAAGAAAGGCTTTTTTCCAACCTTGTTATTGGTATTTACTGCCTTTGGATTAATCATGCTCCAACCGGATTTAGGAACAGGAATGGTATTAGTTCTCACTTGTATGATCATGATTTTTGTTGCCGGTGCTCGTATTAGCCATTTTGTTAGTTTAGGAGTTTTTGGACTTATTGGGTTTGCATTATTAATTATTTCTGCACCTTATAGAATTAGCAGAATTACTGCCTTTCTAAATCCATGGGAAGATCCATTGGGAGATGGATTTCAAATTATTCAATCCTTATATGCAATCGGTCCAGGCGGTTTACTCGGTGTTGGACTTGGTGAAAGTTTACAGAAATACTTCTATTTACCAGAACCTCAAACTGATTTTATTTTTGCTATTTTAGGAGAGGAGCTCGGATTTCTAGGTGGCTCATTTTTAATTGTATTATTTGCATTGTTATTTTGGAGGGGAATAAGGGTTGCATTAGAAGCACCTGACTTGTTCGGTCGTTTTCTTGCATTAGGTATTGTATCGATGTTAACCATTCAAGTAATGATTAATATTAGTGTAGTTATTGGTTTAATTCCTGTTACAGGAATTACTTTACCATTTTTAAGCTATGGTGGGTCATCTTTAACATTAACGTTGTGTTCGGTCGGGATATTGTTAAATATAAGTAGGTATACTAAGGTGTGACAAAAAATTTGAAGGAGAGTGCAAGATTACTATAGTATTGTTGGGTGTTTATGTTATAATTTAATAGACTAACAAAATTGGCGATTTTTATACTATTTGTTAGTAAATGATAGGATTCTAAAGTGTGCCAAATTTAAATTAAAGGAAGAACAACCAATGGGTAAAGAGAAGATTGTTTCTATTGAGGATCGAATTCCGAAGTTGAAACAAGCACGGAAAAAGAAGGCTAATAGACGATTAATTTTCTATCTTTCTATCTTCTTCTTCTTAGTATCAATCATTGTGTATCTTCAAACACCACTTAGCCATATAAAAACGATAACTGTAAATGGCAATTCCTTTATGTCAGAAGAACAAGTCCTTACACAAAGTGAAATAAGTATTGGTAAAAATATATGGATGGTCGATTTAGAAGCATCTTCCAATAAATTGACTGAGAATCCAATTATTAAAAAGGTAGAGGTTTCACGGAACTTGCCATGGGGTATTACTATTGAAGTCTTAGAGCATGAACATGTTGCTTATTTTGAAAGAGACAACCAATATTACCCTTTATTAAGTAATGGAACTATTATTTCTACCAATGAAATTAGCACTCCAGATGGATATGCACCAATTATGATTAATTTTACTGAGGATGAATACTTGTATCGTATGACAGAGGAGTTAAATTTATTGTCTACTAGTATTCTAGATTTAATATCTGAAATACATTGGAATCCATCTGAAGGAATGAAAAATAAAATTCTGTTATATATGAATGATGGGTTTATGGTAGAGGGTACTATAAGAGGGTTTTCTGATAAAATGAATGTATATCCTTCTATAGTTTCACAGTTAGAACCAGACAGTAAGGGAATCATACATATTGGTGTAGGTGCATATTTTGAATCTTTTGATGAAAATGATATGGATGAAGAAGCAGAATTAGACGTAGAAGCCGAGGAGTAGTTGTATTGATCTTCTATTACGGTAAAATTAAGGTGAAAGTTAAAAAAATACCAATAAAAAAAAGGATTATACAGTTTTTTATTGAATTTATCTATTATATATTTCATTTTTTACTTAAATCCTTTAAAATAATAGATTATAGTTAATAATTTTAATGAATAGTTACATACATCGTTAAGCTTTTAAAGTTTCAATTAGGAGGTGCCTTTCGTTGAACAACAGTGATATACTAGTAAGTCTTGATATAGGTACAGCAAATATTAAAGTAATCATTGGCGAAGTAATGAATGACTCACTAAATATAATTGGTGTTGGTACTGCAAAATCCAATGGAATGAAAAAAGGTGCCATTGTTGACATTGATCAAACTGTCCATTCAATAAGAAATGCTGTAGAACAAGCAGAACGAATGGTTGGTATGCAAATTGATAGTGTTGTAGTAGGTATAAGTGGAAATCATATTCAATTACAACCGTGCCATGGAGTAGTAGCAGTTCAGAGTGATAACAGAGAAATTACAGATGATGATGTAAAACGTGTAATCGACGGAGCACAAGTGGTGTCGATTCCACCAGAAAGAGAGATTATTGATGTTATTCCTAAACAATTTATTGTGGATGGGTTAGATGAAATTACTGATCCAAGAGGGATGATTGGTGTTCGTTTAGAAATGGAAGGTACAATTATTACATGTTCAAAAACGGTATTACATAATACGTTGAAATGTGTAGAACGAGCAAACCTACAAGTCTCTGATATTTGTTTACAACCACTTGCTGCAGGTACTGTAGCTCTATCTAAGGATGAAAAGAACTTAGGTGTGGCATTAATTGATATTGGTGGAGGTTGTTCAACGGTATCCATTTTCGAAAATGACCATCTAGTATCTACAAGTGTAGTTCCACTTGGTGGAGACAATATTACAAAAGATTTATCGATTGGATTAAGAACTACAACAGAGGAAGCAGAAGAAATTAAAATTAATCATGGACATGCTTTTTACGATCTAGCTCAAGAAGATGAAGTATTTGATGCTACGATAATTGGTAGTAATGCAAAACAAACTTACACTCAATTAGAAATAGCTGACATGATTGAAGCAAGGTTAGAGGAAATCTATGCTTTCGCTGAAAGAGAAATAAGAAAAATGGGATACCAGCAATTACCAGGTGGATATGTTTTAACTGGTGGTACAATGAAGATGCCTGGAGTTTTAGAATTAGCCCAAGACCTATTTCAATCCAATATTCGAATTGCCATTCCTGATTACATAGGTGTTCGTGAAGCACAATTTACAGCAGGAGTTGGAATTCTACAATTCGCTTATCATAATGCTAAAATTCAAGGAAAAGATCTATTTCCTGCTGTTATTGAAAATACAGCAGAGCCAAAACCAAAACGTGTAAAGAAACAACAGACAAAAACAAAAGAAACACAAGATGGGAATAAAAAAGAATCTGGAATCGCTAATTTCTTTAAATATTTCTTTGATTAAATGAGCGTTCCCACATGAATATTTAGCTTCTAGAAATCTTGTAATTTGCATATTAGGAGGAACGAAGTATGTTAGAGTTTGATACAAATATGGACCAACTAGCCACAATAAAAGTTATTGGTGTTGGTGGCGGAGGTAATAACGCTGTAAACCGAATGATTGAACATGGGGTTGAAGGTGTTGAATTTATTGCTGTTAATACAGATGCACAGGCCTTAAATCTATCAAAAGCTGAAATCAAATTACAAATTGGTAATAAGCTGACTCGTGGATTGGGTGCTGGTGCTAATCCAGAAGTGGGTAAAAAAGCAGCTGAAGAAAGTAAAGAACAGTTAGAAGAAGTACTACAAGGTGCTGACATGATCTTTGTTACTGCTGGTATGGGTGGTGGAACTGGTACAGGTGCTGCTCCTGTTATTGCACAAATTGCTAAAGATCTTGGGGCTTTAACGGTAGGTGTAGTTACACGACCATTCTCTTTTGAGGGAAGAAGACGTTCTACACAAGCGGTATCTGGAATCGATTCACTTAAAAATAATGTGGATACATTGATTGTAATTCCGAATGATAGATTGTTAGAAATTGTTGACAAAAATACACCTATGCTTGAAGCATTCCGTGAAGCAGATAACGTTTTACGTCAAGGTGTTCAAGGTATTTCTGATTTAATTGCTAAACCAGGATTAATTAACGTTGACTTTGCAGATGTTAAAACGATCATGTTTGATAAAGGGTCAGCATTAATGGGAATTGGTGTTGCAACTGGTGAAAGTCGTGCAACGGAAGCTGCTAAAAAGGCTATCTCATCTCCACTATTGGAAACTTCCATTGATGGTGCACATGGCATCCTAATGAACATTACTGGTGGCATGAATTTAAGTCTTTACGAGGTACAAGAAGCTGCTGATTTAGTAACTAATGCTGCTGATGAAGAAGTTAACGTTATCTTTGGTTCTGTCATTAATGAAGACTTAAAAGACGAAATCGTCGTTACTGTTATAGCTACAGGTTTTGATGAAGTTAAACAGGCACAACAAGCACCAAGACAACGTCCGGTCATTAATAACAATCAACATGCTGCTACAAAAGAACCAGAAGTGAGGGAAAGAGAAAATAGCCAACAACAACGCCCTAAACAAGAAGAGGATACGTTGGACATCCCTACTTTTTTAAGAAATAGAAATAGAAATCGTCGATAGATCAATCAAGAAAAAAACAATGAAGAATCCGAGCTTTGATTCAGAATTCTATTATTAGAATTTGAATCAGTTCGGATTTTTTGTCGTTTATAATGATTTTTCTTCTCAATAACTGTAAATTTTTCGTACGACAAACAATTCAATAACTAGTTGAAATTAGCACTTTTATGCATACAAGAAGTGACAGACTTCGCTCATTAGTTAGGATATACTTTGTCTACAGTTAAATATTTCCCTATTAATTCTCGATTTTCTTTGAATTTGTTCTAGGAAGGTAGAGTGATTTGAGTATTTATCTCGATTTAATTTGGTTGTTAAACTTTTTACTCGATATGATGTTGCTCATGCTCACGCAAGTACTGGCACGAGAAATCACGAGTAAAAAAAGAATTGCATTTGGTGCTTTGATAGCTTCTCTTATTGTTCCAATTACACTATATTTTCCAGACTCATTTATTAATACCTTCGTGGGAAAATTGCTTTATTCAGTAGTCATTATATTATCTACTTTTGGCTTTCATTCACTAAATCGGATTATTAAGCAATTGTTTTTATTTTACTTCACTTCGTTTTCAGTCGGAGGTGGTTTGCTAGCTGTACATTTTTTATTGCAAAATCCGATTGCCATATCGTCTAATAGTTTTCTTACCTTTAGTAGTGGTTATGGTGACCCAGTAAGTTGGTTATTTGTTGCAATAGGGTTTCCTTGTGCTTGGATATTTACAAAGAGTCGTATGGACAAGCACGCTGAAGGAAAGATTCGTTATGATCAATTTTATCCAGTTTCTGTTTCCATTAAAGGCGAAACGTTTGAAACAACCGGTTATATTGATAGCGGCAATCATTTAGTTGATCCACTTACAAAAAAACCGGTTATTATCTGTGATGAATCTTTTCTTAAAAAATGGTTTACAGAAGAAGATTGGAAAATATTCAAGACAGCAACTGAGACATTAGATATGGAAGGTTTACCAGAAAAATGGAAGAATGACTTGCAACTAATCCCTTATCAAGGAGTAGGGGGAGCTAGTGACTTTTTATTTGCAATAAAACCAGATCAGATATTGGTACAGTATGAAGGAGAAAGAATTATTACTTCCAAAGTATTAATTGGAGTCCAATTTTCGGTACTCACCAAAGACCAAAGCTATCATTGCTTACTTCAACCACAGATTATAAAATTAGCTGCTGTCCAATCAGCATGAATTAAAGGAGCGATATATCTTGAAATTAGTTCGATTAAAGTTTCGTTTATGGTGGTATAGACTATTAATAAAACTCGGAATCAAATCTGAAGAGATTTATTATATAGGAGGTAGTGAAGCTTTACCACCTCCGCTTTCAAAAGAGGAAGAAAAAGAATTATTAGAGTTATTACCAAAAGGAGATCGTTCTGCAAGGGCAGTTCTAATTGAACGAAACTTACGTCTTGTCGTTTACATAGCTCGTAAGTTTGAAAATACTGGGATCAATATAGAGGATTTAATAAGTATAGGTACAATTGGACTTATTAAAGCCGTTAATACGTTTAATCCTGAAAAGAAGATTAAATTAGCGACTTATGCCTCAAGATGTATAGAAAATGAAATTTTAATGTATTTACGACGCAATAATAAAATAAAATCCGAAATTTCTTTTGATGAACCGTTAAATATTGATTGGGATGGAAACGAATTATTATTATCAGATGTACTGGGGACCGAAGAAGATATTATTACTAAAAATCTTGAAACAAAGGTAGATAAACATTTGCTTCAAAATGCATTGTCTCAACTAAATGATCGAGAGAAACAAATTATGGAATTGCGTTTTGGATTGGTAGGGGAAGAAGAAAAAACACAAAAAGATGTAGCAGATATGTTAGGCATATCACAATCCTACATTTCTCGTTTAGAAAAGAAGATTATTCGTCGATTAAAAAAAGAATTTAATAAAATGGTTTAGTCCTTATCTCATGGGAATTAACGGATGATTTTGGTACTTTATCCATAAATCACATTGCATAAAATCCCTCTCAAGAGGAGATACTGTCCATGAACAGCATCTCCAACGGGAGGGTAGAGAATGACTAGACATAAAGTGGTTATTTGTGGTGTGGATACATCCAAATTGCCAGTCCTAAAGAATGAAGAAATGCGTAAGCTTTTTGTAAAAATGCAGGAAGGTGATTTATCTGCAAGAGAGGAATTAGTTAATGGAAACCTACGTTTAGTATTAAGTGTTATTCAACGGTTTAATAATCGTGGTGAATACGTTGATGACTTATTTCAAGTAGGTTGTATTGGTCTTATGAAATCCATTGATAATTTTGATTTAAGCCACAATGTAAGATTCTCTACGTACGCAGTTCCAATGATCATTGGAGAAATTAGAAGGTATCTAAGAGATAATAATCCTATTAGAGTCTCTCGGTCACTTCGAGATATTGCGTACAAGGCACTTCAAGTAAGAGAAAAATTGGTGAATAAAACATCAAAAGAACCTACACCAATGGAAATCGCAGAGGAAATGGGTGTTCCGCATTCAGATGTGGTATTTGCAATGGATGCAATACAGGACCCGGTCTCGTTATTTGAACCAATTTATAATGATGGTGGCGATCCGATTTATGTGATGGATCAAATTAGTGATGACAAGGACAAGGATGAGACATGGGTAGACAAGCTCTCCTTAAAAGAAGGCATGGTTCGATTAAACGAACGTGAAAAAATGATTCTAAATAAGCGATTCTTTCAAGGGAAAACACAGATGGAGGTTGCTGATGAAATTGGTATTTCCCAAGCACAAGTTTCGCGTTTAGAGAAAGCAGCAATTAGTCAAATGAATAAGCAAATGTTTGAATAATAAAATTAAATAGATACTTAAACAAAAAGAGATCAATCGATGGATTGGTCTCTTTTTTATTATCCTTTTTCAAAATATTTAACTGATATGAACGAGTTATTTGCATATATATGTTACAAAGGTGGTGAAAGTGAATGGTTAAATTGTCGGAGCTCCAAGTTAAGGAAATTATTGTAATTAATGATGGCAGAAGGCTAGGTCACATTTCCGATCTTGAAATCGATCCTGATAAAGGACGGATTATTGCTTTAATCGTTTATGGAAGAGAGAAAAAAGGTGGATTTTTTGGCAAGCCCGATGAAATTATGATTTACTGGGAGCAAATTGTAACAATTGGTTCCGAAGTAATTCTTGTACGTGATGTTGTTAGCCCCAATCTTTATATAGAAGGTTAGATAATAAGGACGTATTCAGGTAAATATGGTAAAATAAGAAAATGAACTGATGGAGGAAAAATTTATGAATGAACCTTTTCAACTAGAAGACAATCTATACCTGACTATTAATAAGTGGAAGCAGTCTAATCCTAATTTAAAAGTTGGTTTTACGACTAGAAATGGTGGTGTAAGTAAACCACCACGCCATTCTCTTAATCTAGGGTTACATGTACATGACCATCAAGAAGATGTTCTGTCAAACCGTCGACTTCTGGCAGATAAAATAGAGATGCCATTAGATAATTGGGTATCTGGTCAGCAAGTTCACGACACGAAGGTTCTACATGTTAATGCTAAAAATAAAGGAAGCGGTGCCAGTTCATACGATACTTCTTTATCAGGAATAGATGGGATCATAACGAAAGATAAAGGAATATTATGCACCGCTTTTTACGCAGATTGTGTTCCAATATTCTTTTTTGATCCAGTAAGTGAATATATCGGTATTGCCCATGCTGGTTGGAAGGGCACAGTACAGCAAATTTCTCGAAAAATGGTAGAGGCGTTTAAAAAACAAAATGTACGAGTAGAAAATTTGGAAATAGTGATTGGACCTTCAATATCTAAAGATAAATATGTCGTGGATCATAACGTCATACAACATATTGACGAAAAATATATGAAAAAAACCGTGAAATCAATCGGAGAAAATCAATACTTATTAAATTTAAAGCAATTAAATGCCGAAATTCTTTTACAATCAGGTGTACTTCGTAATAATATAGATATAACTCAATATTGTACATATACACATGATTCCTTATTTTTTTCCCATCGTAGAGATAAAGGAAAAACGGGAAGAATGCTTGGATTTATAGGATTTTCTGAATAGCTTTTTAAATAGGAGGAGAACTGGTAATAATGGATGTAGCAACCAATTTAAAAAATATTCAACAAAATATACAAGAAGCTTGTAATAATTCAAATCGTGACCCTAACGACATTAACATAATAGGAGTTACCAAATATGTTACAATAGAACGAACAAAGGAAGCTATTGAAGCAGGTCTTACAGACCTAGGTGAAAATCGTATGGAAGGGTTCCTTGAAAAATATACAAGCATTAATGAAGAAGTGAATTGGCATTTTATAGGTACTCTGCAATCTAGAAAAGTAAAAGAAGTTATTGATAAGGTTGATTACATACACTCTCTTGATCGACTTTCTTTAGCAAAAGAAATAGACAAGCGTGCCAATAAACCTATTAATTGTTTTATTCAACTTAACGTAAGTGGAGAAGAATCGAAACACGGCTTAGCACCTGCTGAATTATCCTCATTTTTAACAAATCTTGAAAAGTATAAAAATGTGCGTGTTGTTGGCTTAATGACAATGGCGCCACATACTGATAATCATGATGAAATAAGAAACGTTTTTAAAAATTTAGCAGCACTTCGAGATGAAGTACAATCTAAGAAATTAGCTTATGCCCCTTGTGAATTTCTATCCATGGGAATGAGCAATGATTATGAAATCGCCATTGAAGAGGGCGCAACCCATATCCGTATTGGTTCAAAATTAGTAGGAGACAATGAATAAAAATTATCGCAATTAGAGTGAGGTGGGAACGTGAGTATTAAAAACAAATTAAAAACGCTATTTTCAGTAGAAGACGAGTATGAATACATAGAAGAAGAGTTAGAAGTTACAGAACCAACGAAAAAGCAAGAAAAGAAAAAGGGAAATGTTGTAAATTTAACTAGTATTGAAAAGTCATCATCAAAGGTTGTGTTGTGTGAACCACGTTCCTTTGGAGAAGTACAAGAAATTGCCGACCATATCGTTAATCGTAGAGCAGTAGTGATCAACTTGCAAAGGATTGAACATTATGAAGCAATTAAGATTGTCGATTTTCTCAGTGGAACCATCTATGCGGTAAATGGCAACATGCAAAAACTAGGTAGCCAGACTTTCCTATGTGCACCGGATAATGTGGATGTGTCGGGTACAATTTCAGAAGCATACATAGATGATGAAGATTATAGTAAAGGATGGTAGCTTATGGTATTACTTTATGAAATTTTAGATACAGCTTTATATATTTATAGCCTTGGACTAATTATTTACATTTTTATGTCTTGGTTTCCTGGTGCAAGGGAGTCTGCTTTTGGTAATTTCTTAACAAAAATTTGTGAGCCGTATTTGGAACCTTTTCGAAAAATTATCCCTCCACTTGGTATGATTGATTTATCTCCAATTGTAGCAATTATTGTGGTTCATTTGGCCAGAAATGGTTTATTTGAACTGTTTAGAATGCTAGTTTAGTGAGGATTATTGATGGATATTTACCAACATTTTCGGAAGGACGAGCATGAATTTATTGATCAAGTCCTATCTTGGAAAGAAGAAGTAGAGCGAAGTTTTCAGAGACGGCTAACCAATTTTTTAGATCCTAGGCAACAACAAATACTTGAAGACGTAATAGGTTCTACTAATGACGAAATACAAATTAAATTCTTTGGTGGTGGACAATACTCGGAAAGAAGGCGTGCAATAATCGCGCCTTATTATGAAGAAATTGAAATAGTAGATTTTCAATTAGCATTAATCCAAGCTTCATATAATGTTAAGTTTATTTCCTTAGCACATCGTGATATTATGGGAGCATTTTTATCTTTAGGATTAAAAAGAGAAAAACTTGGAGATATATACGTAGATAATGGTATCATTCAAATCATTATGGCAGATGAGATATCTTCTTACGTATTAACGAACCTTACTGGGATTAAACGGGCAAACTTAACCTTTGAAGAAAAACCATTATCTAATTTCACAGAAAAAGAACCTGAATGGATTGAAACGGATAAGACTGTCTCCTCATTAAGATTAGATGCTCTAATCAAAGAGATTTATAATGTTTCTCGTAAAGATGCAACTGAATTTATAAAGAAAAAATTTGTTAAAGTGAACTTTAAAGTAGTGGAAGATGCGAAGTTTACCCTTCAAGAAAACGATATAATCTCCTTAAGAGGAAAAGGTAGGAGTAAATTCGTTCACTATAATGGTACAACTAAGAAAGACAAGCTTCGAATAACAATTGCAAAATTACAGGATTAGAAAATATAAAAAAGTTTGTATTCATTGCAGGAATTACAAGAGTTTTGTCGAATGATATCATATAATAACAATTTTAGTTCCGATTATAACAAATTATGAGGAGGTGGCCTTGTGCCATTAACACCATTGGATATTCATAATAAAGAGTTTACAAAAAGTTTTCGTGGATATGATGAAGATGAAGTAAATGAGTTTTTAGATCAAGTGATTAAAGATTACGAGATAGTAATAAGAGAAAAGAAAGACTTAGAAGAAACAGTTCAACAACTAAATGAAAAACTTAGCCATTTCTCTAATATTGAAGGTACACTGAATAAATCTATTCTTATTGCTCAAGAAGCTGCGGAAGAATTGAAAGGAAATGCATCGAAGGAATCCAAGCTTATTATTAAAGAAGCAGAAAAGAATGCAGATCGAATTGTAAACGACGCTTTATCTAAATCCCGCCAAGTATCACTAGAAGTTGAAGAACTTAAGAAGCAAGCAAAAGTATTTAGAACACGTCTAAAAATGCTTGTTGAGGCTCAATTGGATATGTTGAGTACGGATGATTGGGATGAACTTTTCGATGTTGAAATCGGAGAAGAAATGGAATTAGCTGAAAATAATTCATAAACCTTGACGTTTAGTGAAATATTACATATAATGCTTACATTAGAATTGAATTATTTAAACAAAACGATGATAGAGACAGTATAAAAGTATCCCCTGTAACACAGCGAGTCAGGAAATGGTGGAAGCCTGACACAGGCACTTTTAGAAGATCACTCTTGAGTTTCCATTCGAATCTTCTAGTAGAAATGGACGTCTGTTCACGTTACGAATATCGAGTGAATTTAAAATGTTCTATTTTAAATTTATAAGGGTGGTACCGCGAGTTCTCTCGTCCCTTTTGGGATGAATGAGAGCTTTTTTATTTTATTAGCCTTTTCTTTAGTTAGGTGTGCTTTGACTACACGCTATCTTATCGCTACGGAAATACACTTCGCTTTCCGTGGGCGGCTGGTGAGCCTCCTCGGACTATCGTCCTGTGGGGTCTCACCTATGCCTTTGCTCCCACAGGAGTCTACGTGTATTTCCTCCGCTGATTTAACTAAAATTCAAGATCTACTGTTGTTACTTAGAAGGCAATTATTATTGAGAACATCTATATTTAAATTTGAAGGAGGAAGTGTGGCATGGATTATAAAGAAACATTACTTATGCCTAAGACAGAGTTTCCAATGCGTGGAAATTTACCTAATAAAGAACCTAAACGTCAAGAAAAATGGGATAGCGAGAAATTGTATGAAAAAGTTCTAAAAAGAACAGAAGGTAGACCATTATTTGTGTTACATGATGGACCACCATATGCAAACGGGGACCTTCATATTGGTCACGCACTAAATAAGATTCTAAAAGATTTTATTACACGTTATAAGTCTATGACTGGATATCATGCACCATATGTACCAGGATGGGATACTCATGGATTACCAATTGAAGCAGCACTGACTAAAAACAAAAAAATAGACCGTAAAAAAATGACAATTGCTGAATTTAGACAAAAATGTGCTGAATATGCTATGGGACAATTGAACAATCAACGTACACAATTTAAACAATTAGGGGTACGTGGTGATTGGGATAATCCTTATATCACGTTAACAAAAGATTATGAGTCTGCTCAAATTAAAGTCTTTGGTGAAATGGCTAAGAAGGGTTACATCTATAAAGGCTTAAAACCTGTTTACTGGTCACCTTCATCAGAATCAGCTCTTGCAGAAGCAGAAATTGAATACCAAGATAAACGTTCACCTTCTATTTATGTTGCATTTGATGTAACTGATGGTAAAGATGTTATTGAAAATGGTTCGAAAATTATAATCTGGACAACAACACCATGGACAATTCCAGCGAACTTAGGTATTAGCTTACATCCTGAATTAAACTATGTCGTGGTTCAAGTTAATGGAGAAAAATTTGTATTAGCAGAAGCTCTCTTAGAAGAAGTTTCTAAAGAACTAGAGTGGGAAAATGTAGAAGTAGTTAAAACGTTTAAAGGGGAAGAGGCAGACCGTGTTGTCGCGAAGCATCCTTTCTATGAACGTGAATCATTAGTAATGTTAGGAGATCACGTTACTACCGATGCTGGTACAGGGTGTGTTCATACAGCACCAGGACACGGGGAAGACGACTTCTATATTTCAAAACGTTACGGACTAGAAGTATTATGTCCTGTTGATGAGAAAGGTGTATTTACTGAGCAGGCACCTGGTTTTGAAGGGATGTTCTATGACAAAGCAAATAAAGAGATTACAGAAAAGCTGGAAGAAGTTGGCGCATTATTAAAGCTAACGTTTATTACACACTCTTATCCACATGACTGGAGAACGAAGAAGCCGACAATTTTCCGTGCTACTGCACAATGGTTCGCATCCATTAAGGACTTCCGTCAAGACATTCTAAATGAAATCAAAGAAGTTAATTGGTACCCTTCATGGGGTGAAACAAGGTTATACAATATGGTACGTGACCGTGAAGACTGGTGTATTTCTAGACAGCGTACATGGGGTGTTCCAATTCCAGTATTTTATGGTGAAGACGGCACACCGATCATTACAGATGAAACAATTGAACATGTATCTAATCTATTTGCTGAACATGGTTCAAATGTTTGGTTTGAAAGAGAAGCGAAAGACTTATTACCAGAAGGATTTACTTCTGAACATAGTCCAAATGGCAAGTTCACAAAAGAAACAGACATTATGGATGTATGGTTTGACTCAGGATCATCGCATGAAGGTGTATTAACACAAAGAGAAGGTCACAGACGTCCAGCAGATGTTTATCTTGAAGGAAGTGACCAATATCGTGGTTGGTTTAACTCGTCATTATCAACATCAGTTGCTGTGACAGGAAAAGCACCTTATAAGAATATTGTTAGTCATGGATTTGTATTAGACGGCAATGGACGCAAGATGAGTAAATCACTTGGTAATGTCATTCTTCCAAGCAAAGTGTTAAAACAATTAGGTGCTGATATTTTACGTCTATGGGTTGCTTCAGTAGACTATCAGGCAGATGTACGTATCTCTGATGATATCTTGAAACAAACATCTGAATCTTATCGTAAAATCAGAAATACATTCCGATTTATGTTAGCAAATCTTTCTGATTTTAATCCTGAAACAGACCGTGTTGCAGAAAGCGATATGCAAGAGGTAGACCGTTACATGCTTCACCGCCTACAAGCACTAGTGAAGGACGTACGTGATAGCTATGAGCGATTTGAATTTTCACCTATTTTCCATCGTATCCATAATTTCTGCGCCGACGATCTAAGCTCATTCTACTTAGACTTTGCAAAAGATATCTTATATATCGAGGCTAAAGATAATGCTAGACGTAGAAGTATTCAAACAGGTTATTATGAGATCTTAACAACATTAGTTAAATTGTTAACACCTATTATTCCACATACAGCTGAAGAAGTTTGGGAGCACATTCCTGGTGTGGAGGAAGAAAGTGTACAATTAACTGATATACCTGAACCTAGAGTAGTAGCAGGATTTGAAGGCTTAGAAGAAAAATGGAATCACTTCATGCTAATTCGTGATGATGTATTAAAAGCATTAGAAGAAGCTCGTAATGAAAAAGTAATTGGAAAATCATTAGAAGCTAAGATCACAGTTGTACCAAAAGATGAACAAACTAAAGAAGTTTTAAATGAAATTCAAGATGTACATCAACTTCTAATTGTTTCAGAAGCAGTTGTGGCAGATTCTAGTGAACAAGGAAAAGAATATCGTTATGTAGATATTGCCGTAGAAAAACATACTGGCGAAACATGTGATCGTTGCTGGGTATCTTCTGATACAGTTGGTAACAATGAAAACCATCCAACACTATGTACGCGATGTGCAGATGTGGTTGAAGAGCATTACACAAATTAACACTATAGAAAAAAGTCCTCCAATTGGGGGATTTTTTTCTTCTACAACATATGAGGTTTTTCTTGTTACTTTATGGTAAAATCAAGTAGGATATTGAATTAGAATCGGAGGACAAAGCATGCTTTTATATTACATAATCGCTCTAATAATTATTGGGATAGATCAATTTACCAAGTGGTTAGTTGTTAAGAATATGGAATTGTACGAACAAATTATTTTAATTGAAAACTTCTTCTCACTTACTTCACATCGGAATAGTGGAGCTGCATGGGGAATTTTACAAAATCAAATGGTATTCTTTTATATCGTTACGGTCATTGTAATAATAGGTCTAGTTTTTTACATGCAAAAGTATGGTAAAGATAGTAAATTATTAGCTCTTGCCCTTAGTTTTATTCTAGGTGGTGCAATTGGTAACTTTATCGATCGGTTATTACACCAAGAGGTCGTTGATTTCTTTGATTTTATTATCTTTGGATATGATTTTCCTATCTTTAACATTGCTGACTCCGCTCTTGTAATTGGAGTAGGATTAGTTATTATAGCTACTATTTTGGATGAGATGAATAAGAAGGAGAAAGCAAAATGACTGTATACGTAGTAGAAGAACAGAATTCTAAAAAAAGGATTGATAAATTGTTATCCGATATCAATCCAGACCAATCGCGTTCCCAGGTACAAGACTGGATTTCAAAAGGTTTAGTAACGGTTAATGGGAATGTTGTGAAAGCTAATCATAAATGTCATCTAGGAGATAAAGTGGAATGGAGCATTCCTGAGGTTCAACCATTAGAAATAGAAGCAGAAAATATTCCATTAGATGTCGTGTATGAGGATAGTGACGTTATTGTTGTAAATAAACCTAAAGGGATGGTTGTTCATCCATCTGTTGGGCATCCGAATGGAACTTTGGTGAACGCTCTTTTATATCACTGCGATGATTTGTCGGGGATTAATGGGGTGGAGCGACCTGGAATTGTCCATCGGATTGACAAAGATACCAGTGGTTTATTAGTTGCAGCAAAAAATGATGTAGCACATAAACGTTTAGCCGACCAATTATCTAATAAAACGATTGAAAGAAGATACGAAGCACTTGTTCATGGAGTAATTGAACATGATACAGGGATGATTGATGCACCAATTGGAAGAGATCCTAAAGATAGACAAAGGATGGGTATCGTTGAAAACGGAAGAAATGCTATTACTCATTTTCGCGTTATCAAACGTTATCAAAAATACACGCATGTCGAATGTCAGTTAGAAACCGGTAGAACACACCAAATTCGTGTCCATATGAGATATATAGGGTTTCCATTAGTAGGTGATCCAAAATACGGACCTAGAAAAACGTTAGATACAAACGGACAAGCATTACATGCAAAAGTACTTGGATTCAAACATCCAAAAACGAATGAAGAATTGTATTTTGAAGTAGAGCCACCGGCATATTTTAATGATTTATTAGGAACATTAGATTTATAAGAAAATATACCAAATTAAGTGTTGACAGCATAGTACATTTCTGAAATAATGTAATAAATTAATAGGAACCTTTAACATAGTCCTGTGAGGCTAAAAGGTACGGATACTTAACTGTTAGGTATAGTCTATCTAAACCCTTTTTTCCTCATGGAGAAAAGGGTTTTTATCGTAGTAAGTTTAGGAGTGAAAAAATGAAAAAGAAAACCGAGGTATTAGATCAATCTGCTATGAATCGAGCATTAACTCGAATAGCACATGAAATATTAGAGAAAAACAAGGGTGGAGAAGATATCGTAATAGTTGGTATTAAGACTAGAGGGGTTCCACTTGCAGAAAGATTACAAGAAAAAATAAAAAATATTGAAGATCTAGAAGTACCGATTGGAGAATTAGATATTACGTTATACCGTGATGACTTAGAAAAAGCAGTTGAAGCAAATGAACCTGAATTAAAGGATACTAAAATTCATACGGATGTAACTGACAAAAAAGTGATTTTAGTAGATGATGTGCTTTATACAGGGAGAACGGTTAGGGCAGCCATGGATGCAGTAATGGATATTGGTAGACCATCACAAATACAATTAGCGGTATTAGTGGATAGAGGACACCGTGAATTACCAATACGAGCTGATTATGTAGGAAAAAATATTCCAACTTCTGATAAAGAGATTATCGTGGTACAACTACAAGAGATAGATGACCTCGATCAAGTCTCTATATATGAAAAATAAATAAAGATAGACCTTTAATTAAATCCAGAGAGATTTTCAAGGTCGTTTGAAGATAAACGTGTATTAATTCTGCACGTCTACCTCTTTACGACCAAAAATCGTAAAGAGGTTTTTTTATGCAAAAAGGTCGATGAAGGTTCTCAATCAGTGCCCATTAGTAAGGGACTACAGAATACCTGCTATATAGTATCTAAGTTTATCTTGCACCAACTAGGATTAGGTTTTTAATAAAAGGGGGAATTAAATGTGAAGCATTTTTTGTCAGTTAACCAATTCTCAGTGGATGAAATTCTATCAATCTTAGAAACAGCATCCAATTACAAAAAAGGTTATTTCCCAATCCAAAAACAGATTTTTGCTGCAAACTTATTTTACGAACCTAGCACAAGAACAACAATGAGCTTTAATGTAGCCCAAAGGAAATTAGGCTTTGACGTACTTGATTTTTCTGTTGATACGTCGAGTGTTCAGAAAGGTGAATCTTTATATGACACCGTTAAGACGTTTGAGGCAATTGGTGCAAATATACTAATAGTTCGTCATCAAGATGATCACTGGTATGAAGAATTACACTCAAAATTATCAATTCCATTAATCAATGCAGGAGCAGGCAAAGCCGAACACCCAACACAATGTATGCTTGATCTACTCACTATTTATGAGGAGTTTGAAACCTTTAAAGGAATCAATGTAGCTATTTGTGGAGATATCAAGCATAGTAGGGTGGCAAAATCGAATGCTGATGCATTAAAACGATTAGGTGCAAATGTATATTTTAGTGCGGTGCCTGGCTTTGAAGATGAGACGTTACCTTATCCATACCTATCAATGAATGACGCAGTGCAGACTTGCGATGTAGTTATGCTATTAAGAATTCAACATGAACGACATATGTATGCCACAACAAATGAATGCTATTTAACGCATTACGGACTGACAGATTCTAGGGAAAAGCTAATGAAAAAACATGCAATAATAATGCATCCTGCACCGGTTAATAGAAATATTGAGATTGCTAGTAATTTAGTAGAGTCTAAGAAATCTAGAATATTTAAGCAAATGACTAATGGAGTTTATGTGCGTATGGCAATTATGACACAGCTATTAAAAGAATGGGGGATTATCAATGAGGTTATTATTAAAGAATGCGAACCGATTGTTACCTAATGGTAAACTACAAAAATGTGATGTGTTTATTGAAGATGGGGTAGTAAAAAGGATTGATGTAAATTTAAACGAAGCAGCCGATAAAATCATTGAATGTCATCAACAATTATTAATTCCTGGATTGATTGATGTCCACATCCATTTACGTGAACCTGGAGGAGAACATAAAGAAACGATAAAATCGGGAACATTAGCAGCTGCCAGGGGTGGTTTTACAACAGTGTGCGCAATGCCAAATACTAATCCGGTCCCAGACCAAGTTGAGGTAATTCAAGAACTAGAGAGAAAAATAAAATCGGATGCCGTCGTTAGAGTATTACCGTATGTAGCCATTACAAAGGGTCTACAAGGTGAGGAATTAGTAGACATTGAAAACTTATCCAAGGAGGGAATATTTGCTTTCACTGATGATGGGGTAGGTATTCAATCAGCAGATGTTATGTATCGTGCAATGAAGAAAGCTGCTTCAAGTGGTAAAGCAATTGTTGCTCATTGCGAAGATAATTCTATTGTTTATGGTGGGGTAGTGCATGACGGGAATGTGAGCAAAAGATTAAATCTTCCTGGTATCCCGTCGTTAAGTGAATCCGTTCAAATTGCAAGAGATGTATTGTTAGCAGAAGCAACAGGTTGTCATTATCATGTTTGTCATGTAAGTACGAAAGAATCAGTAAGGGTTATTAGAGATGCAAAAAGAGCTGGAATTCATGTTACTGCTGAGGTGAGTCCACACCATTTACTTTTAAATGAAAATGATATTAAAGATAATGATGCCAACTTCAAAATGAACCCACCACTACGAAGTGTAAAAGATCAAAAGGCATTATTAGAAGGAATTTTAGACGGGACAATTGATTTTATTGCAACAGATCATGCTCCACATACAGAAGAAGAAAAAGCAGTAGGAATGCTTGATTCACCATTTGGTATTGTCGGTTTAGAGACGGCATTTTCCTTACTATATACAAATTTAGTTAAAACTGAAAAAGTAAGCCTAAATCAATTGGTCGATTGGCTAACTATAAAACCAGCAGAAGTTTTCCAATTACCTTATGGACGATTAGAAGAAGGAAAATTAGCCGATTTAACTCTTATTAATTTAGATAAAACTTATAAGATTCATAAGGATACATTTGATTCTAAAGGAAAAAATACACCATTTCACGATTGGGATGTTTTTGGCAAACCTGTTTTAACGATAGTGGAAGGAAAGGTTGTATTTGAGGAAGAGCTTCATGGTTAAGCACCAAGTAGTGTTGGGAGATGGTGCTATTTTTATCGGGTAGGGTTTGGGAGTATTCTAATAACAAATAAAGAGGTTGTTGTTCAATGATTAGAAGAGAAACAGTAATGATAAAAAATAGTTTGGATATTGCAGCTGATACGGTTGAAATGACTCTACATAATTCTTATTTGAGTAAAAATGCTATTCCAGGACAATTTTTACACATACTTGTGGAAGGACATACGTTAAGAAGACCTATCTCAATAGCTGATGTTAATAATGAAGAAGAAACGATAACAATCATCTTCAAAAAGTTGGGTTCAGGAACGAAGTGTCTATCAGCCTATGAAATTGGAATGACATTGGATGTACTTGGACCTAATGGAAATGGATTTTTACTTGAATCAAAGGATTCTACTTTACTTCTTGTAGGTGGTGGAGTAGGGGTTCCACCACTTCATTATCTTGGAAAAAAGGCATCTGAAAAAGGAGTTGAGGTTGTTTCAATATTAGGCTTCCAAAACAAAGAAAGTGTATTCTATGAAGAAAAATTTAAACAGTTTGGTAAAACAATTGTTGTTACAAATGATGGTTCTTATGGTGAAAGAGGTTATGTGACTGATTTTGTACAAACAATAGGTCCATTTGATTCCTATTATTCTTGTGGACCAGCACCAATGTTACATGCTCTAACAAAAAAACTCGAAGGACACCGTGGCTACATCTCATTAGAAGAGAGAATGACTTGTGGAATTGGTGCGTGTTTTGCATGTGTTATTCCAACAAGCGATCAGTTAAGTTATCGTAAAATCTGTGCCGATGGTCCAGTATTCTCTGCAAAGGAGGTTGTTTTATGATGGATTTGTCCGTACAGTTGCCTGGCTTACAACTCAAAAATCCAATTATGCCTGCCTCAGGATGTTTCGGCTTTGGAAAAGAATATAGTCAATTTTATGACTTGAGTAAATTAGGAGCAATAATAATGAAGGCTGCAACAGGGGAAGAAAGATATGGTAACGAAACACCCAGAGTAGCAGAAACACCATCAGGTATGCTAAATGCCATAGGATTGCAAAACCCTGGTGTGCAAAAAATAATCGAAAATGAAGTACCTTTTTTAGCGAATTATGATACATCCATTATTGCTAATATTTCGGGTAGTTCTATTGAAGAATATCAATTTGTTGCATCTAGCTTTAACCAAACAGCTGATGTTCATGCTATCGAATTAAATATCTCTTGCCCAAATGTTAAAGAGGGTGGTATTCAATTTGGAACAGACCCACTCATGGCAGCTAGAGTAACAGAAATAGTTAAGAGTGTTAGCGACTTACCAGTATATGTGAAATTATCTCCAAACGTTTCAAATATCAAAACAATTGCTAAAGCAGTGGAATCTGCAGGTGCTGACGGATTATCCATGATCAACACATTAACTGGAATGCAGATTCATTTACCGACTAAAATGCCGGTACTAGCTAATCAAACCGGTGGCTTATCTGGACCTGCTATAAAGCCAATAGCAATTCGGATGATTTATGAAGTGAAACAGCAAATCTCTATACCAATAATTGGTATGGGTGGTATATCAAATGCAGAGGATGTATTAGAATTCTTGTTGGCTGGTGCAGATGCTGTTGCAGTAGGTACAGCAAATTTCCAAAATCCATTTATTTGCTCTGAAATTATTGATGATTTACCTACTGTTTTACAAAAATATGGATTCTCTTCTGTTCAAGATGTTGCAAGCTTTGCTAAAAGAGGTGTTACTATATGAGTACTTCTATCTTTATAGCATTAGATTTTCCAGATTGGAAACAAACAAAACAATTCATTGATAACAATGATTTACAGGGTGTTCCGGTAAAAGTAGGAATGGAATTGTTTTATCGTGAAGGTCCAGCAGTAATTGAAAAACTAAAGGAAAATAATCATCCTATTTTTCTTGATCTAAAATTACACGATATTCCTACTACGGTACAAAAAGCTATGAAAAACATTGCCTCTTTGGGGGTGGATATGGTAAATGTTCATGCAATGGGTGGAGCTGAAATGATACGTGCTGCCAAAGAGGGATTGTTGACAGGAACAGGTTTCAACGAGACAAAACTAATTGCTGTAACGATATTAACTTCAATGGATGAAGAAATAACAAAGAGGCAGTTACGACTTCCTGGGAGTGTACAAGACAATGTCGTCTATTTTTCTGAACTTGCTTATAACAATGGAGCTGATGGTGTCGTATGTTCGGTTCATGAAGTGCAACAATTTAAGAAGACGTGTAACAAAAGTTTTCTTACCATTACCCCCGGTATCCGGTTGATAGATTCTCTTAATGATGATCAAAAGCGTGTAGCAACACCAAGTTTTGCAAGAGAAAACGGATCAGACTACTTAGTAATAGGGCGTAGCATTACTCAATCCAAAGAACCTTATCAGGCATACCAACGGGCACTAAAAGAATGGGGGAATTAACGATGGAAGCTAATTTAGAAAGGGATTTATTAGCGATAAAGGCGGTACAGATTAACCCAGAGAATTATTTTACGTGGACTTCGGGTATAAAATCTCCAATATACTGTGATAATCGTTTAACAATGTCTTATCCTGAAATTCGCAACAAGATTACACAATCGTTTATTCAATTAATCAATTCGATGGATGAAAAACCGGATGTAATAGCAGGATGTGCAACTGCGGGTATTCCACATGCTGCTTGGCTGTCTGAAAAAATGAATCTACCAATGATATATATACGTTCTAAACCAAAAGGACATGGGAAAGGGAATCAAATAGAAGGGCATTATCACAGAGGGCAAAAAGTAATTGTCATAGAAGATTTAATCTCAACTGGTGGATCAGCCATAGTATCAGCGAATGTCTTAATAGATGAGGGGTTGCATGTAATCGGTGTCTATTCAATTTTTACATATGGATTAGAAATTGCTAATCAAAATTTCAAAAAAGAAAACTTAAGCTACCAAAGTCTCGCAAACTATGACCAGTTGTTGAACGTGTTATTAAAAGATAATCAGATTGATCATACTACTAAAGAAAAACTAACCCAGTGGCGAGACCAACTATAAGTCTCTCCATAATTATTGACCGGTAAATATACCTTACTGGTCAATTTTTCTTCAGTAAGTTTCCCTAGAGATTAACCTTATCTTCCCCCAAGAATCTCATTCTTTCCTAGAATTATTGCTACAATTAAGATATAATAAATAAGTAAAATATTAGTATTTTGTTTTATTTGATAATTAATACTTATCGCGCGGGGAAGGTTTTTATGAAAATAGATGATTATGAATTATTAATTCGATTGAATGAGATTGGTACGATTCGTGGTACAGCTAAGGCCGTTTTAATTTCACAACCAGCTGTTACACAACGTTTGAAATATATTGAAGAATACTTTGGAGAAAAAATATTTATTCGAACATCAAAAAGTCTACTATTGACTCCTAGTGGGGAAATTATTATTAACCATGCAAAAAAAGTGTTAGAACAGGAAGCAGCGTTAAAGGATAAACTTTCTCAATCGAGTGAAGAGGTCCAGGGAACACTATCCATTGCATGTTCCTCATTAATTAGTCAGCGATTTTTGCCAGCAATATTAGGTGAGTTCACGCAGAAATTTCCTAAAGTTACGGTTGATTTAGTCACTGGAATTAGTGAAGATATTAAAAGTCAACATAAGGATTATCATGTTTGTATAATTCGAGGAGAAAAATTAAAAGGATCGACATGTGAACGACTATTTGATGATCCTTTGTATATTTTTGATACGGAGGAGTTTCCTAGTGATTCCGTAAAGGAGCGCCCATTAATTTCTTTCAAAAGTGATGATAGTATGCACGAGCTTGTAGACCATTGGCTATATCATCATCAACATGAGATAAAGCCGATTAAAACGATTAGGGTTGATCAGATCGAGACTTGTAAGCAGTTTATGAAACAAGGGATTGGTATGGCTGTATTACCTGAGAGTGTCTCTGACTCTATGAAAGAAGATTATCCTAACATTCCGCTAACGTTAAATGGTGATGCGGTTACGAGAGATACTTGGGTATGTTATCAAGAAGGAATTCGTAAATTGCCACAAGTAGATGAATTTATAAATATATTAACTAGTAAATCATTCGTTTAATAGATTTTGAATTTAAAAAGGCGCTCCACAGCAAAAAAATGTGGGGCGCCTTTTGTTATTTCTTTAGTTGTTCTACTTTGTCTTTGGTTGGAGTTACAAAAATTGTTTTTTGGTTTTCATATGTTACAAAGCCTGGTTTTGCCCCATTAGGTTTCTTCACATGCCGTATCTTAGTATAATCTACAGGAACGGAGGAAGATTGACTAGATTTACTATAATAAGCAGCTAATTGGGCTGCTTCTAAAATGGTTTCAACACTTGGATCTTTTTCCCGTATTACAACATGTGAGCCAGGGATATCCTTTGTATGTAACCAAATATCATCTCGATGAGCCAATTTCATCGTTACATATTCATTCTGTTTATTATTTTTACCTACTAAAATGATCGTTCCATCGGAAGCTACAAATTGTTCCGGTTTTGGTTTAGTTGGTTTGTTCTTTTTCTTTTGGGTTCTTTGTTTTTTTAAGTAGCCTTCTTCACGTAGTTCTTCTCTAATTTCTTCGACGTCTTCTACGCTAGCTTTATCGATATGCTGCAATAATTGCTCTAGATAATTAATTTCTTCTTCCGCTTTAACCATTTCTCTTTCCACTACTTGTTTTGAAGTTTTTAGTTTTTGGTAAGTTTTAAAAAACGATTGTGCATTTTCGCTAGGTGTTTTATTAGGGTTTAATTCAATGGTTAAATTGCTTTGATTAGGATCGTAATAATCAGTTACGGTAATTGAAGTATCGCCCTGTTTTATTAAGTGCATATGGGCAGTTAATAATTCACCCATCTTTTGAAATTTTTCAGCATCGTCTGCTTTTAATAAAGTTTTTTTATGTTTCTTTAATTTTCTTAGATTTTTATCTCGTTCATTTTTAATTAATCGATATAAATCTTTTGCCTGCTGCTTTACTCGATCCCGTTCCGCCTTACCTGAATAGAATTGATCCAACATCTCATTTACAGATTGGAATTCGATGACTTCCCCTTTGAAAGTAGTAATTGGGAATACGTGAAAGTCCTCTTTAGTATTTCGGTAAATGGCAGGTTGATATGATTGACTTGCTAATTGCTCTTGAAATGATTTAAAAGTCTTTTTGTATGTATCTTGTGAACCTAGCTTAGAACGGGTCATCAGTTCATTCGCAATAAAGGGAGATATCCCGTCAAGCATGGCTACAATTTGTTTATCTAGTTTTCCAGCATTAAAGTCTAGCTTTTTTATATATGTTTCTTCATCAATAATTAGAGGATTCAGTTTATCCTGACTAGGCGGTAGGATATACTCTGATCCTGGTAAAATTGTACGGTGTCGATTCTGGGCCATGGAAACATGTTTCAGACTATCAATAATATGACCTTTTTCTCCATCAACGAGCATGACATTACTATGCTTACCCATCAATTCAATAATTAGTTTTTTGGTTGTTTCATCACCAATTTCATTTCTAGTTTTAATGGAAAAAGTAATGATTCGTTCCATGCCACTTTGTTCAATCGATTCGATAATAGCTCCTGAAATATGCTTTCGCATTACCATACAGAACATCGGAGGAGTTTTTGGATTTTGATAGGTATCATCCGTTAAATGTAATCGCGCATATGTAGGATGGATTGAAAATAACAAACTGTGATTCTTTCCTTGACTACGTACAGTTAAAACAAGTTCTGTTTCTGTTGGTTGATATATTTTATTTATTTTTCCTGGTATTAATAATTCACTTAATTCTTCTGTTACTGCCTTCGTAACTATTCCGTCAAATGGCATCGTACTCACCTCATATTTATTATAGCATTTTTTTACTGTGTCCTGCATAGATATCCATTAAGAGAGTGGACAAGTATTATAGGTTAAGAAAGTACTTATTACCTTCTTATCTATCTATATGTGTCTAGGCTAACCCGACAAAATGTAGGAGTGATAGCCAAGTTATGTAAGATATTTTGGAGGAATGCGATGTGAAAAAGTGGTATCAGTTAGATGTTGAACGGTTAGAACAAAAGCTTCATGTATCCTCGAATAAAGGATTATCTACCAAACAAGTAGAGAAAAGGAGAAAACAATACGGTGAAAACGTACTAGAAGCAGAAAAAGATACACCAAAATGGTTAATCTTTCTAAAACAATTTCAAGATTTTATGGTCATTGTTCTTCTAGCAGCAACTTTAATCGCAGGTATGTTAGGTGAGTTTGTTGATGCTATTGCAATTATGATCATTGTTTTGGTAAATGGATTTATTGGTTTTTTCCAAGAACAAAAAGCAGAGAAGTCCTTAGATAAATTAAAAGAATTGTCTGCACCAATGGCTTATGTATTGAGAGAAAAAACATGGGAAAAAATTAACTCAAGAAATTTAGTAGTTGGTGATGTCATAAAGGTTAATAGTGGGGACAGAATTCCAGCAGATATTCGAATTGTACAAGCTAATAACCTTGAAACGGAGGAATCTGCTCTAACTGGAGAATCACTCCCAGTAATGAAACATGCCTCAGCTATTCATAGAGATGACTTGGATGCTCAAGATCAAGTAAATATGGGGTTTATGGGGACACTGGTTACACGTGGTTCAGGTTTAGGAATTGTTGTTGGAACAGGCATGAACACCGTTATGGGACAAATTGCTTCCTTAATGACAAACACGAAAAAGGTTCCTACACCACTGGAGAGAAAGCTTGCAGAATTAGGTAAAATATTAATTGTTATCGCCATTTTATTAACAATTTTAGTAGTAGGACTTGGGGTCATGCAAGGACATCCAGTGTATAATATGTTTTTAGCAGGTGTATCTTTAGCTGTTGCTGCTATTCCAGAAGGGTTACCAGCAATCGTAACAGTTGCATTATCATTAGGTGTACAACGAATGATTCGCAAAAAAGCAATTGTTCGTAAATTATCTGCAGTTGAAACATTAGGATGCGCTTCTGTAATTTGTTCTGATAAGACTGGAACAATGACAGAAAATCAGATGACAGTAAAAGAAATGTACTTGAATGGAAAGATGCTAGAAGTAACTGGTGATGGATATAACATTCACGGTGACTTTTTAATAAATAATCAGAGAGTTAATGAAAACTATACCAATTTAGAATCGATGCTTTTATATGGAATGCTTTGTAACAATGCTTCTCTTCAGGTGAAAAGGGGAAAATATTTTGTTGAAGGTGACCCAACCGATGGCGCTCTTATAATAGCTGCTAGAAAGTTTGGATTAAAGCCTGTTGCTGGGGAAAACTTTCGTATAGTGAAAGAAATTCCCTTCGATTCAGATAGAAAACGTATGAGTGTCATTGTAGAAGATGATAATCAAATGCGCTTTTTAATTACAAAAGGTGCACCGGATGTACTTTTACCTCGTACAACGTATTTAATGGACGAGGAAGGACGTCGGATCTTAAAGCCAAACGACAAAGATAAGATTGAACAAGCTGTTAACTCTATGGCTGATAAGGCGTTACGAACGATAGCGATAAGTATGAAGCCACTTTCTAAAGAAGATTCCATGGATGATCATTTTTTAGAAAAGGATTTAACATTTATTGGTTTGTATGGAATGATTGATCCACCTAGAAAAGAAGTAAAACCTGCAATTGAAGAATGTAGACAAGCAGGGATAAAGACAGTAATGATTACTGGAGACCATGTTAAAACTGCTACAGCCATTGCCAAGAGATTAAACCTACTTCCAGACGATGGTTTAGTTCTTGAGGGTCACGAATTAAACAAAATGTCTGTTGAAGAATTGGAAGACATAATAGAGGATGTTTATGTGTTTGCTCGTGTAACTCCGGAACATAAATTGAAAATCGTAAAAGCTTTCCAAGAAAATGGTCATGTTGTAGCGATGACAGGGGATGGAGTAAATGATGCTCCAGCGATTAAAGCGAGTGATATAGGAATAAGTATGGGGATTAGTGGCACAGATGTCACAAAAGAAGCATCATCTCTTGTACTAATGGATGACAACTTTGCTACGATAAAAGCAGCAATAAAAGAAGGTCGAAATATCTATGAAAATATTCGTAAGTTTATTCGATATTTGTTAGCTTCGAATGTTGGTGAAATTTTAGTCATGTTATTTGCAATGCTTTTAGGCATGCCTTTACCATTAGTTCCGGTACAAATCTTATGGGTGAACTTAGTAACTGACGGTCTTCCTGCAATGGCTTTGGGGTTAGATAAGCCAGAAGATGACGTTATGAAAAGGAGTCCTAGAAATCCTAGAGAAGGTATTTTTGCTAGAGGTCTAGGTTTCAAAATTATCAGTAGAGGTATCCTAATTGGACTCGTTACGTTAATTGCATTCATGCTAGCCTACCAAAATAATCCTAGTAACCTAATTTATGCACAGACAATGGCATTCACAACATTAGTAATGGCTCAATTGATACATGTTTTTGACTGTAGAAGTGAAAATTCTGTGTTTGATAGGAATCCTTTTGAAAATATCTATCTAGTTTTAGCCGTTATATCGTCCATTCTATTATTATTAGTTGTTATCTATTGGCCTCCATTACAGCCTATTTTCCATACGACGTTCCTAGGTCTTCGTGATTGGATGTTAATTATCGGATTAGCTGCAATGCCAACCGTATTATTTGGCTTCACTAAAAAGTAAATTTGATATGTTTGATGAAATAGCCTCCTTTAAATATTTCTAAGGGAGGCTATTTCTGTTATAATAGGTATGTTCAGTTACTTTATTTACATAAATTTTAAACGTTAACGTCAGCAATCTTTGAAAGAAAGTATAAAGTTATCTATACTAAACTTTTGTTCTTATTCAAAGATAAGAATGTATAAAATTTTAGAGATGTCTAGCTCCGAGCGCCTGCGACTAGCGAAGGAACTACACAGAATTACTTCTCTGGACTTTGTGCCCGAGTAATCGCAAAAGAACTACGTGGAGAGACCTCATTGCTTTTGTGCCGAGTAACCACAGGCACAGGCACAAGACTTCCTTCGCCTCCGTACGTCGCAAAGCGGGCGCTCTGCGCTTTTCTTGTTACATATTTGAGTATAAAGGTTTTATGCAACTATAAGGTGTGATAATATAATGGTTAAAAGTATGACTGGGTACGGTAGCAATGAAGTACGATTAGAGAAAACCAACATTAAAGTTGAAATACGCAGTGTTAATCATCGCTTTTTGGATGTTCATACTAAAATTCCAAGAGCATTGTTGTTTATGGAAGATCGTTTAAAGAAAGCTATTAAAAATTGGTTCTCAAGAGGTCGTATTGAATTATTTGTTATAATTGAGGGTGATTTATTAGTAGAGCGGTCCATTCAAACAGATTGGAAACTGATGGATGCATATATAAAACAACTTCAAAAGGCACAAGAGCGCTATCAGTTATCAGAAGAGATTCCTATCAGTGTTTTAGCTTCAGTTCCAGAGCTTATTACCGTTCAAGAAAAGGAACAAGAACCAACGGAACTAGAAGAAACGATATTAAATTGTGTTAATAAAGCTTGTGAGAAAGTGCAATTAATGCGTAGAGAAGAAGGCAAATTCTTGAAAAAAGATATTTGTAATAGATTATCTACTATAAACGATATGGTTCAGATGCTAGAAAGTCGTAGGGGAAATGTCATTGATGAATATCGAACTAGAATATTTGAACGGATCAATGCTTTTGTCAATGACACAGTGGATTTGGACAACTCAAGGTTACATCAAGAGATTGCATTATTAGCTGAAAAAGGAGACATAACAGAAGAAGTAACACGTCTTTATAGCCATATTAGTCATTGTTATGATTTAATTAAGTCAGATGACGTAATAGGAAGAAAATTAGATTTTATCGTTCAAGAGATGCATCGTGAGGTAAATACGATAGGATCCAAATCATCTGACAAGCAAGTCGGTCAATGGACGGTAAACTTAAAAAGTGAAGTTGAGAAAATTAAAGAGCAAGTACAAAATATTGAATAAATAGTTGTAATTTAGCTATTTTATTTTTTATAATGGTGAAACAATAGAAAGATATAGAATGTTGAGGGGGAACTAATCGTGGGGTTACAATTAATTAATATAGGTTTTGGTAATGTCGTATCAGCTAATAGAGTAATTTCAATCGTATCACCAGAATCTGCACCAATAAAGAGAATTATAACTGTTGCTAGAGATAATAATAAATTGGTAGATGCAACATACGGAAGACGTACAAGAGCTGTAATTATTACCGATAGTGATCATGTTGTTCTATCTGCTGTCCAACCAGAAACAGTTGGTCAACGTGTGTTAAGTCATGATGAATTATCGGATGAATAAACACGGAATATATTTTAGGAGGAAACATATTGATTGATGAGAAAGGAATTCTGTTCATTCTTTCTGGTCCATCCGGTGTAGGAAAAGGTACTGTTAGAAAAGAACTATTTAATCGAAAGACAGACTTGAAGTATTCCATTTCAATGACAACTAGGGATATGCGACCTGGGGAAGAAGACGGTGTGGATTACTTTTACAAGTCTAAAGAAGAATTTGAAGAATTAATCGACCAAGGAAAACTGTTAGAATACGCAAAATTTGTTAATAATTACTATGGTACGCCTCGTGAGTACGTAGAAGAGATGTTATCTCAAGGCTATGATGTTTTTCTTGAAATAGAAGTTCAAGGTGCCCTTCAAGTGAAAGAGAATTTTCCTGAAGGTGTATTTATCTTTTTATTTCCACCAAGCTTAGAGGAATTAAAAAACCGTATCGTAAATCGTGGTACAGAATCAGAAGAATTAATTCTTAACCGGTTAAAAGAGGCGCGCAATGAAATTGAATTGATGGACGCCTATGATTATGTCGTTGTAAATGATGATGTTGATCATGCCGTAACTAAAATTCAATCGATTATTCAAAGTGAGCACTGTAAGCGGGAAAGAATAGCTGCTCAATATAAAAAGATATTGGAGGATGACGTTTTATGATGTTAGAACCGTCAATTGATAAATTACAAGAGAAGATTCATTCAAAGTATTCATTAGTTACTTTATCTGCAAAACGCGCAAGACAATTGCGAGAGTTGGATAACTTGAAAATCGAAAACCCAAAATCAGATAAATTTGTTGGGATGGCTTTAGAAGAGATTTTAGCTGAAGAGTTAAAGTTAGAAGATGAAGATAAATAAACACAATGTTCCCTCGCTAATGTAGATATTTGCGAGGGTTTTTCAATATAGAGAGTGGAAGGTGACGACATGGTAAGAGATAAAAATGTATTACTTTGTGTTACTGGAGGAATTGCGGCGTATAAAGCCTGTGCTTTGACTAGTAAATTGACGCAGCAAGGTTCTCGTGTGAGAGTGATGATGACAAAAAGCGCTATGCAATTTGTCTCGCCATTAACGTTTCAAGCTTTATCTCGCAATCCGGTTTATACAGATACATTTGAAGAAAGAGAACCAGAAAAAATTGCCCACATTGATGTAGCAGATTGGGCAGATATTGTTATTATTGCACCTGCAACAGCAAATGTTATTGGAAGGATAGCAAATGGAATTGCAGATGATATGGTGACGACTACTTTATTAGCTACAAAAGCTCCCATTTACATAGCACCAGCCATGAATGTCAATATGTATGAACATCCTTCGGTAAAAGAAAATATGAAACGATTAGAGCAATGGGGCTATCACTTTATTGAGCCTGGTGCCGGATACTTAGCCTGTGGTTGGGTAGGTAAAGGACGTCTTGAGGAACCGGAAACGATTATAGAAGTGATTGACCAACATCAACAATCATCTGAACTACTTGAGGGTAAGAAAGTGTTAATTTCGGCTGGACCTACTAAAGAGAGTGTTGACCCAGTTCGTTTCTTTACGAATCATTCCTCAGGAAAAATGGGATTTGCTCTTGCAGAAGAAGCAGCCAATTTAGGGGCAGAAGTAACCCTTGTTGCAGGACCTGTATCTTTAGAGATAACGAATAAACGGGTGAAGCGAATTGATGTAGTCACTGCTGAAGAAATGTACAATGTTATTACAGATTTGTTTCCATCCCAAGATATTGTCATTAAGGCTGCTGCAGTTGCTGATTATCGTCCTAAAAATACATATAATGAAAAAATGAAAAAGCAAACTGGTGATTTAACCATCGAAATGGAACGCACGAAAGACATTTTACATTCCTTAGGTGAAAAAAAGGAGCAACAATTTTTAGTTGGATTTGCAGCTGAAACATCTAGCCCTATTGAGTATGGAATAAAAAAGTTAGAAAATAAAAACTTAGATGCCATAGTTATTAATAATGTTGCAGCAGAAGGAGCAGGTTTTGGTAGAGATACCAATATCGTTACATACGTTAATAAAAATCAAGAACAAAAAGAAGTACCGATCGCTTCGAAGAGGGAGATAGCGAAGAAGATATTTACATTTATTAATAGTGATATGAAGGATGAAAGCTAGTGGACATTGCCAAAGTAATTGTTGATGTACAGGCGAAATCGATTAATCAGACTTTTGATTATCAAATACCTGAACGTTTCAAAGAGATTTTGACGGTTGGAATGAGAGTAGTTGTTCCTTTTGGGCCAAGGAAAATAACTGGTTTTGTAGTTGATAAAACAGACCAATCAACCTTTAAGAATTTAAAAGAGATCATTGATGTATTAGATATTACACCAGCTTTAACTAAAGAGTTACTGGAACTTGGAAAGTGGATAGCTGAGGATACATTAACAATGTATATTACTGCCTACCAAGCAATGCTTCCTCAAGTTTTAAAGGCGAAATATAATAAAGAACTTATTCGCTCAAGTGAGGAAGAACTAGATGAACGGTTGGATTATTTATTTGCTGGGCGAGATGTTGTCCCCTATGAAGAGTTTGAAAACGCTAGTGTTCCTTATTCTGTCTTACAAAAGGCAATCCAAGATGGAGAAGTAACCGTAAATTATTTAGTGAAATCAAGGGTTACTAAAAAGCATATAACGATGATACGCCCAGCAAAAGATGCCATTATGTTAGAAGAAGCATATGAAGAAATCCCTAATCAAGCAAAAAAGCAAAGAGAAATTATTCAATATTTTATCCAACAACCAGAACCGGTAGAACAAAAAAAACTATTAGAAATTCTACATACTACACCTTCTACCGTTAAGCAATTAATTGATAAATCATTATTAGAAACGTTTAAAAAAGAAATATACCGTAATCCTTATAATGATGATTCATTTGAGAAAACGGAAGCTTTAAATTTAACAGATCAACAAGAAACGGCAATACAACCAATTAATGAACGGATAGCAGAAAATCAACATGATGTTTTTTTATTACATGGTGTGACAGGTAGTGGGAAAACGGAAATCTATCTACAAGCAATACAAGAGGTTGTAAATAAAGGGAAAGAAGCGATTGTTTTAGTACCTGAAATATCATTAACACCTCAGATGGTGAAGCGATTTAAGGGAAGGTTTGGTGCAAACGTAGCTGTAATGCATAGTGCATTGTCAAACGGTGAGAAATACGATGAATGGAGAAAGATCCAACGCAAAGAAGTTCAAGTAGTTGTTGGTGCAAGGTCTGCTATCTTTGCCCCTTTTGAAAACTTAGGAATAATTATTATAGATGAAGAGCATGAAAACACTTATAAACAAGATGATCAGCCACGTTATCATGCTAGAGATGTTGCCATTCGTCGTGCGGAATATTACCAATGTCCAGTTGTATTAGGGAGTGCTACCCCTACATTAGAATCCTTTGCTCGTGCGAAAAAAGGTGTCTATCAATTATTGACTCTTGACAAACGAACGAATAATAAAGCAATGCCTGAAGTAGAAATTGTTGACATGAGAAAAGAATTACATGCTGGAAACCGTACAATGTTTTCTAGAGTATTAAAAGACAAAATTGAGCAAGCAATTGAGCGTGGGGAACAAATTGTCTTATTATTAAATAGAAGAGGGTATTCTACTTTTGTTATGTGTCGAGATTGTGGTCATGTAACAGAGTGTCCACATTGTGATATTGCTCTTACTTATCATAAAAATAGTAATCAATTAAAATGCCATTATTGCTCCTATGAGGAGAACATGCCTCTTTTATGTCCATCATGTGAAAGTGATTTAATTCGCTACTTCGGAACAGGGACACAGCGTGTAGAGGAAGCCTTAACACAAGTAATCCCACAAGCAACAGTTATTCGTATGGATGTAGATACTACTAGAAGAAAAGGTTCACACGAAAAACTTCTAAAGCAATTTGGAGAGAAAAAAGCAGATATCCTTCTTGGAACGCAAATGATTGCAAAAGGACTAGATTTTGAAAATGTGACACTAGTAGGTGTGTTAACAGCCGATTCTATGTTACATTTGCCTGATTTCCGCTCTAGTGAAAAAACGTTCCAATTGCTAACTCAAGTGAGTGGTCGAGCAGGAAGACATGAATTGTCAGGAGAAGTAATTGTTCAGACCTATACACCTGATCATTATAGTATTGAATTAGCTAGTCAATATGATTACCATCAATTTTTTCAACAAGAAATGAAGATGCGACGAGCTTTTCAATATCCACCATATGTATTTTTAACTTTAATAACAGTTTCACATCCCAATCATGTAAAAGTTGTGCAAGTTACTCAGAAAATTGTTCAGTTTTTATTGAATCAAGTACAAGAAGGTA
Source organism: Ornithinibacillus halophilus (assembly GCF_900129485.1). Classification (GTDB taxonomy): domain Bacteria; phylum Bacillota; class Bacilli; order Bacillales; family Amphibacillaceae; genus Ornithinibacillus; species Ornithinibacillus halophilus. Next base: position 84,486 of record NZ_FQVW01000001.1, read on the forward strand.
CAACTGTACTTGGACCGACACCATCCCCAATAACACGGGTGAAAGATAGATATCGATACCAATGCATGGTAAAATACAAAAACGAAGAAAAATTGAGAATGTATATAAAACAACTATTAGATGATTTCAGTGATGACGTACGAAAAAATAACTTATTAATTACTGTTGACATGGAACCGTATCATCTTATGTAGAAGGAAGGAATAACAGATGAAAAAGATTGCGTTTATGGGTACTCCTGATTTTTCAGTGCCTATTTTAAGAAAGTTAATTGACCACCCTGAATATGAGGTGGGTTTAGTAGTAACCCAGCCTGATCGCCCTAAAGGCCGAAAAAAAATCCTTACGCCACCACCTGTTAAAGTGGAAGCAGAAAAAGCTATGATTCCTGTATTCCAACCTGAAAAACTAAGGGAAAATTTACAACCTATTTTGGATTACAACCCAGATATTATCGTCACTGCAGCATATGGACAAATCTTACCGAAGGAATTATTAGATATTCCTCCTTTTGGTTGTGTGAATGTGCATGCATCGCTCCTACCTGAATTACGTGGTGGAGCACCGATTCATTATGCAATCATGCAAGGGAAAAAAGAAACTGGAATCACAATTATGTATATGGCAGAGAAATTAGATGCGGGTGATATTCTGACTCAGAAAAGCATTCCTATTGAGAAAGAGGACCACGTAGGGACTATGCATGATAAACTATCACTAGTAGGCTCAGAATTGTTATTGGAGACCCTTCCACAGTTATTTGCTAAGGAAATTTCACCAATTGAACAAGATGATGAAAAAGCTACTTTTGCAGCCAATATTAAAAGAGAACAAGAACGAATTGATTGGATGAGGTCAGACGAGGAAATTTATAACCAGATTAGAGGCTTACATCCTTGGCCAGTAGCTTTTACTACGTATGAAGGAAAAGTAATGAAGATTTGGTGGGCTGAACCTACTGATAAAAAGTATGATGGCGAGCCAGGAGAAATTGTTGATATTATAAATAATGAGTCATTTGTTGTTGTATGTGGCAATGGTAATGGATTAAAGATAACCGAAATTCAACCAGCTGGTAAAAAACGAATGACAGTTAAACAATATTTACAAGGTTCTAGTGAACGCATTAAAATAGGTACAAAAATGGGTGAACACCATGAGTAAATTCTTGTTAAGAAATACGATTATTGATCTACTAATGCGAATCGAACAAGATAGTGGCTATAGTCATTTATTAATAAACAATGAGATAAAAAAACGGAATATCTCACCTAAAGATGAGGGTCTTTTAACTGAAATAGTTTATGGTACATTACAACGTAAAATAACGTTGGACTATTATATTAATCATTTTGTTACAAAAAAATTAGAAAAATGGGTGTCTGTCTTATTAAGGATGTCTATTTATCAAATGGTGTATTTGGATAAAGTGCCAGATCACGCTATTATTCATGAGGCAGTAGAAATCGCTAAGCAAAGAGGGCATAAAGGGATTTCATCTTTAGTAAATGGTGTATTAAGAAATGTTCAGCGAAAAGGGGTGCCGGATACGTCTGAAATTAAAAATGATGTTACTAGACTTTCGGTTGAGACAAGCCACCCAGAATGGCTGGTCAAACGTTGGATAGACCTCTATGGTTTGCAAATAACTAAAGATATCTGTCGCGCTAACCTAAACCATAAACCGATTTCTGTGCGTGTTCAACCATTACGGATCACACGTGAGGATGCCGTGGATAATCTAATGAAACAAGGTTATGATGTCGAGCCGTCACCATTTTCTCCACAAGGTATAGTTGTTAAAAAAGGAAATGTTATAAAGTCTGATTTATTTAAAGACGGTTATGTAACGATACAAGATCAAAGCTCTATGTTAGTGGCTGAGATGTTAAAACCCCAACCTGGTATGCATGTACTCGATGCTTGTAGTGCTCCAGGTGGTAAAGTTACACATATTGCAGAGAAAATGCAAAATAATGGTGTGATTCAAGCTCATGACTTACATAAAAATAAAATCAAATTAATCGAACAAAAAGCTAATGATTTACATTTATCCATTATTGATGCTAGTCCTTTGGATGCTAGAAAACTAAAGGAGAAATATCCAGAAAATACTTTTGATCGCATCTTAATTGATGCACCTTGTTCAGGATTAGGTGTTATTCGAGGTAAACCAGACATTAAATATAATAAACAGAAGGAAGATATAACAAAATTAGCTACTATTCAAATAGAAATTTTAAATCAAGCTATACCATTACTTAAACGTAATGGATTTCTAGTATATAGTACTTGTACAATTGATCAAGAGGAAAATGAAAAGGTTGTTGAAAGGTTTCTGCAAGCTAATCCTTCCTTTTCTGTAGATTCTAGTTTTTTTGAGGAATTACCAGAATTTCTTCAAGATTCACTAGGGGTTACAAAGTATGGCTTACAGTTATTTCCACACTCTTATGATACCGATGGTTTCTTTTTAACGAGATTGAAGAGAAGGTAATTACGAGATGTACGAGGTATGAAAAATAGATAGAATAATTTGCCAGTTTGTTTTACAATAGTAGTGGTTAACTTTTTAATATACATTACTATAGTTAGTACGTGGGAAGCTGCTGCTAGATAAAGGGGTGAGAGTATGATTGGTCAATTTCTTACAGACCGTGGGCAAGTAAGAAGCCATAATGAAGATGCAGGTGGATTATTTTATAATCAATCAGGTCAGTTATTGGCAATTATTGCTGATGGAATGGGTGGACACCAAGCAGGGGATGTTGCAAGTCAAATGGCTACAAAAACCTTAGAAGAAAAATGGATGCAGACAACAACGTTGGATACCCCAGAAGAGACTGAGAATTGGTTAACGAATGTACTAGAAGAAGCAAATTCTTCAATTTACCAACAATCATTAGAAAAAGATGAATGCCAAGGTATGGGGACAACCATTGTTGTAGTTATTTGTAATGAGGAATTTATAACGGTAGCTCATATTGGTGATAGCAGGTGTTATATACAAAATAGTCATGGATTTAAACAAATAACAGAAGACCATTCACTAGTAAACGCCTTAGTTCAATCAGGTCAAATTTCAAAAGTAGATGCACAATTACATCCTAGAAAAAATGTCGTCTTAAAAGCACTTGGTACTGAGGAAAAAGTAGAATCAGACATACAAACCCTTGGTTGGGAAGAAGGAGACAAACTACTGCTCTGTTCTGATGGTCTCAGTGACAAAGTGATGGAAGAAGAGTTATCAGAGTACATAAAAACTATTGAAAGCATTGAAAATACTGGTGAAAAATTAATTACTCTTGCAAACCAACGTGGTGGAGAAGATAATGTTTCATTGGTGATAGTTCAGCATGAATTGGCAGAGAAAGTTGGTGAGGATTAATGTTGAATGGTCACATATTAAATGAAAGATATCGTATCAAAGAAAAAATTGGTGGCGGAGGAATGGCAGATGTTTATCTTGCAAAAGATATCATTTTAGATAGAGATGTAGCCATTAAAGTTTTACGCCTAGAATATGCTAATGATGATGAATTCATAGCACGTTTTGACCGTGAAGCACAATCAGCTACTAGCTTATCCCACCAAAACATTGTGAATATATATGATGTTGGAGAAGAAGATCAAATATTGTTCATGGCTATGGAATTTGTGGATGGAATGACCTTAAAGGAATATATTCAACGATTCGGACCAATCGATGTTCCTGAGGCCATCGATATTATGAAACAAATAACATCTGCAATTACCCATGCACATGAAAATGGAATTGTACATCGAGATATTAAACCTCAAAATATTTTAATTGATTCATATGGACATATTAAAGTAACAGATTTTGGTATTGCAGTAGCATTAAGTGCTACTTCCTTAACACAAACAAACTCTGTTTTAGGTTCTGTACATTATCTATCACCAGAACAAGCTAGAGGTGGTTTAGCAACTAAAAAATCTGATATTTATTCATTAGGAATAGTATTCTTTGAATTATTGACCGGACGATTACCTTTTTCAGGACAATCACCAGTGTCTATAGCTTTAAAACACTTACAAAGCGATACGCCATCGGTAAGAAGGTTTAGTCCAAATGTCCCTCAAAGTGTTGAAAATATAGTGTTAAAGGCAACAGCAAAGGATCCATTCCACCGTTTTAATACGGTATACGAGATGGAGCAGAATTTAGAGAATGCACTGAACCCTGACCGATTAAATGAAGAAAAATATACCCCGCCAATTGAAGTTGGGGAAGAGACAAAAGCAATCCCTATTATTACGGATAATCAGTCGATTGAAAATGTTCATCAAGACACAATTGTTCATGATACCCAATCCGAAACAAAAAAAGTTGGTAATAATCATAGTGAAAATCATAACCCAATCGAAAAGAAAAAGAAAAGAAATAGAAACTTGTTAATTACGTTTATTGTTCTATTTGTTTTACTAGGGGCTGGTTTAGCTGCTCTGTTTATTTTTCCGAGCTTATTAAAACCAGATGAAGTGACGATTCCAGATGTTACGGAATGGGAATACGATGAAGCCTTGGCTGAACTAGAACAACTAAATTTAGAAGTAATTCGTGAAACTAAGTTCGACGAGGAGATTCCAGAAGGTTATGTAATCGAAACGGATCCACGAGATGGTAGAACTGTTGTAGAAAATTCAACAGTAACCGTTTTTGTTAGTGATGGAAAAGAAACGGAACCATTTGATGATTATGAGGGAATGGATATTGATCAAGTGGAGGCAATCTTAGAAACAAAAGGGTATACCGAAGTTGAAGTGAATTACAAAGAAGACTCTGATTATGAAGAAGGCTCTATTATCAGGCAAATTACTCCTAAAGCAGGTAGCGATGTTGTACCGAGTGAAACAAGAGTAGTTTTTGAAGTAAGCAGTGGTCCTGAGCAAATTAAATTAAACAGCTTACGTAATATGACAGAAGAAGAAGTAAAAGAATACCTTGATGAGTATGGATTGAAAATGAAAAAGCATGAAGAAAATTCTGATACGGTAAATGAAGGATTGGTTATTCGACATGAGCCGGGAGTGAACGAATCTGTTGAGAAAGGTGCTACAATCGATGTGTACTTTTCAATAGGACCAGAGCCACTTCCACCAAGAACAGTTATTATAGGATTCACTGTTCATTATGAGGAACAACCTGATGATAGTGGTGATGGTGATGGTGATGGTGATGGTGAAGATGAAGGGGAAAACTTAGCAGTGGAACCTGAGCCACAGGAGATTCTGATTTATGTCGATGATTTAGAACGTGATCCAGATGTTCCTATACAAGATCCGTATTACTTAACAAAAGAAGAAGGATCAAAAGAGTTTAGGATTCAGTTAACGATAGGACCTGATACGGTTGCGCATTATCGTGTAACAAGAGATGGAGAAGAAGTTGAGTATGAAGAAATTTCTTATGAACAAGTAACAAATTGAAGAGGGTGACTAAATGGCTGAAGGCAGAATTATTAAAGCATTAAGTGGATTTTATTATGTACAATCAGACAACACAACTTATCAATGTAAGGGGAGAGGAGTCTTTCGGAAAAACAAAATAACTCCTCTAGTTGGAGACTTTGTAACCTTCGACCTTGATGAAAATGACGAAGGATATATTAAGGACATTAAACCCCGTACTTCAGAATTAGTACGTCCACCAATTGCAAACATTGATCAGGCTATCATTGTCAGTTCTGCCAAAAAGCCTAATTTTAGCACAACGCTGTTAGATCGCTTTTTAGTGCTAATTGAAGCAAAAGATATTGATCCAATTATTGTGATTACCAAAATTGATTTACTTGCTGATGAGGAAGTAGATAAACTAAAACAATATCAAAAAGACTATGAAGAAATTGGTTACACTGTAAAATTAGTTTCCAATAAGCGTGGTCCAGAACTAGAACTAATTAAGCCACTTTTCAAAGATAAAGTTTCGGTAATTGCGGGTCAATCAGGAGTAGGGAAATCATCTTTATTAAATGCTTTAAATCCTTCTTTGCTACTGGAAACCGGAGCTATATCAAAGAGTCTGGGGAGAGGGAAACACACAACTAGACATGTTGAACTGATCGAAGTGAATGAGGGGCTTGTGGCTGATACTCCTGGATTCAGTGCTCTCGAGTTTGATGAAATTGAATTAGAACATTTACCACTTTGTTTCCCAGAAATGCGTGCAAGAATAAACGATTGTAAATTCAGAGGATGCATGCATATAAAAGAACCAAAGTGTGCTGTAAAGGCTGCTGTTGAATCAGGAGATATTACATCATATCGATATGAACACTATGTAAACTTTGTAGAAGAAATACAATCACGAAAGCCGAGGTACTAACTATGACAAAAATCGCACCATCAATCTTATCTGCAGATTTTGCTAAATTAGGTGAAGAAATTCAGGATGTTGAAAAGGGTGGAGCAGAATACATTCATGTCGATGTCATGGATGGTCATTTTGTTCCTAATATTACGATTGGACCTTTAATTGTAGAGGCAATTAAGCCAGTAACATCGCTACCTTTAGATGTACACTTAATGATAGAAAACCCCGACCAGTACATTGATGCATTTGCAAAAGCTGGAGCTGACATAATTACGGTTCATCAGGAGGCGTGTACTCATTTACATCGCACACTTCAACAAATAAAATCCACTGGTGTAAAAGCAGGAGTTGTACTTAACCCTGCAACACCTGTAATGATGATTAAAGATGTATTAACAGAAGTTGATATGGTTTTAATTATGTCCGTTAATCCAGGTTTTGGCGGTCAATCATTTATACAAGGCGCAGTGGAAAAAATTAAGGAACTGAACGAACTACGAGAAACACTGAATTTATCTTTTGAAATTGAAGTTGATGGTGGTGTGAATGTAGAAACGGCAAAATTATGTACGGATGCCGGAGCAGATGTTCTTGTTGCTGGCAGTGCAGTATTTAATAAGTCGGACCGGAAGCAAGCAATTCAGGATATTATTAATTCGCTTTAGATTGAGGGATGTTTCATGCTAACTATTGGTATAGTGGGGAATGGTCTAGAAGATATGTTGCCTGACTTAACCCAATATCATGGGGACGTTGATATTTGGATTGGGGCCGATAAAGGCGCATTAATATTGATACAGAATAAATTGTCATTGGATTATGCTGTAGGTGATTTTGATTCTGTGATGGACGATGAGTTATCTCTCATAAAAGAACAGGCAAGAAATGTTGAACAGTTTCCAATTGAAAAAGATGAAACGGATATTGAGATTGCTCTAAAACTCGCATTTTCACTTCAACCACAACAAATATTTCTATTTGGTGTGACAGGAGGGAGACTAGATCACAGTCTAGTTAATATTCAGCTTTTATTATCTATCGTAGAAAAAGGAATCAAAGGCATAATAATAGATAATTTAAATATAGCAGAAATGACATTACCTGGTACTCATTCAATTAAAAATGAGATAGATTATCCAAATATATCATTCATCCCAATGACGCCTACTGTAATTGGATTATCGCTAGAAAATTTTTATTATCCATTAACTGATGAGACAATACATATGGGGTCTTCACTCTGTATTTCAAACAAGCTTCTATTAAATAATGGTACTTTTTTTTATGATGAAGGCATACTATTAGTTATAAAGAGTCGTGACTAGGTCAGACGACTCCTGTAAGCTGTGTTTTGCAAACGGAGGAGGGCGAACTCATGAAATTTTATACTATTAAACTCCCAAGAGTAATTGGCGGATTTGTTCGTGTTGTGATCGGTGTATTTAAAAAAGAGAAATAATTATTCCTTGCTTTTGTCATTCTTATGGCAGAAGCTCTTTTTCTTTAATATCGCTTTTACTCTTTGTATTAACTAAAAATATTTATTCGTATTTGATAGAAACTACGTCATTACCATTTTGGAAAGTTATAAATCCTACCGCTACGGAAATACATTTCGCTTTCACTTCCAGCACAAGTGCGACATCTGTTCAAGTTTCCTTCGGTCACTTTTACAGTGTCTTCTTTGCCGCGGGCGGCTGGTGAGCCTCCTCGAGCTTAGCTCTCCGGGGTCTCACCGATGCCTCTGCTCTCCGAGTCTTCATGTATTTCCTTCGCTAGTTTTGAGAAATAACAATACATACTGCAATATCAGTAGTTGATCTTCGCTGTGAGCAGTCGACTCCTTGAAAATGCATTTCCATGTGCATTTTCTGCGTGCGATGTATCGCTGCCGTAGCGTTCCTTGGGACTATGCCTGTGATTACTCGGCACAAAAGCATTGAAGTGACATAGCGTAGTTTCATTGCGATTACTCGCCCCACCGAAAACATTTGTCCTGCGGGAACAGCACGTGTCCGAAGACCCCAAGTGATGCACCTGCGTCTACTAGTATTTCTAAGAAGTTAGCTTCCTCGGTGCAAGGCAGCGATGAAGCCTAATCAAGTAGTAGCCTGGCTGAGGCTGTGCCCTAAGGTGCGCGACTGCTCGTAGAGGAACAATGCACTCAATTAGTAGTTACTACACAGTCTACACAAAAGTGTGTCTCAATAATAAGAATGCAAAAATAAAAAAGCACCCTGTTTAAGTTGGGTGCTTTTAGCTCATTACTAATGTTAAGTTGTATATTATACGCGTTCTACTTTGCCTGATTTTAAGGCACGTGCAGAAACATAAACACGTTTAGGCTTACCATCTACCATAATACGAACTTTTTGTACATTAGCTTTCCAATTACGCTTGTTGGAATTCATAGCGTGAGAGCGTTGGTTACCACTGCGAGTTTTACGTCCAGTTACAACACATTTTCTAGCCATGTTATCCCTCCTAATCTAAACATGAGTCATGTAATACTTATACAATTTACCACATGTACAAAAAGAATGCAATAAAGAAAGTGGAGATTTATTCAATATAAACTCATATATAGCAGGGAATCACTAAGCGTAATAAAGAATTATTACTTGACAGATTAATTGGAATCGTTCATTGTTATAAGAGGAAAAATAGTTATCATACCAATTAACTATTTTAAACTAATAAGTAAGTGTACTTTAATAAAGACAGAGCTTATAGTAAAATATCCTTAAGAGAAAAGTATTGAAGGAGGATACTCAATGTCCATTGAATTAAATACAAATGATGGTCAAGTAACAATAACAAATGAAGTAATTGCCACAATTGCTGGTGGCGCTGCAGTTGAATGCTATGGGATCGTAGGAATGGCATCAAAAAGTCAAATAAAAGATGGAATTGCAGAAATACTACGTAAAGAGAACTATTCTCGAGGTGTAGTAGTTAGACAAGAAGACAACCATCTACATATTGATATGTATATTATTGTTAGTTATGGAACGAAGATTTCTGAAGTAGCTCATAACGTACAATCTCAAGTAAAATATACGCTTAACCAATCTTTAGGATTAGAGATTGATTCGGTAAACATTTACATACAAGGAGTTCGCGTAGCAAAAGATTAGTCTTTTGTTAGTTAAGAGGAGGAAGTATAGTGACGTTACAAAAGTTAGATGGCAAAACATTTACTCAAATGGTGCTATCAGGTGCACATCATTTAACGAATAATGCCAAGAAAATTGATGCATTAAATGTTTTCCCAGTCCCAGATGGTGACACAGGAACGAATATGAATTTGTCGATGACTTCAGGAGCCAATGAAGTTAAGAAACTTAATAGTGATAACATTTCTGAAGTAGCCCAAAGTTTCTCAAAAGGATTACTTATGGGTGCTAGAGGAAATTCTGGGGTAATCCTTTCCCAGATTTTCCGTGGCTTTGCTAGAGGAATGGAAAATAAAGAAACGTTAACAACGAAGGATTTAGCGAATGCATTTGATAGTGGTGTGAAAACCGCATATAAAGCCGTTATGAAGCCTGTAGAGGGAACGATTTTGACGGTTGCTAAGGATGCAGCAAAAAAAGCTGTTGAAGTTTCTAAGCAAGAAAATGATGTAGTAAGTTTAATGGAGAAAGTACTAGCGGAAGCAAAAGCTTCATTAAAACGCACCCCTGATCTACTACCTGTTCTTAAAGAGGTTGGAGTTGTAGATTCAGGTGGACAAGGTCTAGTTACAGTGTATGAGGGTTTCCTAGCTGTATTAAAAGGTGAAGAATTACCAGAAGAACTAGACACAGTGGAAATGGAAGCGATGGTTAATGCTGAACATCATAAGTCTGCTCAAGACTTTATGGATACTTCAGATATTGAATTTGGCTATTGTACAGAATTTATGGTTAAATTTGAAGACGAAAAGACTAAAGAAAATCCATTTGATGAGACGGATTTTAGAAATGAATTAAGTAATCATGGTGATTCGTTATTAGTAGTATCTGATGATGAAATTGTTAAGGTACATGTTCATACAGAATATCCTGGTAACGTATTAACAATTGGCCAACAGTTTGGTAGCTTAATTAACATGAAAATCGAGAACATGCGTGAACAACATACGGCTATTGTTGGTGATGCGAAAGATGATAATAAGCCTAAAGAAAAAGTTCCATATGGTATTGTAACTGTTGCCATGGGAAGTGGATTGAAGTCTTTATTTGAAAGCTTAGGTGCAACTGTAGTTATTGAAGGTGGTCAAACAATGAATCCATCGACACAAGATATTACAGAAGCAGTTGAAAAAGCAAATGCTGAAAAGGTGCTAATCTTACCGAACAATAAAAATATTGTTATGGCAGCAGAACAAGCAGCAGAGTTGTCGGAAGGAAAGGCAGCGGTTGTTCCTACTAAAACTATCCCACAAGGAATTAGTGCATTGTTAGCCTTCCATCCAGATGAGGATATAGAAACCAATAAGAATAACATGGAAGATGCTAGTTCGCATGTGAAGACTGGCCAATTGACTTATGCTGTTCGTGATACTCAAATCGATGGCATAACGATTGAAAAAGGTAATTTCATGGGAATTAACGATGGAAAAATCACTGCAACACATGCAGATAAATTTGAAACTGTAAAATTATTATTAAATGAATTAATTACTGAAGATGATGAAATCTTAACTGTTCTTCAAGGTGAAGACGTAAGTGATAGCGAAGTAGAAGAACTTACGCAGTACGTAGAAGATACATTTGAGGATATCGAGATTGAAATTCATAAAGGAAATCAGCCGATTTACTCTTATATCTTCTCAGTAGAATAATTAAGAAAAGCTAGAGAGCGCCTGCTTTGCGACTTTCGAAGGCGAGGGAGCTAGGCATCTCTGAAATTAAATACTTTCTTTTCATTATAAAAAGGATTCGCTACAGAGCGAATCCTTTTTAGTTTCTATACAACGATTAAATGCCGATAATCTTGATGATGAAATCAAATAAGAAAAGGCCTGAAATAATCATTAGAATAGTGGATAATTCTTTTTGTTTACCTAAAGCTAATTTAACAATTGGATAAGCAATAAATCCAAATGCCATTCCATCAGCGATACTATAAGTGAAAGGAATCATTGCAACAATTAGTAATGCTGGTATTGATTCAGAGATATTGTTTAATGGGATATGGCGAATGTTTTGAGCCATTAAAAACCCAACAATAATCAATATAGGACTAATAGCAGCACTTGGAACAACAGTAATCCAAGGTATTACGAAAATCGTTGCTAAAAATAACATACTAGCCGTAATACTTGAGATACCAGTTTTCCCTTTAGAAGCAATAACGGCTGCATTTTCTGCAGCTGAAACTGTAGGAGATGTTCCTAAGAACGCACAGGTTAAAGTAGAAAAGGCTGTAACTTTATATCCTTTATCGTAACTATCTTGACGATTTAACATATGCAATTGACCATGAAGTAATCCCATATTTTCAAAGATAAGGATCATTGTTAATGGAAATACCGCTAACCAAAATGAAAGATCACCGATTGCAGTGAAAGATGGTATAAATACAATTTCATCTGTGTTCAATGTTATCGATTGATCTGGAGCATCAATAATACCAAAAATGGATGCTAGAACTGTCCCGACAATCATAGTTATAAGGAAGTTTGCTGGGATATTTTTCACAAATAAAAATATTGCTATAAATAACGTAAGCAAACTAACGATAATTGTTGGAGATGTGAAATCACCAATAGCAATAATTGTGTTAGTACCACTGACAACAAGCCCTGTTTTTTCAAGACCAATTAGTATTAAGAAAAAACCTAGGCCAACTGTTATTGCGTGTTTAAGTGATTCAGGAATTGCTTCTTTTAATAAATTACCAAGCTTACTAAAGGCTGTAATCAAAAATAACATGGCAGAAACAAACACTACTGCAAGGCCTTCTTGGAAATTCATGCCTGTACCTTGAATGATTGAATATGCAAAAAGTGCATTTATTCCCATGCCAGGTATAAGAATTAGAGGCAACTTTCCGAATAACCCCATCATTAACGTACCTATAAAACTAGCTAGAATTGTTGCCATCATTCCTGCTTCAAGTGAAATTCCAGCTTCACTTAAAATTGAACCATTAACAACTACAATATAAACTGTAGTTAAATATCCAATAATCCCAGCTGAGATTTCATGCTTCATGCGTGTTTTTGGTTCGAGATTGTTTGTATGCATGCAATCTCCTCTTTGTCTAACTATCCCTCTCCCACCCGATTAAAAAAATCTTTAATCCACAAATGATTATTATAGGGCTTTTTGTTATAATTTACAATAGGTGTGTTTGTTACAATTTTATTGAACGAATAAATATGAATACGTTCGTTAACTTTTATAGGCGGTGAGAAGAATGAAATATAATTCCGTTTTTGATATTATCGGTCCAGTAATGATTGGCCCATCTAGTTCTCATACAGCAGGTGCTGCTAGAATTGGATTGGCAGCAAGAAATCTTTTAGGAAAAGAACCAAAATGGGCAAAAATTCATCTCTACGGTTCTTTTGCAAAAACATACAAAGGGCATGGTACAGATTTCGCCCTTGCAGGTGGGTTGTTAGGCTTTGAACCTGATGATTCACGAATGAGTAAAGCGCTGGAAATTGCTAAAGAAAAAAATATTACCATTGAGTTTATTGAAGATAATGCTGCAACGGATCATCCGAATACTGCTAGACTAATAATCGGTGATGATACCGATAGTACAGAACTAGTTGGTATTTCTATTGGTGGAGGAAAAGTTGAAATTACAGAATTAAATGGCTTTGAATTAAGACTTTCAGGAAATCATCCAGCAATCTTAATTATGCACAATGATCGTTTTGGTGCAATTGCTTCTGTAACCAAAATACTAGCAAAATATGAAATTAACATTGGACATATGGAAGTTAATCGTAAAGATGTTGGAAAAGAAGCATTAATGGTCATCGAAGTAGATCAGAATGTTGAAGATAATGTTTTAAAAGAATTAGAGAATGCTGACCATATTATTCGGATTTCTAAAATTGTTAGTTAAGTTTATATTGGGAGAGGAGCTTTCACATGTTTCGAACAGTTGCGGAATTAGTGGAAATCGCTGAAAAAAACCAGATGCCTATCTCTGAAGTTATGATTCTTCAGGAAATGGATGTTAAAGATAAGACTCGTGAAGAAGTTTTTACAGAAATGGAAAAGAATTTAGTTGTCATGGAAAAAGCGATTGAAGATAGTTTAAAGGGAGTTCAATCTGTAACAGGATTAACTGGTGGCGATGCTGTAAAAATTCAAACGTATATGCAAGAAAGAACCCCGTTATCAGGTAACTTACTGTTAGATGCGGTTAGTAAAGCAATGGGGACCAATGAGGTAAATGCTGCGATGGGCACTATTTGTGCTACTCCAACAGCAGGTAGTGCAGGTGTTGTACCTGGTACGTTATTTGCGGTGAAAAATCAGTTAAATCCAACGAGAGAACAAATGATCCGCTATCTATTTACAGCGGGTGCCTTTGGTTTTGTAGTAGCTAATAATGCTTTCATCTCAGGGGCAGCAGGTGGCTGTCAAGCTGAAGTAGGTTCAGCAGGAGCTATGGCTTCAGCAGCTATTGTTGAAATGGCTGGTGGTACGCCACAGCAATCGGCAGAGGCTTTTGCGATTACATTGAAAAATATGTTAGGTCTAGTTTGTGATCCTGTGGCAGGACTTGTAGAAGTACCATGTGTGAAAAGGAATGCAGCCGGTTCATCATTAGCAATTGTATCTGCAGATATGGCATTAGCAGGTGTGACTAGTCGAATTCCATGTGATGAAGTAATTGGAGCAATGTATCAAATTGGAAAAACGATGCCATCTACGTTGCGTGAAACAGGTGAAGGTGGACTTGCGGATACACCAACAGGGCGATTGTTAAAAGAAAAAATATTTGGAATGACAGTTTAGTATAGGAAGAGTGATTGATATGCTTAATGAATCAGTAACAAATGTAAATGGAATAGGAGAAAAATTTGCTGAAGAGTTACTAGCTTTAGACATTCGTACTGTGGAAGATTTATTATTTTATTTTCCTTCACGGTATGATGTATTTGAAGTAAAACCTTTAAGTGAACTGATTCATGAGGATAAAGTGACGATTGAGGGAAGGGTTTTAAATACTCCTTCTCTTTCCTTTTTTGGTAAAAAGAAATCGCGTTTGTCTTTTAATGTGGAAGTAGAAAATGTAGCTGTGAAAGCAGTAATGTTTAATCGAGCCTTTGCTAAAAAACAAATTAACGCAGGTGACACGATTACATTAACGGGGAAATGGGATGCTCATCGCTTGCAAATTACGGTTAGTAACTATAAAAAAGGGTCAGCAGATACACAAGCAGAGATTCAGCCACTGTATTCACTAAGAGGAAATATAAAAAATATTAAACTTAAAAAAGCAATTTTAAGTGCAATAAAAGCCTATGAAAACCAAATAGAAGAAATTCTTCCCCAACATTTTTTAACTGCGTATAAATTACCTAATCGTTCACTTGCCGTGAATACAATGCATTTTCCAGCGAGCCGTATTGCTCTTAAACATGCACGAAGAAGGTTTACATATGAGGAATTTTTACTTTTTCAATTAAAAATGCAACTTCTTCGTAAAATAAATCGGGAAGCAACAGAAGGGAATCAACAACAAGTAGATTTAGAAAAAGTTACTACGTTTATGAATCAGTTTCCATTTACATTAACGAATGCCCAAAAGAAATCGTTAAATGAAATTCTAAAGGACATGCAGTCACCTTATCGAATGAATCGATTACTACAAGGGGACGTTGGCTCTGGTAAAACAGCAGTAGCCGCTTTAGCACTTTATGCCTCCATTACTGCAGGGAAACAAGGTGCATTAATGGTTCCTACTGAAATTCTAGCAGAACAACATTATCAATCGTTAACGGAGTTATTTGGTAAACATGCATCTATTGTCTTATTAACTGGGTCAGTAAAAGGAAAAAAACGAAGGGAGTTACTTGAAAAAGTAGAGAACCATGAGGTAGATATTGTAATTGGAACGCATGCACTAATTCAAGATGATGTATTCTTTCATGATCTAGGTTTTGTCATTGTTGATGAGCAGCATCGGTTTGGCGTCGAACAAAGACGGATGTTAAGAGAAAAAGGATTAATGCCTGATGTACTATTTATGACTGCGACACCAATCCCTAGAACATTAGCAATAACTGCTTTTGGCGATATGGATGTGTCTGTTATTGACGAAATGCCTGCTGGTAGAAAGGACGTTGAAACGTACTGGACAAAAGAAAATAACTTTGAACGAGTGCTTGATTTTATTCAAAAACACGTACGTAACGGTGAACAAGCCTACGTAATTTGTCCATTAATTGAGGAATCTGACAAATTAGATATCCAAAATGCAGTGGAATTGTACCATCAACTTTCCGATTACTATCCACCAGAGATTAAGGTAGGCCTTATGCATGGTCGCCTATCGTCAGAAGAAAAAGATGAAGTGATGAAAGATTTTGCGAACAATGACGTTCAAATTCTAGTATCCACAACAGTAGTAGAGGTTGGAGTTAATGTACCAAATGCTACAATTATGGTTATTCATGATGCAGAACGATTTGGATTATCCCAATTGCACCAACTACGTGGAAGAGTTGGGAGAGGTGACCAGCAAAGTTATTGTATTTTGATTGCAGAACCTAAGAGTGAAGTTGGTAAAGAGAGAATGCGTATTATGTGTGAAACAAACAATGGATTTACATTAGCAGAAGAAGATTTGAAATTACGTGGTCCCGGAGATTTCTTTGGAAAGAAACAAAGTGGTTTACCAGAATTTAAAGTTGGTGACATGGTCCATGATTACCGAGCATTAGAAACGTCAAGAAAAGATGCCCAAGAAATTATTGAAAATAATTTGTTAGAAACCTCCCAGGATTACTACAGGTTGAAGCAAGAGTTAGAAAAAGAAGGTTTGTTTGAAACGAAATTAGATTAAGACATGACTTGCATAAATTAAATTGGTATTATATATTACTATTAGTACCAAGTCATAATTACGGATAAATAAATTAAAGTTTTAGTAGTGGATGGTGTAAAATCATTGAAATTACCAAAAGTGAAACGGCAAGAATTACTAAAGGAAACGATTGAACAAACGCCTTTTATAACAGACGAAGAATTAGCAAAGAAATTTAGTGTCAGTATTCAGACGATCAGACTTGATCGAATGGAATTATCTATCCCTGAGTTGAGAGAACGGATTAAATCGGTCGCAAGTCATCAATGGAATGAAACGGTAAGAGCATTACCTTTAGAGGATGTTATTGGTGAGATCGTTGATTTGGAACTAGACAAAAGAGCCATTTCAATATTAGATATCAGTCAAGAACATGTTTTTTCTAGGAATAACATTGCTAGGGGGCATCATCTATTTGCGCAAGCTAATTCATTAGCAGTTGCTGTTATAAATGATGAATTAGCTTTGACGGCAAAATCGGAGCTTAAATTTACTCGTCAAGTGAAACAAGGGGAACGAGTGGTGGCTAAAGCGTTTGTTGAAGGGGATAATGATAAAGGGTTAACGATTGTTCATGTTGATAGTTTTGTAGACAATGAAAAAGTATTTACTGGTGTATTTTATATGTATCGAACAGCTGAAGAAAAAGGAGAATCATAAATGAAAATTGCAATAGATGCAATGGGAGGTGACCATGCACCGAAGGAAATTGTTTTAGGTGCGATGGAAGCTGTCTCAAAAAATAAAGACTTACATATTTCTTTAGTTGGTGACCAACAGCAAATTAGTACATATTTAACAGATGATACTAATATTGAGATTATCCATGCTGATGAGGTTATAACAGGAGAGGACGAACCTGTACGAGCGGTTCGTCGTAAAAAGAATTCCTCCCTTGTAATGATGGCTAATGAAGTAAAAGAAGGAAGAGCAGATGCTTGTATCTCTGCAGGAAATACAGGTGCTTTAATGAGTGCAGGCTTATTTGTTGTCGGTAGAATACCAGGTATTGATCGTCCTGCATTAAGTCCGACATTACCGACACTTGATGGAAAAGGATTTTTATTACTGGATGTAGGAGCAAATGTCGATGCAAAACCTCAACATCTTGTTCAATATGCCATCATGGGTTCTATCTATACATCAAAGGTTCGTTCTATTAAGAATCCGACAGTTGGATTACTAAATGTTGGTACGGAAGATGGTAAAGGGAACGACTTAACGAAGAAGGCCTTTAGTTTAATGAAAGATGCTCCAATTAATTTTATTGGGAACGTAGAGGCACGTGACTTATTATCTGGTGCAGCTGATGTTGTTGTAACAGATGGCTTTAGTGGAAATGTTGCTTTAAAAACTATTGAAGGCACTGCAATGACAATGTTTTCTATGTTAAAAGAATCTTTCATGTCATCTTTTAAAACTAAGGTCGCTGCTGGGATGATGAAAGGTGATTTAAAGCAATTAAAAAATAAATTGGATTACTCTGAATATGGTGGGGCAGGCCTATTTGGTTTAGCAGCTCCTGTTATTAAAGCTCATGGGTCGTCCAATAGTCGAGCTATACAAAGTGCAATTAGCCAAACAGTATACATGGTCGAAC
Source organism: Ornithinibacillus halophilus (assembly GCF_900129485.1). GTDB lineage: Bacteria > Bacillota > Bacilli > Bacillales > Amphibacillaceae > Ornithinibacillus > Ornithinibacillus halophilus. The sequence goes on from NZ_FQVW01000001.1 coordinate 102,467, forward strand.
ATGATGTGACGAACACAATCAAAGAGACAGTTGAAAAGATGGAAGTGGAGAAGGAGGAATAAGATGAAACGGGTAGCATTTATGTTTCCTGGTCAAGGCTCACAAGTTGTCGGCATGGGGAAAGAAGTTCATGATCAATTTAAAAGTGTTCAGGATTTGTATGAAAAAGCCAACGAGGTTCTAGACAAAGACATTACGTCTATTATGTTTAATGGGCCTAAAGAAACTCTAACAGAAACAGAAAATGCTCAACCAGCATTACTATTATCCAGCATTGCTATTCAACAACTGTTAAAAGAAAAAGGCATTCATCCAGTTATGACAGTTGGACATAGTTTAGGTGAGTATAGTGCTTTAGTGGCCGCAGGTGCTCTTTCAATTGAAGATGCTTTACCCCTAGTAGCAACCCGTGGAAGACTAATGGAAGAAGCATTTCCAAAAGGGCAAGGAACTATGGCTGCGGTATTAGGGTTGGACAAGGAAAAAATACAAGAATCTTTGGAACAAATTAAAGATGAAATTGTCGACCTAGCTAATATCAATTGTCCAGGACAAATTGTTATATCGGGTTCTGTTAAAGGTGTAGAACAAGCGACAGAAGTTTTGAAGGAAAACGGAGCTAAACGAGTTTTACCTTTAAATGTAAGTGGCCCTTTTCATTCAAGACTAATGGAACCAGCAAACAAAGAATTCTCTAAATATCTTGATAAAGTCACCATACATGATGTTGATACGCCGATTTATGCTAATGTCACTGCACAGCCAGTAACTGATCACGAAGAAATAAAAAACTTATTGATCAAACAGCTATATTCTCCTGTACAGTTTGAAGCATCCATTCGTAATATGATGGAAGAGAATATAGACGCTTTTGTAGAAATCGGAAGTGGAAAAGTACTGTCCGGATTAGTTAAGAAAATTAATCGTAGAGTGAAAACATTTGCTGTTCAGGATACGGTATCATTGGATGAGTTTATTTCTTGGTACGAGGAGGAAGTATAATGTTAAAAGGAAAAAATGCATTAGTTACTGGGGCATCACGAGGAATTGGCCGAGCCATTGCAATAGAACTAGCTAAACAAGGAGCCAATGTGGCAGTCAATTATGCAGGTAGTGAAGCAAAAGCCCAAGCAGTAGTAGAGGAACTTGAGGCTCTTGGGGTAAAAGCAATGAAGTTGCAAGCAGATGTTGCAGACGAAGAAAGTGTAAAAGCAATGGTTAAAGAAGTGGTGACGCAGTTTGGCAGCCTAGACATATTAGTAAACAATGCTGGCATAACTCGTGATAACTTGTTGATGCGCATGAAAGAAGCCGAATTCGACCAAGTAATTAACACAAATTTAAAAGGTGTATTCGTATGTACAAAAGCAGTTACTAGACAAATGATGAAACAAAGAGCTGGTAGAATTGTCAATGTAGCTTCAATAGTTGGTGTTAGTGGAAATCCTGGTCAAGCAAACTATGTTGCTGCAAAAGCAGGAGTTATTGGACTTACGAAAACAACCGCAAAAGAACTTGCTTCTAGAAACATTTTAGTAAATGCTATAGCACCCGGTTTTATTTCTACAGATATGACTGATGAATTAACCGATGAACAAAAAGAAGCAATGTTAGCGATGATCCCATTAGGGAAATTAGGTAAACCAGAGGATGTAGCAAAAGTGGTACGTTTCTTAACCTCAGAAGATGCGAATTACATTACTGGTCAAACCATTCATATTGATGGTGGAATGGTAATGTAAATTTATAGCGTATATAAGCAAAATTTATTATTATTAATATTATCCCACTTGAAAGGAGGTGAAAAGTATGGCAGATGTGTTTGACCGTGTAAAAGATATTATCGTTGACAAGCTAGATGTAGATGAGTCAAAAGTAACACTAGAAGCATCTTTTAAAGATGATTTAGAAGCAGATTCATTAGATGTTGTGGAACTAGTAATGGAGCTTGAAGACGAATTTGATATGGAAATCGCCGATGAAGAAGCAGAGAAGATTAATACTGTTGGTGATGCTGTTGATTACATAAACAGTTTACAGTCATAATAATTAATGAAGTATGAAAAGGTGGCTATCCAGTAATCAAATTCTTGATATTAGGACAGCCACCTTAATAAATTGAGGTGACATTGGATGAATGTTGCAAAACTAGAAGAAGCTTTGCAGTTAAAATTTAATAACCATGAGTTATTGAAACAAGCTTTTACACATTCATCATATGTGAATGAGCATCGTAATAGGAATTTCTCAGATAATGAGCGCTTGGAATTTTTAGGAGATGCTGTATTAGAGTTAGGTGTTTCACAATTTCTATTTCGTACTAATTCTTCAATGCCTGAAGGAGAAATGACGAAATTGCGAGCATCTATCGTCTGTGAACCTTCCCTTTATAACTTTGCTAAAGAATTAAATTTTGGTGAGCATATATTTTTAGGGAAAGGTGAAGAACAAACTGGTGGTCGAGATCGTCCGGCATTATTAGCGGATGTATTTGAAGCATTTTTAGGTGCGCTTTATCTTGATCAAGGATTTGATACAGCATTGAGCTTTTTAGAGACTCATGTATTTCCAAAAGTTGAAACTGGTGCTTTTTCGCATGCGATGGATTATAAGAGCCAATTACAAGAATTGGTTCAGCAAGAGAAAAATCATATAATTGAATACAATATTGTGGAAGAAAAAGGTCCATCCCATAATAAGGAATTCGTTTCTAAGGTTACCGTTATGAATGGTATTACTGGAAAAGGGATTGGACGTACAAAGAAAGAAGCAGAACAACGAGCAGCAAAAAATGTATTAGATATCTTAACGAATAAGTAGAAAAAAGACTGTGATTCACACTATAGAAGGTGAAAAACAGTCTTTTTTAGAATGAATTCTGAGTTGCAGGTTACACCAAGCTATTTTCTTACGTTTCTTAATTCTTCTATGAATGCTTGGGTTTCTGATGCGCTTAAATTTCCTTTTTGAATAATCATATCATACATAAATTTTAAATCTTCATATTTATTTAAATCATAGTCTTCGGGGTCCATGAGTGTACGATTAACCACATTTAGCTTATCAGCTAATTCATTTAATATGTATTTTAGATTATCTTTTGATGGAGTTTTTAAATCCATTTTATACCTCCTCTATATATGAATTATTGATTATTGAATCGCTAAAACTGGTTCAGCTCTTCTTTTGTTGCTATGTTTATGATAAAATAAATGCGTTAAAATGCCAACATAAAAATTAAGATTTTTAGATATAGAGAAAGTCGGTACGGGATTAGGAGAATGTGTATGTTTTTAAAACGATTAGAAAGTGTCGGATTTAAATCTTTCGCTGAAAGGATTAATGTCGAATTTGTACCAGGTGTTACTGCAGTTGTTGGTCCTAACGGTAGTGGAAAAAGTAATATTACTGATGCAATCCGTTGGGTCCTTGGGGAGCAGTCTGCGAAGTCACTACGTGGATCAAAGATGGAAGATATTATTTTTCAAGGTAGTGATAGCAGAAGAGCGTTAAATGTAGCAGAAGTAACACTAGTTCTTGATAACCAAGATGAAGCTTTACCTCTTGATTATGAAGAAGTGAGTGTAACTAGAAGAGTGTATCGTTCAGGTGAAAGTGAGTTTTACATAAATAAACAATCTTGTCGTCTGAAAGATATTATTGACTTATTTATGGATTCAGGATTAGGAAAAGAAGCATTCTCCATTATTAGTCAAGGGAAAGTCGAAGAGATATTAAGTTCAAAAGCAGAAGAACGTCGGACAATCTTTGAAGAAGCTGCAGGAGTTTTAAAATATAAACAGCGTAAAAAGAAGGCAGAATATAAACTTGCTGAAACGCAAGAAAACTTAAATCGAATTGAAGATATTATCTATGAGATAGAACAACAAATAGGTCCATTGAAGGATCAAGCTGACACTGCAAAGACTTTTATAGAGAAAAAAGAATTACTTAAAGAGAAAGAGATTGCCTTATTGATTACAGAGATTGAAAAGCTGCATAAGGAATGGCAAGGATTGCTTGAAGAATTGGATAAAGAAAAAATGTCTGAGATTCAATTAAAAACGAGCATTCAACAAAAAGAAGCGAAACTTGAAACAGAAAGACAAGAAATTAATGAGTTAGACAAAGCGATTGAAGAATTACAAGCTAATCTTTTATCCACCACACAGCTTTTAGAACAGCACGAAGGTAAAAAACAGGTATATAATGAACGGTTTAAGCATTTTGAAGAAAATAAACAAAAGTTAGAACAACAGAAAGAAGAAACAACGAGTAAACTTAACCAAACTAGACTGGATTTAAAGGACGAGAATGAGAAGTTAGCATTATTGCAGTCACAACGTCAAGAAACTAATCAAAAGCTGCAAGAGATTGAACATATATTAACGAATCAACAAGAGAATATTGCTGAACAAATTGAAGAGTTAAAAGCTGATTATATTGAAGTATTAAATCAACAAGCTGCGTATAAAAATGAAAAACATTCCATTCGCCAGCAGTTAGAACAGGTTACACATAAGAAAGATCGCCAACTTGAGAAGTTTCAGGATTTAATTATTCAACGCGATGAATATGAACAAAGAAAAGCAGCAAAGAAGAAGGAGTTAGAAGAAGAAGAGCAGCAATATGACCAGGTATATTTACGTCAACAACAGCTAAAAACAGAGCTTGAACAAGCTAGATCACAGCATCAAGAATCCCAAACAAAATTATACCAAGGCTATCAATATATCGAAAAACTAAAGTCAAAAAAAGAAATGCTAGAAGAAATGAAAGAAGATTTTCAAGGTTTCTTCCACGGGGTAAAATCGATTTTAAAAGCTAGAGAAGACAGCTTACTCCAAGACATTTATGGTGCTGTTATTGAGTTGGTGGACGTACCAAAGGAATATATAACTGCCATTGAAACGGTTTTAGGTGGACAAGCACAGCATATTGTTGTAGAAAATGATGCTGCAGCACGAGCAGCGATAAACTGGTTGAAAAAAACAAATAGTGGTCGTGCGACTTTCTTGCCTTTACAATCTATCCAACCACGTTTTGTACCTAGTGATGTTTTATCTATGGTTGAAAACCATCCTGGATATGTAGGTATAGCAGCTAATTTAATTGGTGTTTCAGAACAATATAAAAAGGCGATTCATCATTTAATGGGCCATGTCATTATTGCAAAGACACTAAAAGATGCTAATGATATTGCTAGACAAGTAATGAGACGTTATCGAATTGTAACGTTAGATGGAGATGTGGTAAATCCAGGTGGTTCCATGTCTGGTGGAGCACAAAAGAAGACGAATCAATCTTTATTTACCAGGGAAAAAGATCTCCAAGAATTAACGGAAAAATTGACCGACTTTCAAGAAAAAGCACTGTTGTTTGAGAAAAATGTTGAGAATCAAAAACAATTAATAACGGAAAAAGAAAATGCCTTACAAGATATTGAAGGAACACTACACGTTATTCAAGAGAAAGTACAGCAGGCAAAGGAAGAATATAATGAAGTTTCTCTTAAACTTTCAAGCCTAAGTGATAATTTAACTCTTTACGACCAAGATAAACAACAGTTCGAAACGGACCAAGAAAAATTAAAAGCTAGAGATAGAGAATTAGAATCGAAATTACATTCAATCGAGAATGAATTACAATCACTTCAATCTGAAATTGATAAATTAACAGAACAGCAGTCTGAATTTCAAGCAAATCAAGAACAATTACAACAAGATTTTCACCAATACCAAGTACAACTCGCTGAGCAAGACGAGCGCTGGAAAAACCAACGTGAGAAATCTAAAGCAATTGAGAGACAAGTAACTGACCTACAGGAAGAACTAGATGGTTATACAAAAGAATTAAATGACTTGTTATCAATAAATGAAAATAATGAAACACAAGAAGAAATAGAGGAATCGATTCAAAGGACAAAGGAAGATAAGGAGCGTTTAGTAAAAGAAATTCAACAGAAACGTTCAACTCGATCAGAAAAGACACAACGAATGCAAGATGAAGAAAGAGAACTAAAAGAAGAAAATAAACAACATCAAGTGCTTCAAGAAAAAGTACAGCAAAAAGAAGTAAAAGCTAATCGTCTTGATGTTGAATTAGAAAACCGATTAACTAAGTTACAAACGGAATATACCATAACATTTGAAAAAGCAATGCAGTTATACGAAAAAGTGGAAGACATTAATCTAGCAAAAGAAGATGTACGACAAATTAAATTGTCAATTGAACGATTAGGAACAGTTAACCTAGGAGCTATTGATGAATATGAACGTATTTCTGAGCGTTATACATTCCTATCCGAGCAAAAAGATGATCTTGTCGAAGCTAAACAAACGCTATTTGAAGTGATAGCTGAGATGGATCAAGAGATGGAAAAATTATTTGACCATACATTTAGTCAAATTAAAGCAGAATTCTCTGTTGTCTTTAAAGAATTGTTCGGTGGTGGACGTGCTGAACTGAAGCTAACAGACCCTAAAAACTTGTTAGACACCGGAGTTGATATAATAGCACAACCACCTGGTAAGAAATTACAGCATTTAGGGCTGCTTTCAGGTGGAGAGAGAGCATTAACTGCAATCGCATTGTTATTTGCTATACTTCGCGTACGTCCAGTTCCATTCTGTGTGTTGGATGAAGTAGAAGCTGCATTAGATGAGGCAAACGTTGCACGATTTGCCAAATATGTGAAAATGTATAGTAAAAATACTCAATTTATTGTAATTACCCATCGTAAAGGGACTATGGAGGAAGCAGATGTCCTATATGGTGTTACCATGCAGGAATCTGGAGTATCTCGTCTAGTTTCCGTTCGCTTGGAGGATACGAAGGAGTTAATTGAGACATAAGGAGGAACTAACATGGGATTCATGGATAAATTGAAAAAGAAATTTATACAAAATAATCAAGAAGAAGTTACCACTAAATATAAAGAAGGCATGGAAAAGACGAGGAAGTCTTTTTCTGGTCGAATTAATGATTTAATTGCTCGATACCGCAAAATTGATGAGGATTTCTTTGAGGAATTAGAAGAGGTATTGATATCAGCTGATGTTGGTGTAATGACTGTAATGGATTTAATCGACGAATTAAAAATGGAAGTAAAGCGTCAAAATATCAAGGATACTAAAGAAGTGAAAGATGTCATCTCTGAAAAATTAGTAGAGATTTATTATGGAGAAGATGACGAGGAAATAGAAGAAATAAACATTAAAGAAAATGAATTAACTGTTATTTTAGTTGTGGGTGTAAATGGAGTGGGTAAAACGACATCTATTGGTAAGTTAGCTCATCAACTAAAGAATGATGGAAAGAAAGTAGTTTTAGCAGCTGGTGATACGTTCCGTGCAGGTGCAATCGATCAATTGGAAATCTGGGGAGAACGTGCAGGGGTTGATGTGATTAAGCAACATGAAGGTAGTGATCCTGCAGCAGTAATATTTGATGGCATTAAAGCAGCGAAGTCACGAGAAGCAGACGTGTTAATCTGTGATACTGCTGGACGTTTACAAAATAAAGTCAACTTAATGAATGAACTGGCAAAAGTTAAACGTGTAATTGAACGTGAAATACCTGGTGCACCTCATGAAGTATTATTAGTACTTGATTCAACTACTGGGCAAAATGCATTAAACCAAGCCAAAACATTCTCCGAAGCAACTGATGTTACTGGTATTGTGTTAACAAAGCTTGACGGAACTGCAAAAGGAGGAATTGTTCTTGCTATTCGACATGAGCTGAACATACCTGTTAAACTTGTAGGACTAGGAGAGCAAATGGAAGATCTTCAGCAATTTGATGCAAACGCATTTGTTTATGGACTTTTTGCAGATATGTTGGAAGAAGAAGAAGCGTAAGCAAACTTGACAATAAACTCAACCGTTCTGTATCATTAGTTTTGTAAAGGATTTTCACTTAACAAGGGGTGGGGAAATGCTAGAAAAGACGACACGTATGAATTATTTATTGGATTTTTATCAGGCATTGTTAACACCCAAACAACGAAATTACATGGAGATGTATTATCTTGAAGACTATTCGCTTGGTGAAATATCCGAGGTTTCAGAAGTTTCCCGGCAAGCTGTCTATGATAATATAAAGAGAACAGAATCAATGCTTGAAGCCTATGAAGCGAAGTTACATCTATATGATAAATTTCAACAACGTCATGCGTTGATTAATAAAATGGAAGAATCATTAAATGATGAAAACAGTAAACGTATGGAAACATTGTTAAATCAATTAAAAGATTTAGAGTAGGGGGACACCTTCTATGGCATTTGAAGGATTAGCTGAACGTTTACAAAATACGATGAAAAAAATAACTGGTAAAGGGAAAGTTTCGGAACAAGATGTTAAGGAAATGACCCGTGAAGTGCGTTTAGCTTTATTGGAAGCAGACGTAAACTTTAAAGTTGTAAAGGATTTAATTAAACGTATTAAGGAACGTGCTATTGGACAAGAAGTAATGGAAAGTTTAACACCTGGCCAACAGGTAATTAAAGTAGTTAAAGATGAATTGACCGAACTAATGGGTGGTGAACAAAGTAGAATAGCAGTAAGTGATCGCCCACCAACAGTCATTATGATGGTTGGGTTGCAAGGGGCCGGTAAGACGACTACTACTGGTAAACTCGCTAATCATTTACGAAAAAACCATAATCGTTCACCGTTACTTGTAGCGTGTGATGTTTATAGACCAGCTGCTATAAAGCAATTAGAAACCCTAGGTACACAATTAAATATGCCTGTGTTCTCCATGGGAACAGAAGCAAATCCTGTTGATATTGCTAAACAAGCAATTGAAAAAGCAAAAGAAGAGCATCATGATTACGTAATCATTGATACAGCAGGTCGTTTGCATGTAGATACTGATTTAATGGATGAATTGGAGCAAATCAAGACAACGGTGAAGCCAGATGAAATCTTCTTAGTAGTAGATGCGATGACCGGGCAAGATGCAGTTAACGTAGCAGAGAGTTTCAATGAACAATTAGATTTATCAGGTGTCGTCTTAACTAAACTAGACGGTGACACTCGTGGTGGTGCTGCATTATCAATTAAAGCTGTTACAAATAAACCGATTAAATTTGCTGGTATGGGTGAAAAACTTGACCAATTAGAAGCATTTCATCCAGAGAGAATGGCGTCCCGTATTCTTGGTATGGGGGATGTATTAACATTAATTGAAAAGGCACAGACAAATGTTAATGAAAAACAAGCCAAAGAATTAGAAGAAAAAATGCGTACAGCATCATTTACTTTTGATGATTTCTTAGAGCAAATGGGCCAAGTGAAAAATATGGGACCTTTAGATGATTTATTAGCTATGATTCCAGGCGCTAATAAAATGAAGGGTCTTAAAAATGCACAAATTGACGAGAAACAATTAGTGCACGTGGAAGCAATTATTAAATCTATGACTAAGAAAGAAAGACAAGATCCGAGTGTAATGAACGCTAGCCGTAAAAAAAGAATTGCTAAAGGGTCTGGTACGACTGTTTCACAAGTCAATCGTTTATTAAAACAATTTGATGAAATGAAAAAGATGATGAAACAAATGACTAATATGCAAAAAGGTAAAAAAGGAAAAGGAATGAAATTTCCATTCTCTTTCTAAATCACTAATGAAACCCTTTATTTTTCAGGGAAATATTATTTTTTTATAATGTAATGGAAAAATACTTTACAGACTATAAAGTTTCTGTTAAACTTTATACTTGTGATAAACATTTGATATAAACAAAGCAATGGAGGTGCAAATAATGGCAGTAAAAATCCGTTTAAAACGTATGGGTTCTAAAAGAAATCCATTCTATCGTATCGTTGTAGCTGATTCACGTTCACCACGTGATGGACGTTCTATTGAACAAATTGGAACTTATAATCCTGTTGTTGATCCAGTTGAAGTTAAAATAGATGAAGAAAAAGCACTTGATTGGATGACTAAAGGTGCGAAACCAAGTGATACAGTTCGCAACCTATTTTCAAATGAAGGCATCATGAAAAAATTCCACGAACAGAAAAATCAATAGTAAAGTAGTGTGATATCATGAAAGCCCTAATTGAATCGATTGTTACACCACTTGTCGATCATCCTGAAGATGTTAAGGTTACAGAAAAAGAGGAAGACTCAAAATTAGTCTATCATCTTACTGTAAACCAAGAAGACGTTGGGAAAGTAATCGGCAAAAACGGGCGAATTGCCAAAGCGATCCGTACGGTTGTATATGCAGCGAAGACGGACAAACAAAAGCGTATTTATCTTGATATTATGTAAAAGGGAAAGGGGAACTCAACCTTTCCCTTTTGTGCATGTAAAAGATGTTTCACGGATAATCGCTAAACTCAATTAAAGTGAGAGCGAGGAATAAATGTGAAAATAATTAAAAAAATAGTAGTAAAACAAGTCGTTACTGAGAATAGTAAAGACAAACTAAAAAGTAACTTTATAGACCATAAAATGCGACTTGAACAAGAGTGTCAACAACTATTGTTTGAACAGAGAAAATTACAAAACAAAGCTGGAGTTTCAAAACAAGAGCTCGTTAGTAGATTTCAACAGGAGATTAAAAATCGAAAAGAAAAAATAAAATTACTGGATTTTAAATTAGAACAGTTGGAAATGTTAGCGATTGGAAGTGAAATTGTAGAAAAAGAAGTTGAAGCTCTTGTTGAAGTAGGTGTTGGTACCAATTGGAAACAAGTAATGGAGAAGTCTGCAATTGTAATTAAAGACGATGTAGTAATACGCATAGATGAATAGCAGGTGAAAATATGTCAAAAAAAATGTTTAACATTGGAAAAATAATTAATACACATGGCATTCGTGGGGATGTTAAAGTATTACGAATAAGTGATTTTGATGAACGATTTGAAATTGGAAGTGTTGTTTATTTAGTTAAAGATAATGAGAAACCACTACCATTAACAATTGATGGTCATCGTATACATAAAGGTTTTGATTTAGTTCATTTCAAAGGATATGATAACATTAACGATGTTGAACATTATAAAGGCTCACATCTGAAAATATTAGAAGATCAACTAACTGAATTAGAAGAAGATGAGTATTATTATCATGAAATAATCGGATGTGATGTCTTTTTATGGAATGGTGAAAAACTTGGTGTAATTAAAGAAATTTTATCACCTGGTGCTAACGATGTTTGGGTAGTGAAACCTTCAAAAGGAAAAGACATATTGATTCCATATATTGAAGAAGTAGTGAAAGAGGTTAATGTCGAAGAAAAAAGAATTACTGTAGAGCCAATGGAAGGACTGCTTGATTAATGCATATTGACATATTAACTCTTTTTCCTGAGATGATTGAGAGTGTATTTCAAACATCAATACTTAAAAAGGCACAGGAAAAAGAGAAGTTCAATTATAATTTAATAAATTTCCGTGATTATACGGAAAACAAACATAATAAAGTAGATGATTACCCGTATGGTGGTGGAGCTGGTATGGTACTGGCTCCTCAACCTATTTTTGATGCTGTAGAAGATGTAAAAAGTAAACGTAAAACGAAACCAAGGGTAATTTTGATGTGTCCACAAGGAGAACGATACTCTCAAAAGAAAGCTGAAGAATTAGCTGAAGAGGATCATTTAATTTTTATTTGTGGTCATTACGAGGGATATGATGAACGAATACGAGAGCATCTAGTAACCGATGAGATTTCAATTGGAGATTATGTGTTAACTGGTGGAGAATTAGGAGCCATGGTAGTAGTTGATAGTGTCGTTAGATTGTTACCAGAGGTATTAGGTAATGAAGAATCAGCTCCACAAGACTCTTTTTCGACAGGAATGTTAGAACATCCTCATTATACTAGACCAAGGGAATTTAGAGGGTTAAAGGTTCCTGATGTCTTATTATCAGGTGATCACGCCAAGATAGAGGCGTGGCGACGACGTGAGTCATTAAAACGCACCTATGAGAGAAGAAAAGAATTAATTAAGGAAGAACTTCTATCAAAAGAGGATAGAAAGATATTAGATGATATTCTAGAAGAACTACATTCATCAACATTTGAGTAAAAACTGTAACTTATAGTTGAACAATCCCATGTATTATGGTATATTTATTTCTGTGCTTAAGTTCGATTAAGTACTTATAAACGATGTTCCGCTGTTGCCATCGAGTGATAAGAGCATTGGTTTGGAAGGAGTGAAGCAGGATGCAACAATTAATCGAAGAGATTACAAAAGAACAACTTCGTACTGATCATCCTGATTTCCGCCCGGGTGACACTGTAAAAGTTCACGTTAAAGTTGTTGAAGGAACTCGTGAACGTATTCAGGTATTCGAAGGTGTTGTAATTAAACGCCAAAACGGTGGAATCAGTGAAACATTTACAGTAAGAAAAATTTCTTACGGTGTAGGTGTTGAACGTACTTTCCCAGTGCATTCACCTCGTGTCGATAAAATCGAAGTGTCACGTCGTGGTAGAGTTCGCCGTGCGAAACTATACTATCTACGTAACCTACGCGGAAAAGCAGCACGTATTAAAGAACGTCGCTAATCCTACGAATTGGATATTTAACAATGATTTTGAAAAGGAGCTTAGCAATCGTGCGAGCTCCTTTTTACATATGTAAGTTCAACATACTAGAAGTCTATTTTTATTTTTACTATTTGTTGTTATATATTTACACTGTGCAGTTGTTTTTGGGATGAAAAATTCCTACCGCTACGGAAATACACTTCGCTTTCCGCGGGCGGCTGGTGAGCCAGGGAACTACTTGGTTAGGCTTCCTAGCACCCTTGCGCTGAGGAAGCCCACTGTGTAGCATTACTTGTAGACGCAAGCGCATCACGGGGTCTCACCTATGCCTCTGCTCCCGCAGGACAAGTAATGCTACGTCAGCATTATCATTGCACGAAGGAAATTGTTTTTTATTTCCGAGGAGTCTTCGTGTATTTCCTCCGCTAGTTTTGAACTCTGTTATATTAGTGAGTCTGAAACAATAATTCTTTGGCAAGCGAAGTATTCTGGCGGAAGGCAGTTTTTCATTAGACCTTGATCAGGAACTAGTTTTTCATCATCAAAGCCGCTATGACGCAGTTTCTATCAATTATATATTTTAATAACGAATCACATAACAAATTTTATGAATAGATTAGTGACCAACATAAAAAATAATATAACAGGGTCGGTGGTTGGGTTATGGCAAAGCGAAAAAGTGAATGGTTTGATTGGCTAAAGGCTGCCTTAATAGCCTTAGGACTAGCATTTATCGTAAGAACCTTTTTATTTACTCCCATCATTGTAGATGGTCCATCAATGTTTCCGACTCTACATGATCGTGATCAAATGATCGTCAACAAATTTAAATACAGATTCCAAGAACCTGATCGATTTGATATAGTTGTTTTTCATGCGTCAGATAAGAAAGATTTTATCAAACGGGTAATTGGTCTACCAGGTGAACATGTAGAATATAAGGATAATAATTTGTACATAAATGGTGAAAAGAAAGAGGAACTTTTTTTTGATAATAGTAATACAACTAACCAAATAATTACATCTGATTTTTCCTTAGAGGAATTACCAGGAGGATATGAAAAAATTCCTGATAATCACGTCTTGGTACTAGGAGATAATCGTACAAATTCGACAGACAGTAGAATTTTAGGGGTTATTTCTATGGATCAAATAGTTGGAAATGCCAATATTATTTATTGGCCATTCGAACGAATGCAAAATGCAGGAGAGTAGGTATTTTCATGACAATACAATGGTTTCCAGGCCATATGGCTAAAGCGAGAAGAGAAGTCGAGGAAAAGTTAAAGTTAGTTGACTTTGTAATGGAGTTAGTAGATGCTCGAGCTCCATTATCTTCGCAAAACCCAATGTTACAACAGGTACTGCAACAGAAAACAAAAATGATCGTGCTAATGAAAAAGGATTTGGCAGATCAAAAAGCTACTGACATGTGGCTAAATTACTTCGAAAAAGAAGGGATAACTGCAATTGCCATTGATGTAAATGACAAAGCTGATATTAAGCGTGTGATCCAACTTGCTAAAGAACTTGGTCAAGAAAAAATGGAAAAGCTTAAGAAAAAAGGCATTCAGCCTAGAGCTGCTAGAGCAATGATTGTTGGTATCCCTAATGTAGGAAAATCTACTTTAATAAATCGTCTTGCCAATAAGAAGATTGCCAAAACAGGTGATCGTCCAGGAGTAACGAAGCAGCAGCTCTGGATTAAGGTGAAAAAGGATTTTGAATTACTTGATACACCAGGAATTCTTTGGCCAAAGTTTGAAGATGAACTTGTTGGTTATCGGTTAGCTGCAATAGGAACCATTAAAGACCAGCTCCTTTCTTTACAAGATATTGTTGCATTTGCGATAAATTATCTAAAAGAGCATTATCCGAATACAATCGAAGAAAGATACCAAGTAGATGAAAATATGGACGATATGTGGGATATCTTTGTTAGTATTGGAAAAAAACGTGGTGCACTTGAAAGTGGAGGAAATGTTAATTTTGATAAAGTATCTGATATCGTATTACAAGATTTACGGTCAGGGCGTTTAGGAAAAATTACACTAGAGAAACCAGAATAATTAGTGTGGGGCTGTCCTTTCATTTTAGGGACAGCCTTATCCTTTCACTTAAGATTTAGTGGTAAAGTCCGATATAGTTAGAAAGAAGGGGAAGAAGATGGAAAAACAATCAATATCTCATTTACAACACTTATTTAAATCAGGCATGCTTACTGAAAAGGAAATTGATTTATTAAGAAATGACAAAAGAAAAGGTGCACAACTCCTGGTGAAACGTTTTGAGAAGGAAAAACAAAAAGAAGAAGAATTAGAAAGAGCGTTTGAAGAAATGTGTTTATATGAAAGAAAACAATACGTAATGAACAATCATTACATTGCTGGTGTAGATGAAGCAGGTCGAGGTCCACTTGCTGGACCAGTAGTTGCAGCTGCAGTTATATTACCTAGCGATTTTAAACTTCTTGGTCTAAATGATTCTAAACAGATTAATGAAACTGACAGAGAAAAATTTTATGACATTGTCCTTTCTGAAGCAACGAGTTATGGAATCTCAATTATCAATAATGATCAAATCGACACAATCAATATATTTGAAGCTACTAAATTAGCGATGACAGAAGCGATCAATAAATTAGATCCATACCCTGACCATATACTAATTGATGCAGTTGAACTTAAGGGGTTAAGTTGTACTCACGAAGCTATTATAAAAGGTGATGCTAAAAGTATTTCTATTGCTGCAGCAAGTATTTTAGCAAAAGTAACTAGAGACCGTTTGATGAAAGATATGCATTTAGAATATCCAATGTATGATTTTGCTGCTAATATGGGATACGGAACGAAGAAGCATCTAGAGAGCTTACAAAAGTATGGACCTTCTCCATACCATAGAAAAACGTTTGCACCTGTTAGGGAAGTAATGTAACGACTATAGAGATGGGTGGTTTAAGTGAAAGTTAATCCGTTATTGAATAAGACTACATCCTCCATTATTAATACGAACGAACCGCTCCAACCCGGTCGAATCTTAAAAGGAAGTGTTCTTCATTTATACCCAAATCAAAAGGCTAGAATTCAGTTAGGCAATCGAGAAATGGTTGCCCAACTAAAGGCTTCCCTTTCAATAGGAACTAGCTATCATTTTCAAGTGCAATCTATTACGAACCAAAGCATACATTTGAAAGTGTTAGGTAAAGAACTAAAGGGTGATGAACGGGATAACGCATCCCAGCTTTTGCAACAACTTGGAATTAAATCATCTCGGGCAAATGCCTCATTTGTGCAAAGGCTTTTAACAGAAAATATTCCGTTTAATCGAGAGGAATTAACGGCAGCCTTACATATTCTCAGTGAAAAACCCGATAAAGCGAATAGTTACCTCTTATTACGAGAGATGCTCATGAAGCGATTACCAATTAATGAAGCCATCTTTCAGTCATTGTATCAATTAAGAAATTCTTCTATTAATGAACAGGTCGATTTGTTTATGAAAGCAACATCACAAAATAGCAATCAATCCCCTCAACTTGTAGCTAGTTTAAGAGAGAAATTGCAGTCTTTCCTCAATGTACAAGCAAACGATTCTGTGAAAGATTCAATTTTCAACTTACTTAAAAGTAGTCTAATTAATTTAGGTCATGGTTATGATAGTCAATTATTACAAGGTAAATCGACAGAGAGTAATCAATCGCTTAAGGCAATGCTTCTTTTACTACAACAACAAACAATGGGGTCATTAAATGAAACTACAAAACAATTTATTGAACTAATTAATGGATTACAGTTGAATTCAGTTCGTGAAACTCCTGAGTTTATATACACTCAGATCCAACTACCAGGATTACCTTTTCAAATGAAACAAGACATACATATAAAATTTGAAGGAAAGAAGAATGAAAAAGGAGAAATTAATCCAAGCCACTGTCGCATTATCTTCTTTTTGGAATTATCTCATTTAAATGAGACAGTGATTGATATGAACATACAAAATCGTCATGTCAGTATTACTTTATTCAATAATACACCACAACTTGATGAATTGATAACGACTATTAAACCTTTACTTAAAACTGGATTAGAACAAGAAGATTATCACTTATCAACTATTACAGTTCAGTCTTATAATAGTCATCAGCAAGGGGAACGTTCCTTTCACACCATTGACTCAGAAATAAATCAAGGAGTTGACTTTCGAGTATGAAGTATAAACGACAAAAGGCAACTGCTCTGAACTATGATGAACAACAAGATACTGCGCCTAAAATAACAGCAACAGGAAAGGGGCTAGTAGCTGAAAATATTATAGAACAAGCAAAATTACATGATGTTCCAATTGTGGAAGACGAAACGTTAGCAGAGTTACTTGGTGAATTAAATATTAATGAAAAAATTCCTGAAGAACTGTATCAAGCAGTTGCAGAAGTATTCGGATTTATTTATAAACTAGATGAAATGCATAATTCTACGAAAAACTGACAATTTTATGACAAAAATTTTGCTCTATTCTTGTACTATTCTATATTTTTTAATACAATGTAAATGCAGTGATTTTTGATAGGAGGATAAACAATGAACATTCATGAATATCAAGGCAAAGAAGTTTTACAGAAGTTTGGTGTAAAAGTTCCTAATGGATATGTAGCATACACAGTGGAAGAAGCTGTAGAAGCTGCTGAAAAATTAGGTTCATCTGTAACAGTAGTAAAAGCACAAATTCATGCAGGTGGTCGTGGTAAAGCTGGGGGAGTAAAAGTAGCAAAAAATTTAGATGAAGTACGTACATACGCAGATGAGATTTTAGGAAAAACTTTAGTTACTCATCAAACAGGTCCAGAAGGTAAGGAAGTTAAGCGCTTACTTATTGAGGAAGGCTGCGATATACAAAAAGAATATTATGTTGGTGTAGTGCTTGATCGTGCAACTTCACGTGTTGTTATGATGGCATCTGAAGAAGGCGGTACGGAAATTGAAGAGGTTGCAGCCGAAACACCTGAAAAGATTTTTAAAGAAGTAATCGATCCAGTAGTAGGGTTGACAGGTTATCAAGCTCGTAGACTAGCATTCAATATAAATATTCCAGATGCGTTAATCGGAAAAGCTGTTAAATTTATGACAGGATTATACGATGCATTTGTTGCAAAAGATTGTTCTATTGCTGAGATTAATCCATTAGTTACAACTGGTGATGGTGAAGTATTAGCATTGGATGCTAAATTGAACTTTGATGATAATGCATTATACCGTCAAAAAGATGTAACGGAAATGAGAGACTTAGAAGAAGAAGATGAAAAAGAAATTGAAGCTTCTAAATATGATTTAAGTTATGTATCCCTAGATGGAAATATTGGTTGTATGGTTAATGGTGCAGGATTAGCTATGTCTACAATGGATATTATTAAGCATTATGGCGGCGATCCGGCTAACTTCCTAGATGTTGGTGGTGGTGCTACAGCAGAGAAAGTAACAGAAGCATTTAAGATTATTCTATCTGACTCAAATGTTAAAGGTATCTTTGTTAATATCTTTGGTGGAATCATGAAATGTGATGTAATCGCTGAAGGAGTAGTTGAAGCTACGAAACAAGTGGGATTAGATTTACCGTTAGTCGTGCGTTTAGAAGGAACGAATGTAGACTTAGGGAAGAAAATTTTAGATGAATCAGGACTAGATATTACTGCAGCGGATTCCATGGCTGATGGAGCTCAAAAAATCGTAGCAATGGTAAAATAGTTTATATGGAATTGATGGTTTAGACTCTGATCGAAAGAAAGGACGGACGAAAATGAGCGTATATATAAATAAGGATACAAAAGTTATTGTTCAAGGGATCACCGGCGGTACTGCTAGATTCCACACTAAACAAATGCTTGAATATGGTACGAAAATTGTTGGTGGAGTTACACCTAAAAAAGCTGGTACGGAAGTTGAGGGTGTTCCTGTATTTAATACTGTTAAAGATGCAGTTGAAGAAACTGGAGCAAACGCTTCTGTAATCTATGTTCCTGCTCCATTTGCAGCTGATGCTATTCTTGAAGCTGTTGATGCTGAGTTAGATTTAGTTATTTGTATAACAGAACACATCCCAGTATTAGATATGGTTAAAGTAAAAAGATATATGGAAGGTAAGAAAACAAGATTAGTTGGTCCAAACTGTCCTGGTGTTATAACACCAGAAGAATGTAAAATCGGTATCATGCCAGGATACATTCATAAAAAAGGACACATCGGTGTTGTATCTCGTTCTGGTACATTGACGTATGAAGCTGTTCACCAGTTATCACAACAAGGGTATGGCCAATCAACTGCTGTTGGAATCGGTGGGGACCCTGTAAACGGAACAGACTTTATTGATGTGTTAAAAGCATTTAACGAAGATCCAGACACTGAAGCTGTAATTATGATTGGTGAAATTGGTGGTACTGCAGAAGAAGAGGCTGCGGAATGGGTGAAAGCTAATATGAAAAAACCTGTCGTTGGATTTATTGGTGGAGCAACTGCACCTCCTGGAAAACGTATGGGACACGCTGGAGCTATTATCTCGGGTGGTAAAGGTACTGCAGATGAGAAAATCCGAGTTATGAATTCTTGTGGTATTGAAGTAGCTGATACTCCTGCAGTAATTGGAGATACCATGATTAAAGTACTGAAAGACAAAGGTTTACAAGAGAAATGTAAAACACACTAAACTATAATATCATTATAAATTGGTAGGTCTACTGTTTGGTAGACCTACCAATTATATTAAAAATATTATTTAAATAATGGAAGGAAAGGTAGTGTATTTTTGAGTGAATTAAGAAATAGACTTATTCATATTAGTAGATGTTACGGTATGAATCGAAGAATGATCCGTTTACTCCTCAGGTATGACCCTACACTAAAAGATATTTTTCATTTTTCTTCTCCAACATTAAGCAAATTCTTCTCCATTTCAATTGAAAAAGCAAATCTACTCCATAAAAGTCTCCACGATGAACAGCTTTATCGGAATACTTTGCAGGAACAAAAGAATGTCGATATTATTACAATAGTTGACGATGGCTATCCTCCTATGTTAAAAACTATTAAAGACGCACCGCTAATTTTATATATGGTCGGTGATAGATCACTTATGCACCAAAAACCTGTTTTGAGTATTATAGGGACTAGAAAACCTTCAGATGAGGGAATGTTGAAAGTAAAACATTATATTAAACCACTAGTTGATAGGAATTGGGTCATTGCTAGTGGAATGGCTAGAGGGATAGATAGTTTTGCCCATAAGCTGACTTTAGCATACAATGGAAAGACAATTGCTGTTTTAGGAAGTGGTTTTAATAAAATTTATCCTAAAGAAAACATCTCTCTATTTAAGCAAATTATAAAGAACGGTTTAGTTATTTCAGAATACCCTCCAGACACACCTCCTAAACCATTTCATTTCCCTGAGAGAAATCGTATTATTAGTGGTTTAAGTTTTGGCACTTTAGTAATAGAAGCAACTGAAAAGAGTGGTACGTTAATTACAGTAGACCAAGCACTTGACCAAGGTAGGGAAGTGTACGCAGTACCGGGTTCTCCATTAACACCACAGACTAAAGGTTGTCATCAAATGATACAGGATGGTGCTAAATTAGTTTTAAATGGAGAAGATATAATAGAAGATTGGGAAAATGTGTATAAAAAATGGTAAAAAAAGACAATAAATTAACTAAAAAGCAAAAAAATTATAACAGTATGTTTGACAAACATAAGGTATATATTTAATAATAGTGAAGATTTCAATTATCAAAAATAAGATTTAATACGGGTTCATTTTAGGTTATAAAAATAATATGTACTAATCAGAATACAACTTTCTAATAACTAGAACCTCATTTGGGGAGGAAAATAAATGGCAGATTATCTAGTAATCGTTGAATCGCCAGCAAAAGCAAAGACAATTGAGAGGTATTTAGGAAAAAAATATCAAGTGAAAGCTTCCATGGGTCATGTAAGGGATTTACCTAAAAGCCAAACGGGAGTAGATGTTGAACAAGATTATAAACCAAAATATATTACGGTTCGTGGAAAAGGGGATATTTTAAAAGACTTGAGAAAATCAGCAAAAAAAGCAAAGAAAATTTTCCTCGCGGCTGACCCCGATAGAGAAGGAGAAGCCATTGCTTGGCATTTAGCGCATATCTTGAATGTGGATGAAAACTCAAACTGTCGAGTAGTGTTTAATGAAATTACGAAAGATGCAATAAAAGAATCTTTTAAAAATCCTCGATCAATTGATATGGACCTAGTGGATGCTCAGCAAGCACGAAGAATATTAGACCGTCTAGTTGGTTATAACATTAGTCCATTATTATGGAAAAAAGTTAAAAAGGGTTTAAGTGCAGGTAGAGTTCAATCAGTTGCTTTAAAGATGATTGTTGACCGAGAAAAAGAGATCGAAAACTTTAAACCAGAAGAATATTGGTCAATAGAAGCAGAATTTTTGAAAGATAAAGAGACATTTGAAGGATCTTTTTATGGTATTGATGGAAAGAAAACGGAACTAAAATCAGAGGATGACGTTCAAAAAATTCAATCCACTTTAAATGGAAATGATTTTTCAGTTTCTAAGGTGAACAAGCGTGAAAGAAAACGTAACCCTGCTAAACCATTCATAACATCTTCATTACAACAAGAAGCAGCTCGAAAGCTTAATTTTAGAGCTCGAAAAACGATGATGGTAGCACAACAATTATATGAAGGAATAGATTTAGGGAAAAAAGCAGGAGGTATTACTGGTTTAATTACGTACATGCGTACCGACTCTACTCGAATTTCAAATACTGCTAAAGAAGAGGCTGCAAATTATATTGAGTCTCAATATGGTAGTGACTATCTGGGTGTTAGCAAAAAAGAGAAACAAAAAGATGGAGCACAAGATGCTCACGAAGCAATCCGCCCAACATCAGTTATGCGCGACCCTAAGACGTTGAAAACGGTATTATCTCGTGATCAACTACGATTATACAAATTGATCTGGGAACGATTTTTAGCTAGTCAGATGGCTCCAGCTATTATGGATACAATGACTGTACATTTAACAAATAACGATGTAGAATTTCGGGCAACTGGCTCAAAAGTAAAATTTAAAGGTTTTATGAAAGTTTACGTGGAAGGAAATGATGATAACAAGAAAGAAGAAGATAAACTGCTACCAGATTTGCAAGAAGGGATGGTAGTTGAAGCCAAAGAAATAAAACCAAATCAACACTTTACACAACCACCACCGAGATATACAGAAGCTAGACTTGTTAAAACAATGGAGGAACAAGGAATCGGTAGACCTTCCACATATGCTCCGACACTTGATACTATACAACGTCGTGGCTACGTCAGTTTGGATAACAAGAGGTTTGTCCCAACAGAATTAGGTTCCATTGTAGTCGACTTATTAATCGAGTTCTTCCCAGAAATTATTGATGTTAACTTTACTGTTCAGATGGAAAGTGACTTGGATTCTATTGAAGATGGTAAAGTAGAATGGGTCAAATTAATTGATAATTTCTACCAAGACTTTAAAAAACGTCTTGATACGGCAGAAGAAGAAATGGAAAAAATTGAGATTAAGGATGAACCTGCAGGGATTGACTGTGAGAACTGTGGACATGAAATGGTATACAAAATGGGTCGGTATGGAAAGTTCTTAGCATGTTCTAACTTCCCTGAATGTCGTAATACAAAACCGATATTGAAGGAAATAGGAGTAAATTGTCCTAAGTGTGAGGAAGGAAATGTTGTAGAACGTAAATCTAAAAAACGTAGAGTTTTCTATGGTTGTGATCGTTTTCCTGAATGTGACTTTGTTTCGTGGGATAAACCTATTTCGAGACCGTGCCCTAAATGTGAATCATTACTTGTTGAAAAGAGAAGTAAAAAGGAAACGCAAATTCAATGTACAAACTGTGATTATAAAGAAAAAGCCCAAACCTAAAAATAGGATAAGCTAATTTTCTAAAGATCCAAACGGAATGTTTGGGTCTTTCGCTTTTTTGGCAATTTGATTTTCGACAATGTTTGAAATACTCCAAGAGAGGGAAAAGAAACAATAGTTTTAAAAAGTATGAATTTGTAGAATAAAAAATAATAAAATGGAAAAAATTTAAATATGTAAGTATTAATAAGCTATTAAATTTTTATAAAAGAGGGAATTGTTTTGATTGACTAATAATTTATAAACGGATATAATTACCCTTTGGTAAGGTGATATACTTGACACTTTGTTTGTAGGTTAATGATTGACGTATATATTATAGTATTAAATTAGGGTGCAAGACAACTTTTGAGTTCACAAAACTTCTAAATTCTTGAAGTTATTTCAGAATTTTGTTACAATTTTGTTAAGTTACTTGTGTATGGATGAAATTACTTGATATGATGTACTCGCAGTTAATGGGGTGAAAGGTTGAAGACTTTTTCAAAAGAACTTAACAGCTTTATTACTTACTTAAAAATCGAAAAAAATGCTTCTCCGTATACGATTGAATACTACAAAAATGATTTAGAAAAACTTTTCTCATTTCTCAATACAGAAGGAATTGCAAGTTTAAACGATGTTGACCATAAAGTGATTCGAGTATTTTTAACGTTCCTGTATGAACAACAACTATCAAGAAGAACTGTATCTAGGAACATTTCGACATTGAGAAGTTTTTTTAGTTTTTTGGAGAGAGAAGAAATTATCGATACAAATCCGGTTAATCACATTTCATTACCTAAAACAGAAAAAAATATTCCAGGATTTTTCTATACAGAAGAATTAGAGAAACTATTTGAAGCTAATGATACTTCCACGCCATTAGGTCAGAGAAATCAAGCTATCCTTGAATTGCTATACGCAACAGGTATAAGGGTTAGTGAACTCCAGCAGCTACAGTTAGATGATGTGGATTTTTCAATTGGAACAATATTGGTTCATGGAAAAGGAAGAAAGGATCGATATGTACCATTTGGAAAGTTTGCTGAAAATGCTCTAAAAAAGTATATCTATGAGGGAAGAGAGAAGTTAGTTACCCTAGCGAAGACACCTTCAAGTACCGTTTTTCTTAACTCCAGAGGAAACCCGTTAACTACTAGAGGGATTCGATTAATTCTGAATAAAATGGTAGAACGTGCAGCCTTAACCATTCATATACACCCACATAAATTGAGGCATACGTTCGCTACACATATGCTGAATGAGGGGGCAGATTTACGGACAGTGCAAGAGCTATTGGGACATGAAAAACTATCTTCTACTCAAATTTATACTCATGTGACAAAGGATCACTTACGTAATATATACATGAATAGTCATCCAAGAGCTAGAAAGTAACTTAAGTGAGGTGAATAGATTGGTACAAGAGATACATGCTACAACGATTTTTGCTGTAATGCATAAAGGTCAATGCGCAATGAGTGGTGACGGTCAGGTAACATTAGGTAATCAGGTTGTAATGAAACATAAAGCCAAAAAGGTACGAAGACTATTCAATGGTCAAGTACTTGCAGGTTTTGCAGGTTCTGTAGCGGATGCTTTTACATTGTTTGAAAAGTTTGAAGGTAAATTGGAAGCATATAATGGTAACTTAATGCGTGCTGCAGTAGAATTAGCGAAAGAATGGCGCAGTGATAAAGTGCTAAGAAAGCTAGAAGCCATGTTAATTGTTATGAACAAAGACAATATGTTTGTCGTTTCTGGTACAGGTGAGGTTATTGAACCGGATGATGGAATTCTAGCCATAGGTTCTGGTGGAAATTATGCACTTAGTGCTGGAAGAGCATTGGTTAAATATTCTGATCATCTTTCCGCAAAAGAGATTGCTCAAGCTGCAATGGAGATTGCTGGAGATATTTGTGTGTTTACGAATGATCAAATTACACTGGAAGTACTTGAATAATAAGGAGGCCATGGTCTAATGAGTATTGAGTTTACTCCAAGACAAATCGTTGATCATCTTGATAAATATATTATTGGCCAACATAATGCCAAGAAGTCTGTTGCAGTAGCATTAAGAAATCGCTATCGACGCTCAAAATTAGATGAAAAGATAAAAGATGAAATTGTACCTAAGAATATTCTAATG
Source organism: Ornithinibacillus halophilus (assembly GCF_900129485.1). Taxonomy (GTDB): domain Bacteria; phylum Bacillota; class Bacilli; order Bacillales; family Amphibacillaceae; genus Ornithinibacillus; species Ornithinibacillus halophilus. The sequence continues at coordinate 127,075 of NZ_FQVW01000001.1, forward strand.
ATTGGTCCAACAGGTGTCGGTAAAACGGAAATAGCTAGAAGGTTAGCAAAAATGGTAGGTGCTCCGTTTATAAAAGTAGAAGCTACCAAATTTACCGAGGTTGGTTATGTTGGCCGAGATGTAGAATCTATGGTTCGGGATTTAGTAGAAATGTCATTAAGAATGGTAAAAGAAGAAAAAATGAATGAAGTAATGGAAAAAGCTAAAGTAGAAGCTGACAAGAAATTAGTTAAGTTACTAGTACCTCAGGCGAAAAAACAGTCAAATGTCACCAATCCTTTTGAAATGTTATTTTCAGGTCAAAATAACAACGATAATACTGATCATGATAATGAGAAAGATGATGAAGTTCGAACAAAGCGTCAGCGAATTCAACAGCAACTTGCAATGGGAGAATTGGAGGATCATATAGTTACAGTCGAAATAGAGGAAATGCCTCCATCCATGTTTGATATGTTGCAAGGTTCTGGAATGGAACAAATGGGAATGAATATGCAAGATGCATTAGGTCAATTTATGCCTAAGAAGAAGAAAAAGAGAAAATTACCAGTATCTGAAGCAAGAAAAATTATCACTCAACAAGAAGCACAGAAATTAGTCGATATGGAAGAAGTGGCACAAGAGGCCGTTCAAAGAGCGGAACAGTCTGGAATTATTTTTATTGATGAGATTGATAAGGTTGCTGGAAAACAAGATAATTCACCGAATGTATCACGGGAAGGTGTTCAAAGAGATATTCTACCAATTGTAGAAGGATCAACTATTGTAACCAAACATGGCCCTGTAAAGACGGATCATATGTTATTTATAGCAGCTGGAGCTTTCCATATGGCTAAGCCGTCTGATTTGATTCCAGAGTTACAAGGTAGATTTCCAATTAGAGTGGAACTTGAAAAGTTATCCGTTGAAGACTTCAAACGAATATTAAATGAACCTTCCAACGCCTTATTAAAACAATATGTAGCTTTATTGAAAACGGAAGGTATAAATGTTGTATTTACAGACAAAGCTGTAAATAGACTTGCAGAAATTGCCTATCAAGTAAATCAGGATACAGACAATATTGGTGCTAGACGACTACATACAATACTTGAAAAATTGTTGGAAGACTTATCATTTGAAGCACCAGATATTACTATGGAAACTATTGAAATAACACCAGCTTATGTAGATGAAAAGTTAAGTACAATTGTGAAAAATAAAGACTTAAGTCAATTTATACTATAGAAAACTAATAAAATTTAATAATGGAGGATTACAATGGAACTATTAAATCGTGCAAGAAAAATTAACTCAATGTTACAGAAAGCAACAGGAAAATCAGTAAACTTCAATGATATGGCTGCCTCTCTTACTGATGTAATTAAAGGAAATGTGTTTATATTAAGTAGAAGAGGAAAATTACTAGGATTCGCTATCAATCAGGAGATTGAAAATGAGCGTATGAAAGGGATGCTTGAAGAAAGACAGTTCCCTGAAGAGTATACAGAAGGTCTATTTCATATTCACGAAACAACGTCTAACTTGGATATTGACAGCCCGTATACAGTATTCCCGGAGGAAAATCGTGAGTTATTCCAAAATGGCTTAACCACCATCGTTCCAATAATTGGTGGAGGAGAAAGACTAGGAACTTTAATTATCGGCCGTTTGCAAGATAGTTTCAGTGATGATGATTTGTTACTTGCAGAATACGGAGCTACTGTAGTAGGAATGGAAATTCTACATGAGAAGACAGAAGAAATTGAAATGGAAGCACGAAGTAAAGCAGTTGTTCAAATGGCTATTAGTTCCCTTTCATACAGTGAACTAGAAGCAATTGATCATATTTTCGAAGAGTTAAACGGCCATGAAGGATTGCTTGTAGCAAGTAAAATCGCAGATAGAGTTGGAATTACTAGAAGTGTTATTGTAAATGCATTACGTAAATTGGAAAGCGCAGGAGTAATTGAGTCTCGTTCCTTAGGAATGAAAGGTACTTACATTAAAGTATTAAATGACAAGTTCTTAGTTGAGTTAGAGAAACTGCGTTCGAGATAATATTCTAAATGTAGACTAAATATATCAAAAAACTAACGGAAGTTTTCCGTTAGTTTTTTTGTGTTCTTGGAATATTACAAGAAACGACATTATGCTCCTTGTAATTACATAAAAATTATGAAAATTAGTTAATTTATGTTAAATTTTAGTTATATCATCCTAGTAAAATGTGACTAATTTTAGAAGGACGATGAATTTTGTCGAAATCTGATAGACTTTGTCTGTGAAATAAATTACAATACTATTAAAGATATGTAACATAATAGGGGAATTATTGTTAAATTTGGTTAGGAGGATTGTAATGGATTTATTTGGAGGTACAGTACAACAACTTCAGCAATCACTTAATTATGCATCTAAAAAAAATCAAGTAATCTCAAATAATATTGCAAATGTTGACACACCTGGATACAAAGCACAGGAAGTCGTTTTTAAAAATGTTTTAAACGATAAACTAGCTAATTCACTACCCGCAGCTCGAACTCATACAAAACATATACCATTTAATCACAATCCATCCCCAGGGTTTCAAATAACGACAAATAATAATACCACATATAACCATAATGGAAACAATGTGGATATTGATAAAGAAATGACAGATCTTGCAAAAAATCAAATTTATTATCAAAGTTTAGTAGACCGTATTAATGGTAAGTTTAGTAGTTTACAAACGGTTATTAGAGGAGGAAGGTAACAGTGTCTATATTTAATGCTCTAAATACTAGTGGTAGTGCCTTAACTGCTCAAAGACTAAGAATGGATGTTGTTTCTTCTAATATCGCAAATGCGCAATCCACACGAGCAACTATTAATGAAGCTGGAGAATTTGAACCGTATCGTAGGAAAATGGTTTCAATGGAGCCAAAAGATGGAAGCTTTCAGTCATTTTTACAGACAGCATCCAACACTACAAGTCAAGGAACAAGTAAGGGTGTAGTCGTATCTGAAATAGTAGATGACCAAACACCTTTTAAGGTAGTTTATAATCCTACACATCCTGATGCAAATGAAGAAGGCTATGTTCAAATGCCTAATGTAGATCCATTGAAAGAAATGGTGGATCTAATGAGTGCCACTAGGTCATATGAGGCAAACGTTACCGCGCTTAATGCTAGTAAAAATATGTTACTCAAAGCGCTAGAGATTGGAAAATAAATTCACATGAGGAGTATAACCTATGAATAATTTTATAGGCAGCATCCATCAACTGCAGTCATTGCAACCACAACTGGAAGCTAAAAAAACAACACCAGGAGAAGCTCAAGCTAATTTTGCAAATATACTTAAGAACTCTATTGAGCAAGTAAACAAAGCGCAAGTAGAATCAGATAAAAAAACAGAAGCTTTAGCACTTGGTGAAATTAATGATTTACATGATGTAATGATAACAGCACAAAAAGCTAGTATTACCTTAGAAACTACGGTACAAATACAGAAAAAAGTTGTCGATGCATACAACGAAATTATGCGAATGCAAGTTTAATATGTTCTTATTCTTATTATCGGCAGAAAAATAAAGATGTTTAACATTTTTAGTAGATTAAACAGGGCTACTTCTTTGTAAAGGTGAAAGGAAGATAACCCCATATCTACTACATGTTTCGTACTTTGGCGGGGGAATATATGAAGGAAAAATTACTGAAATATAGAGAGTCAGCTAAATCATTATGGATAGAACGAAATCGAACACAAAAAGGAATACTGATAGGATCCCTCGTGTTTATAATCGCACTAATTATCGTTATTTCATTATTTGCCTTCAATTCTAAATTTGTTCCTTTATATAATAACCTCTCCTTACAAGAGGTAGGACAAATAAAAACGGAATTGGATGCTAGAGGTATTCCTTACGAGTTAGAAAACGGTGGTACTACAATTTCGGTTCCTGAAGAACAAGTTGATAATTTACTAGTGGATCTTGCTGGGCAAGGGATTCCTAATAGTGGTAGTATCGATTATTCCTTTTTCAGTGAAAACTCCTCTTGGGGTGTAACTGATAATGAATTTAATATGATGAAATTGGATGCCATGCAGTCAGAGCTTGCAAACTTAATTAAGAGTATTGAAGGTATAGATAATGCTGAGGTTATGATTAATATACCGGAAGAACCCGTGTTTGTAAGCGAGGCAACACAACCAGCATCAGCGTCTATTATTTTGCACACCAAGCCTGGTCATCAATTTGAAGGGAATCAGATTGAGTCGTTATATCATTTGGTATCAAAAGCAATCCCTAACTTATCTCCAGATGAGATTGTAATCAGAAACCAATATTTGGATTATTTTGATCGGAATACACAAAACAATAATGGAGCACAGGATACGTATACCTATCAACAAACTGTGAAAAAAGACATTGAAAGAGATATACAAAAAAGAGTTCAACAGATGTTAGGAGCAATGGTAGGGCCGGGAAATGTTATTGTTTCTGTAACTACAGATATTGATTTTACTAGTGAGAATCGAATTGAAGAAATTGTTGAACCGGTGGATCCTGAGGATTTAGACACATTACCGGTAAGTATAGAAACGATTCATGAAACTTATACCGGGAATGGTGCAAATGCTGGTGGAGTAGTAGGGGCTGGAGAGGAAGAAGTTCCTAATTATCCTGGTGATGACAATGGAGACAACGGTGAATACGAATTAGTAAAAGAAACAGTTAATAATGAATTTAATCGTATTCGAAAAGAAATTATAGAAAGTCCTTATAAAATACGAGATTTAGGAATTCAAGTGGCAATCAATAGAGTAGAAGACCGTCAACAAGAAGAGCAAATTATCTCAGAAGAAATCTCAACTATTTTAAACTCTATTATTACTACATCAATTGATAAGGATTACGGCGAAGTAGATGCAGGTGAAAAAACTTCTATCGTTTTCCAAGAGTTTAGTGAAACGGCAACTACACCACAGTCATCAACATCATCTTCTATACCAACTTGGGCTTACATTGTTGGTGGTGCTTTAATACTATTGTTGTTGTTATTAATAATCTTACTAGTAAGACGTAGAAATTCTGATGAGGAAACAATAACTGATACAGAACTATATACTAATTCAGTAGAAGAAAGTCCAAGTATTCCTACCGATCAACCAGAGTCAGAGTCGGTTGCTAGAAGAAAACAATTAGAGAAAATGGCAAAAGATAAACCTGAGGATTTCGCAAAACTGCTTAGAAGCTGGTTAAGCGAAGAATAGGAGTGATTAATATGGCTAAACAACAAACTTTAACTGGTAAACAAAAGGCAGCTATCCTATTAATTTCCTTAGGTCCGGATGTCTCCGCCCAAATATATAAACATTTAACTGAGGAGGAAATTGAAAACTTAAGTTTAGAGATTTCCTCTGTTAAAAAAGTAGATTCTACGATTAAAGATGATGTAGTAGAACAATTTCATCAAATCGCTTTAGCCCAAGACTATATTTCGCAAGGTGGAGTTGGTTATGCGAAAACAGTATTAGAAAAAGCATTTGGAGAACAAGAAGCTGCAGCTATTATTGATAGATTAACGTCTTCATTACAGGTGAGGCCGTTTGATTTTGCTAGAAAAGCTGATCCACATCAGATTCTAAATTTTATCCAGAATGAGCACCCTCAGACGATTGCTTTAGTGTTATCATATCTGGATCCTGAACAATCAGGACAAGTATTATCTGAATTGCCTCAAGAAATGCAGGCAGAAGTTGCACGTAGAATAGCAACTATGGATTCTACATCGCCTGATATTATTAATCAGGTGGAAGAAGTATTAGAAAGAAAGATCGCTTCCTCTTTAACAGCCGATTATACGCAAACCGGAGGAATACAAGCGGTTGTTGAAGTTTTGAATGGCGTTGATAGAAGTACAGAACGGACTATTTTAGATGCGCTAGAGATTCAAGACCCTGAATTAGCAGATGAAATTAAGAAACGAATGTTTGTATTTGAAGATATTGTTATTCTTGATAATCGTGCTATTCAACGAGTTATTCGGGAAGCTGAAAATGACGATTTACGTTTGGCGCTTAAAGTATCAAGTGATGAAGTGAAAGAAATCGTATTTAAAAATATGTCCAATCGAATGGCCGAAACCTTCAAAGAAGAAATGGAGTATATGGGGCCTGTACGCTTAAGAGATGTTGAAGAAGCGCAGACTAGAATTGTTGCTATCATCCGTAGACTAGAAGATATTGGAGAAATAGTTATTGCTAGAGGTGGAGGAGACGATATTATTGTCTAATTCCCAATTTTCAAATGGTAAACTTATCCGAATCAAACCTATTACTATAAAAAATGATACTGATATACAAAGTACCAATCTTGATTTAGAACAAGAAGAACAGAGGATCCGAAACCAATTAGTAAAAGCTAAAGAAGAATTAGTTAAACTAAAAGAGGAAAAAGAAACAGTTCTTCAGGAGACAACAGACGAAGTTGAGAAACTTAAATTAGCGTGGGAAGAAGAAAAAGTCCACCTTCAAGAGACAGTTAAACAAGAGGCATATCAAGAAGGGTTAAAGCTTGGTAAAGAAGAAGGGCTTCATCAATACACGGAACATATAGAAAAGGTTAACGCATTAGTCGAAACTGCTCGCAATGAATATCATAATTTATTGGATAATAGCGACCAGGATATTATCGACTTAGCTATCCATATTGCAGAAAAAATTCTCTATCAAAAGTTAGATGAAAAACCAGAGAATTTCTTTCCATTAGTGCATAAAGCTATAGAAGACATTAAGGACCATTCTGTAATCTCGATTCATTTAAATCCTGAAAACTATGAATTGGTTATTAAGCAGAAAGAAGAACTAATGCAAATTATTGGCGATAAGGTTGACTTATCTATTTATATTAGCGAAAAAGCTACAATTGGTAGTTGTATTATTGAATATCCATACGGGAAAATTGATGCTAGCATCGATACTCAATTAAATGAAATAAGGCAAGTACTATATACGATTGTAAATGGAGAATAATGATGGAAACTACTAAACTGTTCACTGCGATAGAACAAACAGATGTTTATAAAAGATATGGAAAGGTACAGCGAGTAATTGGGATTATGATTGAATCTCAAGGACCGGCTGCTAACATAGGAGAAGTCTGCTTTATCTATCCTCAATCGTCAAACAAAAAGGCAGTCATGGCAGAAGTAGTTGGTTTTAATAAAGAGAAAATATTACTAATGCCTTATACCGAAGTGAACGAAATTGGTCCTGGATGTTTAGTAGAATCGACAAAAAAACCACTTAAAATAAAAGTTGGGCGTGGTCTCATTGGAAAAGTCGTTGATTCATTGGGAATGTGCATGGACGAATCCACGCTACCAAAAGGATTAACTAGTTATGGTACAGAACAGTCGCCACCAAACCCTATGACAAGAGCACCGATTAACAAGCCAATTCAAGTTGGCGTGAAAGCAATAGATTCCATGTTAACTGTCGGACAAGGACAAAGAATCGGCCTGTTTGCTGGTAGTGGTGTTGGTAAGAGTACGTTATTAGGCATGATAGCTAGAAATAGCACAGCTGATATTAATGTTATTGCACTTATTGGAGAACGTGGAAGAGAAGTAAGGGATTTCATCGATTACGATTTGGGAGAAGAAGGATTAAAGAAGTCAATCATTGTCGTTGCAACTTCAGACCAACCAGCCTTAATGAGATTAAAAGGGGCCTATACCGCAACTGCGATTAGTGAATACTTTAGAGATTTAGGTTATCAAGTCAATTTGATGATGGATTCTGTTACACGTGTAGCAATGGCACAAAGGGAAGTTGGTTTAGCTTCTGGAGAACCCCCAACTACGAAAGGGTATCCACCTTCAGTTTTTGCGATACTACCAAAGTTGCTAGAAAGAACTGGTACGAATGAACATGGTGCAATTACAGCATTTTATACAGTTTTGGTAGACGGTGATGACATGAACGAACCAATTGCAGATGCGGTCAGAGGGATATTAGATGGTCACTTTGTCATGGATCGCAGGCTAGCTGAACAAGGACAATACCCAGCTATTAATGTTTTAAAGTCTGTCAGTAGAACCATGAATAAGATCGTTTCTAGTGACCATAAAGAGAATACAATGAAATTACGATCCTTAATGGCAACTTATGAAGAGAACAATGAATTGATTCAAATTGGAGCATATAAGCGAGGGACTGACCCAAAAATAGACCAAGCTATCTCGTTCTATCCTAAGATTCAAACATTCTTGAAGCAAGATGTATTAGAATATTACTCCTTGGAAGAGTCAATACAAGCGTTAAAAGAATTGGCTGGAGGGATCACATAAAAATGGCAAATACACATGCATTAGAAAAAATCCTTGATTTACAAGAGTTGGAAAAGCAAAAGGCATTAAAAGTATACCAAAATTCCATCGACCAATTTGAAGAAGTTGCAACGAAATTATATTATCTATTGAGAAAAAAAGAGGAAGCTGAACTCAATTACGAAACTTCCATTAAAAAGGCAATTCCAATAGATGAGATTAAAACTCAAACATCCTATATTAACAAACTACAAGAACAAATTTTGAATCTTCAAGGGGATGTACAACAGGCAAGATCTTATATGGAAAAAAGTCGAGATGAGTTAACGGATTCTTACAAAGAGGTAAAGAAGTTCGAAACAGTGATTGAGAGACGTAAAAAAGAAGAATTTGAATTATCTAAGAAATTAGAAGCGAAATTAATGGATGAAATATCTTTACAACAATTTGTAGGGCATATGAATAGGTGATGGTATGGCGAAAAAAGAAAATGAAAATAAAAGAATGAATCCATTTCTTTGGTTTCTTTTTGCAATCATCATACCAGTTTTTATTGCGATAACTCTTACTGTCATTATTCTTTCTATAGTAGGTGTTGATGTAACAGGCTGGGTAAAGAATACGACAAATAATATTCCAGTTGTATCTAATTTTGTAACAACTAATGAAGAACAGGAAATGGAAGAATTAGAAAAACAAATGACTACTAAACTGAATGAAAAAGATTCAACAATTACTAGTCTCGAATCGGAAGTCACAGTTTTGGAATCAACCATTGAAAGCATGCAAGAAGAGTTGGACCAATTATATGCGGAATTGGAAGAAAAACAACTAACTGAAGAAGAAATGGAAATAAAATTTAATGATATATCTAGTTCTCTTAAAGAAATGGAACGTGAGCAAGCAGCTAGTATTCTACAAGAACTTGAAAACCATACAGCTTTATCGATTTTAAGCCAGTTGTCTAATAAAGAACGGGGTACGATTATGGAGGCAATGGATGTAGATAAAGCAGCAGAACTCATGGAATTATTTATAAATTATTAATTAAGCTAACATTAACCCTGAAAGGAGGTGAAAAGAGATGAACATTGGTGGAATGGCTATTCAAGTATCAACTAATGGAAATAACCAATTAGTTAAATCCCAAATGGATAAAAATGAAAATGGTTCTTCCTTTCTAGATTTACTTTCTAATAGACTATCTAATAAAGTTGCTGAAGAATCACTAATACAAGTTGAAGGTAAGAATCTCAAAGGATTAGGACTAGGTAATGTTGATGGACTAGAACAAGAAACAGAAAGCTTTTCAGTGGATGAGGCTATCTTACAAATAGAACGTTTATTAGCTCGTTCAGATTCTGAATCTATAAAGGGTAACGATGCAAACCATTTGTTGGAACAAATAGAAGAAATATTATCTAATGTAGAAGTACTTCAACTAAACTTCGATAAATTAGATGTTCAGTTAGCCAAGGAGAGTACTAGTGTAAATGGCGAGAATACGAACATAGAAGATTTAAGTGAAATAGTAGAAAATTCACCCATTCCTTATATAACAGTTGGTGAATTAGTGAAATCGCTTGAAATCAAAATAGATGCAAAAGAAAATCTGCTTTCAAGTACTAAAAATAATATCCATAAGTTGATTGAGGTATTGCAACAATTCAACCAAGTAGACCGTTCTTTTGTTAAGCAGGTTGTAAAAGAAGTGGACCAGCTTAAGCAGCTTGGCTTTTTTGATAAAAAGCTAATTAGCGCTCAAGAACAATTGCAAAAGTTACCTAATGCATTAGAAAAATTAATATTAGAAAATAAATCAACTAATTTTCAACAAAATATCTTATCTATAAATATGGCTAAAGCTCAAAGTGCACAAGATGGAAATGAGTCTTCCCGAAAGATTAATGTACCTTTTATCAATCAAGACCTGTCAGTTAGTGAATCTGGAATCGGACAAAAGGTTACATCTATGTCAGCAATACCAATTACAAAAGTTGAGCAATATGTCATTCATGTTCAACAAACCCAACAGTCGGGTACAGTTGAACAACAAGTCATGGATCAATTCCAAAAGGTAATAAAAACAAGTAAGTTTATGAGTTTACCAAATGGAAATCAACAACTTTCTATTGCATTACGACCAGAAAACCTTGGGGAAATGATGGTTCGATTAACACAGATTAATGGAGAAATGATGGTTAAGATTGCTGTTACTTCTCAAGCAACTAAAGAGTTATTAGAATCAAACCTTAATCAGTTACGAAATATGTTTGCTCCTAACCAGGTAGTTGTTGAGCGACAGGATGTTCAAACATCACAACAAGGACAAAGCTTCCAACAACAAAAAGACGAACAATCCTTAAATGATCAAAATCAAGGTGATCCTAATCAACCTTCTCAACAAGAAAAAGAAGACATAGATGATAGCTTTGAAAGTAAATTCCAAGAAATATTAATGAATGAGAAAGTGTAGGTGAAAAGAATGCCAAAAATCGATCCTTCTGTTTACTTACGAAATAATCAACCAGACAAATCGAGAACACCAAGCCCAGAATTAGGCCGAGACGAATTTTTGAAAATATTAATGACACAATTGCAAAATCAAGATCCATTAAATCCAATGGAAGATAAAGATTTTATTTCACAAATGTCGAACTTTTCATCTCTAGAACAATTAATGAATATTTCAAGTTCTATTGAATCATTAGTTCAAAACCAGGCAATCGCTCCGGTAGTACAGTATAGTAATTTAATTGGCAGGGATGTGGCATACCATGACGATGAAGGGTCACAGAAAGTTAGCCAAGTAACAGCTGTAAGTCAACAAGATGGTCAAGCTTTATTGAAACTAGCAAATGGTGAAACGATTCCTGCAAATGAAATCGGTGAGGTAAGTACCAGTCAGTAAAATGAATAGTGAAGGAAGTGAATAATTTATGGATCATCGCATCCATCAAATACCACAACACCATGCTTTACAGATTCCTTCCGTTAAAACGTCAAAAGTAAAACCTAGTGAAACTAGCTTTAAAGATATATTACAAGAACAACAACAATTAAAAGTTAGTAAACATGCTAACGATCGTTTAAACGAAAGAAACATTCAAATAAATGATGAACAATGGAAAATTATTACTGAAAAAGTGTCAGAAGCTAGAACAAAAGGAATTACTGATTCACTAGTTGTAACAAGCAATGCTGCGTTACTTGTCAGTGCAAAAAATAATGTAGTTGTCACTGCAATGGATCGTACAGAGGCAAAAAGTAAAATATTTACGAATATTAACGGAACGATACTTATAGATGAATAGGCTGGACCCTTTTGGGAGGCCGTAAGCTGTTGAATGATCGATACAGCTATAAATTAGACCATATAAAGGGGAGAAAATAAAATGTTACGTTCAATGTATGCAGGTATTTCAGGAATGAAAAACTTTCAAACGAAGTTAGATGTTATCGGTAATAATATTGCCAATGTTAATACCGCTGGATTTAAGAAAGGCCGTGTAACCTTTCAAGATATGATGAGTCAAACGATGTCAGGAGCACAAGGCCCTACTCAAGCAAGAGGTGGGGTTAACCCTAGTCAAGTTGGTTTAGGTTCTCAGTTAGGAACAATTGATAATATTCATACACAAGGGTTTCGACAAACTACTTATAATCCATTAGATTTTGCTTTAGAAGGCGATGGAATGTTTGCACTTCAAAATGGTGAAGGAATAGCATTTACTCGTGCTGGGAACTTTTATTTGGATCAAAATGGAACTATTGTTAATCCAGACGGGTTATATTTATTAGGTTTTGGACTCGAGAGTACAACGTTAAATACTACATTAAGTAATGAGGCAACTATTGAAATAACGGAATTAGTAGAAACGGGAGAGGTTATTGTAAATTACTCTAAGGATGATGTCACAGAGTCATATACAATTTCACTAGATTCTAATGAAAGAGTTTTTAATAGTGAGGATGGAGATACAACTATTGAATTCGATGAATCGGGAACTCCCACTTTTACAGTTGGTGGAAACGTCGAAGAATTGGAATTGCAAAGTACTACACTTACTGATAGTTATGGAACAGAACCAACGCAACTAAGTATTCCTGATACAGCTCAAAGCTTTAATGTCCAAACAAATGGGATTATAAACTATGTGGATGAAAATGGAGATACTCAAGTGGCTGGTAAAGTTGCATTAGCAAACTTTTCTAACCCAGCTGGTCTTCAGAAAGCCGGTAGCAACCTATTCTTAGATAGCGAAAATGCTGGTTTTACCGGTTTTGTTGCTCCTGAAACAAGTGGTGCAGCATCGATTGTTAGTGGGGCTCTAGAAATGTCTAATGTTGACTTATCTGAAGAATTCACAGAAATGATTACTGCTCAACGTGCGTTCCAAGCAAATACAAGAATAATAACAACATCTGATGAAATTCTTCAAGAATTAGTTAATCTGAAACGATAAAGGAGGTTAGGAGTGCCTTTTAGTAGATAGCTAGATACCTGACAGAGAAAAAGCGCTCTGTCAGGTGAGGTGCTCCTATCATAATTAATGATACAATTATCGCGATTAAATGGTGATACATTCATATTAAATGCTATGCTAGTTGAGCAAATTCAATCATTGCCAGACACAACCATTACATTATTATCTGGCAAAAAATTAGTCGTTAAAGAACCTAAACAGAAGGTGATTGATGATATTACTGCATTCTATCAAAAAGTAGGGATGCAACAATCACTTAAAGAGGTGGAGAAGGCAAATGAATAGATTATTAAAAACTATGGTGACATCTTTACTAATAATATTAACTATTGTTGCAATTATTTTTGTTGTATATCTTAATGTAAATGCAGATGGCAAGGATGAAAATCCTACAATAGATGACATCATTGAATATTCCTATGAAAGCCCAGAGGTAACGACTGATTTAATTGATGGTAGTTTTGTCCGAATTCAATTTCAAATTGTTACGGACAGTAAAGATGCTAGAGAAGAGATTTCAAAAAGAGACTTCCAAATTAAAAATATCCTAATAAAAGAATTATCTAAAATGGATCAGGAACAATTTCAAACAAGTTTAGATGAATTAGAAGATATTGTACAAGAAAAATTGAACGAGATCATGGTAGAAGGAACAATTAATGACGTTTATACGATAAATAAAATATTACAATAACAACTGCTCCAATATGGAGGTGATTACCTTTGGTAGATGAAGTTCTTTCGCAAAATGAAATAGATGCCTTGTTATCTGCTTTAACAACTGGGGAAATGGATGCAGAAGAATTAAGGACAGAAGAAAAAGATAGAAAAGAGCGAGTTTATGATTTTAAACGAGCATTACGATTTTCAAAAGATCAAATTCGTAGTATAGGTCGTATACACGATAATTACGCTAGAATGCTGACAACATTCTTCTCTTCACAGTTACGATCCTACGTAAATATAACCGTGGCATCTGTCGATCAACTTCCATATGAGGAGTTTATTCGCTCGATTCCGAAGATGACTGTTTTAAATGTGTACGGGGTTCCACCGTTGGACGGGAAAATCATAATGGAGGTTAATCCAAACATTGCTTACGGTATGATTGATCGTGTTCTTGGTGGAAGAGGAGATAGTGTTAATAAAATTGAAAATTTAACTGAAATTGAATCAATATTGATATCTCAACTGTTTGAAAAAGGGATGGGAACACTAAAAGAAGCCTGGAGTTCATTAGTGGATATTGAGCCATATTTAGAGGAATTAGAGGTTAATCCACAATTTTTACAATTAGTATCACCGAATGAAACGGTAGTAGTTGTTTCATTAAATACTACAATTGGCGAGACGAGTGGAATGATCAATATTTGTATTCCGCATATTGTATTAGAACCGATTATCTCAAAGCTTTCTGTACAGTATTGGATGCAAACATCTAAACAAAAACAAGACCCCGAGAATGTAAAAAAACTTTCTAAAAATTTAAATCGTGCGTTTGTAGAAGCAAAAGCAATTCTCGGTGAGACCAATATAACTGTTGACGAGCTTTTGAATCTTAATGTTGGTGACGTGGTAGGATTAAACCAACCAATTGACCAACCATTAAAATTAACAATTAATAATGAGCCAAAGTTCTTTGTTCAACCTGGTATGTACAAGAAGAAATTATCAGTCCAGGTGTTAGAAGAATATAGGGGAGGGTATGAAGATGACGAATGATGGGATGCTATCTCAAGATGAAATTGATGCGTTATTAAGCATTGGAGAAGAAGAGGAAGAAGAATTAACTCTCAATACTAATAACGAATCAATGAATGAATTAAGTGGCGTCGAAATTGATACACTTGGTGAAATAGGTAATATATCATTTGGAAGTTCTGCAACGACGTTATCGACTCTACTAAACCAAAAAGTAGAAATTACAACACCTACAGTTTCCGTTATAAATCAAAATGCCCTTGATGAAACTTTTGACTTTGATCATGTTAGTGTTCAAGTTAATTATGTAGAAGGATTTACAGGACATAATATCTTTGTCATTAAGTCAGATGATGCCGCAATTATTTCTGAAATAATGCTTGGTGGGGATGGAACTGGTAAGGTTGAGGAATTAAATGAGATTCATTTAAGTGCCGTTCAAGAGGCGATGAATCAGATGATGGGCGCAGCCGCTACAAGTATGTCAACTGTATTTAATAAACGAGTTGATATATCACCACCTTCCATTACATTTAATAAATCTAGTGAGCCTTTTAAAGAAGTGAATGATAAAAAATTAGTTAAGGTTTCCTTCCAATTAAAAGTGGGCACGTTAATTGATTCTAATATTATGCAATTAATTCCGATTGATTTTGCAAAAGAATTGGTAGAACATTTAATGCATGATTCAACTGAAGAAGTGGCTGCTGCCGTACAAGAGATGGAAGCCCCACAGCAAAAAGAAGAAATTGTATTTCCAGAAATAACTGAAGAAAAATCAACGAAAGTTGAACAAGAAACGCCACAATTTATCGGTACGGCAACGAAACAAGAATCAGATATCCAAACAGCACAATTTTCTAACTTTGAACCAGTAGCGATTGATTCTAATAATCAGCGAAATTTAGATATGCTATTGGATATACCACTAAAAATCACGGTAGAGTTAGGGCGTACTAAGCGGACCATTAAAGACATTTTGGACCTGTCTTCAGGCTCAATAGTTGAATTAGATAAACTAGCAGGTGAGCCAGTTGATGTCTTAGTAAATGATAAGTTAATTGCCAAAGGTGAAGTAGTTGTTATCGATGAAAACTTTGGAGTTCGAGTTACTGATATAATAAGTCAATCAGATCGATTGATGAAACTAAAATAACTTAACTGGGGGTAGAATGAAATGGGTAAAAGAATTTTAATCGTGGATGATGCTGCTTTTATGCGAATGATGATTAAAGATATACTAACAAAAAACGGCTTCGAAGTTGTTGGGGAAGCACAAGATGGTAATCAGGCAATTAGCTTGTATAACGAATTGAAACCTGATTTAGTAACTATGGATATAACGATGCCAGAAATGGATGGAATTACAGCATTAAAAGAAATCAAAGCAGGAGATCCTAATGCCCAAATTATCATGTGTTCTGCTATGGGACAACAAGCTATGGTAATCGATGCGATTCAAGCAGGAGCCAAAGACTTTATTGTTAAACCATTTCAGGCTGATCGTGTAATTGAGGCTATTCAAAAGGCATTGAATTAGAAACGAGTGATGATATTGGTTAGGAAAATAGGCTTAATCACTTTCCTGTTTTTTCTCATGTTCTTTGGTCTTTTTACTATAAATACTTTTGCTGAAGATCCAAAGGTAAGTGATTGTATAGAAGGAACAGCTGAATGTGATGATGCACCAGAGGCAACAAATTCTAACGAGGATTCAACAGAGATCACAGGAAATGAAACTTCCAATAGCACTTTCATATTAAATTTTATTAAGATGATCTTGGTATTATTTCTGATATTAGGACTAATTTACTTTTTATTAAAATTTTTAAATAAGAGAAGTAAAATGTTTAACCAAGTAAAAGCACTTGATAATCTGGGTGGAGTTAATGTAGGTCCAAATAAATCGGTTCAAATCATTCGGATTGGTAAAAAATTTTATTTGATTGGTGTAGGAGACAATGTTGAATTATTACAGGAAATACAAGATGAAGATGTAATTAAGGACTTAATGTCTCGGAAGGAAGAACAACCCGTCAATATCCTCTCATCTGTATTTCAGCAACAAGCGGAAGGAAACACTTCTAACAAAAATGAAGGAAAAAGCTTTAAAAACTTATTTTCAAATGAGTTAGACAAACTAAAAAGCAATCGTAAAGCATTAATTAATCAGCAAAAACAGAAGGATGATCAAGATGAATGAATTTATAGATATGTTTTCTAGTTCCGATCCTTCTAATGTTGCTACATCTGTTAAGTTAATCTTACTATTAACGGTTCTGTCATTAGCACCAGGTATTTTAATATTAATGACAAGTTTTACAAGAATAATTATTGTACTTTCTTTTGTAAGAACATCATTGGCTACCCAGCAGATGCCACCTAACCAAGTATTAATTGGATTAGCTTTATTTTTAACGTTTTTCATTATGGCTCCAGTTTTTGGTGAGGTTTACGATGAGGCATTAGAACCACTTTTTGACGAAGAAATTACTTTAGATGAAGCCTACGAGAGAGCAAGCACTCCGATAAAAGAGTTTATGGCTAAACATACAAGGCAAAAAGATTTGGAATTATTTATGAGTTATTCCCAAATGGAAAGACCTGAGAGCATCGAAGATATTCCAATAACGACATTAGTACCTGCATTTGCTATTAGTGAGTTAAAGACAGCCTTTCAGATGGGGTTTATGATTTTTGTACCTTTTTTAATAATTGATATGGCAGTGGCAAGTGTTCTTATGTCCATGGGGATGATGATGCTACCACCGGTTATGATTTCATTACCGTTTAAAATATTATTATTCGTACTAGTAGACGGTTGGTATCTAATTACTGATTCGTTGTTATCGGGTTTCTAGTTAACTTGTAAATAGAGAGGGTGTATTACTTTGAACAGTGAATTTGTATTAACATTAGCAGAAAGAGGCATATACACAATTTTACTTGTAACTGGCCCGCTCTTAATATTAGCACTAGCAGTAGGTTTATTTGTTAGTATATTTCAAGCGACAACCCAAATCCAAGAACAAACCTTGGCATTTATCCCTAAGATTGTTGCTGTTTTAGTTGGTATTGTTTTTTTTGGACCGTGGATGTTAACAACAATGGTAGAGTTTACTTCTGATTTATTTCAGAATTTAAACATGTTTGTAGGGTAGATTATGTTCGAATTAATTAATATTAACAGCTTACCAGTATTTTTACTCATTTTAGTTCGAGTTACTGCTTTTTTTGTGACATTGCCATTTTTTTCATACCGAACAATACCTTTACCATTTAAGATTGGCATTAGTTTTTTTCTAGCATTTATTATGTTTTATACGGTTGAATCACCAGTTATTATATTTGATTATTTTTATATTTTGCTCATTGTAAAAGAAATACTTATTGGACTATTAATTGGTTTGATAGGTTATATCATAATATCTGCTGTTCAAATAGCAGGTGGATTCATTGATTTCCAAATGGGGTTTGCTATTGCCAATGTGGTAGATCCCCAAACAGGTGCGCAAAGCCCTATTATAGGCCAATACTTTTACATTATTGCTTTACTATTTCTATTATCGGTTGATGGACATCATTTGTTAATAGATGGAATCGTAAATAGTTATAAATTTATTCCTGTTGATGCATTTATTCCTTTTCAGAATGCTAGTATTACAGAGTTCGTTATCCGATCATTCAATATGATGTTTTTAATTGCTTTTCAAATTGCGATACCAATTGTAGGTTGTTTATTTTTAGTTGATGTTGCATTAGGAATCGTAGCAAGAACGGTTCCACAATTAAACGTCTTTGTTGTAGGTTTACCGTTAAAAATTCTAGTTAGTTTTATCGCACTCTTTTTCTTTTTAAGTTTGTATATCATATTAGCCAAAAATCTATTTACAACAATGTTTGATACGATGCGAAGTTTATTGCAATTGTTTGGAGGGGCTTAAGTTGCAATTACGTCTAGATTTACAATTTTTTGCAGGAGAAAAAACTGAAAAAGCAACTCCAAAAAAACGATTGGATGAACGTAAGAAAGGGAAAGTAGCGAAGAGTCAAGATGTAAACACCGGGATTCTACTACTATTGAGTTTTATCATTCTATTTGTATTTGGTGGATTTATGAAAGATAATATGTTGGTTTTATACCAATATACTTTTACGGAGTATATACATTGGGATGTAACGTCATCTACTGTCTATCAAGTGTTAATAGAAGGTCTAATTACAATGGCAAAAATAGTTGCTCCAATTATGGTAATAGCAATATTCGCTGGGTTTGCGTCAAATTTAATGCAAATTGGCTTTTTGTTTACAACAGAACCTTTGAAGCTTGACCTTAAAAAAATCGACCCAATACAAGGGGCTAAACGTATTTTTTCCATCCGGGCATTAGTAGAGTTACTAAAATCATTATTTAAAATCTCATTAATCGGTGCAATTACTTTTACGGTTATATGGATTTATAAAGACGATATGATGATGCTAGCCTTTAAAGATGTAGAAAATGCTTTAGGATTCTTTGGACAAGTCACTATGATTATGGCGGTTGCTGCGATTATAGCATTATTGTTCATCGCCGTTTTCGACTATGCGTATCAACGATATGATTTTGAGAAAAACATGCGCATGTCTAAACAGGACATTAAAGATGAGTATAAAAACATTGAAGGTGACCCTTTAATAAAGTCTAAAATTAAAGAAAAACAAAGGCAAATGGCGATGCAACGAATGATGAGTGAAGTACCTGAAGCAGATGTTGTTATTACGAATCCTACCCATTATGCGATCGCAATTAAATATGATGAAAAGAAAGCTAATGCACCATATGTAGTCGCTAAAGGTGCTGATCATATAGCTCTAAGAATAAAAGAAATAGCAAAGGTTCATAAAGTGGTTACTGTAGAAAATCGTCCATTAGCAAGGGCGTTATATGACAAGCTAGAAATTAATGATTTAATTCCAGAAGAATTTTATCAAGCAGTAGCGGAAATATTGGCATATGTTTATCGATTAGAAAAAAAAGCTTAGCTTAATTAAGGAGATACAACCATGAAAGCACGAGATCTATCCGTTCTTTTAGGCGTCATTTTAATTATCATAATGTTAGTAATACCTCTTCCTGGTTGGCTACTTAGTATTTTAATACTATTAAATATTACACTAGCATTAATCGTAATTTTAGTAGCTATGAATACACAGGAAACGTTACAATTCTCAATTTTTCCATCTCTATTATTATTACTAACATTATTTAGACTCGGGTTGAACGTTTCTACGACACGATCAATCTTATCAAAAGCAGAAGCTGGTGGTGTGGTAGAAACGTTTGGTAGTTTTGTAATTGGTAATGATGCTTTGGTTGGTTTTGTAGTCTTTGTCATCCTAGTTATTATTAATTTTTTAGTTATTACGAAAGGATCAGAACGTGTATCAGAAGTAGCAGCACGATTCTCACTAGATGCAATGCCAGGTAAACAGATGAGTATTGATGCAGATTTGAATGCAGGTCTAATTTCTGAACAAGAGGCGAAAGAAAGAAGAAAACTAGTTGAAGATGAAGCAGATTTTCATGGTTCTATGGATGGTGCTAGTAAGTTCGTTAAAGGAGACGCTATTGCAGGTATCATCATCGTATTAGTAAATATTGTGTTTGGAATTGTGATTGGTATGGTTCAAATGGGTATGCCATTCCAAGAGGCGATTGATACCTTTACTAGGTTAACCGTTGGTGATGGATTAGTCAGTCAAATTCCAGCATTACTAATATCAACTGCAACTGGTATTGTAGTAACACGAAGCTCTCAATCAGGGAATAACTTAGGCAGTGATGTAACAGATCAGTTACTACAGTATCCTAAACTATTATTTATTGCTGCTGGTACAATATTCTTTTTAGGTTTAACACCAATTAACTTTTTCTTAACGACTATTATTGCTTTGATATTAGCTGTTAGTGGATATTTATTATTAAATCAGTCAAAACAGCCGGAGACAAAAAATGTGGAAGAAGAGGATCAAACGGAAAGTGCTGAAATGAAGTCACAAGAAAATGTTGTTAATTTATTGAGCATGGACCCAATCGAATTTGAATTTGGGTATTCTTTAATTCCACTAGTGGATACTAAACAAGGTGGAGATTTACTAGACCGTGTCGTTATGATTAGAAGACAACTAGCAATCGAACTCGGTATTGTTATACCAGTTGTTCGGATTAGGGATAATATTCAATTAAACCCGAATGAATATCGTCTTAAAATTAAAGGTAATGAAGTGGCTACAGGTGAATTACTATTAGATCATTACTTAGCGATGGCACCAGATATGGACGATGATATGATAGAAGGAATAGATACGAAGGAACCTGCCTTCGGATTACCTGCTAAATGGATAGGGGAAGAGTTGAAAGATGAGGCTGAGTTATCAGGGTATACAGTGGTAGACCCACCATCCGTAGTTTCTACTCATATTACAGAGATAATTAAACAACATGCTCATACATTGTTAGGACGCCAAGAAACGAAAGAGCTAATCGATCACTTGAAAGAAAGTTATCCAATCTTAGTAGAAGAAGTAACACCGGAACCACTTGCCATTGGCGATATACAAAAAGTGTTAAGCAAATTATTGAGAGAAAATGTCTCTATCCGTAATCTACCAATTATATTTGAGACACTAGCAGACTTTGCTAAATTAACAACTGATACAGAATTATTGGGAGAATACGTGAGACAAGCATTATCATCACAAATTACAAGACAATATGTTAAAGAAGATTCCACATTGAATGTCATTACGGTATCTGGAAAAGTAGAAAAATTAATCGCAGAAAATATTCAACAAACGGAACATGGGAATTATTTAGCGCTAGATCCAGATTCACAGCAAGCGATAATTAAAATAATCCATGCTGAAGTAGAGAAGATGACATTACAAGAAGATAATGCCATTTTACTCTGCTCCCCAGCAATTCGAATGTATGTCAAACAATTGTTAGATCGTTTCTTACCGCAAATTATCGTTTTATCATACAATGAACTAGAACCATCTGTTCAAGTACAAAGTGTAGGGGTGGTGAATGTAGCTTGAAGGTAAAAAAGTATATAGCAACTACCATGCCAGAAGCAATGAAGCAAATCAGAAAAGAACTAGGCAAAAATGCAGTCATTTTAAACTCTAAAGAAATTCAAGAAGGTGGCTTTTTAGGGCTTTTTAAGAAAAGAAAAATAGAGGTTATTGCTGCTTTAGATGAAATGCCTAATTTTCCAAAACAGAATAAAAAACCTGATATTAGAGAACAAAAAGAAAAGATTAAAAACAATTATTCGGATAATCGAGATATTTTAAATGAACTCAAACATTTAAAGCAACTAGTTCAACTACAGGCAGATAGCAATAATAAATTTGAACTAGAATTTCAAGTATTCTATCAGCATTTAATAGAACAAGAAGTTTCACCACCTATTGCTGAACAATTAATCCGGCAAACCCAGGAGAAAAACCCTTCTCTAAAAGATGCTCCAGTAGAAGAAATAAGGGAAGCGTTACAAAAAGAAATAGAACAATCGCTAGAAGATACTACTTTTAGTGGATTATCTTATAACACTAAAATAGTTCAATTTGTTGGCCCTACTGGAGTTGGGAAAACTACATCTATTGCAAAGATAGCTGCAAATAGTATGTTAAATGATAAAAAAAGTGTCGCCTTTATAACAATGGACACCTATCGTATTGCAGCTATAGAACAACTAAAAACCTATGCTCAAATATTAGATGTACCCGTTGAGGTGGCATACTCGTTAGAAGACTATAACGAGGCGATTATCAAATTGAGTCATTATGATTTAATATTAGTCGATACTGCAGGAAGAAACTTCAGAGATGAGCAATATGTTAAAGAATTAAAAGATAGCATGAATGAGAACCTTGCTGTTGAAACATTTTTAGTACTTTCTTTAACTGCAAAACCAAAAGACATACTAGAAATATACGATAGTTTTGATAAGATTCCTATTAAAGAAGTTATCTTTACAAAATTAGATGAAACAACTCAATATGGGAGTATGTTAAATATTTGTTTAGAAAAACAGACTGGTATTGCTTATTTAACCAATGGACAAGATGTACCAGACGACATCCTTAATCCTTCACCAAGTAAAATAAGTGAAATGATAGTAGGTGAAAGTATAAATGGTCGATCAAGCAACTAGTCTTCGGCAAAAATTACAAGGTACTTCCTCACAACGAAAAACAAAAGTAATTTCTTTTGTCAGTGGAAAAGGTGGAGTAGGTAAATCAAATGTAGCACTGAACTTTTCTCTAGAGCTTCAAAAATCAGGAAAAAGCGTACTATTAATCGATTTAGATATCGGGATGGGGAATATTGAAATACTACAAGGGGTACATGCTGAAAAAACGATTGTTGATATGTTTGAAGAACAATTAGCCTTCCATGAAATTGTAAAGAAAGGGACAAATAACTTACCTTTTATTTCTGGTGGAACAGGATTAACTGGATTCTTCCATCTCAATGAAGAAAAAATGAATTTTTTCTATGAGCAATTTCATCATATAAGTAGGGAATACGATTATATCCTATTTGATTTGGGAGCAAATGTATCGGAAGAAAGCATTTTCTTTATTTTGGCCTCAGACGAATGCGTAGTTGTTACAACTCCAGAACCAACATCCATTACTGACGCGTATAGTATGGTAAAACAAATCATAAGCAGGCAATTGGATATGCCGATCTATGTTATTCTTAATCGCTCGTATTCGTTCAAATATGGTCTAAAAACTTTAGAACGTTTTAAGCTGGCAGTGAAACAATTTTTATTATCGGATGTACATGTATTAGGACAGTTACCAGATGAAAAGTTCGTATCAACATCTGTTAGACGTCAAATTCCTTTTACAGTGCTAAATAAACGTGCTCCCATTTCCAGAGCAATAGGGCAAATTGTGTTGAATTATATGTCCAATGAATCACTTGAAAGTAGTGAAGAATCCTTTTCATTTATTAAAAGGCTTAAAAAAATGATTAGAGAGAGGTAAATCCATGAATCCCATTCGAGTACTTATAGTTGATGATTCCGCATTTATGCGCATGATGATTTCTGACATTCTTAGTAGTGATAATCGAATTGAAGTTATTGCCACGGCTCGAAATGGGGAGGATGGAATTAAAAAAATAAAGCAGTTAAAACCAGATGTTGTGACATTAGATATAGAAATGCCCAAAATGGATGGACTGACTGCGCTAACAAAGATTATGGAAACTCATCCGCTACCAGTAGTAATACTATCAAGCTTTACAAGCGACGCTACTACGAAAACAGTACAGGCTATTTCCAATGGTGCAGTAGATTTTATTACGAAACCTACTGGGCTAACATCTTTAGAAAAAATTAAAGAAGGAATTATATTAAAAGTGGTTGCAGCATCCAAGGTGAAAAATCAATCTATGAAACCACTAAAATCTATTCCTAATCTCTCAACCATCAGAACTCCTTACAAAAATACATTGGTTGCTATTGGTACCTCAACAGGGGGACCGAAAGCATTACAACAATTATTGGTTGATTTATCTGGAAAAAAGTCGCCACCAATACTAGTTGTTCAACATATGCCTAGTGGGTTTACAAAATCACTTGCAAACCGCCTAAATACATTAACTGATTTACACGTGAAAGAAGCGGAGCATGGTGAAGTACTTGAAGAAAATACAGTATACATTGCACCAGGAGATTATCACATGGAAGTAAGGAAAGTCGGTACTTCGCATGCAATAGTGATTCATGAAGATGTTGGAGAAAGGTATCCCCATACACCATCTGTGGATGTTCTTTTTCAATCTTTAGCCAAAGTACAAAGGGTAAATAAAGTAGCAATTGTGTTAACAGGTATGGGAAGTGATGGCTCTAATGGTATCATTAAATTAAAAGAGAATGATCCAAATACAATTGTAATTGCCGAGTCAGAAGAGTCTACAGTTGTATATGGAATGCCTAGAGCAGCAGTGAAGACCAATTATGTAAATTACATTATAAATTTGAATCAATTGGGAGAAACGCTTCATAAAATTACGACTAATCTTAGGGGGATGTAGAGATGGAGATGTCACAATATTTAGATGTATTTATTGATGAAAGTACGGAGCATTTAGAGGTTCTTTATAATCAGGTTTTAGAATTGGAAAAAAATCCAAAAGATAAATCAATTATTGAAGAAATTTTTCGAGCAGCTCACACGTTAAAAGGGATGTCGGCTACGATGGGATTTGAAGATCTTGCTAACTTAACCCACCAGCTAGAAAATGTATTTGATGAAATTAGAAATGAAAAAATCAATGTTGATGCTAACTTAATTGATATCTTATTTGAAGCTGTTGATCATTTAAATGCAATGGTAGAAGATATTTCAAACAGTGGTAACGGCACAAGAGATGTTAATGATATAGTCAGTCAATTAATAGCAATAGTTTCTGGAGAGAAACATGATAAACTAAATGAAAAGTCAAGTAATGAAAGTAATCTACAATATATAACGAATTTAGATGAATTTGAGATATCTATTTTAAATGAATCACAAGATCGTGGATTTTCCAATTACGAAATTTATGTCGAGTTAAATGAAGATTGTTTACTTAAAGGTGCTAGAGTATTCATGGTATTCGATGTTCTAGAAAAGCATGGTGAAGTAATCAAGTCTGACCCCCCTGTGACCCAATTGGAAGAGGAAGATTTTCAAAACTCATTTACAGTTATCTTAGTTTCTAAACACTCTAGTGATGAAATATCGGAAAAAATTAAAAAAGTTTCCGAGATTAATAGAGTATCTGTTAATCCTTTTGCACTTTCACAATATATCGAAAGAAAACACGAGGAAGAGTTAGTACATACACAATCTGAACAAGCTGCAACAGTAGAAACACCATCCCAAAAAGAAGAAAAGCAATCAAAAGGTGCAAGTTCAAAAACTATTAGAGTAAATATAGAGCGATTAGATATTTTAATGAATTTATTTGAAGAGTTAGTAATCGATCGTGGTCGATTAGAGCAAATTGCTGCCGATCTTAATAGTCATGATTTACATGAAACAGTCGAAAGAATGTCACGAGTATCTAGTGATTTACAAAGCATTATATTAACGATGCGTATGGTACCGATTGATCAAGTGTTTAGTCGATTCCCACGAATGATTAGAAAGTTAGCTAGAGATCTAGATAAAAAAATTGATATTGAAATTATTGGTGCGGAGACAGAATTAGATCGAACTGTAATAGACGAGATTGGTGACCCATTAGTTCATTTGCTTCGTAATGCAGTCGATCATGGAATCGAAATGCCGGAAGAACGAAAGAAAAAAGGAAAACCAGAAACGGGCACTATTATGTTAGAAGCATATCACAGTGGAAATCATGTCTTTATTGAGATAAAGGATGATGGAGCAGGAATCGATAAAGAGAAGGTTATTAATAAAGCTTTAACTAATGGAGTTATTAGTAGTGATGATGTAGAAACTTTAACAGACCAGCAAGTATTTGAACTGATTTTAGAAAGTGGTTTTTCAACTGCAGATACAATATCTGATATATCTGGTCGTGGTGTTGGGTTAGATGTTGTTAAAAACACGATTGAATCCTTAGGAGGCCACATTACAATAGACTCAGAAAAGGAAAAAGGATCAACTTTCTCTATCCAATTGCCATTAACCTTATCTATCATTTCAGTTCTTTTAGTAGAAGTGCAGAATGAAAAGTATGCAATTCCTTTATCATCTATTATAGAAACAGCCATTATTCATAAAGATCAATTGCTATCTGCACATAATAATAAAGTCATTGATTTTCGTGGGAAAGTCGTGCCATTAGCTTTCTTAGACGACATTCTACAAGTTCCTGATGAATCAGTAGAAGGTGGTTCTGATTATGTATCCATTGTAATCGTAAAAAAAGGTGATAAATTAGCTGGATTAGTGGTAGATTCCTTTATAGGTCAACAGGAAGTCGTTTTAAAATCGTTAGGGGATTATTTAGGAGATACATTTGCTATTTCTGGAGCTACCATTCTAGGAGATGGAGAAGTAGCCTTAATTATAGACAGTAATGCGTTGGTAAAATAGGGGGAGAGAAATATGCGAGAAGATCTATTACAAGATGAAAAAGTAATCATATTTCAATTAAAGGCAGAAGAATTTGCGATTCCTGTTCAACAGGTAGGATCTATTGAAAGAATGCAATCCATCACTAGGGTTCCCGGTACATCCGATTTCGTAAAAGGAGTAATTAACTTAAGAGGTGTTGTTACTCCAATTATTGACTTACGAATTCGGTTAAATATCGAGGCTAGAGATTATAGTGATTCTACTAGAATAATTATTGTAGAAATTAACAATATGGAAGTTGGACTAATTGTTGACTCTGCAAACGATGTAATTGACATTCCTAAAAGTAGCATTGAACCTGCACCAGAAATAGTTGGGGCTGTAAATAATGATTATATTAAAGGTGTGGCTAAACTAGAGAATCGCCTCCTAATATTACTAGATTTATCCAAAGTGTTACTATCAGATGAATTATCCGAACTAAAGGAATTGGAAGGTTAATATAATGAAAGAACAATACTCTCAAATACAATTAGATGCTTTAAGAGAAATAGGTAATATTGGTGCCGGTAATGCTGCGACCTCGATGTCTAAATTAATAAATAAAAAAGTAGATATGACCGTACCTAAAGTAGAGATTGTTGCTTTTGATGAAGCTGTAGAAATTCTAGGCGGTCCTGAGAAGCTAGTAGTTGCTATAATGTTTCAAATTCAAGGAGAGGCCCCTGGTACGGTGTATTTATTCTTTTCTATTGATGAAGCAGACTCACTTGTTCAACAGATGACAATGAGTGATGATATGAAATTGTTCGATGAGCAAGAGAACATCAATGAAATTGCTTTTTCAGCTCTACAAGAAGCTGGAAACATTCTAGCAGGTTCTTATTTAACTGCGCTTTCAGATTTTACAAACATTAATATGCAGCCGTCGATTCCTCATTTAAGTATTGATATGGCTGGAGCACTACTTTCCGTAGGTTTAATCGAAATATCAACTATAACAGATTATGCAATTGTCATTGATACAAAGATTAATGATATGGACACAACGAATGGAATAAATAGTCAATTTTTCCTACTTCCTGCCGTCGAATCTGTTTCAAAAATTTTTAATGCAATTGGGATAAACGAATATGAGTAACACAAGTCAAAGTCCGATTGTAAAAGTAGGTATTGCAGACTTAAATATTGTTACACCTCCACAAATTATACGGACATCTGGCTTAGGCTCATGTGTTGGTGTTATTCTATATGATTTGCCAAAAAAAGTGGCAGGATTAGCACACATTATGTTACCTGATTCAAACCATGCAAAACAAAAGAAGTTCAACAAAGGGAAATATGCAGATACGGCAATTGAATCGTTATTAGAAACGTTAGGAAATGAATATGGTGTTCGAACCTATTCATTAAAGGCAAAAATGGCTGGTGGAGCTCAGATGTTTCAATTTTCATCTTCAAATGATGTTATGCGAATTGGAGAAAGGAATGTTGAGGCTGTAGAGACTATTCTTAAGAAGCATAAAATACCTATTGTCGCTTCAGACGTTGGAGGAAATTGTGGTAGAACGATCGACTTTGATCCGAAAACAGGCGACTTAAGAATTAGAACAATCTCAAAAGGTGAAACTATAATTTAAATAAAAAGTAAGGAGGAGCATTTTTAATGGCAGTAAATTCATCTCCTCTAGAAAAAGAATTATGGGCAAAATGGCAAAAGGAACAAAATAATCATACTGCAAATCAAATCATTCAACATTATATGTATCTTGTGAATTATCATGTTGAACGCACAGCAAGTCACCTTCCATCTAGTGTGTCAAAGGATGATTTGAGAAGTTTGGGTATGTTTGGATTATATGATGCTTTAAAGAAATTTGATATTGATCGTGATTTAAAGTTTGATACTTATGCATCATTTCGAATTCGAGGTTCAATTATTGATGGATTAAGAAAAGAAGATTGGTTACCTCGATCAACACGGGACAAAATTAAAAAAGTAGAACAACTATCTCAAGAACTTGAACAAAAATTACAAAGAGAACCAACCTCTAAAGAAATAGCAAAATATGTTGATATGTCTGTTGATGAAGTTGAGACAACTATAAAGAATTCTTTATTTGCAAATGTTCTTTCCATCGAAGATAAAGGTAAGAACCAGGATAATGAATTTAAAGAAGGAATCGGTTATTCCATCCCCGATAAAAAATCAGGACAACCTGAAGAAAACGTATTACAAAATGAAATTATAAAGGAACTTTTACAAGGCATACAACATTTAAATGAAAAAGAACAAATGATTTTAAGTCTTTTTTATCAAGAAGAATTAACTTTTACAGAAATAGGTCAAGTATTGGAATTAACTACTTCTAGAATCTCTCAATTGCATAAAAAAGCTATTTTTAAATTAAGAAAAATATTAGAGAAACTAGCATAAAGAATGCCAAGTTATTTTTGTTTTCAAAAGTGAGGCGTTTGCATGGAGACATTACATGAGTTTTTTAATATTGAACAGTCAACAGATCATATGAAAGCCTTATTGCACGTAAAAAAAGAGGATGTCAATTCTATTATTCATCAATTTTCAAAATCAGACATCATTAACTTTCTAAAAGAGAACCATATTGTATCTGGCATTCTAGAGAATCAGATTCAATCTCTAACAAAAGGATTAGTGAAATTGGAGGAGTTTCCTTTGTTGGTAGCAGAAGGTTCTCATCCAAGTAATGGAAAAAATGGACAAATCCATTACTTGATCAACACTAATATCGATATGACAGAAAGTAGCAATTGGGATTTTCGTGAAGTAATGAAAATACCTTCCGTAAAAGCTGGTCAAAAATTAGCTGCTATAACATTACCAACTTATGGAACGCCAGGTATAAATGTTAGGGGAGAAGCAATTCCAGCGAAAAATGGTAAGCCTGTTCATATTAGAGCAGGAGAAAATGTTGTTTTTAGAAAAGAAGACCTAAGTTTTTATGCTGCAATAGACGGTCAAATCTGCACAACAAAAACCAAAATTTATGTAAATGCCGTGTATGAAGTTAAAAGAACACTAACAATGAAAGAAGGAAATATTGCATTTACTGGTACTGTTGTCATTCACGGAGATGTTCCTTCGGGGTTTAAAATTACTGCTGACGGGGATGTGAAAATATTTGGTTTGGTTGAAGCTGCCACAATTATTTCAAAAGGTTCTGTGTTTGTTTCTGAAGGATTAGCAGGTCTGAAAAAAGGAAAGGTAATTGCTGAAGAAGACATAAATATTGGGTACATTAATCAAGGTACTGTTGAAGCTGGCAATAATTTATTTGTAGAAAACTCGATTATCCAAAGTAATTGCAGGGCACAAAAGAAAATATACTGCCAACGAGGAAATATTATTGGTGGTACTATTTCAGCAGGTGAATACATTGAAGCGAAAGAAATCGGCAATCATTCTTATACTAAGACAAAAGTTATTATTGAATCGTCTCATACATTCGATATAGAGCTACAAGAATTGATTACAAAAAAACAGGAATTAGAAGAGATGTTGAAGAAGTTATATATCATTGGAAAAAAAATAAAGCAATCACAGAATGTCCAAAATACGAAGCTAAAATTAATGGTCTTAAAACATCAAAACTCTATATTACAAACAAAAAATAAACTTTCAGAAGTAAATGATCGTATTTCAGAAATTAATACTTCTAAAGTGGAGGAAGAATGTGAGGATAAGCTTGTCGTTAGGAAATTACTTCATCCAAATGTTGATATAGTTTTTGGGAAGTATCAACGTTCTATTAAATCTGAATATCAACATGTACAATGCATATTAGAGCACAATGAAATTGTTATGAAGTACTTGTAAAATATTAGATTAGGAAGTGATTCTATTTGAGTTGGAAATCAATAGAAATGCAAGTGGCACTTCCAAGAACACAAGATGCAGGAAAACTTCAAGAGCAGATGTCAAAACAAAACCAACATTTTCAGGAGTCACTTGCTGGGCTGCAGTTAAAAGAACATGAACAAAGAAGAAAACAGGTTCAACATTTTGATCAAGTTACCAATTTAACGATTAAAGATGATGAAAACAAAGAAACATATAAGGAAGAAAAAGATAAGGAACGGAATCAACAGGATGAGAATGAGATAAGCCATCCTTATTTAGGATTACATTTTGACTCCAAGGGATAGGGGATATTATGACATCACTATTGCTAGTAATTAGTTTTATTTTACATTTTATAACGATTGCTACTATCTACCTTATATTTAAGCAGGGCAATTTGTTGAAACCAGATAAGCCAAAAGATAATCCTAAGGAAGTATTGGAACTCCTAGAATTATATGTGGAAGAAATAAAAGAAGAAAATAGGAGGTTACAAGAAGCATTAGCTGGAAATACTCCTACTATTAAGAACCATACAGAAGAAATAAATAATATGTTTGAAGATTATTCTTACTCTACAGATGATAATACTACTGATGAATCAAATAGGAATGAAGTTACTGAACCTATCCTAGCTGATCATGTTGAAGATGAAGTAGAAACCTCTGTACAGGCAAGAATATTACAACTATACCATGAGGGTTTATCTGAAGAAGAAATCGCAAGGAAGTTAAACTGTGGAAAAACAGAAGTAGAATTAACGATTAAATTACATAAAAAATAATATTAATGCTTGATTACGGCATTGCATTATGATATATTTATTTCTGGTGTAAATGCAATGTTTACTAATTTATGTGAGCTTGTAAATAAAACACACACGTTTGTTAATTTGCATATTTGGTGCCAACTAGTTGGTCTTTATGCAGAAATGATGCAATCGGAGGAAAAAACCATTAGGAGGAAAATTTTATGTCAGTAATTTCAATGAAGCAACTTCTTGAAGCTGGTGTACATTTCGGTCACCAGACACGCCGTTGGAATCCAAAAATGAAGAAATATATCTTCACGGAGCGTAACGGTATTTATATCATCGACCTACAAAAAACGGTTAAAAAGGTCGAAGAAGCGTATAACTATGTAAAAGAAATCGCTGCAAATGGTGGCACTGTTCTTTTCGTAGGTACAAAAAAACAAGCACAAGATTCTGTTCGTGATGAAGCTACACGTTCAGGAATGTACTATGTTAACCAACGTTGGTTAGGTGGTACATTAACAAACTTCCAAACAATCCGTAAACGTATCAATCGTTTAATTGATATTGAGCGTATGGAAGAAGACGGTACTTTTGACGTGCTTCCTAAAAAAGAAGTAGTTGGCTTATTAAAAGAAAAAGAACGTCTAGTTAAATTCCTTGGTGGAATTAAAGATATGAAGAAACTTCCAGATGCATTGTTTGTAATTGACCCACGTAAAGAACGTATTGCAATTGCAGAAGCACATAAATTAAATATTCCTATCATTGGAATTGTCGATACGAACTGTGACCCAGATGAAATCGATTATGTAATTCCTGCAAACGATGACGCTATTCGTGCGGTTAAACTTCTAACTTCTAAAATGGCTGACGCTATCCTTGAAGTAAAACAAGGTGAAGAATTAGAAGAAGCTCAAACTGAGCAATCAGTTGAGGCTGTAAAAGAAGAAGTAGAACAAAACTAATCCGAAAGCGTAGATGTTTAAGTAACTTTTTACTGGACATTAAGCTAGGAAACTTTTAAAAAAGGTAGGGTGATAAGAGGATAAGCCTTTTATCACCCTTTTTTAAAAGAAAAAATGGTAAACTTAAGGAGGAAGAATAATGGCAATTACTGCAAAATTAGTTAAAGAACTTCGTGAAAAAACTGGTGCTGGTATGATGGATTGTAAAAAAGCACTAACAGAAACTGATGGTGACATCGAAAAGGCAATCGATTATCTTCGTGAAAAAGGGATTGCAAAAGCAGCTAAAAAGGCTGACAGAATTGCAGCTGAAGGTTCTACATATATTGCAGTGGAAGGAAACACAGCTGTTCTATTAGAAGTAAACTGTGAAACTGATTTCGTTACTAAAAATGATCAGTTTAAAAACCTATTAACAGACTTAGGTAACCATATCTTAAGTCAACAACCAAGCTCTGTTGAAGAAGCTTTACAACAAAAGCTTAACGGTGAAGGAGATACTGTAGAAACTTACATCAATTCAGCAGTAGCTAAAATTGGTGAAAAGATTTCCTTACGTCGTTTCACTCTTCTTAATAAAACCGATAACGATGCATTCGGAGCATACCTTCACATGGGTGGACGAATTGGTGTATTAACTCTTGTAGAGGGTACAACTGAAGAATCTGTAGCAAAAGACGTAGCAATGCATATTGCTGCTGTAAACCCTAAATATGTATCTCGTGACCAAGTTTCTGAAGATGAAGTGAATCGTGAGCGCGAAGTATTGAAAACTCAAGCATTAAATGAAGGTAAACCAGAAAACATCGTTGAAAAAATGGTAGAAGGACGTCTTGGCAAATTCTTTGAGCAAATTTGCTTACTAGAACAAGATTTCGTAAAAGATCCTGACCAAAAAGTGAAAAAATATGTAGCAGACAAAGGTGCAAATGTTCAAACATTCATTCGCTACGAAGTTGGAGAAGGAATGGAAAAACGTGAAGAAAACTTTGCTGAAGAAGTAATGAGCCAAATTAAGAAATAACAATTGATTTAGGGGACATTTTTGTTCCCTATTTCTCCATATAAATATACTTACTAGAACATCCAACCGAAATTCACTTTATTATTTGGAGGTTATCATGACAACAGCTCGTTACGGTCGTATTGTGTTAAAATTAAGTGGAGAAGCATTAAGTGGAAGCCAAGGTTACGGGATAGAACCAAAAGTAATTCAATCGATAGCTACTCAAGTAAAAGAGGTTGCAGACCTGGGAGTTGAAGTAGCTGTTGTTGTAGGTGGCGGAAACATTTGGCGTGGAAAAGTCGGTAGTGAAATGGGAATGGACCGTGCCAATGCAGACTACATGGGAATGTTAGCAACAGTAATGAATTCCCTTGCACTTCAAGACAGCTTAGAAACAATTGGAATTCCCACTCGTGTTCAAACATCTATAGAAATGCGTCAAGTTGCTGAACCATATATTCGGAGAAAAGCAATTCGCCATCTTGAGAAAAAACGTGTAGTTATCTTTGCTGCAGGAACTGGTAATCCTTATTTTTCAACAGACACTACTGCTGCTTTACGTGCTGCAGAAATTGAAGCAGAAGTTATTTTGATGGCAAAAAATAACGTCGATGGCGTTTATACAGATGATCCGAAGCTAAATAAAGATGCTAAAAAATATGATAAACTTTCATTTATGGATATGTTAAATGAAGGACTTGGAGTAATGGACTCAACTGCCTCTTCCTTATGTATGGATAACGATATTCCATTAGTAGTATTTTCCATAATGGAAGAAGGAAACATTAAAAAAGTAGTACAAGGCGAAAATATAGGAACAACGATAAGGGGGAAATAATAATGTCAGACGCTATATTAAAAGATAGTCAGGATAAAATGAAACAAGCCGTACAAGCATTCACAAGAAATTTAGCATCAGTTCGTGCAGGTCGAGCAAATCCTAGTTTATTAGATAGTGTATTTGTTGATTACTACGGTGCTTCCACACCATTGAATCAACTAGCAACGGTTACTGCTCCAGAAGCACGTCTTCTAGTAATTACTCCTTTTGATAAGACTGCAATAGGTGAAATTGAAAAGGCTATTCAAAAAGCTGATTTAGGTCTAGCTCCTTCAAGTGATGGTAATGTTGTTCGCATTAACATTCCTACATTAACAGAAGAACGACGCAAAGATTTAGTTAAAGTTGTAGGTAAATATGCTGAAGAATCTAGAATTCAAGTCAGAAATATCCGTAGAGATGCTAATGACCAATTAAAGAAAGCAGAAAAAAATGGCGATTTAACGGAAGATGAATTACGTATTGGGCAAGACGACGTTCAAAAAGAAACGGATAAACATATAGCTGAGATTGACCAAATTGCCAAAAATAAGGAAAAAGAAATATTAGAGGTTTAATACACATATATTATATGTGTGGAACTTTTTTGGCATTGAATTAGAATGAATAATTCATGGCCCTCTTGTTAATAAGGGGGCTTTTGTTTTCTTATTCAATACTTTATATTTAGTTTGTTTAATCTAGATAGTGGAATACTTTAAATGGATTACATTTTGTATAGATTAAGAAAATTGTTTTACATTAATAGTGTTCGGTTATACATAATTAGGAATAATCACCAGTGTTCGGAGGACAGATTATGTCAATGAAACTTCCTTTTTTTAAGAATAAGCAAGTAAAAGAAGAAAATGTGTCAAATGACTTCGATAATATACCAAACCATGTTGCTATTATTATGGATGGGAATGGTCGGTGGGCTAAAAAAAGAGGGCTGCCGCGCATTGCTGGACATAAAGAAGGTATGGATGTGGTTAAAGACACGGTACAAACTGCTGTCGATTTCAATGTAAAAATTCTTACACTATTTGCCTTCTCAACGGAAAATTGGAAACGCCCGAAATCAGAAGTTGAGTACTTGATGAAGTTACCTAAAGAATTTTTACATATTTACTTACCTGATATGATGAAAAACAATGTCCGAATTGAAACAATTGGTGATTTTAATGCGCTTCCTAACCATACAAAAGAAGCCGTTCAATATGCTAAAGATCAAACAAAAGATAATGATGGCTTAATATTGAATTTTGCTTTAAACTATGGAAGTAGATATGAAATCATGCGTGCAATAAAATTAATATTATCAGATATAGAAGACGCTAAAATTAATCCTGATAAAATTGATGAAAATATATTTCAACAGTACTTATATACAAATGGATTGTCTGACCCTGACTTACTAATTAGAACAAGCGGTGAACAGAGATTAAGTAATTTCTTGTTATGGCAATCGGCATATACAGAGTTCTGGTTTACAGATGCACTTTGGCCGGACTTTAGTCGAGATATATTCATTCAAGCACTCCAGGACTATCAACAACGAAAAAGACGTTATGGAGGAATATAAGGTGATGAACAGTAAATGAAACAACGAATTCTAACTGCTGTACTAGCATTAATCATTTTTATACCGCTTGTCATCTATGGAAACTGGCCGTTTCAACTATTTATCTACATAATCGCCACGATTGGATTGTTAGAATTACTTAAGATGCATAAGGTTCCTTTGTTTTCTTTCCCTTCAATTTTGGCTACCATTTTATTATGGGTTATGTTAGTTCCAGCAACAGATCTAACTTCCGTTGCTGAACGGATGAATACTGCTGAAATTATTATGGTATTTGTCTTGTTGCTACTTGCATATACTGTATTAGTAAAAAATAAATTCTCTTTTGATGATGCGGGTTTTCTGTTATTAGCCGTACTCTATGTAGGGATGGGCTTTTATTATTTCTTGGAGACAAGAAGCGTTGAGAATGGACTAGCTACTATCTTTTATGTTTTGCTAGTCGTATGGGCAACTGATACTGGAGCTTATTTTTCTGGGAGAGCATTAGGGAAAAACAAGCTTTGGCCAGAAATAAGCCCAAACAAAACGATTGAAGGGGCTATTGGTGGGATAGTACTTGCAACTATTGTAGGTGTTGTTTTTCATTTAATTTTTCCACTCAATCAACCAATCTATATTATAGTGGCTGTATCTATATTAGGTTCTATTTTTGGACAAATTGGTGATTTAGTTGAATCAGCATATAAACGCTTTTATGATGTAAAGGACTCCGGGAATATCTTGCCTGGACATGGTGGGATATTAGATCGCTTTGACAGTTTACTCTTTGTCTTTCCTGTGCTTCATTTCATTCAATTTATGTAGTTCAGAACCTGTACTAGATTCCTAAATGGTTCATATTGATTTATTTTCTGCCCAATAAAGGAAGGTGTTTCTATTTGAATACTGTAATTGCATTTATTTTTATGTTTGGATTATTAGTTTTTATTCACGAATTCGGCCATTTGATTTTTGCTAAGCGGGCAGGAATGCTGGCTAGAGAATTTGCTATTGGTTTTGGACCAAAGATTTTCGCGTTTACCAAAAATGAAACGGTTTATACCATTCGATTACTGCCGATTGGTGGTTATGTTCGTGTAGCTGGGGAAGACCCAGAAATAATCGAGTTGAAACCAGGCCATCATGTAGGACTAGAATTCAATGATTTTGGAAAAGTATCGAAAATAATCGTGAATAATAAATCAAAGCATCCAAACGCTAGAGTAATTGAGGTTGAACACGTTGATTTGGATCACGATTTAGTTATTGAGGGCTATGAGATCGATGAACATGATGAAAAATTAACATTTGAAGTAGACAGTAAAGCATTTTTTGTAATGGATGAAAGAGAAACTCAAATAGCTCCATATGATCGTCAATTTGCTTCAAAGTCACCTGGTCAAAAAGCGATGCAATTATTCGCAGGACCTATGATGAATTTTCTATTAGCGATAGTCATCTTCTTAATATTAGGTGTAGTTCAAGGTGTACCGGTAGAGGAAGCTAGAATGGGTGAAATTGTACAAGGCAGTCCTGCTGAAAAAGCTGGTTTTAAAGCAAATGATGAGGTCATTCAAATAGAAGATAACCCTGTCTCTACTTGGGAAGAGTTTACGACGATTGTTAGAGCAAACCCAAATGAACCGTTGGATGTAGTTGTTCTAAGAAATGGTCAGGAAGAAACCCTAACTGTAACTCCAAATGAGCAACGAATTGAAGAATTAGATGAAACGTATGGCCAGATTGGTGTTACTTTAGCATATGAAAAAACTTTCTTTGGAACGTTTACTTATGGCTTCCAACAAACGTATGATACAACAAAATTAATTTTAACTAATTTGGCGATGTTAGTTACTGGGCAGTTATCAATTGAAATGCTCTCTGGGCCTGTTGGTATATATGATGCAACAGATCAAGTTGTTCAAACTGGTTTTATGAATTTCTTGATGTGGACAGCGATTCTAAGTATAAATTTAGGAATCGTTAATTTAGTTCCGCTTCCTGCATTAGATGGTGGTCGTCTACTATTTGTAGGGCTAGAAGTTGTTCGTGGAAAGCCGTTAGAACCAGAAAGAGAAGGTATATTCCATCTTATTGGTTTTGCGTTATTAATGTTATTAATGATTATTGTTACTTGGAATGATATTCAAAGACTATTCCTGTAATTTACAAGTGTAGAATTATAAAGATTCTGCTCTATAATGTCGATAAATATGATAATATTATATAGAGATGCAATGATTCTTGTATGACGAATCTTGCTACTACAAACCCTTGTCTAATCCTTTTGACAAGGGTTTCCATTATGAATTAAATTATTTGCTTTCTGGTAAGTAACAGGGGGAATATAAAATTGGACATTTCTAAATCAGAAAAAATGACTCATTTATTGAATCAGTTACAGATACCTAAAGATCATGTTGACACTTACTTTAAAGACAGCTCTTTAGAAAGATTAGAAGTATATAAAAAGCAAAAGTTATGGCATTTTTACATTCAAATTAAAAATGTCTTACCAGTCACTGTCTATCAACTATTCCTTCATAACCTGCAAAATTCTTTTAAAGAAATTGCTTCCATACGCTTAACGTTAATGAATGAAGTAAATAAAGTAGACAATGAAATACTTCTTGATTATTGGAACTATTTCTTGCAAAATACAGAGCTTCCACCAGCATATAAGGACTTAGTATTAGGCCAGACTCCAACGGTTACTAATAATAAGATTATGTTAACTGCTAGAAATGAGGCAGAAGGAAATTCCATTAAAAAAAGAATTCAAGATTCATTCAATGAGTTTTGTAAAACAATTGGATTTCCACAATATTGGATTGAAACTGAAATTACTGAACAACATGAAGCCATCCAACAATTTAAAGAACAACAAGCTAAAGAAGATCAACAGATGGTTCTAAAAACGATACATGAAAAAGAAAAAAGAGATCAAGAACGTGATTCAAAAGAACAAAATAAACCATTTATGCTTGGTTATAAAATCCAAGATGAACTTATTAAAATGGCTGAAATACAAGATGAAGAACGTAGAAAAGCTGTTCAGGGTTATGTATTTGATGTTGAAGTTAGAAAACTACGTTCAGGAAGAAGTTTACTCATTGTTAAAGCTACGGATTATACCGATTCACTACAAATAAAGATGTTTTCTAAAGGTGAAGATGATGCTGCTCAATTTGATCAATTGAAAAAAGGAATGTGGATCAAAGCAAGGGGTAGTATTCAAACAGATATGTATTCTAATGAACTTGCAATGATGGCAAACGACATTAACGAGGTTAAAGTAGAAACGAGAAAAGATAGTGCTGAAGAAGATGAAAAACGCGTGGAGTTTCACGCTCATACAACGATGAGTCAAATGGATGCTGTTATTTCACCTGGACGATTGGTAGAACAAGCAGCTAAATGGGGTCATAAAGCTGTTGCTATTACTGATCATGCTGGTGTACAAGGTTTTCCAGAGGCTCATGGTGCTGGTCAAAAGCATGGAATTAAAGTGCTTTATGGTGTAGAAGCAAACTTAGTCGATGATGGTGTTCCAATTGCATATAATGAGAAAGATGTTGACTTAGAGACAGGAAGTTATATAGTATTTGACGTTGAAACAACAGGTCTCTCTGCAGTATATGACACAATTATTGAGTTAGCTGCAGTGAGAATAGAACAAGGAGAAATTGTCGATAGATTTGAGTCGTTTGCTAACCCGCATCACCCATTATCACAAACGACAACCGATTTAACTGGGATTACAGATGATATGGTAAAAGATGCTCCTGAAGTAGAAGATGTGTTAAAAGATTTCCATGAGTGGTGTGGAGATGGCATATTAGTCGCACATAATGCTAGCTTCGATATGGGCTTTCTAAATCAAGGTTATAGTAAAATTGGTTATGAAAAAGCACCGAATCCAGTTATTGATACTTTAGAACTTGCTAGATTCTTATTCCCAGAATTAAAAAATCATCGTTTAAATACGCTATGTAAACACTTAGACATTGAGTTAACACAGCACCACCGTGCCATTTATGATGCGGAGGCAACGGGTTACTTATTATGGAAATTAGTACAGGGGTTATTACAAAAAGAAATTACAAATCATTTGGAATTGAATAATCATATGGGCGAGGGAAATGCATATCAACGATCTAGACCATATCATTGTACATTAATTGCTCAAACACAAGAAGGTTTGAAGAATTTGTACAAGATTATCTCTCATGCACATATCGACTATTTTTATAGAGTTCCAAGAGTTCCTAGGTCACTTTTAACAAAACTAAGAGATGGAATTTTAGTTGGTTCTGCCTGTGACAAAGGGGAAGTATTTGAGACGATGATGCAGAAGTCTGCTGAGGAAGCAGAGAAAGTTGCAGAGTTTTATGATTATATTGAAGTACAACCTCCTAGCAATTACGCTCACTTAATTGAAAAGGATCTTGTTCAAAATGATGCTCAAGTTTTAGATATTATCAACAAATTAGTTGAATTAGGCACACGTATGAATAAAAAAGTAATAGCTTCAGGGAATGTTCATTATATCGATGAACATGAAAAGGCGTATCGTCAAATATTAATTGCTTCACAAGCAGGAAATCCGCTTAATCGTCAAACTTTGCCGGGTACACCTTTTAGAACAACAAACGAAATGCTTGAATGCTTCCAATTCTTAGGTGAAGAGAAGGCTTATGAAATAGTAGTTACGAATACGCAAAATTTAGCAGATGAAATAGAGGAAATCTCTCCAGTTAAAGACGGACTATTCACACCAACTATTGAAGGTGCCGATCAAGAAATGAGAGATTTATGCTATACCCGTGCCAAAAAAATATACGGTGAACCAGTTCCAAAAATTGTAGTTGATCGATTAGAAAAGGAATTGGATAGTATTATTAGCAATGGCTTCTCAGTTATTTATTTAATCTCTCAAAAGTTAGTTAAGAAGTCCCTAGACGATGGTTATTTAGTAGGTTCTCGTGGATCAGTTGGATCTTCTTTTGTAGCAACGATGACAGAGATAACGGAAGTAAATCCACTTCCACCACATTATGTGTGTCCAAGTTGTCATCATAATGAATTTATTACAGATGGTTCAGTTGGTAGTGGATTTGACTTGCCAGATAAAAACTGTCCCAACTGTTCTGAAGAATTAACGAAAGATGGACAAGATATCCCATTTGAAACGTTTTTGGGCTTTAAAGGAGATAAAGTACCTGATATTGATTTAAACTTCTCAGGTGAATATCAACCAGAAGCACACAATTATACGAAAGTGTTATTTGGTGAGGATTATGTTTATCGTGCAGGTACAATTGGTACGATAGCAGAAAAGACAGCATATGGGTACGTGAAAGGTTATCAATCGGATAAACAACTTGTGTACAAACAAGCAGAAATTGACCGATTAGTTCAAGGGTGTACTGGAGTAAAAAGAACGACAGGACAGCACCCAGGGGGGATCATTGTAGTACCGGATGATAAAGAAATTTACGATTTTACTCCAATCCAATTCCCAGCTGATGATCGTAAAAGTGCATGGAAAACGACACACTTTGATTTCCATTCCATTCATGATAACTTGTTAAAACTTGATATACTTGGACACGATGATCCGACTGTTATTCGTATGCTGCAGGATTTGAGTGGGATTGATCCAAAAACAATTCCAACAGATGACAAAGAAGTTATGAAAATATTTTCTGGTACAGAATCACTAGGAGTTTCACCAGAGCAGATAAATTGTAAAACAGGAACTTTAGGTGTACCTGAGTTTGGAACGAAATTTGTTCGTCAAATGTTAGAGGATACAAAACCATCAACTTTCGCAGAACTTGTCATTATTTCAGGTTTATCACACGGAACCGATGTATGGTTAGGAAATGCACAGGAATTAATTAATGATGGTATTTGTGAATTACCTGATGTTATTGGTTGTCGTGATGATATTATGGTATATCTAATGCACAAAGGCTTAGAAGCATCTCTTGCTTTTAAAATCATGGAATTTGTACGTAAAGGGAAAGGTCTACAAGATGAGTGGATCTTAGAAATGAAAAAACACGGGGTGCCTGATTGGTATATTGAGTCTTGTAAAAAAATCAAATATATGTTCCCTAAAGCCCATGCTGCTGCGTATGTATTAATGGCTGTTCGCATTGCATACTTTAAAGTACATTATCCGATTTATTTCTATGCTGCTTATTTTTCAGTACGAGCTGGTGACTTTGATTTAAATACAATGGTTAAAGGGTCAGATGCGATTCGTAAGCGTATTGAAGAAATTGCTGTAAAAGGAAATGATGCATCACCGAAAGAGAAAAACTTACTAACTGTACTTGAGATTGCTTTAGAAATGTGTGAACGTGGTTTCTCATTCCAAAAAGTTGATTTATATAAGTCAAAAGCTACGGAATTTGTAGTTGATGGAAATTCATTAATTCCACCGTTTAACGCTGTTGATGGACTAGGCACAAATGCTGCAATTAACATTGTAAATGTTAGAGAAGATGGAGAATTTTTATCAAAAGAAGACCTACGCACTCGAAGTAAAATCTCAAAAACCGTTCTTGAATATTTAGACAACCACGGTTGTTTAGAAGGAATGGAAGAGAAAAACCAATTATCTCTTTTTTAATGAATATTTATTCTAACAATCCGAATTAATTTTGATCAGGTTCTACCCTGATCAAAGTTGGTTTGGATTTTTTATATACTGTACATTTTCTTGATTTTCAACAATAAGTCTTCATAAATTCTAGTTAGCAAAATTGTTAAATGATTATGATATCTGTTATAATAATTTTGATATTTAAAAACTTTGTATACAATGTAGTTTTCTTAACAAAAAATAAGGAAGTGATTAGTAGTGGATTCTACTTTTAAAGATGTTGAGGATGTTCGAAAGTTTTTATTAAATAATAGGCAGTCTTTTGAAGGAAAATTACTTAGTGAAGCAGTAAATGTCCGTGATAAAATAGATGAGATTCATCTAATTGGTAATATAAATTTATTAACGAACGCTTATAAATTAATTCTACTAGTTGTAGATGAAAAGGTTGATGATGTTAAAGAATTTGCTGAACAAGAAGGGATTGTTTGGGCGAAATATAATTTAACATTAGCGTTCAAAATAGAATGGATACAGGCGATTAGAAGAACATTATGGCATTTCCTTAACCAATACGATCAAATAAATGATAAAGATCGACCAAATCAAGAAATCTATAATATGGCAAGTAAAGTAAATGACTTAATTGACCAATTCTTAAATGGTTTCTTTATTAGTTACTCTAGATATAAGGATGAATTAATTGAATCACAAAGAAAAATGGTGGAAAAACTCTCCGTCCCGATTATTCCAATTACTAAAACGGTAAGTATTCTACCATTAATAGGAACCATTGATTCCTATCGTGCAAACATTATCGAGGAGAAAATTTTGTTAGAGGTAGGAAAATTAAGAATCCAAAAGTTAATTTTAGATTTATCAGGTATTGCAGAAATGGATACAGAGGCTATTCACCTGTTTCTAAAAGTATTAGATGGTGTATCGATGATGGGAAGTGAAGTAGTTATTACAGGGATGAGACCAGAAATTGTTCGTCAAATGGTTGAGTTAGATATTAACTTTGGGGCAAAAGCAAAAAC
This sequence comes from Ornithinibacillus halophilus, assembly GCF_900129485.1. Lineage (GTDB taxonomy): Bacteria > Bacillota > Bacilli > Bacillales > Amphibacillaceae > Ornithinibacillus > Ornithinibacillus halophilus. Next base: position 170,316 of record NZ_FQVW01000001.1, read on the forward strand.
AAAAGGATCCCTACAAAAAGCACTTAAAGAAGATTTGGAATTAGAACAATCAAATAAACTAAACTCACTAATCCCTTCTGAACCACTTGATACTAAATAACATCTACATATATATTAAGTAAGTATCTACTAAGCTTATTTGAACTTCTTGCATGAAAAGAATTATTATGATATTCTAATATTGTGAGTGTTGATATGAACGGCTTATGGAGTGGGGTTCGCCCCACTCCTTCTTCATACATACTAACCCGACTAACTCCCTTGCCTTACTATCGGCAAGGGTTTTATATTGGTAGTGGTTTTATCGCGCTCTGTAGATACATACTTCTGAAATGATGAAAAAGTGTAAAATTGTCCATAATAAGGATACCTAAGATAGTGCAAGAGACTGCTTAGAAAAAATGGTCTAACCATTTTGGTGATTCAGGTTCAGAAAAAAGGCACTAAGAGAATAAGGGCGGTAATGAAATCCTGTTCTATTTACCTAGTAAAGGAGGATCATCTTGAGTTCTAGCGTAGTAAAGACAACAGAAGAATTAGTGAAACCAATTGTTGAAGAAAAGAATTTGGAATTAGTAGATGTAGAATATGTTAAAGAAGGTAAAAATTGGTTTTTGCGTGTATACATTGATAAAGATGGTGGAGTAGATATAAGTGAATGTGGTGAGGTATCTGAATTACTAAGCAGCAAGTTAGATGAGACGGACCCTATAAAAGACCCATATTTTCTAGAAGTATCCTCACCAGGTGTGGAACGGCCATTAAAATCAAAATCAGATTTTGCTAGTAACATTAATAAGAATGTCTATGTAAAACTATATGAACCAATTAATGGCGATAAAGAATATCAGGGAACATTATTAAAATTTACGAATGATATTGCCACCATTGAATACAAAGTAAAAACTCAAAAGAAACAAGTGGACATTCCATTTGATAAAATTGCTAAAGCGAGATTGGCAGTTGTATTATAAAGGGGGAAAAGAAAAGTGAGCAGTCAATTGTTTGAAGCAATCGAACATTTGGGTAAAGAAAAAGGAATTGAAAAAGAAGTATTACTAGAAGCATTAGAAGCAGCATTAATTTCTGCTTACAAGAAGAATTTTAAATCAGCTACAAATGTTCGCGTAGATTTAGATGAAGAATCAGGAACAATGCGTGTCTTCTCTAGAAAAACAGTTGTTGAAATTGTGGAAGATAGTCAACAGGAACTTTCTATGGAAGAAGCTAAAAAAATTGATCCCAACTATGAGTTAGAAGATGTTATTGAAGTTGAAGTAACTCCAAAAGACTTTGGAAGAATTGCTGCACAAGCTGCAAAACAGGTAGTAACACAACGAGTGAGAGAAGCAGAGCGTGGCGTGATTTTTAGTGAGTATGCAGACCGTGAAGAGGATGTAATGACAGGAATTATTCAACGGAAAGATTCTCGGTTTGTTTATGTGAATTTAGGAAAAATTGAAGCTAAGCTATCTGAACAAGAGCAAATGCCTTCAGAACAATACAACATACATGATCGAATTAAAGTATACGTAACAAAAGTAGAAAATACGAGCAAAGGCCCACAAATCTATATTTCTAGATCACATCCTGGCTTATTAAAACGATTATTTGAAATGGAAGTACCTGAAATTTATGAAGGGATCGTTGAAATTAAATCCGTTGCTAGAGAAGCAGGCGATCGATCCAAAATCTCTGTTTATGCACCGGACCCTGAAATTGATCCTGTTGGTTCTTGTGTCGGTCAAAAAGGGCAACGTGTGCAAGCTATTGTTAATGAGCTTAAAGGGGAAAAAATTGATATTGTTGAATGGTCTGAAGACCCAATAGTTTATGTATCTAATGCGTTAAGTCCATCGAAAGTAGTAGATGTTTTAGTGGATGAAGAAGAGAAGGCAACTACAGTGATCGTACCTGATTATCAATTATCTTTAGCGATTGGTAAACGCGGGCAGAATGCAAGACTTGCAGCCAAATTAACTGGATGGAAAATCGACATTAAGAGTGAATCCGAAGCATTGGAACAAGGGCTTATAACCGTGAAAACAGATGATGTAAGTTCTGATGTTGAAGAAGATCTATTCGATTAAGGAGGTTTTCCTTATGGTACAAAAGCGAAAAGTTCCAGAAAGAAAATGTGTCGTAACAAATGAAATGAAACCTAAGAAAGAATTGATACGTGTCGTTAGAAACAAAGAAGGTGAAGTCTTTGTTGATCCTACTGGGAAGAAGAATGGTAGAGGTGCATATCTAACTAAAGATTTAGAGGTCATTGAAAAAGCAGAAAAAACAGGAGTCCTAGCTCGCCAGTTAAATGCTGAGATAGATTCTTCGGTTTATGAAGAATTAAAACAAGTCGTTACAGGTGCAAAAAATGAGTAAGGGTAACTATTTGAATTTATTAGGCTTAGCATACCGTGCTAGAAAATGTTCATTAGGGGAAGAAACAATTGTTAAAGATATTCAGAAGAAGCGTGCAAAGGTAGTTTTAATAGCTAATGATATTGGACCCCAAACACATAAGAAGCTAACGGATAAATGCAAGTCATATAATGTACCATTTTTTATTGTCGATGATAGAGAAACGTTATCAAATGCAATTGGGAAAATGGATCGAGTAGCGGTTGCAATTTTAGATGCAGGATTTGCTAATAAAATGAAGTCGTTACTTATGTAAATATTTTCGGGGGTGAACGTATGAGTAAAATGCGTGTATATGAATATGCAAAACAAAATAATGTAACAAGTAAAGATGTAATCAATTATTTGAAAGAGTTAAATGTAGAAGTTACAAATCATATGTCAACTATTTCAGGTGACACGGTTAATAAGTTAAACTCTAAATTTAATTCAAACAATAAGAATGAAGAAAAGCCGAACAATAAAAAGCAAACTAACAATAAAGGTCAACAAAATCGTCCTAATAGCAATAAACAAAAAGGAAATAATCCACAACAGAAGAAACAACAAAACCATGGAAAAAATAATCAAGGTAAGAACAAAAAGCAACATAATAAAGGAAATCAAAGGCAAGAACAGCCCAAAAATCAACCTAAAGTAGAAACACCTAAAGAAATTAAGTATAGTGGTACGTTAACAGTAAGTGATTTAGCAGAAAAGCTTCGCAAAGATGCATCTGAAATTATTAAAAAGTTAATGTTCCTTGGTGTAATGGCTACTAAGAACCAAGATTTAGATGATGATGCTATTGAATTAATTTGTGATGAGTTTGGTGTTAAGGTTGAGAAAGAAATTATTTTAGACGATACGGATTTAGATAAATATATCGTAGAAGATAAGGAAGAAGAGTTACAAGAACGTCCAGCTGTTGTTACTATTATGGGACACGTTGACCATGGTAAGACTACTTTACTAGATGCAATTCGCCATACAAAAGTAACAGAAGGTGAAGCTGGCGGGATCACTCAACATATCGGTGCGTATCAAGTAACGAGTAATGATAAGAAAATTACATTCTTGGATACACCTGGTCACGCAGCCTTCACAAGCATGCGTTCACGTGGTGCACAAATTACTGATATTGCAATCTTAGTCGTTGCAGCGGATGATGGTGTTATGCCACAGACAGTTGAAGCAATCAACCATGCAAAAGCAGCAGAAGTACCTATTATCGTTGCAGTGAACAAAGTTGACAAAGAAGGAGCAAATCCTGATCGTGTCATGCAAGAATTAACAGAATATGAATTAATACCTGAAGATTGGGGTGGAGATACTATCTTTGTACAGTTATCTGCTCTTAAAAACGAAGGTATTGAAGATTTATTAGAGATGATTTTACTTGTTTCAGAAGTTGAAGAACTAAAAGCAAACCAACATAATAATGCATTTGGTACAGTAATTGAAGCTGAATTGGATAAAGGACGTGGCTCCGTTGCTACATTATTAGTACAAAACGGTACATTGCATGTAGGAGATTCCCTAGTTGTTGGTAATACGTTCGGACGTGTTCGTGCTATGGTGAATGATTTAGGTCAGCGTGTGAAAGAAGCAGGACCTTCTACACCTGTTGAGATCACAGGATTACAAGATGTACCACAAGCAGGGGACCAATTCCTAGTCTTTAAAGATGAGAAAAAAGCAAGACAAATTGGTGAGGCTCGTCAGCAAAAACATATTCAAGAAAACCGTTCTGAACAAACTAAAGTTAGCCTTGATGATTTATTTGAACAAATTAAGCAGGGTCAAATGAAAGAAATTAATATTATCTTAAAAGCTGATGTTCAAGGTACTGTTGAGGCACTGGCTTCCTCATTACAAAAAATTGATGTTGAAGGCGTTAAAGTTAAAATTATTCATACTGGCGCTGGTGCGATAACAGAATCAGATATTATTCTTGCTGCTGCATCAAATGCTATAGTAATTGGATTTAACGTACGTCCAGACGCTAATGCGAAAAAAGCTGCTGAAACTGAAAATGTAGATGTTCGCTTACACCGTATTATTTATAAAGCGATTGAAGAAATTGAAGCAGCTATGAAAGGGATGCTTGATCCTGAATTTGAGGAAAAAGTAATCGGTCAGGCAGAAGTAAGGGAAACATTTAAGGTTTCTCGAATTGGTACAATTGCTGGAAGCTATGTAACAGAAGGAAAAATCAGTCGTGATGCCGGAATTCGTTTAATAAGAGATGGTGTCGTTCTTTTTGAAGGTGAGATCGATGCGTTGAAACGTTTCAAGGATGACGTTAGAGAAGTTGCGACAAACTACGAATGTGGTATTACGATTAAAAACTTCAATGATATTAAAGAGGGAGATATTATTGAAGCTTACGTAATGGAAGAAATCGAAAGAAAATGATCTACTACGCAGAAGTAGAATGTATCATGTATGATGGACATTCACTGAAGCAAAAACGTTCCATCCTAAAACGTATCATCGCAAAACTGCGAAAAGATTTTAATGTTGCAGTTACTGAATTAGATTACCATGATCTTTGGCAACGAACAAAATTAGGTATTGTTACTGTTTCAAATGATAAGAAACATTGTGAGCAAGTAATGCAAGAAATCATGAATGTAATTGATAATTATTCAGAGCTAGAACGTACTGTTACTAATATTGAAAGAATATAACAGAATCGTTCCTTTATGACTTTTACAATGGATGTACTTCTGAAAGATACGAATGTCTTTCTCATAATGAGGTGATTAAATGAGCAATTTACGTGCAAATCGTGTTGCCGAGCAAATGAAGAAGGAACTTGGGGAAATCTTAACAAGAAAAATTAAAGACCCTAGAGTTGGATTTGTCACTGTTACTGATGTAGACGTTACGGGAGACTTACAACAAGCAACTATTTATATCTCTGTTTTAGGTGATGACAAGAAAAAGCAGGATACATTACTAGGACTTGCAAAGGCCAAAGGGTTTATTCGTTCAGAAATTGGTAATCGAATTCGACTTAGAAAGACACCTGAATTGACTTTTGAATTTGATGAGGCGCTGGAGTATGGTAATCGTATTGAGACGATCCTGAGGGATTTAAATAAATAATTGGATTGAAATCTGACTCTATTTATTAAATGGGTCAGATTTTTCCTTACATATACTACTTTTTACTATCATTGGAGGAAATATAGTAATGAACGGTATTTTACCATTATGGAAACCAAGAGGCATGACATCACATGATTGTGTGGTGAAAATCAGAAGGTTATATAAAACTAAAAAAGTTGGTCACACAGGCACATTAGACCCTGAAGTTGAAGGTGTGCTTCCGATATGTATTGGTCAAGCCACTAAAATAGTTCCATTTTTAACGGACACTAAAAAAACGTATATTGGCGAAGTGACACTTGGAAAAAGCACAACGACTGAAGATGACCAAGGTGAATCTGTTGAACTAAAACAAGTTGACAAAGTTTTCTCTAAACAAGAAATCGAAAATGTGTTAAAATCATTTGAAGGAACAATTACACAGATTCCACCAATGTATTCAGCAGTAAAAGTGAATGGAAAAAAACTTTATGAGTATGCCAGAAACAATGAAACAGTTGAGAGACCAAAAAGAGAAGTTACAATCTATGATTTAATGTTATTGTCTCTGGATAGTGAGCAACACCGTGTAAAACTTCAAGTAGTCTGTTCAAAAGGAACGTATATCCGTACGTTATGTGTAGATATTGGAAAAAAACTTGGGTTTCCTGCACATATGTCTGATTTAATTCGCACTCAGACTGGCTCGATTGAAAAAGAAGATACCTTTGACTTTAGAACGATCGAAAAAGCTGTAGAGAATGGTAAAGAAAAGGATTTACTGTTACCATTAGTAAGAGGAATTGATCATTTAGATATACTTTCCGTTGATGAAGCTACAAAAAATAGGGTTATTGTTGGACAAAAACTTGAAAGGCCCAACAAGGTTTTTACAACTGATCCCTTTGTTGTTATGTATGAACAACAATTATTAGCAATCTATCAAATACATCCAGAAAAACCGAATCAAATAAAACCTGTGCGTGTTTTTAACACGTAGTTTAAGAAGGTGACATAAAATTGAAAGTTATTGAATTAACTTATCCACATTCATTAGAACAATTACCAAAAACCGTAACAGCAATTGGTTTTTTTGATGGGATCCATAAAGGTCATCAAACCGTAATTAATAAAGCGGTTGATGTTGCGAGCGCTAACAATCTGGAAAGCGCCGTTATTACGTTTCACCCACACCCATCCGTCATATTAAGAAATAAAGAAGATGTCCAGTACATAACTCCGATGTCCATAAAGAAACGTATATTGGAACAACTAGGAGTCGACCGTTTATACATAGTAAAATTTAATAAAGAACTTGCTTCTTTAACACCACAATCATTTATTGATCATTTTATTGTAGGATTAAATATCCAACATGTTGTAGCAGGCTTTGATTTTTCTTTTGGGCATAAAGGAAAAGGGAACATGAATAATATCGGTGAATTTGCACGAGGGCGTTTTACTTATACTGTAATTGACAAAGTCGTTTTAGAAGATGAAAAAATAAGTTCTACTAGAATTCGAAATTTATTAGAGAATGGGGACGTACAAAAAGTTTCCCTTTTATTGGGTAGACCTTTTACAACCATTGGTACTGTTATCGAAGGGGATCAAAGGGGAAGAAAAATTGGATATCCTACTGCTAATATAGAAGTTAAGAGTGAAGCACTATTACCTAAACCAGGAATTTATGCTGTAAAGGTAATAGTAAATGGTAGACAATATAATGGTATGGCGAGTCTTGGAACGAACCCTACTTTTACAGTAGATAGAACAGACTTATCTTTAGAAATTAATATATTAGATTATAATCAGAACATTTATGGGCAAGAATTAAAAGTAGAATGGTATACATTTATTAGAGATGAAGTGAAATTCAATCAAGTTGACGAATTAATAAATAAGATATCTGAAGATGAAAAAGAAATAAGAGAATACTTCTCTAATTTTTAGTAATAAGACTTGCAATTTATGCTGAAAAGATGTAGTATTATCAAGGTAAACCATCGCTTGGCAAATCGTAACTCCGACGTTTGCTAGGGGATTGGGGATATATAATAATTTTAGGAGGTGGCCAAATGGCTATTACAAAAGAACGTAAAAATGAAATCATTAATGAGTATAAAGTTCATGAAAATGATACTGGATCTCCAGAAGTACAAATTGCTGTACTAACTGAAGAAATTACTACGCTAAACGAACATTTACGTGTTCACAAGAAAGATCACCATTCACGTCGTGGGTTATTAAAAATGGTTGGTAAACGTCGTCACTTACTTAACTATCTACGTAATAAAGATGTAACTCGTTACCGTGAACTTATTAAAAAACTTGGTCTTCGTAGATAATATCAAAAAAGCAGGAATTTTCCTGCTTTTTTTCATATTTTGAAGAAAAAGCTTTTATTATGTATACATAAAATTTACTTTCACACTGATAAACTATAAAATAAGATTACAATGAAATTTTGAAAGGAGTACTACTACTAATGGCAGAAGAAAAACAAATATTCTCCACTGAAATAGCAGGTAAACCATTTATTGTTGAAATTGGAGAATTAGCGAAGCAAGCAAACGGGGCATGTATGGTCCGTTATGGCGACACATCTGTATTATCTGTCGCTACTGCATCAAAAGAACCTAAAGATTTACCATTTTTCCCATTAACAGTCAATTATGAAGAACGATTATACGCAGTAGGGAAAATACCTGGAGGATTTATTAAACGAGAAGGGCGTCCAAGTGAAAAAGCTATCTTAGCCTCTCGTCTAATTGACCGTCCAATACGTCCATTATTCCCAGATGGATTCCGTAATGAAGTCCAAGTTATTAGCACTGTTATGAGTGTTGATCAAGACTGTTCAACAGAAATAGCAGCTATGATCGGTTCTTCCATTGCATTAAGTATTTCTGATATTCCTTTTGCAGAGCCGATTGCTGGAGTACATGTTGGCCGTGTCAATGGTGAATTTGTTGTAAACCCAACAATTGAGCAAGAAGAACAAAGTGATATTGAACTTACTGTAGCAGGAACTAAAGATGCGATTAACATGGTTGAGGCTGGTGCTGATGAAGTAGCAGAACAAGATATGTTAGAAGCAATTATGTTTGGCCACAACGAAATTAAACGATTAGTTGAATTTCAAGAAGAGATTGTTAAAGCTGCTGGTCAGCCAAAATCGAAAGTGAAATTATTTGAGTTAGATGAAGAATTACTAACTAAAGTTGAAGCAGATGCAAAAGACAAATTAATTGCAGCTATTCAAGTGAAAGAAAAGCATGCAAGAGAAGATGCAATCAGCAAAGTAAAAGAAGAAGTTGTAGCTGCATACGATGAAGAAGAAGCAGAAGTTGTGAATCAAGTAAAATCAATTCTTGATAAGATGGTTAAGGAAGAAGTACGTCGTTTAATTACAAAAGAAAAAATTCGACCAGACGGAAGAAAAAATGACGAGATTCGTCCATTATCTTCACGCATCAGTGTATTACCAAGAACACATGGTTCTGGATTGTTTACACGTGGACAAACGCAAGCCTTAAGTGTATGTACACTAGGAGCTCTTGGAGATGTCCAAATTTTAGATGGTTTAGATTTAGAGGAATCTAAACGCTTTATGCATCATTATAATTTCCCACAATATAGTGTTGGTGAAACTGGCCCAATTAGAGGTCCAGGTCGTCGTGAGATTGGACATGGTGCACTTGGGGAACGTGCTTTAGAAAAAGTAGTTCCATCTGAAAAAGATTTTCCTTACACAATTCGTCTTGTGTCTGAAGTATTAGAATCAAATGGTTCTACTTCCCAAGCAAGTATTTGTGCTAGTACTTTAGCTATGATGGATGCTGGTGTACCAATTAAAGCACCGGTGGCTGGTATAGCAATGGGACTAGTAAAATCTGGTGAGGATTATACAATCTTAACTGATATACAAGGTATGGAAGATGCTTTAGGTGATATGGACTTTAAAGTTGCTGGTACAGAAAAAGGTGTAACGGCACTTCAAATGGATATTAAAATAGACGGATTGTCACGTGAAATCCTTGAAGAAGCTCTGAACCAAGCTAAAAAAGGTCGTATGCAAATTCTAGATTCAATGTTAGCAACAATTAAAGCTCCAAAAGAAGAGCTATCTCAATATGCACCTAAGATTATGACGATGACAATCAACCCGGATAAAATTCGTGATGTTATTGGACCAAGTGGTAAACAGATTAATAAGATTATTGAAGAAACTGGAGTTAAAATAGATATTGAACAAGACGGAACAGTATTTATTTCATCGACAGATCCTTCGATGAATGACAAAGCAAAAGCGATTATAGAAGATTTAGTTCGGGAAGTTGAAGTTGGTCAAATGTACATGGGTACCGTAAAGCGTATTGAGAAATTCGGTGCATTTGTTGAACTATTTAAAGGAAAAGATGGATTAGTTCACATTTCTGAACTAGCTGAGGAAAGAACGAATAAAGTAGAAGATGTTGTTAAGATTGGCGATAAAATTATGGTTAAGGTTAAAGAAATCGATAACCAAGGCCGTGTAAATCTTTCACGCAAAGCTGTTCTTAAAGAGCAGAAGGAAAAAGCCGAAAAAATGAATTCTTAGTACAGAGAAGAAGCTGGAAACCCAGTTTCTTTTTTATTTGCCAAAAAAATGATTCAACATATCTTGTCCTTCTAATACATATACATGCTTTAGAAGGAGGGAAATTATATGTCTCGATACAAAAATTTTATCAATCTAATCGTATTTGCTTTTATCGTATTACTAACGTATAACCCAAGCTACAATGTATTTACGACTAATGACGTTGAATCATTAAAATCAGTAAGTGTTATGAATATCAATGATTCATTATATAAAGAGATTGAAACAAAAAAGTCAAAGTATGAAGTAGAGCCTCAAGATGCTTTTATAGATGAAGTATGGCATAAAACTCCGGGACTAAATGGATTACAAGTAGATATAGAGAAATCCTATAACAAGATGAAAAAACAAGGGGAATTTAGTGAATCACTTTTAGTATATAAACAAGTACCACCTAAAGTCAGTTTGGAAGACCTCCCAGCTTCACCTATTTATCGAGGCCATCCTGAAAAGAAAATGGTTTCATTTTTAATCAATGTGTCATGGGGTGGGGAATTTATACCTGATATATTAACTATATTAAAAAAGAACAACGTAAAAGCTACGTTTTTTATTGAAGGGAAATGGGCAAAGGAAAATGCAAACTATGTGAAAATGATAAACGAACAGGGGCATACTATTGGTAATCATGCATATAATCATCCAGATATGGCCCGTTTATCTAATACTGCAATATCTAAGCAGTTAACACAGACAAATGATGTTTTAGAAGCTATTACTGGTAAAAAAACAAAATGGTTTGCCCCTCCAAGTGGAAGTTTTTCAGATCAAGTAGTAAAAACAGCGAATCAATTAGATATGGAAACTATTTTGTGGACGGTTGATACGATTGATTGGAAGAATCCATCTGTAAGTGTTATGATGAACCGAGTAACAAGGAAAATTCATCCAGGAGCAACTATTCTAATGCATCCAACTTCTTCAATAGTTAATGGACTTCCAAACTTAATTGAGGAAATTAGAAACCAGGGTTATAAATTAGGGAGTATTGAACAATTACTGGATGAAAAACGTTAATCTGTAAGAATGATATAGGAGGCAGTACTTTGATACAAAAACATACTAGTAAAAATGGACTGAGGATCGTGCTAGAGAATATTCCAGCCGTTCGATCTGTTACTATTGGAATTTGGGTTTTAACTGGTTCTAGAAATGAGAATGAAGAAAATAATGGAATATCACACTTTTTGGAGCATATGTTCTTTAAAGGAACTAGTACTAGGTCTGCCATTGAAATCGCTGAAGCATTCGATTCCATCGGTGGTCAAGTCAATGCATTTACTTCAAAAGAATATACTTGCTATTATGCTAAAGTGTTAGACACCCATAAAGATTATGCTTTAGACATTTTAGCCGACATGTTTTTCAATTCTTCTTTTGATCCTAATGAAATGGAAAGAGAGAAGAAAGTTGTATATGAGGAAATAAAGATGTATGAAGATACACCTGATGATATTGTACATGATATTCTAGCAAGGGCATCATATGGGAATCATCCTTTAGGATATCCTATATTAGGGACAGAAGACCATCTAAAAACTTTTAAACCAGAGACATTAAGAACCTATATTGATTCCCGTTATACTCCAGAAAATGTTGTCGTTTCTGTTGCAGGTAACGTGGATGAATCATTTATTACGAAAGTAGAAAGCTATTTCGGTACATATTCTTCTAATAATCAAAGTACGAAGATAGATAAGCCAACATTTCTTGCTGATAGCATTGAAAGAAACAAAGACACAGAACAAGCCCACTTATGTATTGGCTATAATGGGCTACCAGTTGGAGATGAACAAATATATAGCCTCGTTATTTTGAATAATGTACTTGGTGGAAGCATGAGTTCACGATTATTCCAAGACGTACGAGAAAAACAAGGACTAGCATACTCTGTATTCTCTTATCACTCATCATTCTTAGACAATGGATTATTAACCATCTATGCTGGTACTGGTAAAGAACAATTAGATCAATTACAGCAAACAATTAATGATACAGTTGATAAATTCACTGATCAAGGACTATCAGATAAAGAATTGAAAAATAGTAAAGAACAACTAAAAGGAAATTTAATGTTGAGCTTGGAAAGTACAAATAGTCGCATGAGTCGTAACGGTAAAAACGAATTGTTATTAAAACGTCATCGTACACTTGATGAGATGATTCAAGAAATAGATGCAGTGAATCATCAATCGATTCAAGATGTAATGAATAGGACCTTTAACACAAAACCATCTACAGCTCTAATAGCGCCAAAACAATAGGAATTCATAAGCTAACAATTATTGAGTATAATCACCTCAAGAGTTGTTAGCTTCTTTAATCAGAAAAGTAAAATATAAGAGTTGAAAACATAGCTCTATTTTTTCTGCATATACATGTACTAGGTACGACATGGATGGAGGGAATAGTGTGAGGTATAAAGATATGAGTGGAAAGGAAATTGTTAACGTAAATAAAGGAGCTCGATTAGGTATTTTAGGTCAGACAGATTTAGAAATTGATGAAGTGACAGGTCAGATACACTCGTTTATTTTACCTAATTACAAATGGTTTGGTTTAGTAAAAGATGGAGCAGAAGCAAGAATTAGATGGAGTTCGATATCGAAAATTGGTGAAGATATGATCATGATTAATGATTAACTGAAAAACAGTACGTTGTGAAGGTTGGTATCAGTAGGGATACCAGCCTTTTTTTGTTTTTTTTATAACAAATATTCACTAAGTGCCTAGTTCCACATAAGCTATAAGAGAAATGCTGATGTATGTTACTTCTATTTAGAAGCTAAGTCATCATTGAATGAAGTTGTTTGGAGGGTGTTCACAACAATGAGTCAAAAAATTGCTGTAATAGGTGGAGATGCAAGATATTTAGAGTTAATACGGCAGTTAAAAGGAATCTCAACAACTGACATAATGCTAGTTGGCTATGATAAGCTCGAGCAAGGTTTTACGGGTTTAAAGCAAATGGACTTTTCAGAATTAGAACCCGAAAAATTGGATGTAGTAATTTTACCGATAACGGGTATGGACCATCAAGGAAAAGTCGAGACGGTCTTCTCTGACCAAACAGTTGTCATAACTAAAGAATGGTTTATGAAATTAAAAGAAGAAGTTGTTATTTTTACTGGAATAACTAATGAAACGTTAACCAATGTGACAGAAGAAACTAATAAGACGTTAATTCCCTTACTGAATCGCGATGATGTAGCAATTTATAATTCAATTCCTACTGCTGAAGGAACAATTATGATGGCTATTGAGCATACAGATTTCACAATTCACGGTTCACGTGTATTGGTTACTGGATTTGGTAGAGTGGGGATGACTGTTGCAAATAAATTTCAAGCACTTGGTGCAAAAGTTTCCGTTGCGGCAAGAAGTATTCGAGATTTAGCTAGAATAACAGAAATGGGATTTAAAGCTGTACCATTAGAAAAAATTGCTGATTACACAAGTGATTGTGATATGTTAATTAACACAATTCCAGCACCCATTATTAAAAAAGACTCCATACAACAGCTCCCATCTCATGCAATAATTATTGATTTAGCGTCAAAACCTGGTGGAACAGATTTTAAATATGCAAAACAAAGAGCAATAAAAGCCATTTTAGCACGCAGCCTACCGGGCATTGTTGCTCCAAAAACAGCAGGTAAAATATTGGCTGACGTTATTTCGCAAATCTTACAAGAGAGAAAGGAGTCCTAACGTATGAGTTTAGAGGGAAAAAGAATAGGTTTTGGATTTACTGGGTCACATTGTACGTATGACGACGTATTTCCACAATTACAAAAGTTGATGGATCTAGGTGCCGAGGTGGTACCGATTGTGTCTTACACTGTCAGGAATACAGACACAAAGTTTGGGAAAGCAGAAGATCATATAGAGAAAATTGAAGCAATCACAGGAAAAAGAGTCATTTCAACGATGCAAGAAGCAGAACCTCTAGGACCCAAATATCCTTTAGACTGTATGGTTCTTGCCCCATTAACTGGTAATTCTCTAAGCAAGCTTGCCAATGCATTAACAGACAGTCCGCCGCTTATGGCTGCAAAAGCTACAATGCGAAATCGGAATCCGGTAGTATTAGGTATTTCAACAAATGATGCCCTTGGCTTAAATGGGGTTAATTTAATGCGTTTAATGGCAAGTAAATTTATGTACTTTATTCCTTATGGCCAAGATGATCCTTATAAAAAGCCTAATTCTTTAGTTGCAAAAATGGATTTACTGCCTGATACTGTGGATTCAGCAATAAAAGGGGAACAACTTCAGCCCGTAATTGTTCCTCATACAGATTAAGTTATGGTAAAATATATTCTTAGTAGAAAGAAAATATAGTTTTTCTCAAATAATCTATAAAATTACTGCTAAGAATTGACAAAGGCTTGAAGGGAGAACATTACCATGGCTGAAAACAGAAAATACAATTTTGCCGTTGTTGGAGCAACAGGGGCAGTAGGTCAAAAAATTATACAGAAATTAGAAGAAAAGAATCTACCTATTGAATCACTTAAACTTCTTTCTTCAAAACGTTCTGCAGGAAAAAAAGTACACTTTAAAAATCAAGAGATAATAGTGGAAGAGGCAACAGATGATAGTTTTAAAGATATAGATATTGCTTTATTCTCAGCTGGTGGAGGAGTATCAAAACGATTTGCTCCGTCAGCTGTTAAGCATGGCGCAGTTGTAATTGACAATACAAGTGCTTATCGTATGGATGAAAATGTACCTCTAGTTGTGCCTGAAGTAAATGAAGAAGATATTAAAAATCATAAAGGTATAATTGCCAACCCGAACTGTTCTACGATTCAAATGGTTGCTGCTTTAAAGCCAATTCAGGAAGCTTTCGGATTGTCTAGAGTTATTGTATCAACATATCAAGCAGTATCAGGTGCAGGGAATCAGGCAGTGGAGGAATTAGAAAAACAATCAGAACAATACCTTAATAAGCAAGAGTTGAACGCTGAGATTCTTCCTGTAAAAGGGGATAAAAATCATTACCCAATTGCTTTTAATGCACTACCACAAATCGATATGTTCCAAGAAAATGGGTATACGTTTGAAGAAATGAAAATGATTAATGAAACGAAAAAAATAATGCATGCACCAGAACTATCAGTTGCAGCAACTTGTGTAAGACTTCCTTTTTTCACTTCTCATGCTGAAAGTGTGTATGTTGAGGTGGAGAAGAGTAATGTGTCAGTAAAAGATGTGTGGGAAGTATTAGCTAGTGCTGAAGGTGTAAAGTTAGAAGACGATCCTTCTACACAAACCTACCCAACACCATTAAGTGCATCAAATAAAGATGAAGTTTTTGTTGGAAGAGTAAGAAAAGACCTTGATCAAGAAACTGGATTCCATATGTGGGTAGTATCTGATAATCTGCTTAAAGGTGCTGCGTGGAATACAGTACAAATAGCGGAGTCACTAATTAAAAATAATTGGCTAAAGTAAGAAGTACAACATGACTTTACGTAGAGGTGTAGAAATGTGCAGGTAATTGTTCAAAAATTTGGTGGAACTTCTGTACAAAGTGAAGAGAGTAGAAAACATGTTATTAAACACATTCGTCAAGCCTTAACAAAAGATAAAGATAGTAAAGTAGTTGTCGTTGTGTCTGCGTTAGGTAGGAAACCTAAACCCTATGCAACGGATTCACTTTTACAATTGGTAGATTATCCGACAAATTATAACTCAAAAAGAGAACTAGATTTACTAATGTCTTGTGGGGAGACAATAGCTTCAGTAGTCTTATCCAATGAATTAAAAAAACACAATATATCCTCAATGGCCTTAACCGGCGCTCAGGCAGGAATTGTGACAAATAACGAGTTTAATCATGCAAAGATAAACCATATAAATCAAGACCGTATATTCAAGGAATTTAAGGATTTTGATGTAATTGTTGTTGCTGGTTTTCAAGGACAAACAGAAGATGGCGAAATTACTACTATTGGTAGGGGTGGTAGTGATACTACCGCTACGGCTCTCGGAGTTGCTCTACAAGCAAAACGGGTAGAAATCTTTACAGACGTTAACGGTATAATGACTGCTGACCCAAGAGTTGTGAAGAATGCCAAACCGTTAAACGTGATCACCTATGATGAAATTTCTCATCTCGCCTATCATGGAGCAAAAGTAATTCATCCTAGAGCAGTAGAGTTTGCGATGCAAGCTAAAATCCCACTTCGTATTCGGTCTACCTATGAGGAAGATGGTGGAACGATAGTAACAAGTGGAAAATCATATCAACGTAAAAGACCTTTAAATGACCGAGTAGTTACTGGTATTGCACATCAGTCAGAGCTGACTCAAATTAGAATACAAACTAAAGAGGAAGCGTATCGTCTTCAATCTGAAGTATTCAAAGCTATGGCTGATGCAGGGATTTCGGTTGATTTCATCAACATATCATCAACCGAAGTTAATTATACAATTCCACAACATGTTACTACAAAAGCAGTTGAGATATTAAATGAACTGGGTTTTTACCCTGAAGTATTAAAAGAATGTGCGAAAGTTTCAGTTGTTGGTGCAGGAATGACCGGAATTCCTGGTGTAGCTTCTAAAATCGTTCAATCATTAACAGATGCAGATATTCAAATTTTACAATCAGCGGACAGTTTTACGACAATTTGGGTATTAATTTATGAAAAAGACCTGTTTAAAGCCGTTAATTCATTGCATGATGCATTCGAATTAAGTAAAGTTAACTATATTAAGCAGGATTTTGTAATAGAAAGGTGAAATTAAGATGAACTTCGGAAAAATTCTAACAGCAATGGTTACTCCTTTTGATAAAGAAGGGAACATTGATTTCGATGCAACAAAAAATTTAGTAAACCATCTAATCGCCAACGGAACGGAAGGATTAGTGATTGCCGGTACTACCGGTGAATCTCCGACTTTATCAACTGCAGAGAAAGTTAAATTATTTCAATATGTGGTAGACGTTGTTGATAAAAGAGTACCTGTAATTGCTGGTACAGGAAGTAATAGTACGGATGGATCAATTGATTTAACCAAGCAAGCAGAATCTGCTGGTGTTGATGCTATCATGCTTGTTGCTCCGTATTATAATAAGCCAAATCAACGTGGATTAATTGCACATTTTTCAGCGATAGCTAATGAAACGAAACTTCCAGTTATGTTATACAATATTCCGGGAAGATCTGTTGTAAAAATGACTGCTTCAACAATCATTGAGCTTAGTAAGATTGATAATATTGTTTCTGTAAAAGAAGCAAGTGCTGATTTAGATCAAGCTGCAGAAATTATAGAAAATACTTCAGAAGACTTTTCTGTTTATTCAGGAGACGACGGTTTAACATTACCGATGTTATCTATCGGAGGAGACGGGATTGTTTCTGTTGCCTCACACGTTATAGGTAATGAAATGCAGGAAATGATTAAAGCATATGAAGCCGGCAATAATAAAGATGCAGGTCGAATTCATCGTACGTTATTACCGAAAATGAATGCATTGTTTAGCGCTCCATCTCCTACACCTGTTAAAGCAGCTTTAAACATGCAAGGTGTTCCTGTTGGTGGAGTTCGCCTTCCACTGGTACCTTTAACAAGTGAAGAACAAGAAGATTTACAATTAATTTTAAGTAAATAAAACCTTATAGCTATAAACTTGTTCCGAACTATGAATTCAACATAGTTCGGAATTTTATTTACTGAGAGCTGAAATAGGAGAAAATGCAAACTTACGAAACCAACTATAACTAAATATGAAATGCATGCAATACCTCTTTTCGAACATACTAACTGTATGTATTAGTTATAAGGAGTGTTGCGTAATGAATAAAGATAGTGAAAAAAAAGATGACCAACAGCCTAATGAGGAACAATCAAACTCGTCTTCATTAGTTCAAAAAATACAGGCGTTAGGTCAAACCAATGTTCCACAAGCCCCCGACTCAAATATTCACGTTTTGTCGATAGTTGGACAAGTAGAGGGACATATACAATTACCACCACAGAATAAAACAACAAAGTATGAGCATTTACTGCCACAATTAGTAGCAATTGAACAAAACCCCAAAATTGAAGGTCTAGTGATTTTATTAAATACTGTAGGTGGAGATGTAGAAGCTGGTTTGGCATTATCAGAAATGATTTCATCTATCTCCAAACCAACCGTTTCCATCGTTTTAGGAGGAGGCCACTCAATTGGCGTACCTATAGCGGTTTCTGCTGATTATAGCTTTATCGTACCAACAGCAACAATGACGATTCACCCTGTCAGGTTAACAGGTTTAGTAATAGGAGTTCCACAAACATTTGAATATTTAGATAAAATGCAGGACAGAGTTATCAATTTTGTTGTTAACCATTCAAATATTAAAGAAGAAAAATTCAAGGATTTAATGTTTGCTAAAGGTAATTTAACTCGTGATATTGGGACCAACGTTGTAGGAACAGATGCTGTAGAGTATGGTTTAATTGATGCAGTTGGTGGTGTTAAAGAAGCCATGGAAAAGGTGAATGAATTAATTAATAATCAAAGAGGTAATCAACAGGAGGTTATACAATGATTTTGTATACTCCTTTATCTGAAAATGACGTCTTTCCTACTAATGAGACGGATTATACCAATAGACAATGTGTATCTTATAACGGGAAGTCGTGTTATGTTGAACAAACAGAAAATGGTGAGTATCGTATATTACAGTTGCTTTCTACTGATCCGAAAGACTTTTTAGACATGAGTTATACTCCTGGAAATATTATTAAATAACATAATAGAGACAAGTATTTTTTCGTTAGATAATAGGTTATCTGTGTTATACTAGAATAAGACTTCATATGCTAAACCCTTGCCACAATTAGGCGAGGGTTTAGCATCTTATACTTATACATATTGTTTTTTCTATTATTGGGGTGAGATCATGGCTAAAAAAAGAAAACGTAAGCGAAAAAGTAAATTAAAAACACAAGTCAAGTTTGAATTAATAGGATTGTTATTTATATTTCTTGCCATTTTTGGTAGTGGTGCAAGTGCTATAAGTGATGGTGCGATTCCAGGTGGATTAGAGCATCTATTTAAATTTTTCTTTGGAATTTGGTATTTTGTTGCCTCTATCTTTTTATTAGTAACAGGTATTTATTTAGTTATTAAAAGAAAATATCCTAACTTTCTACATAAGAAGTTAATTGGTTTTTACATCGTACTAGGTGGATTGCTTTTAGTAACTCATATTCAAACTCTAGAAGCTATTCTAAGAACATCGGCAGACACATCTATCTTAAGAACCACATGGGACCAATTCTTCTTGTATGTTGAAGGCGATGGTTCTATTGGACAATTAGGTGGTGGACTAGTAGGGGCTTTCATATTTGCCTTCTGTTATTATTTATTCTCATTGGCTGGTGCCAAGATCGTAAGTATCTTTTCATTAATAGTTGGTTCTATCTTTATCACAGAATTTTCATTAGGTGACTTCTTTGCAAAATATTATAACAAAATTAAAGAACGACTTGCTCTATACATCAATAAATGGAAAGAAAAACGGAAACAAAAACAAGAGGAAGCTGTAGATATTCCAATCACTGATTTAATCGATAATGAACAAATTGACTCAGAACCTGAAACCCAAGAAATGGAAGAGTTTCCAGATGTTACTTATGCTTTTGATGAATCAAATAAGAATGAAAAAAGTAAAACTGAAACAGAAGAACCTCCAATTGCTGATGAAGAAACGGGAGAAATTCTTGAGAATTTGCCTATGACTGAGCCGGAAAACTATGATTATACGTTGCCATCTCCTAGTTTACTAGCTGAACCTGCAGTAAATTCCCAACAACAAGAAAAATCGCAAATTCAGGCAACAGTTAGAAAATTAGAAAGAACTTTTCATAGTTTTGGTGTCAAAGCAAGGGTTACAAAAGTTAATGTAGGTCCTGCGGTAACGAAGTATGAAGTATATCCTGAAGCAGGTGTTAAAGTTAGTAAGATTGTTAGTTTACATGATGATTTGGCCTTAGCTCTAGCTGCAAAAGATATTAGAATTGAAGCACCCATTCCAGGGAAATCTGCTGTTGGGATTGAGGTGCCAAATAAAGAAGTAGCAATGGTATCCTTGAGAGAGGTACTAGACAATACGTTGTCGAACCAAACTTCTAAACTATTATTTGCATTAGGTAGAGATATATCAGGGGATGCAGTTGTATCGGAACTGAATAAAATGCCTCACTTATTAATTGCCGGTGCAACTGGTAGTGGTAAAAGTGTGTGTGTGAATGGGATAATCACGTCAATATTAATGCGCGCTAAGCCACATGAAGTAAAAATGATGATGATTGATCCTAAAAAAGTAGAATTGAATGTTTACAATGGTATACCTCATTTACTAGCACCGGTTGTAACGGATCCTAAAAAAGCTTCGCAAGCGTTGAAAAAAGTAGTTGCTGAAATGGAGAGAAGATACGAATTGTTCTCTGATACAGGTACTAGAAATATCGAGGGATATAATGAGTATGTTCGAAAATATAATCAAACAGTAGAAGAGTCTGAGACACAACCAAACCTACCATATATTGTGGTATTAGTAGACGAATTAGCTGATTTAATGATGGTTGCATCTAATGATGTTGAAGATTCGATTACTAGATTAGCACAAATGGCGAGAGCAGCAGGAATTCATCTAATAATTGCAACACAACGACCATCTGTTGATGTTATTACAGGTGTTATTAAAGCTAATATTCCTTCCCGTATCGCATTTAGTGTTTCTTCAACAACAGACTCAAGGACGATACTTGATTCTGGTGGAGCGGAGAAATTACTAGGTCGTGGGGATATGTTATTTATGCCAGTCGGCACATCAAAACCAACACGTGTACAAGGTGCGTTTCTATCTGATGAAGAAGTCGAACGAATTGTGGATCATTGTATAGAACAGCAGAAAGCCTCATACCAAGAGGAAATGATTCCAGACGATAATCCTGAAGTTACATCAGAAGTAGATGATGAGCTGTATAATGATGCTGTAGAATTAGTACTAGAAATGCAAAGTGCAAGTGTTTCTATGTTGCAACGGAGATTTCGTATTGGTTACACTAGAGCAGCAAGATTGATAGATGCAATGGAAGATAGGGGAATAGTAGGTCCGTATGAAGGTAGTAAACCGAGAACGGTTTTAGTCTCGCAAGTATCTGAAGAAAAAACTTCATAAATACGTAAAAAGTTGGGCTATATACTAAGTGTATATTAGCCTAATTTTTATTAGTTCTTCTACGCTAATAAAATTCAAAAAAGTTTGTGATTCGACACAATATATGACGTTTGGACACGCTTTCAAAAATTTGTTAAATAATTTATCGAAAAACTATTTATTTATTAGTAGATTAGTGATATATTTATCTCGGTTAAGTTAAACGTCTGACCTCAGATGTCTGTTTGAATAATTCAGATAATTAAAAGGGGGTTTGTTATGTCAATTAAAGCAGACTCACGTCATTTATATTTACAAGTTATTGATCATATTAAGAGAGATATTGAAAGCGGTAAATATAAAGAAAAACAAAAGCTTCCTTCTGAATTCCAGTTATCAAAAGATTTAGGAGTTTCAAGGGCAACGTTAAGAGAGGCACTTAGAATTCTGGAAGAAGATAACGTTGTCACCAGAAGACATGGTGTTGGAACTTTTGTAAATCAGAAACCTATTTTTTCGTCTGGAATTGAAGAATTAACAAGTGTAACAGACATGATTAAAAATTCTGGTAAACTACCAGGATCGCAGTTCTTGTCAACAGAGATTATTTCTGCTACAGATGAAGATTGTACAAAATTCTCTCCAACTAAGATACATAATTTAATAAAAATAGAGAGAATACGTACAGCTAATCATATACCTGTTGTCTTCTGTATAGACAAAATACCTGAGGAGTATATACCAGTTGAACAAGTTCATAGGGAAGATTCTCTGTTGAAGCTATTAGAGGAAAATGTTAATAAGTCGATAAGTTATGCTGTTGCTTACATTGATACACTTAGCTACCATGAACGAATTTTTAACATACTAGATTGTCAACCGGATCAATCCTTACTAGTTTTAAAACAAGTTCACTATACTGAAGATGATGAAGCAGTACTATATTCGATAAATTACTTTCGATCGGATATATTTAATTTTCATGTATTAAGAAAGCGCTTTTAATGGATTGTATTCCATTTAGGAGGTGATGAATAAAAAAAGAGGATATCATTTTTTTAATCACATCATTATCACTTATTGAAAATAAAAAGGAGGCACTTATAATGAGAAATCGTAAGTTCATTTTATTCGCATTATTATTAACAATTGGTTTAGTTTTAGCTGCTTGTGGTGGCGGAGATAATAACGAAAATGCAAACAATAACAACAATGATGCATCAGGTGATAACGGTAACAATGAAGAAACTACTGATTTTAGCGCAGCAATGGTTACAGACATCGGTGGTGTTGATGATAAATCATTCAACCAATCTGCTTGGGAAGGTCTAAAAGCATGGGGAGAAGATAATGGTTTATCACAAGGTAATGGATTTGATTATGCACAATCTGATGCTCCAGAGGATTATGTTCCAAATATCACTCGTTTAGTTCGTGATAATTATGACCTAATCTTTGGTATTGGTTTTGAACTAAAAGAAGATATCCAAGATGCTGCAGAGAAAAATGAAAATACTTACTTTGGTTTAGTAGACGATCTTGTTGATTCTCCAAATGCAGTTAGTATTACATTTAAAGAGCACCAAGGTTCATTCCTAGTAGGTGTTGCAGCTGCACTTAAAACAGAAACGAACAAATTAGGATTTGTTGGTGGTGTTGATTCACCATTAATCAATAAATTTGAAGCTGGATTTATCGCAGGTGCCAAGTCTGTAAATCCTGACATCACAGTAAATGTTCAGTATGCTGAATCATTCGGTGATTCATCTAAAGGTAAAATGATTGCTGCTGATATGTACAATAACGATATTGATGTAATTTACCATGCTTCTGGTGGTACTGGAAATGGTGTGTTTAACGAAGCAAGAGACCTTAAAAATGCTGAACCAGATCGTGCTATTTGGGTAATCGGTGTAGACCGTGACCAACATGAAGAAGGAGAAATTGGTGATCATAACGTAACTCTAACTTCTATGGTTAAACGTGTTGACGTTGCTGTACAAGACGTTACAAAACGTGCACAAGATGGGGACTTCCCTGGTGGTGAACAACTAGAATACGGTTTAGAAGAAAATGGTATTGCAGTTGCTACTACTAACGAAGAAGCTATGACAGATGATATTATTTCAGCTGTTGAAGAGTGGAAAGAGAAAATTCTAAATGGTGATGTTGAAGTACCTTCAACTCGCGACGAACTTAAAGCTTTTGAAGAAGCACTTTAATTAACCAATAGGGAGGGGTGATTTCACCCTTTCCTACTTCTTAAAATCCTCAACTGAAGGAGATAATAGTTGTCTCTTTCAGTTGGTGATTTTAACCAAAAACTTTTTAATTAATTTTGTATGTGGTTATACCATGTATTCTCATAGTAAAAGGGGTGAGCACTAGTGGATTATGTAATAGAGATGTTAAACATACGAAAAGAATTTCCTGGAATTGTTGCAAACGATAATATTAACATTCAATTAAAAAAAGGGGAAATTCATGCGTTACTTGGAGAGAATGGTGCAGGAAAGTCGACACTAATGAATGTTCTCTTCGGACTTTATCAACCAGAAAAAGGACAAATCCGTGTAAAAGGTGAGACAGTAAAAATAACTAATCCTAATATAGCCAATGATCTTGGGATTGGGATGGTACACCAACATTTTATGTTAGTAGAACCTTTCACTGTGACTCAAAACATTATCTTAGGAAATGAACCAAAAACAAAAACTGGTCGAATCAATATTAAGAAAGCAGAACAAGAAATTCAAGAACTTTCAGATCGCTATGGATTGAAGGTGGATCCTTCTGCAAAAATTAAAGATATTTCAGTAGGTATGCAGCAGCGTGTTGAAATTTTAAAAACGCTTTATCGTGGTGCTGAAGTATTAATCTTTGATGAACCTACTGCCGTATTAACACCACAGGAAATTACAGAATTAATGGAGATTATGCGATCGCTTATTAAAGAAGGAAAGTCTATCATTCTTATCACTCATAAGTTAAAAGAAATTATGGAAGTTTGTGATCGGTGTACGGTGATACGTAAAGGTAAAGGTATTGGTACAGTAGATGTTAAAAATACCAATGTAAATGAATTAGCTTCATTAATGGTTGGAAGAGAAGTTAGTTTTGAAACAGAGAAAAAACCTGCACAACCAAAAGATGTTGTCCTTAGTGTAAAAGACTTAAAAGTTAAGGATGCAAGAAAAGTAGATTCTGTTAAAGAATTGAATCTTGAGGTTAGAGCAGGAGAAATTGTCGGTATTGCTGGTATTGACGGGAATGGGCAAACAGAATTAATTGAAGCAATTACCGGATTAACAAAAAGTCAATCAGGTAAGATAATGCTAAATAATAAGGATATAACCAATAAAACTCCAAGAAAGGTTACGGAGAGTGGTGTTGGACATATCCCACAAGACCGTCATAAATATGGATTGGTTCTAGACTATACGGTGGGTGAAAATATTGTTTTGCAAACGTATTATCAAAAACCATACTCTAAAAATACGATTTTAAATCATAAAGAAATATACCAGAAAGCTGAAGAGCTGATTGAGCAATTTGATGTACGTACACCAAGTGCATACACTCCTGCACGTGCATTATCTGGTGGTAACCAACAAAAGGCAATTATTGCTCGTGAAGTAGATCGTTCACCTGACTTATTAATAGCTGCACAGCCAACTCGTGGTCTAGATGTTGGAGCAATTGAATTTATTCATAAAAAATTGATTGAAGAGCGCGACAAAGGAAAAGCCGTACTTTTAATTTCCTTTGAATTGGACGAAATACTAGACGTTAGTGATCGAATTGCAGTTATGTTTGATGGAAAGATTGTTTCAAGTGTTAAGCCAGAGGATACGAACGAGCAAGAGCTTGGGCTATTAATGGCTGGAAGTCAAACTACAAAGGCAGGTGATTCTAAGTGACTTCAAATAATAAATTATTTGCCCTAATCATTCCTGTCATTTCTGTATTTTTAGGTTTATTAGCAGGTGCAATAATCATGCTACTATCAGGATACAACCCAATTGAAGGGTACTCTGCATTATGGCGAGGAGCATTTGGAGATGCTTTTACAATTGGAGAAACAATCCGACGTACAACACCTTTAATTCTAACTGGTTTAGCGGTTGCTTTTGCTTTCCGCTCTGGTTTATTTAATATAGGTGCAGAAGGTCAGGTTATAGTTGGTTGGCTTGCTGCAGTATGGGTTGGATTGGCAATTGAAGCACCAATGATTATTCACCTTCCATTAGCAGTACTTGCTGGTGCACTAGCTGGTGGTCTTTGGGGTTTTGTACCTGGTTTGCTAAAAGCTAAATTAGGTGTTCATGAAGTAATTATTACGATTATGATGAACTACATTGCCCTTTATATTTCTAATGAAATTATCCGTTCCGTTCTTACGGACCACGCAACAAAAACAGATCAAATTGCAAGTTCAGCATCACTTGCTTCAGAGTGGTTGCAGGGCCTAACCTATTACTCTCGTATACACTATGGATTTTTAATTGCAATATTTGCTGCTGTAATTATGTGGTTCTTAATTCAACGTACAACAATTGGTTATGAGTTAAAAGCAGTTGGATTCAACCAACATGCTTCTAAGTATTCTGGTATGAACGTAAGTAAAAACATTATCATTTCTATGGTGATTGCTGGTGGTTTTGCTGGTCTAGCAGGAGCAATGGAAGGGTTAGGAACATATGGAAACATTCATTTAATGTCAGGGTTTACCAATTTAGGATTTGATGGTATCGCTGTAGCATTACTTGGAGCAAATAATGCATTTGGTGTCGTTTTAGCAGCACTTCTATTTGGTGTATTAAAAGAAGGGGCTGGAGAAATGCCAACTGGTGCAGGAGTTCCAACTGAACTTGTTGATATTATTATTGCGTTAATAATTTTCTTTGTTGCATCAAGTTACATTATTCGATGGGCATTACTTCGCTTTAAAAAGGAGGGGAAATAAATGATTGATTTACTCCAATCAATTATTCCAACAGTTCTGTTTTTCTCAGCACCCCTAATACTAACTGCGCTTGGCGGAGTATTCAGTGAACGTTCTGGAGTTGTTAACATTGGTCTTGAAGGACTTATGGTAATGGGAGCATTTGTAGGTATAGTTTTCACCTTAACTTTTGAAGATACTTTAGGTTCTGCAACCCCATGGATTGCCATAGTCGTTGCTGCAGTAATTGGTGGTATCTTTGCTACAATTCATGCAGTTGCATCTGTTTCCTTTAATGCAAATCAAGTTGTTAGTGGAGTTGCTATCAACATGTTAGCGCTTGGTGTTGGTGTTTATTTAACAAAACAATGGTATGGAAAAGGTCAAACTGACATGGTTGATGGCTTTTTCAGAACTGATATACCATACTTACACAAAATACCAGTAATTGGACCAATTTTCTTTGAAAGAGTTTATGCAACTTCCTACGTTGCTATTATATTAGCTGTAATTGCTTGGTATGTGTTATATAAAACTGCTTTTGGATTACGCCTTCGTTCTGTTGGTGAGCATCCAATGGCTGCAGATACAAATGGGATTAGTGTTACAAAAATACGTTATATTGCAGTAATTCTTTCAGGAGTTTTAGGTGGTTTAGGTGGGTCTGTATTTGCCTTAACGATCGTTTCAAACTTCTCTCATTCAACTATTGTAGGACAAGGTTTTATGGCTCTAGCAGCCGTTATCTTTGGTAAATGGCATCCATTAGGTGCGATGGGAGCTGCTCTATTCTTTGGTTTTGCACAAAGTTTAAGTATTGTAGGGTCTTCTATTCCACTATTGGAAGGGATTCCACAAGTATTCTTACTAATTGCACCATATGTATTAACAATCTTAGCATTAGCAGGAGTTATTGGTCGTGCAGATGCACCAAAAGCCAATGGAGTACCATACATTAAAGGTAGTAGGTAGTCTATAAATGAAATGAGGTTACCCCAAAAGGGTGGCCTCTTTTTTTGTACATACACTTAGAATTTTCCAGTGTAAAACTTCTATTAGAATTCTCTATACTTTCGCTTTAACTACCATAAATGGTAAACTATGGTTAATTGATAACAATTGAAATTCATTAATGAGGTTTATCATTATAAAATAAGTATAAACTAACAAGGGATTAATTCGTGGTATTGTATAGAAATGGAGGAAATAGCATGGAAGCAATTCGAGAAGAAGTTGAAACTGTAAACGGATATCGCTTACACGTTGTGCCTAATAAGAAATTTAAGACAATAAATATCGTTGTTAAATTAAAGACAACCTTAGAGAGAGACACCATAACTAAACGAGCATTACTTCCTTATATTTTACAGCAAGGTCCAAATAGTTATCCAACAAGAATGGAATTACAAACAAAATTGGATGAACTATATGGTGCAGTTTTATCGATCGATGGTGCAAAAAAAGGAGAAAATCATGTCATAAGCTTTCGTTTAGAATTAGCAAATCAAAAATTCATCCCAAATGAGTCTGGAATTCTAGAGGAAGCAATTTCCTTATTAAACGATGTCATTTTTAATCCGAATGTAGATAAAGATGGATTTGACCGTAACATATTTAACCGTGAGAAAGAAACGTTAAAACAAAAAATGAGTTCTATTATTGATGATAAAATGCGTTATGCCAATATGCGCCTTATAGATGAAATGTGTGAGGGTGAACCATACTCAATCCATGTACATGGATATGAAGAGGATCTTTCTTCGATTTCACCTGAAAATACTTATGAATATTATCAGTCTATCTGCAAGGAAGACACGATGGATGTATTCGTTTTAGGCGATTTTGAAACGGAAGAAGTGAAGAAACTTATCACCTCAACGTTTAAAAGAGAAAATGATAATAACACGTCGAAGGCTAATGCAACAATCAAAAAGAATGAAAAAAAAGAAGCTAATATCGTTAAAGAAAATCAAAATATTCAGCAGGCAAAATTGCATATCGGTTATCGTACGAATACAACATATGGAGATAAATTATACCCAGCCTTACAAGTGTTTAATGGAATATTGGGGGCATTTCCTAGTTCAAAATTATTTATCAATGTTAGAGAAAAAAATAGTTTAGCTTACTATGCATCTTCAAGATTAGAAAGCCATAAAGGATTACTACTCGTATTTAGTGGTATTGCCCCAGAAGACTTTGAAAAAGCTAAAGAAATTATGGAACAACAAATGGATGCAATGAAAAAGAGTGACGTTACAGATACAGAACTAAGTGAAACGAAAGCATTAATTGAAAATCAGTTGTTAGAGACGATGGATAATCCACAAGGTATTGTAGAGCTTTTGTATCAACAAGTAATTGCTAATAGTAATCGTTCACCTGAAAAGTTAATAGAAGAGATTAAGCAAGTAACTAAAAAAGACTTAACGGAACTTGCTGAATTAATAGAAGAGGATACCGTTTATTTATTATCAAATGAGGGAGGAGAAAATAATGAGTAAGCATCCATATAACGATATAAATGAAACGCTTTACAAAGAAGAGTTAGATAATGGTTTAACCGTATTTTTACTCCCAAGACCTGAAATGTCTAAAGCATATGGAATTTTTTCTACTGATTATGGCTCCATTGACCAAACATTTGTGCCATTAGGTGAAGAAGAAAAAACGACTGTTCCAGAAGGTATTGCACATTTTTTGGAACATAAATTATTTGAAAAGGAAGACAGAGATGTATTCGCAGATTTCGGGAAACAGGGTGCTTCCGCAAATGCGTATACTTCTTTCACCAAAACCGCTTACCTGTTTTCTGCAACTAATCACATTGAAGACAACGTAAAAACCCTCATTGATTTTGTGCAAGACCCTTATTTTTCGGAGCAATCAGTAGAGAAGGAAAAAGGGATAATTGCACAAGAAATAAAAATGTACGATGACCAACCTGACTGGCAATCATTTATGGGAACGATTAAAGGGATGTTTAAGAATCATCCTGTTAATGTCGATATTGCCGGTACAGTTGAATCAATCAATAAAATTACCAAGGATGATTTATATACGTGCTACAATACATTTTATCATCCTGAGAATATGGTTTTATTCATTGCTGGAAATTTTGAACCTGATTCCATGCTTCAACTTATAAAAGAAAACCAAGCAGCGAAGAAATTTGAAAAGATGGAAGAAATAAAAAGGGACTTCCCTAATGAACCAGAAGAAGTTGCCATGAGTGAAAATAAAATGATTATGCCAGTTTCGGTAGCCAAGTGTACGATTGGGATTAAAGAATCGGTTTCAGAATTAGATGCTGATCAATTTATTCAAAAAGATCTATTACAAGATATGATAATATCTTATCTTTTCGCAAAAAGTGGAAAGTTTTATCAACAATTATATGATGAGAATTTGATTGATGACAGTTTCTACTATGAGACGAGTTTGGAAAAGAATTTTGGGTACTCATTAATCGGTGGAAATACACATGACCCAGAAAAGTTTGTAAGTAAGCTAAAACAGCTTCTATTATCAACTCAAGATATGACAATATCCGAGAAGGATTTTGAAAGAATGAAGAAGAAAAAAATCGGTCAACTACTTCGTGCCATGAATTCATTAGAATTTATTGCAAGCAAATATATTCATTACCATATGCAGGGTGTAGACTTTTTCACTTTAATAAACAAAATACAGGAATTACAGTTAGAGGACGCGAATGGTTTCTTAATCAATTGGATCGACGAAAAACGAATAACGGTTTGTAAAATTGTAGCAGAGTAGGAAAACATATGGGGAAAAATATTTTAATTATTGGTGCAAGCGGAGATATCGGTAGTGCAATCGCAAAACTATTAGGAAAAAAAGGACATCGGTTACTTTTACATTATCATACAAATGGCGAGCGGATGTCTAACCTTCGAGAACAACTGGATCGGGAGGTTATATTAAGTGAAATAAAGGCAGATCTAACCAATGAAAGTGAAATAAAAAGTTTGATTACAAATATTGTTTTTCCAGTTGATATCATTGTTTTTGCTAGTGGGAGAGCACATTATGGATTATTTCAAGAGACACCAGAAGAGGTAATAAATGAAATGCTAACGATTCATGTGAAAGCACCTATGATGATTACAAAACACTTATTACCGCCTATGATTAGAAATAATTATGGGAAAATCATTCTAATCTCCTCCATTTGGGGAGATATAGGAGCTAGCCATGAAGTGCTTTACTCAACTGTTAAAGGTGCACAGAATAGTTTTGTTAAGTCGTTAGCTAAAGAAGTAGGGCCTAGTGGAATAAATATTAATGCAGTTAGTCCAGGTTTTATTGACACAAAGATGAATCAACATTTGTTAACAGAAGAAAGAGAAGCTATCTTTTCTGAAATACCATTAAATCGGCCTGGTCAACCGAAAGAAGTGGCAGAACTGGTCCATTTTTTAACTGAAGATAAATCAAGCTATATTCAAGGTGAAGTAATACGGATAAATGGTGGCTGGTGATAACATTCTAAAAAAGACTTTCTCCGATATGTATAAAGCACGTTCATTTTCAAATACTAAACGTGAATAATGAAGGAGGAATGAATATGTCAGTTCTAGACAATTTTGATACTTGGAAAGATTTTCTAGCTAATAGACTAGATCAAGCCCAATCTCAAGGTATGTCTCAACAAACAATCTCAGAAGTGGCGTATGAAGTTGGCGATTATTTAGCAAAAAGTGTTGACGCTAAAAATAGTGAAGAAGCAGTATTAAGAGAACTATGGAATGCTGCATCAAAAGAAGAACAACATGCGATTGCTAATGCTATGGTAAGTTTAGTACAAAATCAAAAATAAAGATTAGATTGACTTGTGGAAGCTGCATTAACATGCAGCTTCTTTTATACGAAAAGAATTGGCAATTACACTTCTTCATTTTATTTTTGTTACAAATTGTAAAAATGTGGATAAATTTATGAAAGATTATCTGATTTTAACCTATTTATACTTTTAACTGGAGACAAAATCATTTATTATAGAGATATATTGTACGTAACAATTATATACTTATAGTATAATTGTCATTTTAAGGGGATTTTATATGAATCGAACCGAGTGGTATTTGGAATATGAAATACAACATAACCGTCCGGGACTATTAGGTGATATATCTTCTTTGTTAGGAATGTTATCCATTAATATTATAACAATTAATGGGGTTGAGAATGGTCGTAGAGGAATGTTGTTACTGTCAAAGTACGATCACCAGATTACTCGATTAGAAACAATACTTAATACAATGGATACCATTAGAGTAATAAAACTACGAAAGCCTAAATTAAGAGACAAGTTAGCTGTTAGGCATGGACGATACATACATAGAGATGTTGATGATAGAAAGACGATTCGTTTTGTGCGAGATGAACTAGGACTTTTAGTTGATTTTATGGCTGAGTTATATAAACAAGAAGGTCACAAGTTAATTGGAGTTCGTGGAATGCCTCGAGTAGGGAAAACGGAATCTGTTGTTGCTGCAAGTGTATGTGCCAATAAACGTTGGTTATTCGTCTCAAGTACATTATTAAAACAAACAGTAAGGAATCAATTAATTGAAGGCGAATATAGCAATGACAATATATTTATTATCGATGGGGTTGTTTCTAAAAAGAGAGCTAGTGAAAAGCATTGGCAGTTAATTAGAGAGATCATGCAATTACCCGCCATTAAAGTGGTGGAACATCCTGATATTTTTGTACAAGCAACTGAATACGATATCAATGATTTTGATTATATTATTGAACTACGTAGTCATGAAGATGAAGAGATTACATATGAACCAATACAGAATACGCAATTCGAACAAGAAAATGGCTTTTCAATGTTTGATTTTTAAAGTGGATGGTGTTTATTTATGGGAATTGGATCAAGATTAAAGGAAGTTAGAGAAAATAAAGAGATTACACTTGATCAATTGCAAGATACGACGAAAATACAGAAGAGGTATCTGAGAGCGATTGAAGAAGAGAACTTTAGTATTCTTCCTGGGAAGTTTTACGCTAGAGCTTTTATTAAAGAGTATGCAAATGCAGTAGGTTTGAACGCAAATGAGTTATTGGAGGAATTTAAAGAAGATATTCCTTCAATTGACGATGAACAGACCACTCAGTATACACGAATTAATCGTTCAAGAAAAGATAATTTACCAACAAAAAATAATAAGATTTTCTCACTGATACCAACTATTATTGTTGTTCTGTTAATTATCGGTATTATCTTTGCTGCATGGTGGTTTAGTAAGGAAAAGGCAAGTGAAGATAATAATGATACTGTTGTAGATACCGAAAATGCCGATGATGATGAATTCATTCGTCCAAATACTGGTGAGGAACAGACTGATAATAATGAAGATACAACCGAACCTGATGAATCAGAAACAAACGCAGACGAAGTTGAAGAAAATGAAAATGAAATCGAGGATGAAGAACCTCTAGAACCTGAATCTGAATTTGTAGTAATTGAAGAGGGCACAAAAAATAATCCACGTACTACTTATGACTTTGTTAACCCTGGTGAAGAGATAATTATTTCATTTACAAGTGAGACAGCATCATGGTTAGATGTTGCTGATGAAAATGGACAATCTCTATTTGGAGGTTTTGTTAATGAAGATAATTCTCCATTAGAAATTGACCTAGAAGACAATGAAAGAGTATACCTAAATGTAGGAAGCACTCCTAATTTGGAGGTAGCTATTAATGGGGTAATAATGGAATATACTCTAGACCCAAATGAAATGGATGTACAGAAGTTTGAAATTAATTTTAAAAACGAAGAAGAAAGTGAAGATGTTGAATAAATGATTGTATCGAACCCTTCCATTATAAATGTGAAGGGTTTTATACCTACTAGGAGGACAACTATTAATGAATATACCTAATAAAATTACGATTTCTAGAATATTATTAATCCCAATTTTTATTATTTTACTAAGTGTACCGTTTGACTGGGGGGCATGGAATATTGGAGAAAGTGAGCTGCCAATTTCTCACTTTATTGCAGCTTTAATCTTTATAATTGCATCGACAACGGATTGGGTGGATGGATACTATGCGAGAAAATATAATTTAGTGACGAACCTAGGGAAATTTCTTGATCCTTTAGCAGACAAACTATTAGTATCAGCTGCTTTAATTTTATTGATTGAAATTGGTCTGGCTCCTGCCTGGGTCGTCATCATTATCATTAGCCGAGAATTCGCAGTTACTGGATTGCGTTTAGTAGCAGCTGGTGAAGGTATTGTACTTGCTGCTGGGAAGATGGGTAAATTAAAGACCGCTACTCAGATGGTCGCAATAGCAGCTTTGTTATTGCATAACTTTCCTTTTTCCTTCATAGGATTTCCATTTGCGACTGTGATGCTATACATCGCTTTATTCTTTACCGTTTTATCCGGCTATGATTACTTTGCAAAAAACTGGCATGTAATGAGGGATTCTAAATAATGAAAACAATTAATGCAGAGATTATTGCTGTAGGAACAGAATTGTTATTAGGCCAAATCGCAAATACGAATGCACAGTGGATTTCACAAAAGTTGGCCAAGTATGGAATAAATGTTTTCTACCATGGTGTCGTTGGTGATAATTATCAGCGTGTAGAAGACACTTTTTCACTAGCGCAAAAACGGTCTAATGTTGTTATTGTTACGGGTGGACTAGGACCGACGGAAGACGATATGACAAGAGAAGCCTTTCAAGCACTTAGTAAACTTGAAATAGAGGAACACAGACCTTCTATGGAAAAAATTAAAGATTATTTCATCCGTCAAAATCGAGAAATGACACCAAATAATAGAAAACAAGCTCGTGTCTTTAAAGGAGCACAAGTTTTAGAGAATAAAGTTGGGATGGCTCCGGGTATGATTGTTACCTTTCAAGAAACAACATGGATCTTCCTCCCTGGTGTCCCAAAGGAAATGAAGCAGTTATTTGAAGATGATGTTCTTCCTTATTTATTAAACGAAATAGAGGAAACTAGTATTATACAATCGACAATTTTACGATTTATCGGAATAGGCGAGGCACAGTTAGAACATGAACTTCAAGATGTAATAAAGGAGCAGCAAAACCCTACCATTGCTCCACTTGCACAAAATGATGGGGTAATTATACGTTTGACAGCAAAAGAAAGATCAACAGCGTTAGTAGAACAATTATTAGATGAAACGAAGAATAAAGTATTAGATAGAGTTGGAAAATATTATACTGGTTCTGATAATGAAACGATTGAGTATGTGTTAGTAAATAAATTAAAAGAACTGAATAAAACGATATCTGCAGCAGAGAGCTTAACCGGTGGTAAGTTCACTGAAAGAGTTATAAGTCAACCAGGTTCGTCCAAAGTTTGTCCGGGAGGTATCGTATCCTACGATGCTACTGTCAAACAGGATGTACTAGGTATACCTAATCGTATTATCCAGAATTATGGTACTGTAAGCAAAGAATGTGCAAGAGAGATGGCTCTTAATGTAGCAAATCTATTAAATTCAGATATTGGAATTAGCTTCACTGGAGTTGCTGGTCCTGATTCTATTGAAGGTAAGCCAGTTGGTACGGTATATATTGCCATTCATCAGAAAAATGGAGAGGGTTTAGTAGAGCACTTTCAGTTCCATGGGGATCGTGAAGATATAAGAAGAAGGTCGATTTTAAAAGGGTTTGAACTTTTAATAAAATTATTATAAAAAATGGTGAATTTCTTTTTTACCGCCAATTTCTCTTGAATAAATGAATTTTAAATAATAGTTTTTAGCGAGAAATTTAAAATTCCAGGAAAAAAACACCCGAAAACATAAGAACATCTATTCGATTTTTACTTGGCAAAATGTAAAAAAACATGTATGATATATATAGTTAACTTAAGGAGGTAGTTTCGTTGAGTGATAGAAAACAAGCTTTAGATATGGCTTTAAGACAAATAGAGAAACAATTTGGTAAGGGTTCAATTATGAAATTAGGTGAGCAAGCAGAACAAAAGATTGCTACCGTTTCAAGTGGTTCATTAACATTAGATATAGCTTTAGGAATAGGTGGATATCCTAAAGGGCGTGTTGTTGAAATCTATGGTCCGGAATCATCAGGTAAAACAACAGTTGCTCTTCACGCAATAGCTGAAGCACAAAAACAAGGTGGACAAGCAGCATTTATTGATGCTGAGCATGCATTAGATCCTACTTATGCAAGAGCATTAGGTGTTAACATTGAGGAATTATTGTTATCACAACCAGATACAGGTGAGCAAGCATTAGAGATTGCTGAAGCATTAGTACGTAGTGGTGCTGTTGATATCATTGTTGTTGACTCAGTAGCTGCTCTAGTTCCTAAAGCAGAGATTGAAGGAGAAATGGGAGATGCACACGTGGGTCTACAAGCTCGACTTATGTCCCAAGCACTAAGAAAACTTTCTGGTGCAATTAATAAATCCAAGACAACGGCTATTTTCATTAACCAAATTCGTGAAAAAGTTGGTGTAATGTTCGGTAATCCTGAAACAACACCTGGTGGACGTGCCCTTAAATTCTATTCTTCTGTTAGATTAGAAGTACGTCGTGCAGAAACATTGAAGCAAGGAAATGAAATGGTAGGTAACCGTGCAAAAATTAAAGTTGTTAAAAATAAAGTAGCTCCACCTTTTAAACAAGCTGAAGTTGATATTATGTATGGTAAAGGTATATCTAAAGAAGGAGAAGTACTAGATATCGGTGCAGAATTAGATATTGTTGAAAAAAGTGGTGCTTGGTACTCTTATGAAGGCGAAAGACTTGGACAAGGTCGTGAAAATGCAAAACAGTTCTTAATGGAAAACAAAAATACAATGGCCGAAATTCAAGCAGCAGTGAGACAACATCATAATTTAGATGTTATTGATGTACCTGTTGAAGAGCCAGGCCAAGAAACATTAGATGTTTAATGAATTAATATTATCTTCTCTATAAAAAATTCCGAACATGATTCCATATTCTTTTACAAGAATTAGAATTTGTTCGGTTTTTTTCTTGGTACTCTTACTATATGTGATTATCAAGATATTAATATATTAAAGAAATATGACTAGTAAATTAAATTTTTATTAAAAAATGATATAGTTGTCTTTGTCGAATCCTTGACAATGTGATAATAGACAGATAAAATTAACATGTATAATTTTATATTTTATTATACGTTATTTAAATTATTCATTGAATATGGTACATGCCGACAATAATGAATGAAACACAACAATTTTATAGCAAGAGGAGGTGAAACCGTGGATACTTCCTATATCATCTCCATTTTGCTTGCCTTATTTTTCCTAGTAGTCGGTATTGTTGTTGGTTATCTGATTCGTAAATCTATTGCGGAAGCTAAGATTTCTAGTGCAGAAACATTAGCAAAACAAATAGTTGATGAAGCACATCGAAATGCAGATGCCGCCAAGAAAGAGGCACTTCTTGAGGCGAAGGATGAGAATCATAAACTTCGTCAGCAGACAGAGCAAGAATTACGTGAACGTCGTGCAGAAGTACAAAAACAAGAAAATCGCCTGATGCAAAAAGAAGAAAATCTGGATAGAAAAAGTGAAACGCTTGACAAGCGCGAGCTGATGTTAGAGAAGAAA
The DNA here is from genome assembly GCF_900129485.1 of Ornithinibacillus halophilus. Classification (GTDB taxonomy): domain Bacteria; phylum Bacillota; class Bacilli; order Bacillales; family Amphibacillaceae; genus Ornithinibacillus; species Ornithinibacillus halophilus. The sequence continues at coordinate 207,212 of NZ_FQVW01000001.1, forward strand.
GAACAATCCCTAACAGAAAAACAACAACAAATTGAAGAAATGGAAAGCAAAGTGGAAGCTATGTTACAAGAGCAGCAAACCGAGCTTGAGCGCATTTCCGGATACACAACTGATCAGGCAAGAAATATTATTTTAGAGCGTATCGAAAATGAAGTAGCACATGAATCAGCACTTATTATTAAAGAAGCTGAAAACCGTGCGAAAGAAGAAGCAGATAAGAAAGCGAAAAACATTCTTTCTTTAGCTTTACAACGTTGTGCTGCAGACCACGTAGCTGAAACAACAGTTTCTGTTGTAAACCTACCAAATGATGAGATGAAAGGTCGTATAATCGGTCGTGAAGGACGTAATATACGAACATTAGAAACATTAACAGGTATCGACTTAATCATTGATGATACACCAGAGGCAGTTATATTGTCTGGATTTGATCCTATTCGACGTGAAACAGCTCGTATGGCGTTGGAGAAACTTGTTCAGGATGGTAGAATTCACCCAGCAAGAATTGAAGAGATGGTGGATAAAGCTAGACGTGAAGTTGACGAATATATACGAGAAGTTGGAGAAGAAACAACATTTGAGGTTGGGGTACATGGTCTACATCCAGATTTAATAAAAATACTCGGTCGCCTAAAATATCGTACAAGCTATGGTCAAAATGTATTAAAGCACTCAACAGAGGTTGCTTACCTAGCTGGGTTACTAGCTGCTGAATTAGGTGAAGACGAAACATTAGCAAAAAGAGCAGGTTTACTTCATGATATCGGAAAAGCAATTGATCATGAAGTTGAAGGAAGCCACGTTGAAATTGGTAAAGAGCTAGCCATGAAATACAAGGAACATGAGGTTGTTATTAATTCGATTGCTTCTCACCATGGTGATGAAGAACCTACTTCCATTATTTCTGTTCTAGTTGCAGCTGCAGATGCATTATCTGCTGCAAGACCTGGAGCTAGAAGTGAAACATTAGAAAATTATATTAAGCGTCTAGAGAAACTCGAGGAAATATCGGAATCATTTAACGGAGTAGAGAAATCATTTGCTATCCAAGCTGGTAGAGAGATTCGAATTATGGTAAAACCTGATGAAATTGATGATGTTGATTCTGTACGAATTGCAAGAGATATTCGTAAGAGAATTGAGAGCGAGCTTGATTACCCAGGTCATATAAAAGTGACTGTAATAAGAGAAACTAGAGCAGTTGAATATGCCAAATAATAAAAAGCGGAGCATCTGGCTCCGCTTTTTAATTATGCCTTGTGTGTAAATGAAATTGTTTGACAATAATAAATAACAATGAAAAACTATATATACATTTTATGGATAGGATGATTATGAAATGATAAAGTTCTTATTTATTGGTGACGTTTTTGGGTCGCCGGGTAGAGAAATGGTTAAAGAGTACTTACCAAAGCTAAAAGAAAAACATCGCCCTCACGTTACAATAATTAACGGCGAAAATGCGGCCTCAGGTAAAGGAATAACTGAAAAAATATATAAACAATTTTTAGAGTCAGGAGCACAAATGATTACAATGGGGAATCATACATGGGATAAAAAGGAAATTTTTGATTTCATTGACGATGCCAAATATATGATAAGACCAGCAAACTTTCCAGAAGGTAATCCAGGGAAAGGGATAGCTTACATAAACTTAAATGGAAAAGAAATTGCAGTTATCAATTTGCAAGGTAGAACCTTTTTACCGCCAATTGATGATCCGTTTAGAAAAGCTGATGAATTAATTACTGAAGCAAAAAAACGTACAAACATTATTTTTCTTGATTTTCATGCTGAGGCTACAAGTGAGAAACAAGCGATGGGGTGGTATGTAGATGGACGTGTTAGTGCAGTTGTTGGAACCCACACCCATACTCAAACTGCAGATGAACGAATATTACCAAATGGAACTGCATATATAACAGATGTGGGGATGACTGGACCATATGATGGTATTTTAGGCGTTGACAAAGAAACCGTAATTAATCGCTTTTTAACGAACTTGCCAGCAAGATTTGAACCTGATAAGAAAGGTAGAGCCCAGCTAAATGGAGTAATCATTACAATAGATGAGAAAACAGGGAATGCAAACTCTGTGGAACGCATCATTATTAATGAAGATCATCCTTTTTTTAGCTAGTAAACTATCTACTAATTCTTAAGTCATTTAGCTAATAGGCGTTCTAAAATAACTCTATCTTAAATCAAATTTGAATTTTTTGACTTTTTGATGCATAATAAGGTTATAAGCTAACATCTCCAAGAATATAGTAGCAATAGAACTACAATAGCAAATGAAGGAGGTACTAGTAATGGAAATATTAAAAGTCTCAGCTAAATCAAATCCTAATTCAGTAGCGGGTGCACTTGCAAATGTATTAAGAGAACGTGGCACAGCGGAAATACAAGCAATCGGTGCGGGCGCTTTAAACCAAGCCGTTAAAGCGGTAGCCATTGCAAGAGGATTTGTAGCTCCAAGTGGTGTTGACTTAATATGTATACCGGCCTTTACCGATATTATGATTGAGGAAGAGGAACGGACGGCAATTAAACTAATTGTTGAACCTAGATAATAATATTGATAAACAAGTAGTGTTACGCATGGCGTAGCACTTTTTTCTTTTAATAAAGGTATTTATTGTACAATATTAGCCATTATTAACTCTAAATATGACAATTTTGTCAAACTTACTTGTGGTAATAAGGATAAAAGGATAGTTTTTGTTTGCGGTTTTAGCACATGTATTGTTTAATTTACCTAGAAGCTTTATACTATACAATGGTAATATACTGTAATTTATAGCTATTTATGTAATGTATGAAAGGAGTTTTAGTCATGAACGAAGAACAGCGTAAAGCACAAGCAAATATAAAGCCTGTGGATCCAACGGACGTAAAATCCGATCTGGACAACATTGAGCGCATTAAAAATACTTCTAGTGATGAATTGATAACAAAATACTTTCAAACTAGCTATCAACCACCAGATATTAACAAAGCAAGAAAACGTCGTAAAGAAGAAGTTCAATTTCATTATGATTTTTCGATACCAGAAGATATGCAAACTATTGGACAAGGTAAAAAGTTTCTTATTCGTACATATGGTTGTCAAATGAATGAACATGATACGGAAGTGATGGCAGGTATATTAACTGAAATGGGATATGAGTCAACTTCTGATACAAATGAAGCAGATATTATCCTCTTAAATACATGTGCTATCCGTGAAAATGCGGAAAATAAAGTGTTTGGTGAGATTGGGCATTTAAAACCATTAAAATTAGAAAAACCTGACTTAATCGTTGGGGTTTGTGGTTGTATGTCTCAAGAGGAATCTGTCGTTAATCGTATCATGGAAAAACATCAGCATGTTGACTTAGTATTTGGAACACATAATATCCATCGCTTACCTCAATTAGTGAAAGAATCAATGTTTGGGAAAGCACAAGTGGTGGAAGTATGGTCCAAAGAAGGGGACATCATTGAAAACCTACCTAAAGTACGTAATGGTAAAATTAAAGCATGGGTTAATATTATGTACGGTTGCGATAAATTCTGTACATACTGCATTGTACCAATGACACGTGGGAAAGAACGTAGTAGACGTCCAGAAGATATTATCCAAGAAGTAAGGCATTTAGCAGCTCAAGGATATCAAGAAGTGACATTATTAGGCCAGAATGTTAATGCGTATGGTAAAGATTTTGAAGATATGGATTATACTTTTGGTGATTTAATGGATGATATGCATAAAATTGATATCCCTCGTGTTCGATTTACGACATCGCATCCACGAGACTTCGATGACCATTTAATTGAAGTTCTTGCTAAAGGCGGAAACTTACTTGATCATATTCACCTTCCAGTCCAATCTGGTAGTAGTGAAGTGTTGAAACGAATGAACCGTAAATATACACGTGAGGATTATTTAGAACTTGTTCGTAAAATACGAATAGCTATCCCTAATGCTACACTTACAACAGATATTATTGTTGGTTTCCCAAATGAAACTGAGGAACAGTTTGAAGAAACGATGTCCCTAGTTGAAGAAGTTGGATTCGAGGCAGCATATACATTTATTTATTCTCCACGTGATGGTACACCAGCAGCTCGTAAAAAAGATGATGTACCTGAAGAAGTAAAAAAACAACGTTTATACCGTTTAAATGAACTAGTTAATAAACAATCTGCTGATTCAATGAAGTCTTATGAGAACAAAACTGTTAAAGTACTTGTTGAAGGGGAAAGTAAAAAAGACCCAGATGTTTTAGCAGGATATACTGAAAAGAATAAACTTGTTAACTTTAAAGGACCGAAGTCATCAGTAGGAAAAATAGTAGATGTAAAAATTACAGAAGCGAAAACCTGGTCATTGAACGGGGTAATGGTAGAAAATACAGTAGAGGTGAACTAACATGGCAGAATACACAAGATCACAAGTGCTTACAGAAGCAAAAAAATTAGCAGATATGCTAGCTAGTACGGAAGAAATTGATCGTTTTAAGCAAGTAGAGGCTAAGTTAAACGAAAATAAGAAAGTACAACAATTAATAACAAGAATTAAAGCACTTCAGAAACAAGCTGTAAATTTTCAAGCGTATGAAAAAGGGGAAGCTTTGAAAAAAGTAGAAGCAGAAATCGATCGCTTACAAGCGGAAATTGATGCAATCCCTGTTGTACAAGAATTTAAAGAAACTCAAATCGTTGTAAATGATGTATTACAATTAGTTTCAGCAACAATCGCTAGAGAAGTAACAAATAAAGTGATTGAATCAACTGGTGGAGATATTCTATCCGGTGAAACAGGTTCAAAAAAACAAAATAGTACACCTTCTTGTCATTAATTTAAAATCAATTTAAGACAAGTGTTATAGTCAATGAGTAATCCGAATTTATTCTGTTATGAATAGATTCGGATTTTTTTATAAAAGGTTTTAATTATAGGGTAGTATACTGCTTACCGTTAAACTAATTGTGTTAAAGCTAACTGAAGTTTGGATAATACTACAGGATATTACTGTGCTGTTTCCATCATTTAAAAATTAAATTTATATTGAATAACCAACAGTCATCCTTGAGAATATCATACTTACATAGGCTTTTTTCATTTTCTTCTGAGGATTTCATAGAACAGTTATGCACTTTAGGTATTTGTCTTGCATAAAATGACTATGAAAAAAGAGGAGGTAAACGTAATTATGAGTTTTCTAGATAAAGACTATCGTGAGATCATTACCAAAGCAGTTATTGGAAAAGGAAAGAAGTTCACACAGGCAACTCATTCCATCTCACCATCACATAGACCTACAAGCATTTTAGGCTGCTGGGTAATTAATCATTTGTATAATGCAAAGAAGAAATCAGAAGAAACAGTAGAAGTACACGGCAGCTATGACATTAATATTTGGTACTCATATAACGACAACACAAAAACTGAAGTGGTAACAGAACGAGTGAACTATACAGATATTATTCCTTTAGCAGTTCGAGATGACAACTGCCTCAACGATGACTTTGATGTTATTTGCAAAGTATTACAACAGCCTAATTGCTTAGAGTGTAGAATTTCTAACCAAGGGCATAAAGTTCTTGTTGATATTGAGCGTGAGTTCCTTGTTCAAGTTGTTGGTGAGACAAAAGTATATGTAAAAGTTGACCCAAAAGGATTTAAATATGATGACGATGATGAAGAATGGGATTTTGCAGTAACTGAAGATGAATTAAATGAAATTGATCCAGACTTTTTAGAAAGTAGTAGCAGTAGAAGCAAGGATTAGTTAACTTACGGGGATTTTTCCTCGTAAGTTTTTTTTGAGGAAAATCAGAGATGTCAGTCTTTGAACAATTGTTTTTTTCCTTAGATAAAATAAAAGATATACGCAGAAATAATAAAATGTATTTGTAGGAAGCCTACTGAAGCTAATATTATATATTTAGTTAGATGGACACAACTATAAATATATTTATGCTATAATTATAGAATAATATGTAGGTTTTTGGAGGATTTTAGATGGCTAAATATACACCAATGATGGAGCAATACTTAAAGATAAAAGCAGATTATAAAGATGCTTTTTTATTTTTCCGATTAGGTGACTTTTATGAAATGTTTTTTGAAGATGCAATAAATGCAGCACGTGAGTTAGAAATCACATTGACAAAAAGAGCTGGACAGGATGAACCGATACCTATGTGTGGAGTTCCATATCATTCTGCAGCAAATTATATTAAAAATTTAGTAGAAAAAGGGTATAAAGTAGCCATTTGTGAACAAGTAGAAGATCCTAAAACTGCAAAAGGGGTTGTTAAAAGAGAAGTTGTACAGCTTATAACTCCTGGAACAGTGATGGAGAGCAATATGCTCGATGAGAAAGATAATAATTATATTGCAAGTCTTTCTAGTTTTGAGGATGGAAGTTATGTCATTGCTTATAATGACCTTTCTACTGGTGAAAATAAGTTAGCATTAATTACAACTGGCTGGGATTCCGTCATTCATGAGTTATATAATCAACCAATTAAAGAAATTGTCGTCTCTTCTTCACTTGATGAAGATTGCCAAAAGCAACTAAAAGATCGACTTCAAGTAACGCTATCTTATCAGGATGAAGTGAATTTTAATGCTGAGTACCGTGATCTTTGTGAAAACTTAAACGATGAACGATTAATGAAGGCATTTAGTCGGCTATTAAATTATATACAACATACACAAAAGCGATCTCTAGACCATTTACAACAAGCAGAAATCATTCAACTAAATGACTATTTAAGTTTAGATATGTATTCCAAACGTAACTTGGAGTTAACCCAAACCATGCTAAGAAAGGGAAAGCACGGTAGTTTGTTGTGGGTACTTGATAAAACTGTCACTGCAATGGGGTCACGCACATTAAAAAAATGGTTAGAACGCCCGTTACTAAATAAACATGAAATTGAGAAACGTCTTGAAACAGTACAAGGTTTTTATCATGGCTTTATGGAAAGAGATGCATTGAGAGAAACCCTTAAATCTGTATACGACCTGGAGCGTCTTGCAGGTAGAATTGCATATGGAAATGTGAATGCCAGGGACTTGATTCAATTAAAAAAATCATTAAATAAAATACCTGAAATGATACAGATATTAAGACAATTTGAACATGAAGAAATTAACCAATTAACGGAACAGTTAAACTACCCGGATCACTTAGTAACGTTATTAGAAGATAGTTTGGTAGAAGATCCACCAATATCAATTAAAGAAGGATCGATTATTAAAGATGGTTATCACGAACAATTGGACAAATATCGCTACGCATCAAGAAATGGAAAACAGTGGATTGCAGAACTTGAACAAAAAGAAAAACAAGAAACGAATATTAAATCTTTAAAAATAGGATATAATCGAGTCTTCGGCTACTATATTGAAGTGACGAAAGCTAACTTACACCTATTACCCGAAGGGAAATATGAAAGAAAGCAAACATTAACGAATGCTGAAAGGTTTATTACACCAGAACTAAAGGAAAAAGAACAATTAATTTTAGAAGCTGAAGAAAAAAGTGTTGATTTAGAGTATGAGTTGTTTCTAGAAATTAGAGAACAAATGAAAGAACATATACCAGAGCTTCAACACTTGTCTGATGTAGTAAGCAACATTGATGTATTACAAGGATTTGCTACTGTAAGTGAAGCGAATAATTATATCCGTCCTCGCTTTGTAGATTCTAAATTGGAAATAAAAAATGGAAGACATCCAGTTATTGAAAAAGTAATGGATGAAGGTTCTTTTGTACCGAATGATATTCATTTAGATAATGATAAAAGCATTTTATTAATTACTGGACCAAATATGTCGGGGAAAAGTACGTATATGAGACAATTGGCCCTAACAGCTATTATGGGACAGATTGGGTGTTTTGTTCCTTGTGATAAAGCAAATCTCATAATCTTTGATCAAATTTTTACAAGAATCGGTGCAGCTGATGATCTTGTTTCAGGGCAGAGTACCTTTATGGTGGAAATGCTTGAAGCTAACCACGCAATTCAACATGCGACAAGTAATAGTCTAATTTTATTAGACGAAATTGGTCGTGGGACAAGCACATATGATGGAATGGCTTTAGCACAAGCGATAGTAGAATATATTCATGACAATATACAGGCAAAAACACTATTTTCTACTCATTATCATGAACTAACAAGTCTTGAAGAAAGCCTGACTCATTTAAAAAATGTACATGTTCGTGCCGAAGAGTTTGAAGGTAATGTTGTTTTCCTTCACAAGGTAAAAGATGGTGCCGCAGATGAAAGTTATGGTATCCATGTCGCAAAACTAGCTGAATTACCTGAGCAATTAATTGACCGGGCAGGAGTAATTTTAAAACAGTTAGAAGCTACGGAAACAAAGCATACACGAACTTCCGAATCATCGAATCAACTATCTTTTTTTGATGAGGTGAATGAGGTTCTAAAAGCTACTAAGGAACAAGAAGAGTTACCAGTCCAGTCAATAGCTGAAGATATAAAAAATCTAAACTTATTAGAAATGACTCCATTAGAAGCAATTAATGAGCTATATCGATTACAGAAAAAAGTATCAAAATAAAATTTAGTGATGCTTAGGGGAAAGCATAATGAGCTTTTCTTAAATTATGAAAGGATTTGTTTGCATGAAAATTGTACAAATGTCGGATGCATTAGCTAATAAAATAGCTGCCGGAGAGGTTGTAGAAAGACCTGCTTCTGTCGTAAAAGAGCTAATTGAAAACAGTATTGATGCAAACAGTACATGGATAAAAGTTGATGTTAAGGAAGCAGGCTTAGAAGAAATTAAAATCACAGATAACGGAGACGGAATGGCTGCTGAAGATTGTGAGCGCGCTTTTCTTAGACATGCTACTAGTAAAATAAGAAACGAAAATGATTTATTTCATGTTCGCACGCTAGGATTTCGTGGAGAAGCATTAGCTAGTATTGCTTCCGTTAGTAGGCTTACTGTAAAAACATCTCAAGGCGATCATGCTGGTACCTTCATAAGCTTAGAGGGTGGCAAAATAGTGGAGAAGAAAAAAAGTGATGCTCGAAAAGGAACAGAAATCACCGTTTCTAATCTATTCTTTAACACGCCTGCTAGATTAAAATACATGAAGACGATTCATACTGAACTTGGTCATATTACTGATTTACTAAATCGACTAGCATTGTCACACCCAAATATACGGTTTGAAGCAACCCATAACGGTAAATCATTATTTAAAACTACAGGAACAGGGGATATGCTTCAAGTGATCGCACAAGTGTATGGGATGGGCGTTGCTAAGAAGATGATTCCAATCAAACAAGAAACCTTGGATTTTAAAGTCGAAGGATATATTGCTAAACCAGAAGTTACTCGTGCATCAAGAAACTATATTTCTACTGTGATTAATGGGAGATATATTAAAAATATTGCTCTTTCTCAATCCATAATAAGAGGTTATCATACCTTACTACCAATAGGTCGTTCGCCTATCGTTGTATTGTCGATTGAGATGGATCCAATTTTAGTCGATGTTAACGTGCACCCAACAAAATTAGAAGTTCGTTTTAGTAAGGAAAAAGAATTATGTCATCTTGTAGAAGAAACGATTAAGTCTACTTTTCGAAAGACATCATTGATTCCAGAAATGGAACAAAAACCAAAAGTTAAAAAAGAAAAATCGATTCAACATACGATGGATTTTTCAACTAGTACACCATTTAATACTGGTACAAACTTTTCAGGTTCATCGACAGAAAATTTTTCACCTTACCGTTCAATTAATCAATCTGCAAGTACTGGCATGACTGGTGCTGAAACGGAAATTCCTTATGTAGAACAGAAACCTATTGTCGAAGAAGAAAATATCATCGATCGTGTTGAAATTGAAGAAACTACTTCTAATAATATTGAAGAGAAAGATACAAAACACGAGCAGGATGCAAAAGAAGCACCTGAACGTGTACCAACGATGTATCCTATCGGGCAATTACATGGTACGTATATTTTGGCACAAAATGAGAATGGATTGTATATGATAGACCAGCATGCAGCACAAGAGCGAATTAAGTATGAATTCTTTAAAAAGAAACTTGGAGAGCCAATTAATTTGTCTCAACAACTATTAATTCCTTTAACATTTGAGTTTTCAAAACAAGAATCCATCTTCATTAACCATTATAAAGCGGAGCTAGAGAGGGTTGGTCTGTTTTTTGAAGAGTTTGGGCATCAAACCTATGTCATACGATCCTATCCTAAATGGTTTCCTAATGGTTTTGAAGAAGAAATCATTCGAGAAATGGTTGACCAAATAATGAAGAATGAGCAGATTGATATCGAAAAGATACGCGAAGAAGCAGCAATTCTTATGTCCTGTAAACGATCCATTAAGGCGAATCATTACTTAAACAATGAAGATATGTTCCGTTTATTGGAAGATTTACGGACTACAACAGATCCGTTTACTTGTCCACACGGAAGACCAATTATCGTTCATTTCACATCTTATGAGCTTGAGAAAATGTTTAAGCGCGTTATGTAATTTATAGGTATAAATCCATTACACTTTGCGAAAACTAGAAAGAAAAGTGTTTAGTTTAAATCTAGTTATTTAAAAGGTGGAGTGTAATGGATAATCAAAAGCTGATCAATTTTTTAAATCAACTCTTATCAAATTATTTTGTACTCTATGTTAAACTGCATCGATACCATTGGTTTGTACAAGGTCATCATTTTTTCCAACTTCATGAGTTGTTTGAAGAAATGTACGAACAGATTGCTAAGGATTTAGATGAGGTAGCAGAACGAATTCTTGCCATAGACGGTAAACCATTTGCTGTAATGACGCAATACTTGGAGCATACAACATTAGTAGAAGCCAGTGCAGATGATCAAGAAGAGGAAATTATTAGCCAGCTAATGAATGATTATAAGCAACTAATACGAGAAATGAAAGAAACAGGACTATCATTAGCTGATGACTATAAAGATGAACCAACATCTGATTTACTAATTACATTGCAAGGAAGATATGAAAAATACGTGTGGATGTTATCAGCGTATCAAGCATATAAATAAGGTCATTTCACATTTTTTTATCTCATGTTAAATGAGTACTTACTAACAATATAATAGATTTTAGGGGAATTTGAATGAAAGAGAAAGTCATTGCAATCGTTGGGCCAACTGCAGTAGGAAAGACGGCCTTAAGTATTCAAGTAGCCAATAAATTTAATGGGGAAATTATTAGTGGAGATTCGATGCAAGTATACAAGGGACTCGACATCGGAACAGCAAAAATCACAATAGATGAAATGCAAGATGTTCCTCATCATCTGATTGACATAAAAGAACCAGATGAAGATTTTTCGGTTGCTGATTTCAAAGAAAATGTGGAACAAAATATAAAGGATATATCATTAAGAAACAAAGTACCTATACTTGTTGGTGGAAGTGGTTTATACATACAAGCTGCATTATATGATTACCAATTTTCTAATCAAAAAAGAGATGAGGAAATCACCAAACAATTAGAAAGAGAATTAGAGCAGTTAGGGAACTACACTTTATACGAGCGTTTAAAGATAATTGACCCAATACAAGCAGAGAAAATTCACCCAAATAACCATAGAAGAGTTATTCGTGCGCTAGAAGTATATTTATCTACTGGTAAAACGATGACAGAATATCAAAAATCCCAGCAACAAGAAGCGAATTATGATATATATTTTGTAGGATTAGAAATGGAGAGAAGCCTTCTATACGAAAGAATAAATAAACGTGTTGATTTAATGATTGAGAATGGTTTAGTACAAGAGGTAGAGCGGTTATACTTAGAAGGATATGAAAATCATCAATCAATGAGAGGGATTGGGTATAAGGAATTTATCCCTTATTTTAAAGGAGAGTATTCACTAGAAACTGCAATAGAATTATTAAAAAGAAATTCTAGAAGATTTGCTAAAAGACAGTATACATGGTTCAAAAACAAAATGGATATTAACTGGTATCATGTAACTCCAGATACTATTAATGAAAAATTTCAAATTATTTTATATAATTTAGCAGGATTCTTGGAAGAAAAGTAGAATTACATATAATATAGATAGAAAAAGAGGAGGAAGTGCAATGGCGCAATCTGTAAACATACAAGACCATTATTTGAATCAGTTAAGAAAAGATCACGTGTCTGTAACTGTCTTTTTGACGAATGGGTTTCAATTAAGAGGAATTGTAAAAGCGTTTGATAATTTTACAGTATTATTGGAAACAGAAGGGAAACAGCAATTAATCTTTAAACATGCTATTTCAACTTTTGCTCCATCTAAAAATATTTCTATTGAAAAAGAATAGGCAAAAAATAACGGACGCTAACTTAAGCGTTCGTTTTATGTTTAAAGAAAAGAAAAAAGAAAATTTCAGAGATGTCTAGCTCCGAGCGCCTGAGTTTTTGTTCCTACTAGGCATTTGTCACAACTCCACTCATCGTCACGTATAATATGGTGACTAAGGAGTGATGATGTTGGGCACACAAAAGATTCAACACAAAAATGGAAAAATAAATATCATTCTTCGTGACCAAAAGTCCGTTAATCTTGATTCAACCATTCATCATGGGACTAAAAGTACAGACCCATTTAAGCATATAGAGGATGAATTTTCTTCATTTGTTGGTATGAAAAAACTAAAACAAAAAATTAAAGAAATTTATGCTTCAATTATTATTAATGGGAAGCGGGATGAGTTAGGTTTATCTAGTACTAATCAAGTACTGCATATGCTGTTTAAAGGGAATCCTGGAACGGGAAAAACGACTGTCGCACGGAAATTAGCTAAAGTTTATTATGATATGAATCTATTGTCGAAAGGCCATTTTATTGAAGCAGAACGTGCAGACCTTGTCGGCGAATATATAGGTCAAACCGCTCAAAAGACACGTGCTATTATTGAAAAGGCGCTAGGAGGAGTTCTCTTTATCGATGAAGCATACTCCTTAGCTCGTGGAGGAGAAAAAGATTTTGGAAAAGAAGCCATTGATACATTAGTCAAACAAATGGAAGACCACGGGAATGACTTTGTGTTAATACTAGCAGGTTACCCGTATGAAATGGAGCGGTTTTTAACATTGAATCCGGGATTAAAGTCAAGATTTCCATTTATATTAGATTTTCCAGACTATGAAGTGGATCAATTGATGGAAATTGCTCGACGCATGGCTTCTGAACGTGAATATAAATTGACTAAGGAAGCAGAATGGAAATTAAGAAATTATTTATATAAAAAACAAAATGAAACTTTACGGAACTTCTCTAATGCGCGATATGTTCGAAATGTAATTGAACATTCTATTCGAATGCATGCCGTTCGACTGCTTTATAAAAATGAATTTGCTAGTGATGATTTAATTTTATTGACTGGTAAAGATATTATTTTTGATGAAGATGATTAGTTGTTTTTGTGCATGATAAATTTGTTTGCTATGATGTAAACATGCGAACATGGAAATACTTCTTAATAAAAGAAGGAAAGAGGTAGTAACTTATATGGCAGAAGAATCAGTATTAATAATTGCAGTGAAAATGCCAAATCAATCAGATGAACATTTTCAGTCTTCTCTTGATGAATTAATATCGTTGACTAATACGGCAGGTGGGTCGGTTAAGAAAGTGATGACGCAAAATCGAAATCGTATCCACTCTGCCTATTATATAGGCGAAGGAAAAGTGGAGGAAATAAAAAGTGAAGTAGAGGATTTAGAAATAAATCTTATTATATCTAATGATGAATTATCATCAGGTCAATTAAGGAATCTAACGAATTTATTAGATGTTCGAGTAATTGATCGTAGTCAATTGATATTAGATATTTTCGCTAGAAGAGCTAAAACGAAGGAAGGAAAACTTCAGGTTGAATTAGCACAACTAGAGTATATGTTACCTAGATTACGTGGACAAGGTATTGAATTGTCGAGACTAGGTGCAGGAATTGGAACAAGGGGACCTGGTGAAACCAAACTCGAAACAGATCAGAGACATATCCGAAGAAGAATTTATGATATTAAACGCAGATTACAAACAGTGGTTCAACAAAGGGAACAATATCGAAAACGAAGGAAAACCAATGAAGCATTTCAGATTGCCATAGTGGGGTATACAAATGCAGGGAAATCTACAATATTTAATCGTCTTACAAATAGTACTTCATTGGAAGAAGATAAGTTGTTTGCTACATTGGATCCCCTTACAAGAAAACTGCAATTACCATCAGGTTTTCAAACGTTAATAACGGATACTGTAGGTTTTTTACAAGAGTTACCGACAACTTTAATTGCAGCATTCCGTTCTACCCTTGAGGAAGTAAAGGAGGCAGACTTCATCCTACACGTTGTAGATGGTTCACACCCTGATTACGAGCAGCATCACGATACGGTTATGAAATTGCTTGAAGAGTTAGATGCGCATACCATTCCTATGTTACACGTGTATAATAAGTCTGATCAATTTACTAATGATCTGATTCCTTTATCAAGACCGTATTTCTATATGAGTGCTTTAAGAGAAGAGGATATGAAACAACTCCTCATTAAAATCGAACAAGTTATGAAAGATGAGTGGAATACATATACAGTAAACCTAGGACCAGAACAAGGTAAAGTTCTGCACCAATTTGAAATTGATACAATTATAGAAAAGAAGTTTTTTGATGAAGAAAATAATAAGTATGTAATCTCAGGTTGGATGAGAACAAATCATCCATTAGAGCAATATATGAAGGGAATAGAAGAACAAAATGATTGAAAACATAATAAAACAGGCAGAAATAGATATACAATCAAAACACCAAGAAATTAATCAAACAGTAGAACAGAACCAAAAAAGAGTGTTAAATGCTTTTAGAAACAATAGGGTAAGTGATAGCCACTTTAATTCAACTAGTGGTTACGGATACGATGATATCGGTAGGGATACATTGGAAGAAGTGTATGCTGAAGTTTTTGGTGGGGAAGCTGCACTTGTCAGACCGCAATTAGTTTCAGGTACACATGCTATTAGTACGACATTGTTTGGTATTTTACGTCCAGGTGACGAATTATTGTACATAACAGGCAAACCATATGACACGCTTGATGGTGTCATTGGAAAAGAAGGTGATGAGAACACTGGTTCGCTTAGAGATTTTCACATCTCTTATAATTTCGTTCCATTGCAATCTAATGGGTCCATCAATTACGATCAGGTGAAGCAAATGATTCATTCTAAAACGAAAGTCATCGCCATTCAACGTTCGAAAGGCTATGATGACCGCCCATCGTTTACCATTGAGGATATTGAAGAGATGGTTCGCTTTGTTAAAAAGATAAATGGAGACATAGTTGTTTTTGTGGATAATTGCTATGGAGAATTTGTAGAGGATAAAGAACCACTACATGTTGGTGCAGACATTATGGCTGGTTCTCTAATTAAGAACCCTGGTGGAGGAATCGTTCGTGCTGGTGGCTATATCGTTGGTAAAAATACTTTAGTAGAGCAATGTGCACACCGACTAACTGCACCTGGATTAGGAAAAGAAATGGGTGCAACGTTTAATGTTTTACAAGAGATGTACCAAGGCTTCTTTCTAGCCCCTCATATCGTTGGTGAGGCATTAAAAGGTGCGGTATTTACATCAAGATTTTTAGAATTACAAGGCTTTACAACAACACCGAATTATTTAGCGAAACGTACAGATCTAATCCAGTCTGTAACATTTAATGACAGAGAAAAGATGATCGCATTCTGTCAAGCTATACAGAAGAATTCTCCAATTAATTCATATGTTACACCTTTTCCAAGTGCCATGCCAGGATACGATGATGAAGTAATAATGGCAGCCGGAACTTTTATTCAAGGGTCCAGCATTGAATTATCTGCAGACGGACCTTTACGTGAACCATACATCGCATTCATTCAAGGTGGTTTAACTTTTGCACATGTAAAAATTGCATTAGTGGAGGCATGTAACGAAATGCTAAAAATGGAACCAAAGCCTGTAAAATAGAAGAGTTTGCTTAACTCTTTTATTTTTTAAATTTTTATGTAAGGTTTTCTTACATAGTGTTGACACAATACATGACATTGTATATAATAATGAATAAGATCAGGGGGTAATAGTAATGAACGATCAAGATCGTCGCTCTATGCCATTGTTCGGAATAGGAATTGTGATGAAGTTAACTGAGTTAACCGCGAGACAAATACGTTATTATGAGGAACATGATTTAATTCATCCAGAAAGAACTTCAGGTAATCAGCGTTTATTCTCATTTAATGATGTCGACCGACTCTTAGAAATTAAAAATTATTTAGATAAAGGACTTAATCTTGCAGGGATTAAATTATTGCTAATTGACGATAAAGAAGAAATAAAGGAACCGTCAAAAGCAATTCCTCCTAAATCTGAATTGTCGAAGAAAGAACTCCGAGCTATTTTAAGAAAAGAGATTGAATATGCAGGAAGATTCGGTAGAGCAAGCACGAGACAAGGTGAGCTTTCAAGATTTTTTAATAACCGTTAATTAGGTAGAGTGGTTAATAACCATTTTCCCTTAAATAAAAAAATATCAGGAGGAGAATCTATGGGTTATACAAAAGAAGAAGTGTTTAAAAAAATTAAGGAAGAGAATGTGAGGTTTATCAGGCTACAATTCACAGATATGTTAGGTACAATTAAAAACGTAGAAATTCCTTTAAGTCAACTGGATAAAGCTTTGGATAATAAGATGATGTTTGATGGTTCATCTATAGAAGGGTTTGTTCGAATAGAAGAGTCCGATATGTACTTATATCCAGACCTCGATACTTTTGTTGTTTTTCCTTGGACTTCAGAAAAAGGGAAAGTAGCACGATTTATATGTGATATATACAATCCGGATGGTACACCATTCGCGGGTTGCCCTAGATATAACTTGAAGCGTAATCTTAAAAAAATGGAAGAATTAGGTTTCGATACGTTTAATATTGGTACTGAGCCAGAATTCTTCTTGTTTAAACTAGATGAAAATGGTGATCCTACGTTAGATTTAAATGACCATGGTGGATATTTTGATTTGGCTCCTACTGATTTAGGTGAAAATTGCCGTCGTGATATTGTCCTAGAATTAGAAGAGATGGGATTTGAAATTGAAGCATCCCACCACGAAGTTGCTCCTGGTCAACATGAAATTGATTTTAAATACTCAGATGCAGTGAAACATGCCGATGATATCCAAACTTTTAAATTAGTTGTTAAAACAATTGCTAGGAAACATAATCTACATGCTACATTCATGCCAAAACCATTGTTTGGAGTAAACGGTTCAGGAATGCATGTAAATATGTCCCTTTTCAAAAATGGTGAAAATGTATTCTTCAATCCTGATGGAGAATTACAATTAAGTGATTTATCATATCAATTTATTGCAGGTATTATGAAGCATGCTACTAACTTCACAGCCGTAACAAATCCAACAGTGAACTCGTACAAACGTCTAGTTCCTGGTTATGAAGCACCTTGTTATGTTGCTTGGTCTGGAGAGAACAGAAGTCCCTTACTCCGTATTCCAAACTCTCGTGGTTTAAGTACACGTGTTGAAGTGCGTAGTGTGGATCCATCAGCAAATCCTTATATGGCACTATCCGTATTATTAGCAGCTGGATTAGATGGTATCGAGAATAAACTAACACCTCCATCTGCAGTAGATCGTAATATCTATGTAATGGATAAGGAAGAAAGAGAAGAGAACGGAATTAAAGATTTACCAGCTACACTGATGGATGCTTTAGAAGAACTTAAAAAGGACCCGATTATTGTAAATGCTTTAGGGGAGCACTTATACGAACATTATTTAGAAGCTAAAGAAATTGAATGGGATATGTTCCGTACAACTGTTCACCCATGGGAAAGAGAGCAATATTTAACGCAATATTAAGAAGGAAACGATGATACAAAAAACCTAGATAACATTAGTTATCTAGGTTTTTTGTTATATTAATGAATATTTCGATAGAGTCCGATTACTTTTCCAAGAATAGAAACATTTTCATAGATTAATGGTTCCATAGTAGCATTCTCTGGTTGAAGTCGAACATGATCCTTTTCTTTAAAGAATCGTTTAACTGTTGCCTCATTCTCTTCTGTCATCGCAACGACGATATCGCCGTTATTAGCTGTATTCTGCTGCTTGACAATAACCATGTCTCCGTCAAGAATACCAGCTTCTATCATACTCTCTCCATCAATGGTTAATACGAATAAATTATCATCTGGTCCTGCACTATTACTAGGAAGTGGGATATACTCTTCGATATTTTCAACAGCAGTTATCGGCAGACCAGCAGTAACCTTTCCGATTAGAGGTGCATAACGAGCTTCTTCTTTCGGAATATTGTTTGCATCATCTAAATCTAGAATTTCAATTGCTCTAGGTTTAGTAGGATCCCTACGTATGAAACCCTTACTTTCAAGTCTAGACAAATGCCCATGAACGGTTGAGCTAGATGCTAAGCCAACAGCTTCTGCAATCTCTCTAACTGAGGGTGGATATCCTTTAAGACTAACTTGTTCTTTTATGTAATCTAGTATTGCTTGTTGTCTTTTTGAGATTTTTGTCATCTTTCAAACACCTCATACATATTATTTATTAATTAATAGTTTATCATTGAAAATCTAAAAAAGCAAACGTTCGTTCGAAAAACCGTTGACAAGACCATATGTTCTGTTATAATAAAAATAGAACAAAGGTTCTTGTGTAGAAAGGATGATAAGATATGTTTGGTAAAATGACAAAAACAGATGTATTTTATGTAGTAGCATTTATATTAACATTAGCGTTTATCTATATTTCTTTAATTACAGCATAATAGGGGTTACGTAAATGAAAGCCGTTATATATTGTCGTGTCAGCACTGATAAAGAGACACAGGAAACGTCATTAAAAAGACAACAAGAGGAACTATTAAGATTAGCTAATGAACAAAACATTACTATAATCAAACAAATTTCAGAACAAAAAAGCGGATATGATATTGAACGTGATGGAGTTTTTGAGATGCTAGAATGCTTTAGTTCAAATGAAGCTAATTGTTTACTTATACAAGATGAAACTAGACTAGGTAGAGGGAATACAAAAATTGCTTTATTGCATCAACTTAATAAACTTGGAATTTCGATTTACACAGTTATGCATAATGGAAAATTAGAATTATCTGAATCAGATTCAATGGTTTTACAAATCGTTGGAATCGTAGAAGAATACCAAAGGAAATTACATAATGCTAAGATCAAAAGAGGGATGAAAAAAGCGATTGACAATGGATATAATCCAGTTAACAATC
Organism: Ornithinibacillus halophilus; assembly: GCF_900129485.1. Classification (GTDB taxonomy): domain Bacteria; phylum Bacillota; class Bacilli; order Bacillales; family Amphibacillaceae; genus Ornithinibacillus; species Ornithinibacillus halophilus. Next base: position 226,562 of record NZ_FQVW01000001.1, read on the forward strand.
TATCCAATCAAAATGATGCTCCAGGAAGAGATCGAATAGAATTCCCAATTGAAGAAGTAGTACGTTTAAGGGAAAAGGAACTCACGTTTAAAGAAATCTCGAATGTTCTTAACGGTATGGGGTATCACGTATCAAAAGCTACCGTACATAGAAGATACCAAGAATATATCTCTAATTCTTGAATCTTTCACATAGTAAATGTAAGATATAAAAGCAGGAACACTTATCATTGTTCTTGCTTTTTATTTGTTAAGTAGGAGGATTATTATATATGTTATCAAAAGAACAATTAAGTAGAATAAATGCTTTATCGAAAAAGGCAAAAACAGAAGGCTTAACCGAGAGTGAAAAGAAAGAACAAAAAGGGTTACGAGAAGAATACCTTAAAAATGTTCGGAAATCATTCAAAAATCAATTTAAGTCGATGACAATTGTTGACCCCGAGGGAAATGATGTGACACCTCAAAAAGTTAAAGACCTACAAGATAGGAATAAGAAGCACTAGACAACAACATATTAATAAATAATTACTTGTTATACGATATTTTTCAGTATATGATGATAATGGTAATAGACAATAACCTATATAGTGAAAGGGGAATATACATTGTCAGATAATATTCAACAACTGTCAATTAACACCATTCGAACATTAGCGATTGACGCTATTGAAAAAGCAAATTCTGGTCACCCTGGATTGCCAATGGGCGCTGCACCAATGGCTTATACATTATGGACTGATTTTATGAATCATAATCCTAAGAATTCACATTGGTTTAACAGAGACCGTTTTGTCCTATCAGCTGGACATGGTTCTATGCTATTGTATAGTTTACTGCACTTATCTGGTTACGATGTGACAATGGATGATTTAAAGAACTTCCGTCAGTGGGGATCTAAGACTCCTGGTCATCCTGAAGTTCATCATACTGATGGAGTGGAAGCAACAACTGGACCATTAGGACAAGGTATTGCAATGTCTGTTGGTATGGCAATGGCAGAAGCTCATTTAGCAGGAAAGTATAATAAAGAAGATGCTGAAATAATCGATCACTATACATATGCACTTGTTAGTGATGGAGATCTAATGGAAGGTATCTCACATGAAGCCGCTTCGATGGCAGGCCATTTAAGACTTGGTAAATTAATTGCTTTATATGATTCAAATGATATCTCCTTAGATGGAGATCTACATAAATCATTCTCAGATAATACGGAAGAACGCTTTAAAGCCTATGGATGGCAAGTTTTACGTGTAGAAGACGGAAACGATGTGGACGAATTAAGTAAAGCGATTCAAGAAGCAAGAAACAACACGGAACAACCTACATTAATCGAAGTTAAGACGGTTATCGGATATGGTTCTCCGAATAAATCTGCATCTGCTGCCTCACACGGTGCACCACTTGGTGGAGATGAAGTAACTTTAACTAAAGAATTTTATAAATGGTCACATGATGAGTTTCATGTACCACAAGAAGTATATGATGACTTCCGCAGTAAAATTGTTGATAAAGGTACTGAATTAGAATCGAAATGGAATGATTTATTCCAAACATATAAAGAAAAATATCCAAATGAAGCAAGCGAGTTAGAACTTGCTATTAAAGGTGAACTTCCTGAGAATTGGGATAAGGAGTTACCATCTTATGAAGCAGGTAAAGATAAATTAGCAACCCGAGCATCTTCTGGAGACGTATTAAACGGTATTGCAAAATCTGTTCCATACTTCTTTGGTGGTAGTGCAGATTTAGCTGGATCAAATAAAACAATGATTAAAAATGAGGAAGATTTTTCTCGTAATGATTATGCAGGTAGAAATATTTGGTTTGGTGTAAGAGAACATGCGATGGGTGCAGCGTTAAATGGAATGGCATTACATGGTGGACTCAAAGTATTTGGAGGAACATTCTTTGTATTTAGTGATTATTTACGTCCATCTATTCGATTAGCTGCAATTATGAATACACCGGTGACATACGTATTTACACATGATTCAATCGCTGTTGGGGAAGATGGTCCAACACATGAACCAATTGAACAATTAGCTGCACTACGAGCAATGCCGAATGTATCTGTAATTCGCCCAGCAGATGGGAACGAAACACAAGCGGCATGGCGCCTTGCACTTGAGTCAAAAGATAAACCAACTGCATTAGTCTTAACTAGACAAAACCTTCCTACGTTAGAAGGCACAAAAGAAAATGCCTATAACGGGGTTCAAAAAGGTGCTTACGTAGTAAGTAAAGGTGAAAAAGAGACACCAGACGCAATTATTATTGCAACTGGTTCAGAGGTTGCATTAGCAATTGAAGCTCAAACCGTACTTAAAGAAGAAGGTATTGAAACAAATGTAGTAAGTATGCCATCATGGGATCGCTTTAGTTCTCAAGATTCAGCCTATAAAGAAGAAGTATTACCTTCTAGTGTTGAAAAACGTGTAGCAATCGAAATGGGATCTAGTTTCGGTTGGGAGCGTTACGTAGGAACAAAGGGAATCATTATGGGAATCGATCAGTTTGGTGCTTCAGCTGATGGAAACAGAGTGATTAAAGAGTATGGTTTCACTGTTGAAAATGTAGTAAATAATGTAAAATCTTTATTATAATTAATTAGCCCAAAATCCGGATGAATTCATATTCTTTAGAATTGAATTTGTTCGGATTTTGTATTACTTTTTATCGACAAAAAAAGTGTTTCTTCTCAACAGGTTATGACACACATTCATTTAAGTGGTAGTTATAATAGATTAATAGGAGGGACGTATATGAAAGAGTATTCTATTTTTTCGATAAAAGAGGAATTTGCTAGACGTTATTTTTACAAAAGTGATCTATTATTTAGGTTTATTAAAACGTACTATAGTGAGATGGATAGAAAAGACCTTTCGTTACAATTTAAGTATATTACGAATCACTTCCAATCTACTTCTATGATAACCCACATAAAAAAGCAATTGATGAAACAAAATTCAGCACATATTCAGCAAATTGATACAAATTTATACCAAATCAATCAAGGTCATGACTATATTACTTTACATGTCAGCGAAAAACAGATAAAATTTCGTTGTGAGTCAATACAGAATGCAGAGAAACTTCTATTTCCTTCATTAAGGTTATATTATCCCTATCTTTTTGTAGTTGATCATAACTATCAAAATTACGGATGGGTTTCTCCTGTTTCATCAAAAATTACATATACTAGAGAACAAGTATTGTATTCTCAGCATTGATTTACTATACTGTATAAGAGACAACACGAAGGAGGAAAATGAAAGATGGACGTAATCTGGGTAGTATTAATTTCTATTGGTACATTAATTGCAGGTGTTGCTCTTGGATTTTTCATCGCAAGAAAATATATGATGAACTATTTGAAAAAGAACCCACCAATTAATGAACAAATGCTACGTACGCTAATGATGCAAATGGGCCAAAAACCATCACAAAAGAAAATCAATCAAATGATGCGTGCAATGAACAACCAAACTGGAAAATAAAGTTGCAATTATAGATTATTAAGTTGCACAGCAAACCCTTACGATAAAAAGTAGGGGTTGTTTTTATTATTTTGGGAAAAATATTATTATGCTCGTTTTTCTTAACTATTAATTTTGTTTCACTGTATTGTCAAATTCATTTGTAATTGTCATTCATAACTCTGTTACAATAGAATTGATGAAATGAGACATCAATGGAGGAGGGTTACTATGACTGAAGAAATAAATATTTTTGTTGCCTTTGGAGCTGGTTTTCTATCGTTTATATCGCCATGTGTACTACCACTATATCCAGCCTTCTTATCATACATAACCGGAATGAGTGTCAGTGAACTAAAAGATGAAAACAGAATGTTTAATAAAAAGAGTCTTATTCATACCATCTTCTTTTTATTAGGATTTGCAAGTATTTTTATTGCAATCGGATTTACAACAACCGCTGTATCTGAATTTTTATTGACTTATCAAGATATAATAAGACAAGTCGGAGCAATTCTTATAATTTTCTTCGGACTCGTTATAGTAGGTATTTTGAATTTTGAATTCTTAATGAAAGACAAAAAAATAACGTTTAAAAATAGACCCGCTGGTTTTATCGGTACCTTCATAATCGGTATGGCATTTTCCATGGGGTGGACACCGTGTACGGGACCAATTCTAGCTATTGTTTTATCATTAGCTGCAACTAATCCTGATACTGGAATGGTTATGATGATCAGTTATGTTCTAGGATTTTCAATTCCATTTTTAGTATTATCATTCTTTATTGGAAAGCTAAATTGGATTAAAAAACACAGCATGAAGTTAGTTAAAATTGGAGGATATATAATGATATTTATGGGGGTCGCTTTATTCTTTGACTGGGTTACAAAACTAACAGCTTTCCTAGCAGGAGTATTTGGTTTCGCAGGTTTTTAATCGTGATATTGGTGGATTTTATCCAGACTATATATTATTATAATAAAGTACACATATTTAAAAGGAGACTGTTCTTATATGTATAAACCGAACGACCTAATACTAAGAACAACAACATCCCTAATTGCCTTTATTTTACTTGGGTTTGCCGTATACTTATTATTTGCAGGACATAATTCGCCAGGTGGAGGCTTTATTGGTGGGCTTGTCACAGCTGCCGCGATCGTTCTAATGTATATGGCCTATGGTATAGAGACAGTAGATAAAGTACTACCTATCAACTTCGAAACGTTAATTTCAATTGGTCTTATTACTGCAATTGTAACAGGACTGGGCTCATTCCTATTTGACGTACCGTTTTTATCACATACGTTTGATTATTTTGAGTTTCCCATTTTTGGAGAAGTAGAATTAGCAACTGCAATGCTATTTGATATAGGTGTATATTTTACAGTAGTAGGGGTTACAGTAACTATTATTTTGAACATAGCAAATGATCAATAACATTGTATTTTTACATTTGGGGGAAATGATAGATGGCGAAAGTTTTAATTGTCGATGATGCAAAATTCATGAGAGTAACATTAGCCAATATCTTAAGTAAAGAAAACCATGAAATTGTGGGAGAGGCAGAAAATGGGCAACAAGCAGTAGAGCTTTATAAAGATACAAAACCTGATTTAGTAACAATGGATATAACAATGCCAATAATGAATGGAATAGATGCAATTAAAGAGATAGTTACATATGACAGAAATGCACAGATAATAGTTTGTTCAGCAATGGGACAACAAAAAATTGTTGTAAATGCTATTGAAATTGGTGCAAAAGACTTTATCGTTAAGCCATTCGATGAAAGTAGAGTATTAGAGACAGTTAATCGTATTCTAGAGAAGAATGACCATATTAATATTTAGTTAAATATGGGGTTTTTTGGCATGAGAAAGAGTGATTTTTATGTTTTGGATTGTAGCAAGTACTGTGGCTGCTTTTTTTATGGCTACAATGGCCATTTTAGTTCGTTTAAAAGCTGCTAAGAAACCTGTTTCTGTAAAAAAGATAATCCTTCCGCCAATTTTTATGAGTACAGGGGCTTTTATGTTTATATTTCCCATTTTTCGTGTGGAATGGATACAAGTAATAGAAGCAATTGTTGTTGGAATGGTTTTTTCTATTTTTTTAATTAAAACGACAACGTTTGAAATAAAAGCTGACGATATATATATTACGCCATCAAAGGCTTTTATTTTCATTCTTTTTGGGTTATTGATTGTAAGAGTCGTTATAAAACTAATCCTAGGTCAATCCATTTCTTTAGGAGAAACTAGTGGGATGTTCTTTTTACTAGCCTTTGGTATGATAGCAACGTGGCGCTTAGCTATGCTATACAAATATAAACAATTAGAGAGAAAGTTAAATTTAAGTAAAAGCACTAACCAACTCGGTTAGTGCTTTTTGCTTTTATTATACTTTGCTTCCCAGCCTTCACTGTAATCTGTAGCCGACTTTTTAAATAGTTCTTCATAAGGTTGAGCATCGATATTTTTCTCTTTTAATTTTTTACGAAGAAACTTATGATCTCTTTTTGGAGTTGCAATAATATAGCCCTCAATTAAAATATCTTGAGTGATGATATTTTTCTTTTTTTGTAGAGCAACTTGGCCAATCTTACTAGCTATTTTCTGTCTAGCAACATCTCTAAATAATTCAGGAACTGGTGACACTAACTCCTCGAGTAAGGCTTTCTCTTCATCTCTCCACATATGTCGTGTTCTATCTAAATAATGTTTTTCCCAATCAAGATCCGATTTACCGTCTTCTTTTGGGATAGACTTTAAGAATTTACGAAACATAAAGTAGCCACCAATTGCCATTAATCCAATTAATAAAAATCCCCAAAATACAATAAAATAATCACCCAAAGCTGACATAGTTCACCATTCCTCTTTCTATTAATCCTAGTTATAATTAGGAAAAATGACATACTAATTTAATTAATGATTTATTTTTTTTGAATTTTATAGTAATATTACTATTAGTAACTATTATGTAATATTATAAGTTGATTTAATCATAGATACAAGTTTCATAAATTACGTTTGGATTACATATACATATATCGATTGTTGAATATTGTAAGACAAAGGGGGAAAAAGTGATGGAAGAAGACGTGAAAGACTTGTTAATTCCACATATTGCGACTGATTTGACATCACTACCCGAGTTTATCCAAAATTGGTTTGAGGAAAATAGTAACGATATTTTTTCAATTTGGGATCACAAAGGGAGAGCTTTATTTTTCTCAAAATCAACTGAACAAATACTTGGATATACATTATCAGATTTAGTAGATATAACTTGGGAAGATTTAATAGCTCCAGATGACATAACAACGATGAAAAAACAATTAGATAAAAAAACTGAGGATGAACAGCTTTTAACGGTACATTTGAAGAAAAACGATGAATCGTATATTTGGTGTGAATGTAAGATAATAAAAAAATTTCACCCAACAACAAAAAGCGAAATTTTTATTTCGATAATTAAAGATATCACGGACAAAAAAGAAGTTGAAGAAATGATGGTTCGTTCTGAAAAAATGTCAGTAGCGGGGCAGCTAGCTGCTGGTGTTGCTCATGAAATTCGTAATCCACTTACTTCAATTAAAGGCTTTTTACAATTATTACAAGCTGGAGTGAATCGTAAAGAGGTATATTACAAGATTATGATTGATGAAATCGAGAAAATGGAAAAAATAACTTCGGAACTATTATATATTTCCAAACCATTAACAGATCAAAAAGAAGAAGAACTTGTCGATGAGATGATTGAAGATGTTGTTAAATTATTGAAATCACAAGCAAAGTTAAAAAATATTACAATAAAACACGTACAATCAGAAAATGCGACTATTACTTGTGACAGGTCACAAATAAAGCAAGTATTACTAAATCTTATTAAAAATGCTATAGAAGCAATGGAAGAAAATGGTGTCATTCAAGTTATCGTACAAGAAGTCAATAATAAGATTCGAGTGGATGTGATTGACGAGGGACCAGGTATTAGTGAGGAAGTGATTCACAAGCTAGGCGAACCATTCTTTACGACAAAACAAAATGGAACTGGCTTAGGACTAATGATTACTAAGCAGATTTTAGATAGACATAATGCCACTTTAGATATCATCCAAAATAGTAGCAAAGGTAGTACGTTTCGAATTAAATTTAAATAAAATTTATTCGTTATAATTATCAGTTTATTTTGAGAGTTTTTTGTATAAGTAATACTTATCACTCTACATAACTTTTTACTATCTATAAACGAACGGTAATCAATTGTTTTATCACTAATTTTGCTATAATATGTATTATGTGAGAGATATTTTTCTACACATAATACATTTTTTTTGGTTTCATTTTGCAAAATGTCTACAAATCATTGAATCTATGAAACCTATTTGTATAAGAAAGGGGTTTATGTAATGGGAGAGAATGTTTTTAACGCTAAAAAGAAATTCGATCTTAACGGTAAAACGTACAATTACTACCAATTAAAAGCTTTAGAAGATGCTGGAGTTGGTAATGTTTCTCGTTTACCTTTTTCCATTCGCGTACTTTTAGAATCTCTAGTACGTCAATATGATGGACACGTAATTAATGATGAACATGTAAAGGCGCTAGCAAACTGGGGAAAAGCAAAAGCACTAGACGTACCATTCAAACCATCTCGTGTAATTTTACAAGACTTTACTGGGGTTCCAGCAGTAGTTGATCTAGCTTCATTAAGAAAAGCAATGGTTGATATGGGTGGAGAACCTGATAAAATCAATCCAGAAGTTCCAGTTGACCTTGTAATTGACCACTCCGTTCAAGTTGACCAATACGGTACTCCTAATGCTTTACAAGCAAACATGGAATTAGAATTTGAACGTAATGCTGAACGTTATGAATTTTTAAATTGGGCACAAAAAGCTTTTGAAAACTATCGTGCAGTTCCACCTGCAACTGGTATCGTGCACCAAGTTAACCTTGAATATATCGCAAATGTTGTTCATGCACTTGAAAATGAAAACGGTGAATATGATGCATTCCCTGATACTCTTGTAGGTACTGACTCACATACTACGATGATCAACGGACTTGGTGTATTAGGATGGGGTGTTGGTGGTATTGAAGCTGAAGCTGGAATGCTTGGTCAACCATCTTACTTCCCTGCACCTGATGTTATTGGTGTTAAATTTACTGGTAGCTTCCCACAAGGTACAACTGCTACTGACTTAGCACTTAAAGTTACTCAAGTTCTACGTGAACAAAACGTAGTAGGAAAGTTTGTTGAGTACTTCGGACCAGGATTACAGGATATGCCATTAGCTGACCGTGCTACAATTTCAAATATGGCTCCTGAATATGGTGCTACTTGTGGTTTCTTCCCAGTAGATGAAGAAGCTTTAAATTATTTACGTTTAACTGGTCGTAGTGAAGAACAAATTGGCCTAGTTGAAAAATATTGTAAAGAGAATAGCCTTTGGTACTCTCCTGATCAACAAGATCCAGAGTATACTAAAGTTATTGAAATCGACTTATCAGAGCTAGAACCAAACCTTTCTGGACCTAAACGTCCACAAGATTTAATTGCATTATCTAATATGCAAAAAGAATTTAACAAAGCAGTTACTGCACCATCTGGTAACCAAGGCTTTGGTCTAGATAAATCAGAATTTGATAAAGAAGCTACTGTTGAACATCCAAATGGTAAAACTTCTGTTATGAAAACAGGTGCGCTAGCAATCGCAGCAATTACATCTTGTACAAATACATCAAACCCATATGTAATGCTTGGTGCAGGTTTACTAGCTAAAAAAGCAGTTGAAAAAGGATTAGAAGTTCCTGAGTACGTGAAAACATCTCTAGCACCAGGATCTAAAGTTGTAACTCGTTATCTTGAAGACGCAGGTCTAATGCCTTATCTTGATAAATTAGGATTCAGCTTAGTTGGTTATGGTTGTACGACATGTATTGGTAACTCAGGTCCATTACGCCCAGAAATTGAAAAAGCTATTGTTGATAGCGATTTAACAGTTTCTTCCGTACTATCTGGTAACCGTAACTTTGAAGGCCGTATTCACCCATTAGTTAAAGCTAACTATTTAGCATCACCACCACTAGTTGTTGCTTATGCACTAGCAGGTACTGTTGATGTTGATTTAACGAAAGATGCGTTAGGTACTGATGCTGATGGTGAACCAATCTACCTAAATGATATTTGGCCATCAATGGAAGAAATCAAAGCAGAGGTAGAAAATGTAGTTAATCCAGAGATCTTCCGTAAAGAATACGAAAATGTATTTAACTCAAACAAAAAATGGAATGAAATCGAAACAACTGATGAACCATTATTCGAATGGGATACTGAATCAACATACATTCAAAACCCACCATTCTTTGAAGGTTTATCCAAAGAAGCTGGTACAGTAGAACCATTAGAAGGTTTACGTGCAATTGGTAAATTTGGTGACTCTGTTACAACTGACCACATTTCACCAGCTGGTGCCATTGCTAAAGATATGCCTGCAGGTAAATACTTACAAGAAAAAGACGTTTCTCCACGTAACTTTAACTCTTACGGTTCTCGTCGTGGTAACCATGAAGTTATGATGCGTGGTACATTTGCTAATATTCGTATCCGTAACTTGTTAGCACCAGGTACTGAAGGTGGTTATACAACTCACTGGCCAACAGAAGAAGTTATGCCTATCTATGATGCTGCAATGAAGTATCAAGAAGATAATACTGGTTTACTAGTAGTTGCTGGTAAAGATTATGGTATGGGATCATCTCGTGACTGGGCTGCAAAAGGTACTAACTTATTAGGAATTAAAACAGTTATTGCTGAAAGCTTTGAGCGTATCCACCGTTCAAACCTAGTAATGATGGGTGTTCTTCCACTTCAATTTGAAGAAGGACAGAATGCTGACAAACTAGGATTAACTGGTCGCGAAACATTTAATGTTGAAATTGACGAAAATGTTCAACCACGTGACTTAGTAAAAGTTACTGCTACTGATGAAAATGGTAAAACAACTGAATTTAATGTAATTGCACGTTTTGAAAGTCCAGTTGAAATTGATTACTATCGTCATGGTGGTATTTTACAAATGGTATTACGTAATAAAATGGAAGCTTAATTTAAATTCCATAAAAAAATGAGTCCCTGTATGGGGCTCATTTTTTTATTCAGAGATGGTCTAGCCCCAAGCGCTAGCACTTTCTTATACTTTTTTCTGATTCTGACTATTGTATGAACAAACAACGTAATCTCTTTACTATTTTGATACTCAGAAATACAATGAAAGTATTAGAGTGTTTAGGAGTGCTAATATGATTAAACAAGTAATCGGCATCGCAATAATTGCAGTTTTAGGTATCATTTTAATTGTTAATATTACTCAACAAAATAGCTCGAATGAAAACGAGAATCTTGTGAATAGCGAGGATACTCTGGTTTCCCCTGAGGCTTTAGGAATTAAAGTTGGGGAAACAGCACCTGATTTTGAGTTGACTACATTAGAAGGGGAAAACGTAAAATTATCCGATTTTCATGGCAAAAAAGTTTTTCTTAACTTCTGGGCTACATGGTGCCCACCGTGCAAAAAAGAAATGCCAGAAATGCAGGAATTTCATGAAGAATATAGTGATGAAGTTGTAATCATCGCTCTAAATGCAACTGATTCAGAGAAGAATGAGGGGGTAGTTGCAGACTTTATCGAGGAATACGACTATACTTTTCCTGTACTGTTAGATCCGGAAATGAAAGTTGTGGATGAGTATATGGCTATTTCCTTACCAACTACTTATTTTATTGGTACTGACGGAGTTATACAACAGCAAACTAAAATTGGTCCAATGACTTATGAATTTATGGAATCCATGATGCATGAACTAAACTAATATTTATTTTAAACAAAATTATTATAAAATTCATATGAAATGGCAATACTACTTATTAACAACAAGGAATAAGGAGTGATTAGCCATTTCTCTTAAAAAGCGAGTATCCTATGATGAGTTAGTTCAAGCAAATAGAAAGCAGATCTTAGAAGATAAAAAGTTAATGGAAAAGATAGAAGAAAATATTGAGAGACGCATCCATGAAAACCTACAACAAAATAAAGAAGCGTAAATTGGTATCCTCTCAACTCGAATAAGTTGAGAGGATTTTTTTGTATTATAAATCAATATTTATTTTTACATATCATAAATCACTACTTACAGATTATGGATATTTAAATAACGGGAACATCGAATAGTAAAAGGGAATTGGAAGAAAATAATGATAGCCGTTCAGGCTACCCAAATTATATGCAAAGGAGAGCGTAGAATGAGCCATCAAAATCATAAACCTAAACCAGATGATCGAAGTGATAATGTAGAAAAGCTTCAAAATATGGTTCAAAATACAATTGAGAATGTTGAAGCAGCACATGAAACTATGAGATTTGCTTCTGGGGAAGAGAAGGAACAAATCAAAGCTAAAAATAAGCGACGAGAAGAAGCAATTGATGGTTTTCGTCAAGAAATTAAAGATGAATACAACAATCAACATTAATGATACTAGAACCTCAAATCAAGTTCTGATTTGAGGTTCTTTCTTTTAATTAGCATGTCAAGCTTCCCAAAACCATCCATTATTCTTTATATGATACACTAACCTTGTAGTAGATAGAGGAGGAGTCCAAATTGAAAAATAAAACAGAAATTGACGTTAGATACCAAGAAACAGATCAAATGGGAGTTGTATATCATGCAAATTATTTAATATGGTTTGAAATTGGACGAACGAAATTCATTGAAGACTTGGGTTTAAGCTATGCTAAAATGGAAAGCCAAGGAGTTGTGTCTCCTGTTCTTGATGCTCAAATTTCGTTTAAGAAACCAGTACGCTATGGAGAAAAAGCTTTTGTTGAAACATGGTTAGAAGAATATGATGGATTACGTACTGTATATGGATATAATATTTTAAATGGTAGTGGAGAAATCTGTGTAACAGGTAGTACGAAACATGTCATTGTGAAGAAAGATTCATTTCGCCCATTATCTTTACGTAAGACCTTTCCTGAGTGGCATGAAAAATACTTATCAAAGTTAGAAGGAGAAGGTTAAAAGATGGCCTTTGGTATTAAAAGGGATGAACTAGTAAAATGGAAGGCAGAAGTTGAGAATGGGAAAATTGCTATTTTAACGCATTTTTGGTTGGATGACCGTTTTCCTGGATGTGATACAGTTACCAAAGTTGGCTGTAGTGATCTTAAGAAGCTTATTAAATGGGGAAATAAATATAACTTAGATCCTAAATGGATTCATCGTGATGAGAGATATCCACATTTTGACTTATTTGGTGAAAAACAACTGACTATTTTAATTCAAGAGGGGAAATGGGATCAAATAGAGCGTTTTAAATTAAAATAATAGAGGTTCTTCCCAAGCAATGGGAAAACCTCTGTTATTTTTCTTTTTTCTCGGGTACTAAATCAACCCCACCAGGATGAAACGGGTGACACTTACTAATGCGTTTAACTGTTAAATAAAATCCTTTAAAAGCTCCAAACCTTCTAAATGCCTCTAACCCATATTCTGAACAGGTGGGGTGAAAACGACAAGAAGGTGGTGTAAAAGGACTAATGGCTTTTCTATAAAATTGAATTAGACCTATAAATAAATATTTCATTAAAACAACCTTCTTTATTTTTCTTTATCATAAGTAAGAGAAGCGATTGCATCGTGCATGTGTATGGACTCTTCGTTTCTACAAGAGACTTTAAACTTACGAACAAATGTCATCTCATACAAATCCGCCGCAACCAAGCGTACCATATCTTCCACAAATCTCGGGTTCTCATAAGCTTGTTCAGTTACTATTTTTTCATCAGGTCGTTTTAAAACTGGGTGTATTCTAGCACTTGCGTTACTTTCTGCAGCTTCTAACAATAATTCTTTCCAATCCAAACTAGTATCATCAAAATCATCTGTAAAGGTGACTTCCATCGTTACGTTGCCTCGCTGGTTATGTGCACTATATTCACTTATTTCTTTTGAACAAGGGCAAAGTGTAGTTATTAGTGCAGAAAGGCTCGCCACAACTGAATAACCTTTTTTAGCGTCGTAAGAAACTGTTATTGAGATATCTGCATGATTCATTCCTACTAAATTTGACTGTGGACCTTTCCTTTCATAAAACCAAGGAAATGCTACACTAATCGTTGCATCATCTTTACCCAACCTTTGCGCTAGTTCATATGTGAATGATTTAAGCGTTGACAAATCTGCAGTAAACCCTTGCTCATGATATTGGTTTAGTTGCTCAGTAAAACGGCTCATATTTGTCCCTTTATTATTTTTACTAATACTTGATTCAAATTGAAAGGTAGCAACAGTTGTTTGATGTGTTGGTTGTAAATTGCTATTAACAAAAATAGGGTGTTTCACATTAGCAATTCCAACTGTATCAATATCAAATAAAAAATCCTTTTCTACATTTTGCAAGTCAGACATTTTATTTTTTTCAGTTGGCTTTGTTTTTGGTCCTGGTGGCACAGATCCGAATAATCGATGACGTTCTTCTTTATTTGGTAATGATTTTATTTTAATGTTCTCCATGATTTATCCCTTTCTTTTGAAGCTAAGACGTTCTCCTAAAAGTATACTTTGGAATAGTCGTTTGTTCAATTAATGCGTTTAGTTACATCCATGTAATTTTAGGTTCTGTTTTATTGATGATTCGCTTAATATTAGCTTTATGACGATAAAAAACAAAAAGGGTTAATAAAGACGTAACGATGATAAGTCCTGTATCTCCCATGAAAATAGAGACAACAACTGTTACAATTCCAGTAATCATGGATGATAACGATACGTATTTAGACAAATATAGTGTTAATAGAAATGTCAAGACCATAGTGATAAATAAAATAGGACTAACACCTAAAATAATACCACCTGAGGTTGCAACTGCTTTTCCTCCTTTAAATTTTGCAAAAAGAGGATATGTATGACCCAAAACAGCAAACAGTCCTATAATTAAAGGATATACTTCAGCAGCAAATAATATTGGTAATAAGGTTGCTGCCGTTCCTTTTAATATATCTGCTACGGTTACGATAGCACCAGCTTTTACACCTAAAACACGGAAGGTATTTGTTGCTCCTAGGTTCCCACTTCCATGTTCCCGTACATCAATATTGTAGCCCAGTTTTCCGATGATAAGTGCTGAAGGGATAGATCCCAATAAATACGCAATCACTGCAAAAATAAAGTATTCCATGATTTTACCTACTTTCCATATTTCCAATCTTTTTTATATTTTACCATGAACTACTAATAGAAGGTACTAATTATTTATATAAATAGTTTTCTCATTTATTAAGGAGTACCTTTTACCGTTACATGTAAGATAAATTTGAATTGATTTGAATCAAGCTTTATAATTATAGCATAATAGACAAGCAAATTGATTTCAAAGGGGGTTAGAACAAGATGGAAAATCCTTCTAAAGAAGAAATAAAAGAGATACTAGAATCAGCAAAAACAATAGCCGTTGTTGGCCTTTCCAATAACCCAACTCGTACCTCGTACCAAGTATCTAAAGTAATGCAGGATAGTGGTTATCGAATTATACCTGTAAATCCTACTGTAGATGAAGTATTAGGTGAGAAGGCATATGCCTCCCTTAGTGAAGTTGAAGAAGAAATTGATATTATTAATGTTTTTCGTAGACCAGAATTCTTACCAGAAATTGCTCGTGAAGCAGTAAACACAAATTGTAAAGTGTTTTGGGCACAACAAGGAATCGTAAATGAAGAGGCGAATGATTATTTAAAAGAACATGATTTTACAGTAATTATGGATCTTTGCATTAAAGTAGCCCATGCTGTTTTAGTAACAAAATGATGAAATACGCTCAAAAAACAGTAATATCTTCATTATAAGGGATGACACCTAGTCGTCCTTTTTTCTTTGTTCATCCATGTTGCCTATACACTTTGTTTCAAAATGGTGTATACTATAAACCATGTTCTTAGTTGATTTGATTTAATTAACTAACATATAATATAAATAAAACACTTGTTCTGTTTTGGGGTAGTTTTAATGAAGCAATTGGTTGGGAAAGGAGAAAACGAGCGATTGAGTAAAGAAACGTTACAATATTCAGATGAATCGATTCAGGTATTAGAGGGACTTGACGCAGTCCGTAAAAGACCTGGTATGTATATTGGAAGTACAGATCATAGGGGATTACATCATCTTGTATTTGAGATTGTTGATAATGCTGTCGATGAAGCACTAGCAGGTTATGGCGACAGTATAAAGGTGATCATACATAAAGATGAGAGTATAACTGTTGAAGATAAAGGTAGAGGTATTCCAACAGGGACACACAAAACAGGTAAATCAACGATGGAAGTCATCTTTACAGTACTTCACGCAGGAGGTAAATTTGGACAAGGTGGCTATAAAACAAGTGGAGGACTACATGGTGTAGGGGCTTCCGTTGTTAATGCTCTTTCCGAATGGATGGAAGTTACGACGTTTCGTGATGGTCAAAAATTCTATCAACGATTTGAAAATGGTGGGAAACCCGTTGGGGGCTTACAAAATAAAGGAAATACAAGAAAAAATGGGACTCATATTCATTTCAAGCCTGATCCAACCCTATTTTCTACTACTACTTTTGATCGGGAGACACTTTCAGAACGTTTACGTGAGGCAGCTTTCCTATTAAAAGGTCTTAAAATTGAATTAGTAGACGAGAGAACGGAAGAACATGAAGAATATGAGTATCCTGAAGGATTAAAATCATTTGTTCGCTATTTAAATGAAGAGAAAGATATCCTTCATGATGTTGTTTTCTTTGAAGGAGAACAGTTAGATATAGAAGTTGAATTTGCGTTTCAATTTAATGATGGTTATGCAGAGAGTATGCTATCCTTTGTTAACCATGTGCGCACAAAAGATGGAGGAACTCATGAATCTGGTGCACGTTCAGCGATTACGAGAATTTTTAATGATTATGCTAGAAGAGCCAGTTTACTAAAAGAAAAAGAGAAGAACTTAGATGGTACTGACATTAGAGAAGGTCTTACTGCTATCGTATCCGTTCGAATTCCAGAAGAAAAACTACAATTTGAAGGGCAAACAAAAGGCAAGTTAGGTACTTCTGAAGCTCGTTCTGCTGTAGATTCTGTTATCTCAGAAAAGCTATCATATTTTCTTGAAGAGAACCCTGATATAGCCGGTTCACTAATTAAAAAAGCTATTAAAGCAAAAGAAGCTCGGGAAGCGGCTAGAAAGGCACGAGAGGAAGCAAGAACAGGGAAAAAGAGAAAAAGAAAAGATACCTTACTTAGTGGTAAGCTAACTCCAGCTCAATCAAGAAATCCGAAGAAAAATGAACTTTACTTAGTGGAGGGAGATTCTGCAGGTGGTTCCGCCAAACAAGGGCGTGACCGTAAGTTCCAAGCAGTCTTGCCTTTAAGAGGTAAAGTTATTAATACTGAGAAAGCTAAAATTCAAGATGTATTTAAAAATGAAGAAATCTCTACTATTATCCATACAATCGGGGCTGGTATAGGTGGCGATTTCAATATTGAAGACGTACAGTACGATAAAATTATTATTATGACCGATGCTGATACGGATGGTGCTCATATTCAAGTCTTATTGTTAACTTTCTTTTATCGTTATATGAGACCACTAGTAGAAGCAGGAAAAGTATATATCGCTTTACCTCCACTTTATAAAGTCTCAAAAGGAAAAGGCAAAAAAGAACAGATTCATTATGCCTGGGATGAAAATGAAATGAAAAAGGCAGTCGCCAAATTTAAAAATGGGTATATGCTTCAACGGTATAAAGGGTTAGGCGAGATGAATGCTGACCAATTATGGGAAACAACAATGAATCCTGAATCAAGAACGTTAATTCGCGTTTCTATAGATGATATTGCTCGAGCAGAACGTCGTGTAACCACCTTAATGGGGGACAAGGTTGAGCCGAGACGGAAGTGGATTGAGAGCAATGTTGCATTTGGTTTAGAAGATGACCCAAATATTCTAGATAATGACAAGATTCATACGTAATTAGTAGTAAGGGGGGATTAATTTGTCACAAACTGAAAAATATTTAGATCTTCCGTTAGAAGAAGTAATTGGTGACAGATTTGGTCGATACAGTAAATATATTATTCAAGATCGTGCATTACCTGATGCGCGAGATGGTTTAAAGCCAGTTCAACGACGAATTTTATACGCAATGCATCAAGAGAGAAATACACATGAAAATAATTTCCGTAAATCAGCAAAAACAGTCGGGGTAGTAATCGGGAACTATCATCCACATGGAGATTCCTCTGTATATGAAGCGATGGTACGCTTAAGTCAAGATTGGAAAATGCGAAATGTACTTGTTGAGATGCACGGAAATAATGGGAGTATCGACGGAGATCCACCTGCAGCAATGCGTTATACAGAAGCCCGTCTTTCTAGCATCTCAGCGGAATTGTTGCGTGACATCAACAAGAAAACAGTTGATTTCATACCAAATTTTGATGACACAGATTTTGAACCTGTTGTATTACCAGCAAAATTCCCTAATTTGCTGGTTAATGGCTCCACTGGAATTTCAGCGGGGTATGCTACCGATATTCCTCCACACAATCTAGCAGAAGTTATTGATGCCGTCATTAGAAGAATCGATAAACCAGATGTTTCTGTTGATGAACTGATGCAAATTATTAAAGGTCCTGACTTCCCTACAGGTGGTATTATTCAAGGAATAGAAGGAATTAAAAAGGCTTATGAAACTGGAAAAGGGAAGATTATCGTTCGTGGTAGAGCCAATGTGGAAGAGATTAGAGGGAATCGCTCACAAATCGTTATTGACGAAATCCCATATGAAGTGAATAAAGCCAATTTAGTGAAAAAAATAGATGAGCTTCGCATTGACCGAAAAGTAGAAGGCATTGCTGAAGTTCGCGATGAAACGGACCGTACAGGGCTAAGGATCGTAATAGAACTGAAGAAAGATGTAAATGGTGAAGGTGTTTTAAATTACTTATATAAAAATACTGATTTACAAGTAACGTATCACTTTAATATGGTAGCAATCCAAGATAAAACACCAAAATTATTATCATTACACAATATTTTGGATGCTTATATTGCTCATCAAAAAGAAGTAGTTACTAGACAAACTCAATTTGATCTTAAACAAGCTAAAGATCGTTCTCATATTGTAGAAGGATTAATAAAAGCCATTTCTATTTTAGACGAATTAATTGCTACAATCCGCGCATCGAAGAACAAAGCAGATGCTAAAAAACAAATTGTTGCTAAATATGATTTCACTGAGGCGCAAGCAGAAGCAATTGTTATGTTACAGTTATATCGATTAACGAATACGGATATAACATCATTACAAGAAGAAGCGGAAGAACTCCGTAAACGAATTGAAGAATTAGAATCAATTCTAGCGAGTGAAAAGAAGCTATTTCAAACAATTAAAAAAGATCTCAAACAGCTGAAAAAGACTTATGCGACACCACGTTTAACAGTTATCGAAGACGAAATTGAAGAATTGACCATCGATATTGATGTTGTAGTCGCAAGTGAAGATGTTCTTGTTACCGTAACTAGAGATGGTTACATTAAACGAACCAGTTTACGTTCTTATTCTGCTTCCAACGGCGAAGATTTTGCCATGAAGGAAGAGGATCATCTCGTAAAACAAGCGGAAATAAATACTACAGACAAAGTATTGCTCTTTACCAACAAAGGAAAATATGTTTATCTGCCAGTGCATGAGTTACCTGATATCCGATGGAAGGATATCGGACAACATATTTCAAATATAGTAACGATTGATAAAGATGAATATATTATTGATTTATTACCAGTAAGGGAATTTAAAGAAGAAGAATACCTCATCTTCTTCACTAAAAATGGAATGGTTAAGAAAAGTGAATTAAAACTTTATGAGGCCCAACGGTATTCTAAAGCTCTCATTGCACTAAATCTTAAAAAAGACGATGAAGTTGTAAGTGTTGTTCATACTAAAGGTTATTCTGATGTGTTTATTGCATCCAATAAAGGGTATGGATTATGGTACCATGAATCTGAAATCTCCCCTGTTGGACAAAGAGCTGCTGGAGTAAAAGCAATACAGCTTAAAGATGGAGAATTTGTCGTTAATGGTCAAGTATTTGATGATCTAACTGAACCATCATTAGTCGTTGTTACTCAACGTGGTGCAGCAAAACGAATGAAACTGAGAGAATTTGAAAAATCCAGTCGTGCCAAACGCGGTGTATTTATGTTGCGCGAATTGAAAAACAAGCCACATCGTATCAGAGGATTTTTTGTATCGTATGAAAATGATATAATCTGCTTTAAGACGGAGTCAGACGAAGTACATCAGATCTTCCCACTAGAATTATCTACAAGTGACCGATATAGTAATGGCTCATTTGTTATTGATGCAGATACTCAAGGTGAAGTAGTGGCAGTTTGGAAACAATCAACATATGAAAAACCTTTCGATGAATCTCTAATTAATAGTAATTAAGTCTAAAACCGTACCTATTTATAAACCGAACTAATTCAAATCTTTAGAGGATTTGAATCGTAGTTCGGTTTTTTTGTCGTTAAAAGTATACTGATTTAACTATAAATATCAATAATATAATAAATTTTGAAAAATAATAATTGAAATGCATTTTCTTTCATGGAATAATAAGACATGATGGGTCTTTATTTAGACTTTTCAGTAGGAAGCTTCAAAGTCTGTAATAGAAATTACATAATGGGAGGTTTAACATGGATTTCGAATTAACGAAAGAACAATCAATGATCCGAAAAATGGTACGAGATTTCGCAGAAGATGTAATTAGACCTAGAGCAGTAGAGATGGATATAAATGCAGAGTTTCCTCAAGATATTTTTGAACAGATGGGTGAACTCGGTCTATTAGGAATTCCATTTCCTGAAAAATACGGTGGTTCCGGTGGAGATACATTATCCTATGCAATTGCAGTAGAAGAAATTGGTCGCATTTGTGGTGGTACTGGCCTTAGCTATGCAGCAGCAGTATCGTTAGGTGCTAGTCCAATTTATTATTTTGGTACTGAAGAACAAAAGGAAAAATATTTAACACCATTAGCTCAAGGAAAGTCACTTGGAGCGTTTGGGTTAACTGAACCTAATGCCGGCTCAGATGCAGGTGGGACGAAGACTACTGCAGTTGAAGATGGTAATGATTATATTATCAATGGTGAAAAATGTTTTATTACCAATGCGAGTTTTGCTAAGACAATAATTGTAACCGCTGTCACAGGAAAGAATGATAGTGGTAAAAATATCATTTCAGCGATTATCGTTCCTACTGATACAGAAGGTGTAACCATAACTAGTAATTACGATAAAATGGGTGTTCGTGCTTCTGATACAGCTGAAGTAGTTTTAGAGAATGTTCGTGTTCCAAAAGAAAATCTATTAGGTGATCCGCAAAAAGGATTTAAACAGTTTTTATATACACTAGATGGTGGGCGAATTTCAATTGCTGCTTTAGGATTAGGTATTGCTCAAGCTTCATTAGAAAAGGCACTAGAGTACGCAAAAGAAAGAAAGCAATTTAATCAACCAATCTCGAACTTCCAAGCAATTCAATTTAAATTAGCAGACATGTCGATGGAAGTGGAACTCGCAAGAAATATGGTTTATAAATCTGCTTGGTTGAAAGATCAAAATAAACCATTTACAAAAGAATCTGCATATGCCAAGCTATACGCTACTGAAACAGCCTTTCGCGCTGCAAACCAGGCCATTCAAATACATGGTGGATATGGATATATGCGTGAATATGAAGTTGAACGCTATTTGCGTGATGCTAAACTTCTAGAAATCGGGGAAGGAACTTCAGAGATTCAAAGATTAGTCATTGCTAGACAATTAGGATGCTAACATTAATCTTAATAATAGGAGAGAGATAATGATAAAAAAAATACTAATTGCTAACCGTGGTGAAATTGCAGCAAGAGTGATTAAAACTTGCAAAAAAATGGGAATTAAAACTGTTGCTGTTTATTCTGAAGCAGATCAGAAAGCACCATACGTTACTATGGCTGATGAAAGTTTTCACATTGGGCCACCTAGAGTAAATGAAAGCTATTTGAATGTAGAAAAAATCCTCTCTATTGCTAAAGAAACCGGAGTAGATGCAATACATCCCGGATATGGCTTTTTAAGTGAGAATGGGTCGTTTGCAAAGAAGTGTGAAATAGAAAACATTACATTTATTGGACCAAAAAGTGATGTTATCGAAAAAATGGGAAATAAAATTGCTGCTAGAAATGCGATGGAAGAAGCGAATGTTCCTATAGTGCCAGGCACAAAAGAAGCGGTCGATACCACAGAGGAAGCTATAAAAATAGCAAACGATATTGGCTATCCAATTATGCTTAAAGCTGCCAGTGGCGGTGGTGGAATAGGAATGCAAGTCGTACGAAATGACGATGAAATTCACAAAGCTTTCGACGGCAATAGAAAAAGAGCACAAACATTTTTTGGTGATGGATCAATGTTCTTAGAAAAAAAGATTGAGAATGCTAGACATATTGAGATTCAAGTTTTGGCCGATAATCATGGCAATGCAGT
Organism: Ornithinibacillus halophilus; assembly: GCF_900129485.1. GTDB lineage: Bacteria > Bacillota > Bacilli > Bacillales > Amphibacillaceae > Ornithinibacillus > Ornithinibacillus halophilus. The sequence continues at coordinate 248,681 of NZ_FQVW01000001.1, forward strand.
TCATCTTTTCGAAAGAGAATGTTCTATTCAGCGAAGAAATCAAAAGGTGATAGAGGAAGCACCATCTACGTTTATTTCTGAGTCCACCCGAGAGAAAATGGGAGCAGCAGCTATTCAGGCAGTAAATACTTTAAATTACACCAATGCTGGAACAATTGAATTTTTGGTCGATGAAGAAGAGAATTTCTATTTTCTAGAAATGAATACTCGCATTCAAGTTGAACATCCTGTGACCGAAGAGATTACTGGAATAGATATTGTCGAAGAACAAATTAAAATTTCTAGTAACCAGGTATTAACAATTAAACAAGATGACTTATCGATAAACGGACACGCAATTGAAGCAAGAATTTATGCAGAAGATCCAGTAACCTTCTTTCCATCTCCTGGACATATTACAACTTTTGAAACACCTACTGAAGATTATGTTCGTTTGGAAACAGGAGTAGAAAGTAATTATGATGTAACACCTTTTTATGACCCTATGATTAGTAAACTAATTGTAAAGGGTGAAAATAGAGAAGATACGATTTCAAAGTTAAAACATACTCTACAACGCTTTAAAATAGAAGGTATAAAAACAAATATTCCTATGTTATTAAAAGTAATAGAAAGTGAAGAATTTCAAAAAGGGAATACAACAACAGCATTCGTCGATGAATATTACTTACCGGTAGTTAAATAAGAGGAGGAAATAGAATGACAGAAGTAAAAGCAAATATGGCAGGAAATGTATGGAAGATTGTAGTAGAAAAAGGAGATACAGTTGAAGCAGATCAAGATATCGTTATTCTTGAATCTATGAAAATGGAAATTCCTATTGCAGCAGAAGAAGCAGGGACAGTTATAGAATTCAAAGTTGCTGAAGGTGACTTTGTAAATGAAGGAGATACTATTGCAATAATTGAGTAGTCGATTACTATTTAGAGATATTAGAGGGAGCATAATAAGTGCTCTCTTTAATATCAATATACTATATAGGGTGGTTTACATATGACTAGACTTATAGATTATAAACGAATCGACCAACATATTGGTTTAATTACGTTAAACCGACCCGAAGCAGCAAATGCAATGTCGATTCAACTACTTGATGAACTTAATGAAACGGTGAACGACATTAATTCGGATGAATCTATTTATTGTGTTGTGATTATGGGTGCAGGAGATAAAGCTTTCTGTGCTGGAGCTGATTTAAAAGAAAGAAAAGGGATGTCGAATAAACAAGTAATAGACACTGTCCGATACATTGGACAAACAGTAAACGCAGTTGAAAATATAAAAGTTCCTGTAATATCTGCACTAAATGGTGTTGCTTTTGGTGGGGGACTTGAATTAGCACTAGCTTGTGATTTTCGAATTGCTGCAACGAATACAAAAGTAGGGTTAACGGAAACATCATTAGCAATTATACCTGGTGCTGGTGGAACACAACGATTGCCTCGATTAATTGGTATTGGCCAAGCCAAGCGTCTTATTTACACGGCTAAACCAGTCTCAGTAGAAGAAGCTTATAAACTAGGTATCGTTGAAAAACTTGTCGATGTAAGAGATTTATATGATGAAGCTATTCAAACTGCTAATACCATTGCTTCTAACGGTCCAATTGCACTTCGCCAAGCTAAAACTGCAATAAATCGCGGCACAGAAGTCGATTTAACAACTGGACTTGAAATTGAACATCTTTCATATAAAGAAACTATCCCAACTAATGATCGTCTTGAAGGACTTAAAGCATTTGCCGAAAAAAGAAAACCTGAGTATAAAGGGAAATAACTGGAGGTTAGCCTATGTCATATATGGAAGAATTAAAAAAGAGAGTAGAAGAAATTGAACAAGGTGGACATGAAAAATATCATAAAAAGAATGAGGAAAAGGGAAAGCTTTTTGCCCGTAAACGTTTGGAATTACTTTTTGATGACGATATGGATATAGAGGATGCTTTTTTTGCCAATTGTATGGATGGTTCTTTACCTGCTGATGGAGTTGTAACAGGCATCGGTAAAGTTAATGGTCAAGATGTTTGTGTTATGGCCAACGATTCAACGGTAAAAGCAGGCTCATGGGGAAAGCGAACGGTAGAAAAAATATTGCGTATTCAAGAGACGGCAATGTCTTTAGAAATTCCTATGATATATTTAGTTGATTCTGCGGGTGCAAGAATTACCGATCAAATCGAGATGTTTCCGGGTAGACGTGGAGCAGGTAGAATCTTCCATAACCAAATAAAGTTATCTGGACGTGTTCCACAAGTTTGCTTACTATTTGGACCATCAGCAGCTGGTGGGGCTTATATTCCTGCATTTTGTGATATTGTTGTCATGGTTGATGGTAACGCTTCTATGTATCTAGGGTCACCAAGGATGGCTGAAAAAGTAATCGGAGAAAAGGTATCATTGGAAGAGATGGGTGGAGCGAATATGCACTGCTCTGTTTCAGGTGTTGGTGATGTCTTAGTGAAATCTGAACCTGAAGCAATTGAATATGCTAGAAACTACTTAACATACTTTCCTCAAAACTTTAGACAAAAACCAAGAACAGTAGAAGCTAAAGAAACAACTTCATTTGAAAAATCAATTAGAGATTTAATACCAGAAAACCAGAATGCACCATTTAATATGCATGATTTAATCAAGCGAATTATCGATGAAGATAGTTTTTGTGAAATTAAGAAGAAGTTTGCACCAGAGTTAATTACTGGATTAGCTCGAATAAATGGTAAGTCTGTAGGAATCATCACTAATCAGCCACGGATGAAAGGGGGAGTTCTATTCCCGGATTCTGCGGATAAAGCTGCCAAATTCATTCAATTATGTGATGCATTTAATATATCACTATTATTCTTAATGGACGTTCCAGGCTTTATGATTGGCACTAAGGTAGAAAGAGCAGGGATTATTAGGCATGGCGCTAAAATGTTAGCAACAATGAGTGAGGCAACCGTACCAAAGATTTCTGTAATTGTACGAAAAGCTTACGGTGCAGGACTTTACGCTATGGCAGGTCCAGCATTCGAGCCTGATTGCTGTTTAGCACTCCCAACTGCACAGATTGCTGTTATGGGACCTGAAGCAGCAGTAAATGCCGTTTATGCTAATAAAATTGCTGAATTACCAGAAGAAGAAAGACCAGCGTTTATAAAAGAGAAGCAAGATGAATATAAAGACAATATTGATATCTATCGATTAGCAAGTGAACTAGTAATTGACGCGATTGTTGATCCAGATGAACTACGCAATGAATTAACGAAACGTTTTTCAATCTATGAATCAAAGAATACAACATTTACAGAACGTAAACATGGCGTATATCCAGTTTAATTGAACAATTGTGCAGAACGAGACTCTACACTAGATATTAGATTCTCGTTCTGTTTTTATATAACAACATTTCCTTTTTAAACATATACTGTTATAACGATAACAAGAAAACAATAATATTATTATGTAAACCTGACAATTAGAGAATAGGTATTAAATTCACATAAGTTTCACTCATTCACTTTATATTTTTAGAATAAATGGTTTATACTATACAATAAACTCATTCAACAACAAGAAGGTGTAGGCTTGAAAATAAAAGATTTTATGATTACTGATGTTATAAGTGTTACAGAAAAAACCACTATCCGAGATTTATTGCAAATTTTAGTAGAAAATAAAATTGGTGGAGTTCCCGTACTTGATGATGATAGAAAATTAGTAGGGGTAATAAGTGATGGTGATGTCATTCGTTATCTCCAACCAAAAGCTAGAACGGTTTATGATATGTTTTCACTAGTATTAGTTAGTGAAGAAGAAGCATTAACGGACAAGATGGAGCGTACTTTAGATGAGACGATAACATGTATAATGAAAAAGAAAAACATATTATCCGTTCATCCTGAAGAAAGGCTGGAAGATGCCCTTTCCATTCTATCGAAATACCACTTTAAAAAAATACCAGTAATTGATAATACAAATACTGTAGTTGGAGTTATAAGCAGAGGAGATTTAATACGATATATCTCTAATCGCTTACTAGCTAATAATGCATGAGGCTTGGATTAAAATTTTATAGCTTAATCAAGATCCGAACAAATTCTATTGTTCGGATTTTTAGTGGTCACGTAAATTCTATCGCTACGGAAAATACACTTCGCTGGTTTTGGCATCAATATCAATTTAAAATAGATTGATGATTGGAGCGGAGGCAGTCGAGTCCTTGAAAGTGCATCTCCATTTGCATTTTCTACGTGCGATGTTCCTCTGACGAAGCCTTCCTTGAGACTAGGATTACTCGCCCTACCAAAAAAATCCGTCCTGCGGAAACAGCACGTCACCGAAGACCCCAAGAGGTGTACCTGCGTCTTCTAGAAAATCAAAGAAGTCAATTCCTCGGTACAAGGCAACAGAGAAGTTTATTCAAGTAGTCGCCTGACTAAGGCCGTGCCCGAGGATAGCGACTGCCAGCAGCGGAAATCAACTATGCTCTAACTTTGAGTTTTCTATTAACTATAAAACATCAATTTCTCTGTCATGCTGTGTAGAAATTGTATTGTATATTGCGTATAATGGGAATTGTATTCTGTTTACACCTAAATTACAATAAAAATTCCTTACAGTTTAAGGAAACTAAAATAAAGATAGATGAAAAGGCTTAAATGAAGGGGATTGTATAATTTGACTGTTATTAGTGAATTAAACAAAGGGGAAATACTAAAAAACATTGCAGCTTATTATAAAATAATGTTAGACAATAAAGATGATGTAAATGCCAATAAAATGCTAACGCTTTATAAAAAAATTCAAAATGAAGAATTTCAAATTAGTTTTTCAGGTCACTTTTCTGCTGGTAAATCATCTATGATTAATGCTTTGCTGGGGAAAGATATTTTACCGAAGAGTCCTATACCAACAAGTGCTAATATTGTAAAAATATCAGAAGGTGAAGGTACTGCTCGTATCTTTTTTAAAGAAGAACAGCCGATTGAATACAGTGAACCATATGATATGGAAATGATTAAAGACTACTGTAAAAATAAAGATGAAATAAATCGTATTGAACTAACAACATCAAATCCTTTGTTATCAAATGGAGGTTGTATAGTTGACACTCCCGGAATTGATGCAGCAGATGATGCCGATCGATTAATGACAGAATCATCCTTACATCTAGTGGATTTATTATTCTATGTTATGGATTATAACCATGTTCAGTCTGAAGTTAACCTATACTTTTTAAAACAATTACAAGAAAACCAAATACCATATTTTATTATAATTAACCAAATTGATAAACACGATGAGAGCGAAATCCCATTCAAAACATACGTTTCCAAAATTAAGCAAACATTTGAGCAATGGGGACTGTTACCTGAGGAAATTTATTATTCATCTTTGATGAACTCAAATACTCCGCACAATCAATTTGAACTTATTCAACAGAAATTAAGTAGTCTGTTGAATAATCAAGATACAAACATGCGTTTGGATGGAGCAATAAAGCAAATACTTCAGGACCATAAGAAATATTTGGAGCAAACTTATAATGAATTATTAGATGTTGGGGAAGAGAATACTTCCGTAGATCCCAAAGATGTGAACCAACTCCAAGTGCAAATACAGACTATAAAGAATAAACCGAAAGAAATTCAGCAATCCATCCAAGAGGTTGTGAATACCACACTTAAAAATGCATATATCATGCCTGCAGAATTGAGAGATAATGCTGAAAGTTTTCTAGAGTCTCAATCCGATAACTTTAAGGTTGGAATTATTGGATCAAAGAAGAAAACATTAATGGAAAGAAAGGAAAGAACTGAGCGTTTTATCAATGCACTTCAAAAAAGTGCTGAAACTACTGTCCAATGGAGTTTACGTAACAAGTTAACAGAGTTGCTGAAGGACTTTAACATTACCAACCCAACTGTTATCCAGAGATTCCAAAACATATCTGTTGATTATCAGGACTCAGATGTGCAGAAACTCGTAAAGCCTGGTGCTAAATTGAATGGCGACTATGTTCTAAATTTCACTAATGATATTAGTACAGATATTAAAAATAAATACAAACAAAATATTCAACAGCTTTTACAGGATTTGATTGATTATATTAAGAAAGAAGACCAGGAACAGCTTAGTAAATTAGTTTCTAAACAAGAGAAACTCGAGGAACAAGTAAATAAACAAGAGAAGGCAACTTCCATTCAAAATGAATTAGAACAAAAGCTATCCACGCTAGATAGTTTACCAAAACCAGCAGATAATGTACGTTCATTGATAGAAGAGGAATTACAAGAGCAAAATAAAACAATTATAAAAATGGATTCTTCCTCCCTTACTTTTAATAAAAAAGAGGGAAAAGTTGAAGCCTCCTCAGAAGATAAACCTAATGAGTCAGTTCGATATAATGTTGAGGATGTAATTTCCAAAGTTGATAAGTCCATTCAAACAATAGAGGAATTACCAGGTTTTCAATCCATTGTTAATGACTTGAAAGATAAACATAATCGTCTTAAAAATCGTACATTGACGATTGCATTATTCGGTGCTTTCAGTGCGGGTAAGTCTTCTTTTGCAAATGCATTAATGGGAGATAATATTTTACCAGTATCACCAAATCCAACGACAGCTGTAATTAACCGTATTAATCCAACAACGATTGATAATAGTCATGGAACAGTTGTGATACTGATTAAGAATGAGGAAATTTTAGTTAAAGATCTAAAACATATAACAAAAATCTTTGAGCCAAAAGCACAAACATTTCATGAGCTTATCCAATGGGTATCAACTAAAGAGATTTATAAGAGAGATGAGTTAGAAAAGGTATATCAAGATTATTTAATTGCTTTAGTTAAAGGTTATGAGGAGCATAGTCAATCCTTCGGGAAAGAAATTCGCATCTCAATAAAAGAGTTTTCTGAATATGTAACAGATGAACGAAAAGCATGTTATATTGAAGCAGTGGACTTATATTATGATTGTTCTATTACGAAGCAAGGAATAACGTTAGTGGATACACCAGGTGCAGATTCTGTCAATGCGAGACACACAAATGTTGCATTTGATTATATCAAGTATGCAGATGCAATCCTTTATGTAACGTATTATAATCATGCTTTATCACGAGCAGATCGAGATTTTCTAATGCAACTAGGTCGAGTGAAAGATTCTTTCCAGTTGGATAAAATGTTCTTTATCGTCAACGCTTCTGATTTAGCCCAAGACCAATCAGAATTAGAAATGGTTGTCACCTACGTTAAACAACAATTAGTCGAGTTAGGTATTCGTTTTCCTAAGATTTTCTCTGTATCAAGTAAGAAATCGGCTAAAGAAAAGGAAAGCAATATTGAGTTAAATCAAGAAATGAAAATCTTTGAGGAAGAATTGTACGCATTTATTCATGAGGATTTATCGGCACTACTTGCAGAAGCAGCAATGCTAGACATCAAACGTGCTGAAAAAATGGTAACTAATTATATTGATACGATAAACTTATCGTTAAAAGATAAAGAAAACTATCGCGTAGATTTACTTCAAAAACAGGAAAAGCTTATTAAAATGCTTGAAGATATTAATGCAACCATCTATGAGGGTAGAATTGAAGAAAAAATCGAGAAACAATTACATTATGTTCACGAACGATTAGGCATTCGATTTCACGATTTATTTAAAGAGAAGTTTAATCCAACAACTGTTACAGAAACAGGGAAAAAGGCTAAAATCGAGTTAAGCCATAACTTAAAATCTTTAATAGATTACGTTGGTTATGAACTGTTACAAGAAGTTCGAGCAGTTTCCTTACGAATTGAGTCCTATTTAGATGACTTATTAAAGGAGATTTATCAAGAACTAACCAAAAATGTAACACGAATCGATGAACGTTTTATTTTACCGAGTTTAAATGATTTAAAATTATCTACTCCTGAATATGAACAAGGCCTTGAATCTTTGGATATGATGAAGTTTGATAAGGCATTATCTCTTTTTAAAGGAACAAAGGCATTCTTTGTAAATAATGAAAAAGAGATAATGAAAGAGGCAATTTATAAAGCATTATCTCCAGAAGTAAAGGACTATTTATCAACTATTGATCAGCAAATGGAAGATGCTTATAAAAACCAATGGATAGAATTATGGAATGAACATGAGGATTTATTCGTTACAAGTATTAATGATTATGTTGATAATCAATTATCAATGATGTCTAATAATGTGGATGTAAACATATTAGAAGATAAACTAAAGATACTTCAATATCTATTAAGAGAAGGATGAAATAAATGAAGCATAATATTTTATTAGTAGACGGAATGGCATTGTTGTTTAGAGGTTTCTTTGCAACTTCTTTTCGTGGAAACTTTATGAAAAATAATAAAGGAATTCCTACCAACGGAATCTATCAGTTTTTGCGTTATTTCAATGACGCCTTTGAGACTTTCAATCCATCTCATGTGATTTGTTGTTGGGATATGGGAAGCAAAACTTTTCGTACTGAATTATATGATGGATATAAAGCAAACCGTTCGGCACCACCTGAGGAGTTAGTACCTCAGTTTGATTTAGTAAAAGAAGTCGTGGATGCACTAAATACACCAAATATTGGTCTTGAGAATTATGAAGCTGATGATTGTATTGGAACATTGGCAAAGAATTATTCTAGTAATCACGAAGTAACGATCTTAACTGGGGACCAAGATATATTGCAATTAGTTGATGAAGGCATTCAAGTTGCCATTATGAGAAAAGGAATAGGAAATTATGAAGTATATAATACCGAAAATTTCTATGAAAAGATGGGGATTTTGCCAAAACAAATTATCGACTTAAAAGGGTTAATGGGGGATACTTCTGATAATTATCCTGGGGTTAAGGGTATCGGTGAAAAAACGGCCTTAAAATTACTAAAAGAACATGAAACCATTGATCAATTACTAGAAAATATTGATCAATTACCAAAAGGGGTTCAAACAAAAATTAAAGCAAATCTAGATATGTTAAATCTATCTAGAAATTTGGCGGAGATTAAATGTGATGTACCCATCTCTTGTGAATTAGACGATGCTTTATGGACTTATGATCGTAACAAAGCACAACAAAAATTTGACGAGTTGGAGTTTAACCATCTCGTCAAATTGCTCGGATAACTACGGTTTTAAAACAACTTTAATACAATCGTCTTTTCTTTCAGTAAAGATATCATAAGCATGCTGTGCTTCATCTAGCGGTAGTTTATGAGTAATAATATCCGTTGGGTCAAACTTACCTTTTTCAATTTGATTATAGAGCTCTTGCATGTAAGCACGTGCAGGGGCTTGTCCCATTTTTATGGAGATATTTCTAGAAAAGAAGGCACCTAATGGAAACATATTATACAATCCTCCGTAGACCCCAGTCAGTTGGACTGTTCCACCTTTTTTAACTGCCTTTGTTGAAATTTGAATCGGCCCAATTGTTCCCCCCTGAAGTTTAAGTTTCTGCTCAACAAATTCTAACGGGGATTTCTTTCCATCCATACCTACACAATCAATGACAACATCGGCACCACCACTAGTAAGCTCTTTAAGTGTTTCTCCCATGTCGTCATATTTTGTGAAATCAAATACTTCAGTTTTATTTACCTTTTTTGCATGATCTAATCGATAATCAAAATAATCAATAGCAATTACACGTTCTGCTCCTTTTTGCCATGCAAATTTCTGGGCCATTAATCCAATTGGTCCACATCCTAATACAATTACAGTATCACCGTGTTTGACCCCAGCATTTTCCACGCTCCAATATGCTGTCGGTAAAACATCGGATAAAAATAGTAATTGCTCATCTTCAAGTTCACAGTTCTCAGGGATTAAAAATGGGGTATAGTTACCAAAAGGAACACGTAAATATTCTGCTTGTCCACCTGGATAGTTACCAAACTTTTCTGAGTAACCGAAATATCCACCTGAATCATAATGTGGGTTAGAATTATCACATTGACTTTGTAAATGGTTATCACAATAAGGGCAGGTTCCACAAGCAACAGTAAATGGGATTACAACACGATCTCCTTTTTTAACTGTTGTAACATCTGGACCTACTTCTTCTACAATACCCATTGGTTCATGACCAATAATATAATCAATAGGGAGTGGGAAATTACCGAGAAAGAGATGAATATCTGAACCACAAATCGATGTAGATGTAATACGAACAATAACATCTTCTGGATCTTTTATAATGGGATCTGGAACCTTTTTTACTTCGACAGATTCCTTCCCCTGGTAAGTAACTGCTCTCATAACTTGAAGCCTCCAATTAAAGTTATTCAATCATATATATTTTTAATTAAATGATGTAATTTATACGGAACAGAAGATAAAACAAAAACCTGTATCATATAAGATACAGGTTTTTGCCAATAATCGACTCATTAATTGTTGTTATTGTTGTTGTTGTTGCGATTGTTGTTACGATTATTGTTGTTATTGTTGTTGTTGTTATTCAAATCATCGTTGTTTAGAAACTCATTCTCATTCGCAAACTCAACATTATTTGCATTGTTGTTATTATTGTTGTTGTTGCGATTGTTATTGTTGTTTCTATTTCGCTTAGCCATTCCTTAACCCTCCTATATATGTTTTTAGTGAAAATAAGTACAGATGGACTAGTCCAAAAGCCTCATTTCACTTACAACAAATAGGTTACCCCGATATTTGAAAAAAATTCTATTTTTACATAAAAAAATAGTAATTATTTTCCAATACCACCTTTAAATTGGAATATAACTAATGAATTGCTAAAATATAATGTATACTGTTTAAAAAGGATGATTTGATGCGTGTATACAACAATGTTTCAGAACTTATTGGAAACACACCAGTAGTTCGATTAAATAAACTTACAGATCCTAATGGTGCACAAGTCTATGTTAAGTTAGAGATGTTTAATCCAAGCAAAAGCGTGAAAGATCGTGCTGCTTTTAATATGATTAAAATTGCAGAAGAGAAAGGCGTTCTCAAACCAGGTGATACGATAATCGAGCCAACTAGTGGCAATACTGGAATCGGACTTGCAATGAATGCAGCTGCAAGAGGTTATCGTTCTATATTAGTTATGCCTGACAATAGTACAATAGAAAGAAGAAATTTATTAAAAGCATTTGGAGCTGAAGTTGTGTTAACCCCAAGTGAGGAAAAAATGCCTGGAGCTATTAATAAAGCACTCGAATTACAAAAGTTAATCCCAAATTCTTTTATTCCACAACAATTTGAAAATCAGGCAAATCCTGATGTTCACCGTAAAACGACAGCACTAGAAATTCTAGAGCAGATGGATCATCAATTAGATGCATTTGTATGTACAGCAGGGACCGGTGGTACAGTAACTGGGACAGGAGAAATTTTAAAAGAAAAGTTACCGAACTTACATATTACAGTAGTTGAACCACAAGGCTCACCTGTTCTTTCAGGGGGACAACCGGGTAAACATAAATTAGTTGGGACTAGTCCTGGTTTTATTCCAAGTATATTAAATACCAACATTTATGATGAAATCATGCAAATTAAAGATGAAGACGCAGTAGAAATGTATCAATCGATCGCACAAAAGGAAGGGGTATTTATTGGACTTTCTGGTGCAGCGGCTGTATTTGCTGCAATAGAAGTAGCCAGTCGATTAGAAAAAGATCAAAAAGTCTTATGTATTGCCCCCGATACTGGCGAACGTTATCTAAGTATGGGTTTAATATAATTTTTTTCATCCACTGGCTATCTCCAGTGGTGTTTTTTTGCTATGATAATAGTATTGCTTTGAATTTTAGCAATATTAATTCGTTTGTAAATAGGGGGAGAAATGAGACTTCATAGCATTTTTATAATTATTAGTACTTTAATAACTTGTACCATATTAGCCTTTATAGAACATGGTATGGAAAATAATTACGTCATAAAAACAATCCTAAAAATAGTATTATTTGCATTGAATATCGGCACTTATGTGCTACTATTTAAAAATTTTAAGGTTAAAGAACTAATCTCAATAAAGAAATTATCCAAAAAAGAATGGAGACGGATATTCCTACTAGGTTTGTCTTCAGCAATAATTGTTTTAATTGCCTTTTTAATTACAAAACCATTTTTAGACTTGAATTCAATTAAGCAGGATTTGAACAATCGTTTAGGAATTACAGCCTCGACATTTATCTTTGTTGGCTTGTATATCTCCTTTGGCAATTCATTTATAGAAGAAGTATTTTTTAGAGGGTTTATTTTCTTCAACTTACCTAGGAAATGGGGATACCTTTACAGTCCATTACTATTTTCTACATACCATATTCCTATGATCATGCTTTGGTTTGAACCTCTTATTATCGGAATTTGCTTTATTGGTCTATTGTTGATAGGTATTATCTTTCAAAAGGTTAATGAAAAGAATGGCACAATTTGGTCTTCGTGGATTATTCATATTTTTGCTGATATTATGATTATCATTATTGGCTGTTTTATCTTTTACACGTAGTATTACAGAAACTTCCAAGTAATTCTATGCATTGGCTTTTCAGAGTAACAGAAAATAGAAGCAGTAAGTCAATGAGTTTACATGGAGGTGAAATTTAATGAAGAAAAAGATTGTAGCGTTCCTGTTAATCTTTACATTAGCGTTTCCTTTTGCATCAAACGCACAAATTAAAATGTTTAATGAACCACCTTTTGATTTTTACAAAGTTTCAAAAGGGGATACATTTTGGTTTATTGCAAAGCGCTATGGCTTAGATTATCGTGAATTGATGCGATTAAATCCTAGTGTCGCACCTACAAACATGCAAATAGGAGATGTAATCAGATTACGTGGTACAGCTAAAAGTCCAAGTACTTTTGAGGAACAAGTAGCTCAACTAGTGAACCAAGAGAGAGCAAAACATGGTTTATCAGCCTTAAAACACCGAGCTGATATAAAAAATGTAGCTGAAAAGAAAGCAATGGATATGATTAACTCCAATTACTTTTCACACACAAGTCCTAACTATGGTTCGCCGTTTGATATGTTAAAGACATTTGGAATTAGCTATCGAACTGCAGGAGAAAACATAGCAAAAGGCCAGAAAACTCCACAGGAAGTAATGAATGCGTGGATGAATTCTTCAGGACATCGAGCCAATATTCTTAAACCAGAATTTGACTCTATTGGAGTGGGTTATCATCAAGGTGCATGGGTTCAAATGTTTACGGGTTCGTGATCAGTAACGTCCAGAATAAACTCTGGGCGTTTCTTTTGAGATTTTATGCTTATTAATAAGGGGGAGATTCATTTGCATTTAAAAGAACTGCGAGAGTTGTTAGAAAAAAATCGAAATCCAGATAATGCAATACATATGGAACGGTACATGAAAAATAAATTTAAATTTTTTGGAATTAAAACTCCAGAAAGGTGTAAAATTACAAGTCAATTTTTTAAAGACAGTGGGTTACTAAATAGAGAATTTAACACTGATTTTGTCCTACATTTGTGGCAACAAGAAGAAAGGGAATTTCAGAACATTGGTTTGGACTATATTGACAGGTCCTTGAAAAAAATATCTAAGGGACATTTCCCCTTGATACAACGTCTTATAACTTCAAAATCTTGGTGGGACACAGTGGACATGCTTGCTCAAAAACCTGTGGGTCTTATAGCTAAAAACCACCCTGAAATAATAAATCAAACCATTGAGGGCTGGTCAAATGGGGAGAATTTATGGTTGAGAAGAACATCCATTCTATTCCAATTAAAGTATAAAGAAGATACTGATGAGCAATTGCTTTACCGTTATATCAAAGAAAACGTAGATAGCAAAGAATTTTTTATTCAAAAAGCAATTGGTTGGGCTTTACGAGAATATTCAAAAACAAATCCTGAATCTGTCAGACAATTTATCAACGAAAATAACCTTGCGAAATTAAGTATTAGAGAGGGAAGTAAGTATATTTAGATTTAGGAGGATTTAGTTTCTAGATCCTCTAAAACTTCTTTCTTTAGGTTCCAATAATAGACGCGAGGCAATCCCCAATAATTCCAGTATTCAGTAGTCAAAGAAACACCAACGAATAAAATGAGTGACCAATCTAGATTTTTCATTTAAATTACCTCCTTAAAACACCTTATTATTGAAACAGCTTGTCATAGAACGGTGATAAGAATTCGAGCGGTTTAAATTTACTAAACGATAAAATGATTATAGAAATGTACAAAAGTGATACGCTTATAAAGAAAAGCCATCAATTGTTGGTATAATTAATTGAAGTCATAAAAGTCGGTTTAGATAATACAATAGAACCAACTTGCTACGAGAACAAAAGAGCATTTAACCAGAGTAAATTTGAAATGTTCAATAAAGAAACACATAGGTTGGAGACAATAATATTTATAGATTTGGTTCATGACAATTTTTAATTTCCTAGTTTACATAATATTTATTATGAGAAGTCAGTGGTAGAAAGATCAATTTTGTCTCACAAGTAAAGTATACTTAAGATAGTGAGACAAAATTGAATATTTTTGCTTCTAACTAATTACCAACATATTTTGCATTTGGTCTATATATTGTATTGTTATTACTTTGTTCTAATACATGCGCACACCATCCAACTATTCTACTTGAACTAAAAATTGCTGTAAACAACGATTCATCAATCTCAATTGTTTTCATAATTGCTGCTGCGTAATATTCCACATTTGTATATAATTGATGATTTGGCTTTAGTTTCTTTAATATATTTATTGTTTCTATTTCCGTTTGTAATGCTAACGACATCCAGTTTGGTGTATTATCCAGCTGATTAATCGTATTTTTTAGTGCTTCTGCACGTGGATCCATAGTTTTATAGACTCGATGACCAAATCCCATAATTCGCTCTCCATTTTCCAACTTCTTGTGAATTGTTTCACTTATTTGTTCTTCTGTTTTAATTGATTCCAGTAATTGGATAACCCCTGATGGTGCACCACCGTGTAATGGGCCTTTCATAGTACCAATTGCGCTCGTAATAGCAGATATAAGATCGCTTTCTGTAGAAACCGTGACTCTTGCTGAGAATGTGGATGCATTTAAACCGTGCTCCATCGTAATAATAAGGTAGGTTTCTAGTATTTTTGCATAGTTAGAATTGTCGTTATCCTTTAACATATACATAAAATTAGCAACATGACCTAATTCCTTGTTTGGTTCGATAAATGGTAAATCATTAATATATCTATACCTATAAGCAATAATGGTAGGTAATATAGCTATTAACTGAATTGACTGTTCTGTTGTATCACTTGTTTTAAGTGTCATTGCAGAGACCATTGTTCTCAATACATCCATCATCGGTTGTTCTCTAGGCAGTTCCGATAAAATACGCACCATGTAATCAGGCATCACCCGATAATGAATCAACTTTTTTTCGAAGTTCTCCAATTCACTTTTACTAGGAAACGTTCCAAATAGAAGAAAAAATGCAGTTTGCTCAAATGTATAATTCTCAACAATCTCATCAACTGCAATGCCCCTGTATGATAATGTCCCCTTTCCCCCATCAATTTCACTAATTTTTGTTTCAAGTATCGTTACACCTTTTAATCCTGGTTGCTCCATATCCCTCTCCTCCTTATTTTAATTTCATTATAAATTATCTTAATTATTATTAAAATTTAATAATTTTTACTATAATAATAACTATAGTTTATTAATTGAGGTGAAATTATGGACATTCGAACCATTCAGGCATTCTTATTAGCAGCAGAACATGAAAATTTTCGAGTAGTTGCTGAAAAACTGTATGTAACGCAACCTGCTATATCGACTAAAATTAAGCTTTTAGAAAAAGAATTAGGGGACAAATTATTTATTAAAGAAGGAAGAAATGTAGTATTAACGGAGTTTGGACGATTCTTTTACGAAGAAGCAAAAAGTATCCTAACTTAATATGATCAAAGCATGAATAGATTAAATAGATTTAAACAGGGTTATCATAAAACATTACGTCTTGCCATCTCACCTATTCTATCTGATACTATACTCCCTGCCATTATAAATAAATATATCGAAGAAAATCCTCGAGTTGAACTTACAATTCATGTCATGGAATCCACTGAAATTTCCTCAAAAATTGAAAGTGGTGAAGTAGATATTGGGCTATCTTGTATTCCTGGTAGTTCGTGGGTTAAGTCTATTCAGTTCCATGAAGAAGATGTTCCTTTAATTATGCTTCATGACGGCTATGATAGTGAATCAGGGCCATATTTAGATGCTATTGAAATATTAAGCAATAATATATTATTTACTGACAACCATCCTGAATATTGGAAAATGTTAAAGCCAAAATTGTTGGAGTTTATTCCTTCACTAAAAATGATGAAAATAAATCAATCCTATATTACAAAACGACTTGTTTTAGAAGGCATAGGTGTTAGTTTTCTACCAAGATCAACAATTAGGCGTGAATTATTAGAAGGTAGACTGATAGAAGTACCATTTGATTATTTCGAACCTGCTACAGCTAGAATGTTTTTTATTTATAAAAATGACCATCTTGTTGATCATGATTTTACATCTTTTGTATCGGCATTTCACTTCAGTTAAACCTAGTTTCTAGGACAACTTACACTTTCATTTTCCCAAATAAAACAGACAGTTTGCCCTCTCATATGTAATTTCAATAAAGGGGCTAACTGTCTGTTAAATGCTATTCATTCATCTACAGTCAGTGTAAAAAGATG
Organism: Ornithinibacillus halophilus; assembly: GCF_900129485.1. Lineage (GTDB taxonomy): Bacteria > Bacillota > Bacilli > Bacillales > Amphibacillaceae > Ornithinibacillus > Ornithinibacillus halophilus. The sequence goes on from NZ_FQVW01000001.1 coordinate 265,381, forward strand.
AAAATGAATAAAGTCGGATTTATTTTGATAAATCAATCTGCTTCAATGGTTTTTTTGCTGGTCCTTCGATCACTTCGCCTTTATATGAGAAGCGTGAACCATGGCAAGGACAATCCCATGTTCGATCGCCTGAATTCCATTCAACTTCACACCCCATGTGTGTACACGTTGTATCTAGTGCATACATATTTTCATCTTGATCTTTATATACTCCAGCCCTTTTACCATTAATCTTCGTAATGATTGCATCATCCGTTGATAATCCTTGAATTGTATCATTCGTAATTTCTAATTTTCCTTTAATCATATGCTTTGCCACATCAGCATTGATAGTTGCAAATTTCTTAATTTGGGGATCAGCGTGGAAGCGAGATGGTGTATATAACTCTTCAAATTCATTTTTTCCATGCACAATTTTATCTGAGAAAATTTTTGCTGCAATTGTTCCATTTGTCATTCCCCATTTATTAAATCCAGTAGCTACGAAAACGGAATCCTCACCTTCCTTAATCGATCCGATATAAGGAACTTTATCCAATGTAGTTAAATCCTGTGCAGACCATCGATATTGGAATTCTGAAATACCGAACTGTTCTTCTCCAAATTGCTGTAGTGCTTCGTAATGCTTAATTGTTGTCTCACCCTGTCCAGTTTTATGATTTTCCCCACCAATTAACCATAACTCTTGTCCATCTACTTTAGTAGAGCGAACAGACCTGGTTGGAGATTCAGCATTAATGTACATTCCTCCAGGATACTTTTGATCAGATTTTACTGCAATTACATAGGACCGTTCTGGATACATTCTAGCAAAATAAAAACTTTGCTTATCGTAGAAAGGGAAATGAGAAGCTACAATTACATGATTACATAGTAAACGGTGACCCTCTTTTGTTATAATGGCCGGGTGTTTATTATACTCCACATCAATGGCGACTGTATGTTCAAAAAATTGTACCCCATTATTTTCACATTCCTTAATAAGTCTATGTAAATATTTTAACGGGTGAAATTGGGCTTGTTCCTTCATTACTAAAGCTCGCTTGACTGGAATATCTAATGGAATCTCATCGGTTAAGTCCCCATTAATACCTAGTTCATCATATGCTTTTTTCTCTGTTTCTAGTTTTGATATGTAGTCATCCGAATTGGTATAAATATAAGCGTCTTCAACTTGATAATTACAGTCAATATTTAGATCTCGTATGGTAGTTTCAATTAATTTTTTTGCTTCCATTGCTGCTTGATAATATTGTAAAGCCATGTTTTTTCCGAAATGTTGAATTAATTCGTCGTATATTATTCCGTGCTGTGCCGTTATTTTAGCTGTTGTATGGCCAGTAGTTCCATTTACCAAAGTACTAGCATCAATTACAGTCACTTTTACACCCTGTTTTGATAACAAGTAGGCTGCTGTTAATCCAACAATTCCTCCTCCAACAATACCTACTTCTGTTTGTTTTTTCTCTTCTAGCTTAGGGTAACTAGGAATATCTGTAGAATCTAACCAATACGATTCAGGAAATTGGGGCATTTTCTCACTCAAATAAATCACTCCTATTCATTTTATCCTAGTATTATTTTTTACTATTTTTTAGATAATATTATACTTGGCGATCATCGTAAGAAAGAGGTTCGGTTAATTAAAAACTCAATTAATTCATAAATAAAAATCTGAACGAATTCGAAACCTATAGAGATAACGAATGGTTCAGATTTTTATTGTACCTATTCTTATAAACCTTGTCTTTTATAGTTAGAACGAGATCGATATTGCTGAGGAGCTCGTGCTGGATACCTGATTGGAAAACTAAATATGTGCACCAACTTTGTAAATGGGATTGATGCAAACAGAGCAAAAGCTGAAATGACATGAACTTTAAATAATAATGGTACACTTTGCATAAGGTCATATCTAGGTTGTAGAATAAATATGCTACGGAACCACGGACCGATTGTTTGACGGTATTCATACTCTACTACAGTTGTGTTATAGATAAGCGTCATATAGGTTCCTGTTCCAGCTACAAATAACAACGCTAACACAGTAAAAAAATCAGCAAATCCCGCTTTAATACGTACAGGGTCAATAGTCATTTTTCGAATTAATAAAATGACTAACCCTGCAACTACCATTAAACCGGCTAATCCCCCACCATAGATAGCACCAAAATGATACAAATGATCCGAAATACCTAGAGACTGATAAAATTCCATTGGAACTACCATCCCCATGAGGTGCCCAATGAAAGCAAACACGATTCCCCAGTGAAATAAAGGGGAGCCAATTCGAAGCCATTTTTTCTCAAAAAACTCTGTAGACGGAGCTGCCCATGTTAATTGCCTAAAAACGTAACGATAAAGAAGACCTACTATCATAATTGTTCCTGTTAAATACGGGAATATGACCCACCAAAATATATCGGCCATAAACACCCCTCCTCTTGATTTTAATTGGATACCATACTACTGATACATAATCGGGTATGGTAATTCTTCTAAGTCAGCTTCTTCTCGGTTGTTCTCCAATTGTTCAACTTCTGATTTTGTAGGATTTGGAAGTACATGATCCAACAATAGTTTCAGAATCCCAATATAAGGGTTTCCTAGGTCTAAGTTTGACACGATACGTTTCATGGCAACCCCTAGACGTTTTTCGAGTCGTTCTTTATCTTCAGTTGGAGGAGCAACTGCTAGGAACTCTAGTAACAACGGGATATAATCAACTAATTCTTTATCTTCCCTTTCATATCCCGCTTGCTTAATGATATTTTGTAACCGGATCAATGCTGCTCCTCTTTTTGTACTATCACCTAATTCGTGTGCAGTTAAATACAATCCTGTCTTTGCTCTTAAATCAAATGTACTAACATATAATTCTTGTATCTCTTGTTGGTTGAGGACGCTGAATGAAAGAAATGCATTCTTCCATTCAGCCTTAATTTTTTGTGATTCTAGTGATTCTTCAACTAACTGATTTAATTCCTTCAAATTCTTTTTAAAATCTTCGGAAGGGTAACTTAAAATGCGTGAAGCACCTATTAATAGAATCCGCTTATCTTGCTTCATAGTTTTCTCTCGCTTTCATATAAGCAAATGTTGGATTTACTCCTTCTGGTGGAGCAATGTCTTCTAAACTACACGCACCACGTTTATAGTGTAAGTCATCGTCCATCTCTCTTCTGCCTGTTGGAATTACATAACGCTCATCATATTTTGCTACTCCTAATAAGCGAGCCATTTCTTCAATCTCTTCAGGAGTGGTATTTGCTTGTTTCACTAATTCGCTTTGTTTAAACTCATCCACCCCACCAACAGTCTTTCCACGCATATACACTCTCATCGCTGAGAGCTTTAACAGCACTTTACGAACAAGTTCTTTATCATCAGCTGCAAGAATAGAAGCAAGATATTCTACTGGGATTCTCATTTGATCCACCGCTGGAATATAACCATCTGTATCAAGCTCGTCCTCATTTGTAATATGGTTCATTATTGGACTTAATGGTGGAACATACCAAACCATTGGCATTGTTCGATACTCAGGGTGTAATGGTAACGCAATCTTCCATTTCATTGCCATCTTATATACCGGTGATTCTTTTGCTGCTTCCAACCATGCATTATTAATCCCAGCTTCTTTCGCTTTTTCTTGAACCTCGGGATCAAATGGGTCAAGGAAACAAGATAATTGGGCTTCATACAAATCTTGTGGATCTTCAACAGAAGCTGCTTCCTTTACCTTGTCAGCATCATATAAAACAACGCCAATATAGCGAATTCTTCCTACACATGTTTCAGAGCAAATTGTAGGAAGACCAGCTTCTGTACGTGGATAACAAAAGTTACACTTTTCTGCTTTATGTGTGTTCCAGTTATAATAAACCTTATGATATGGGCACCCATTTTGACAAAAACGCCATCCACGACAAGCATCATGATCAACTAACACAATTCCATCCTCATCACGCTTATACAATGCCCCTGTAGGACATGATGCTACGCACGACGGGTTTAAACAGTGTTCACAAATTCTTGGTAAGTACATCATAAATGTTTTTTCATATTCCATTTTGATGTGCTCTTGCATTTTCTCAACATTTGGATCCAATGGGACAACATCACTACCACCTGCTAAGTCATCATCCCAGTTAGAACCCCATTCCGGTTTATCGATATATTTACCAGTTATCTCTGATTTTGGTCGTGCAACTGGTAAGTTTTCACTTTTTGGACTATGAATTAAATTTTCATATTCATACGTCCAAGGCTCATAAAAATCTTCCATTTCAGCCATATTTGGGTTGTAAAAAATATTTGCTAGTTTAGAGATTGGTCCACCAGCACGTAAGGTTAGTTTTCCATTTTTTAATGTCCAACCACCTTTATAACGCTCTGTGTCTTCCCATCTCTTAGGATAACCAGGGCCTGGACGTGTTTCCACATTGTTAAACCACATATATTCTGTACCAGGCCTGTTCGTCCAAGTATTTTTACATGTAACAGAGCACGTATGACACCCAATACACTTATCCAGATGCATAACCATTGCTACTTGTGCCTTAATTCTCAAGCCAATCAACCTCCTTCAGCTTTCTGACAATCGCCATCGTATCTCGCTGATGACCAGTTGGCCCATAATAATTAAATCCATAACTTAACTGTGAATAGCCACCAATCATATGGGTTGGCTTTAACGTAATTCGTGTCACACTGTTATGTGTACCTCCACGCTGTTTATTAATGGCAGTTCCTGGAACCCCCATGGTTCGATCTTGGGCGTGGTACATATAAATCATTCCCCTTGGTATTCGATAAGTTATCACGGCTCTAGCAGCAATAACACCATTTCGGTTGTAAATTTCAATGAAATCATTGTCTGCAATCCCAATGGACTTAGCATCATCTTCGTTCATCCAAACCACTTGCCAACCTCTAAATAGTTGAACCATAGGTGATGCTTCTGTAAACATCGTGTGAATCCCCCATTTTTGGTGTGGGGTTAAATATCGAACGGTTAATGATTGACCATTATCTTTTACACCCTTTTCATGCTTCATAAATGGACCTTTTGTAAGTGGTGGTAAATATAATGGTAAACCTTCACCAAAATCTAACATCATTTCGTGATCAAGATAAAAGCTTTGTCTACCAGTTAGAGTTCTCCAAGGGATGTTATATTCGGTGTTCACTGTAAATGGTGAGTATTTTCTACCATCCTTTTCCATGCCACTCCACATTGGGGTAGAAATAGATGTTTTTGGTTGAACAGAAAGAGATTGTAATGTGAAATCTTCTTCTTCACGGTTTATTGCAATTTCAGTTAATTTTTGACCGGTTTTAGCCTCCATGGATTTCCAGCCCTCGACAGCCCGTTTTCCATTTGTTGCACCCGACATTAACAAAATAGCATTAATAGCCTTTCTATCCGTTAAGAGATCTGGATTTCCTTTTCCAATTCCTTCTCTTTTCGATACTCCCAGTCTATCCTTAAGTTCGTTGAAGACCTTATCTCCAGGTAAACTAACCCCTTTTCCACCATAGCCTTTTTTCATATTTGGCCCGATTGTCGTCATTTTTTGGTAAACATTTGGATAATCACGTGGAATTACTTGTAAACTAGGCATCGTTTTTCCAGGAATCGGTTCAACTTCACCCTCACGCCAATCTTTAATTTTTCCATGTACTTGTGCAATTTCTCCGGGAGAATCATGTCCTAAAGGTCGCATAAGTAATTCTTCTGTTGCTGGCAGATGTTCTTCTGCTAGTTCCGAAAATACCTTTGCAATTTCTCTGAAACAATCCCAATCACTTTTCGCTTCCCAAGGTGGGGAAATTGCTGCATTAAACGGATGAATAAACGGATGCATGTCCGTACTACTGATATCAAACTTCTCATACCATGTTGCAGTCGGAAGGACAATATCAGAAAATAATCCGGAACTAGTCATCCGAAAATCAATACTGACAAATAAATCAGTTTTTCCTTCAGGTGGCACTTCAGAAACATTTACAGTTTCAGGTTGCCAAGAATCTTCTATATTGGTCATCACTTGATTTTCTCCACCAATTAAATGCTTTGCAAAATATTCATGGCCTTTCCCACTATCACCTAGTAAATTCGAACGCCAATTAAAGAATACTCTTGGGAAGTTTCTAGGGTCATCAGGATTTTCAATCGACCATTCAATTTCACCAGATTTAATTTGATCGACAACATAATCGATAACTTCTTTTTCCGTTTTAGCACCTTTTTCCTTTGCATCTTTTACGATATCAATCGAATTCTGTGAGAATTGTGGAAAAGATGGTAACCACCCTAAACGAGCTGAAAGCGCATTCACATCAGCCGGGTGCATATGATTATATTTCCCGTTCCAGGCTGACTTTTGTTGGTTACTCTCTGTCTCATAACGGAATTGTTCTGTTGCAAAGTAGAAAAAGGACGTACCATTTTGTAATCTTGGAATATTACCCCAGTCTGAAGCAAATGATACTAAGTTCCATCCCTCTACTGGTCGAACCTTTTCTTGACCAACATAGTGTGCCCAACCACCACCATTTACACCTTGTGAACCTGTTAATAATATTAGATTAAGGATGGAGCGGTAAATTTGGTCACTATGATACCAGTGATTCGTTCCACCACCCATTGCAATCATTGATTTACCTTTTGTTCGTGCAGCATTATCTGCAAATTCTTTGGCAATTTTTATGACGTGGTTACGATTTACCCCTGTAATACTTTCCTGCCATGCAGGAGTATACGGTTTGTCGTCATTGTAATCTTCTGGGTAATCACCTGGTAACTGACGATTAACTCCAACATGAGCCATCATTAAATCATACACAGTTGTAACCTTTAGTACATTGCCAACTTGATCTTTAATTTGTTTAACTGGTACTCCCCTTGAAACAGCTCCACCTTCTTCTTCTGCAAAATAAGGGAATGTCACTTGGATTACTTCATCCGAGGCATCAATAAAACTTAGCTTAGGAGCAATCGTTGATCCATCTTCTTTCTCTAATTCTGTATTCCATTTATTACTATCATCCCAACGATATCCTAAACTTCCATTCGGGATTTCTATTTGGTTTGTATTTTCATCCCAAACAGCTGTTTTCCATTCGCCAAGGTTATGCTGATCATTTACGTCAGATGCACGAAGAAAACGATCTGTCCGATACTCGTCTCCATGTTCACGGATGATGACAAGGAATGGTAGATCGGTAAATCGTTTTACATAATCTGTGAAATAAGGAATCTGTTGTTTTACATAAAATTCCGTTAGAATTACTTGGGTCATAGCCATTGCTAAGGCACCATCTGTCCCAGCACGCGCAGGTAGCCAAACATCAGCAAATTTTTCATACTCAGCATAATCTGGACTGACTCCAACTACCTTTGTTCCGTTATATCTGGCCTCTACCATAAAGTGTGCATCAGGAGTCCTTGTTTGTGGTAAATTCGTACCCCAAATAATAAAGTACTTCGTATTGTACCAATCAGCACTTTCCGGTACATCTGTTTGGTCTCCCCAAACCTGTGGTGATGCAGGTGGTAAATCAGCATACCAATCATAGAAACTTAGTAAAGTACCACCTAATAATGATAGGAAGCGTGCCCCACCTGCATAACTCACCATCGACATCGCTGGAATTGGACTAAAGCCAACCACACGATCTGGTCCATAGTTTTTAATGGTGTATATGATGGAACTAGCAATTATCTCACAAATCTCTCTCCAATCAGCTCTTACAAATCCACCTTTTCCTCGTGCTTTAACGATTTGATTTCTTTTTTCAGGATTTTGTTGGATGGATTCCCATGCTTGAATTGGATTATTTCCGGCTTCTTTTTCCTTTTTCCAAAGCTCATATAAATCACCACGAACGTATGGGTATTTCACTCTTGCTGGACTATATGTATACCAAGAAAAACTCGCTCCACGTGGGCATCCACGGGGTTCATATTCTGGATAATCATCACCGGTAGATGGATAATCGGTTTGTTGAGTTTCAGAAGTAATAATCCCATCTTTAACATAGATTTTCCAACTACAAGAACCTGTACAATTTACCCCATGTGTCGAACGAACAATTTTATCGTGTGCCCATCTTCTACGATAGATTTCTTCTGAATGTCTTGGCCTTGGACTTTCTTCCGTCCATCCATCGTTTATGGTATCTCCACGTTTTAAATACCTGAACGATTCTAACAATTTATTAGTTTTCTTAGCCATTTAAATACCCCCTTCATCCATGTTCTCAATTGGATTAAATCTTTCTCCAACTAATTTAAAACTATCATTACCTGCCTCTAATTCTTCTATGAATATACGCAAGGTAGGGGCATTAGCTGCAACTAATATAAGTCGTTCCAAAGCTTCCAAATCATCAATTTCATAGATGTTTTCTACAATACCAGGAGCTATATCGCCGAATCTCATCCTTAAAACATGAATTAAATCTTCACGATCTTGGACAAAATCTGCTTCATCTTCATATAGAAACAATTGTTCTCCTCCTTTGTTGACTGTATTCTTAGTTACGGAGCCATTCGCTTAAAGTAATCATCGATTAAAACTTGTTTACAAGATTCTCCTGTAGACGTTATAAAATCTTTTAGTTCATCACTCACATCTTCTATTTGTTTAAAGAAGAAAAACTGCTCTTTTTTATGTGCAAAATCATCTCCATGTCTTATGATTACTCGTATTCCATCTTCTTCTCTTATACCAAATACTTGAATGTCATATGAATGGATGTGATATTGATTTTCTAATTCTCTAGTAATAAGTCGATATAATGTAGGTGAAATAGATATTAGCGATTGGATTTGTTCATCTTTTTTCTCACCCATGAACCATCACCTCCAGAGAGAATATTAATGTTCTGGTAAGATTTTTTCTTCCTCTAAATTATGATACTGATCTACATGAACCAATGCATGAAATTGTTGTAAAACTTCATCATTAAGTGTATTAGATTCTATTGTTTCTTTAATTTCACTTACTAGATAGCGCATTGTATCATGGTCACGTATTAATGCAACAACTGCATCTTTTAGTTCTGGGTTTTCTTCTACAAGTTCCTTATATAATCCTTTTTCTTCTGCATCTGCGTGCCTCAGAGTTCTAGTTTCCCAATGCTCTATTGTAATATGTGCTATTTCTAAGGCTTTATCCATTTTTCCATCTTTTAGCAAATGGTCAAGAATTCTATTTAATTCCCTTGCTTCATTTAATGCTGCCTCATGAATTGCAGCATGACTATCTACCTTTTTTAATCCTGGTCCTGAAACCATTCATTCACCCCCTCACCACATTGCATGACACTCCTAAACAGGAGTATATTAAGTTTGCTAATAATTGAACGTAAAAAAATATACATCAACCATTATGATGCATTCTTACCAAAAATATACATGAATATCAGAACAGCGCCGACAAAATTCGACTGAATCAGCGATTGCACAAGACGTATTTAAACCTAACTAACCTAATTAATTTTTTCATAAAAAAAGGGACAATTAGCCGATTTTAAGCTAATTGTCCTTTTTATGTTTTAAATTAAACTAAGTTTTTACTTTTCAGTACTGTTTCAATTATACACTGAAAGTAATTCTATGTATTTACTATTACTTCCAGCACAAGGGCGACATTTATTCAAGTTTCCGTCGTTCGCTTTTACAATATCTTCTTTGCCTCGAGCGGACAGTACCATTTTCTATTGCTCTTCGAAGAACTTACGGTTTAGTGCGATATATTCGTTTTCTTCTTCTGGAACTTCATCTTCCATATATATTGCTTCAACTGGGCATACAGCTTCACATGCTCCACAGTCAATACATATATCAGGATCAATATAGAACATATCTTTTCCTTCTTCTATACAATCTACTGGACAAACTTCTACGCATTCCGCTGCTTTCTCGGTTTTACAAGGTGACGTAATTACAAATGCCATGTAAGACCCTCCTTTACATCTACGATAAAATATCAATGAAATATAAGATAAAAACGTTTTATTCTATTCAATAGTACCGAACTATTAAATTTCATTCAAGTATTTATCCATATATTCACCTTTTCGCCAATTTTTCATACGATTAATTAGTTACCATTATAAGGAGTGGATAGAATGGAAGTGATCGTAAAACAAAACGATACACTATGGTCTTTTAGCCAATTGTTTAATATACCACTACCACTAATTGAGCTATCAAATCGCAATGTAGCACCTAACGAATTAAATATAGGTGATCGTATAAAAATACCTGGATACCAATCCATAAAATACGATATTAAGCCGGACGATTCTCTTTGGAAAATTGCCCTGCAATTTAACATACCACTGCGGTATTTGTATGCCGTAAATTCTTATCTTGATGCTAACAATTTGAGAATAGGACAAATTATTAATATTCCTCATAGGGTTACTGATTTTGTAGTAAATGATATTGACCAATACGACTTTAATAAAATGCAAGCAGACATCAGAGAACTACTTGATGTGTATCCATTTATTCTTACTAATAATATTGGTCAATCAGTAATGGGAAAAGAAATAATAGAACTGCAACTTGGTAACGGAGAAAGACAAGTACATCTTAATGGTTCATTTCATGCCAATGAGTGGATTACAACACCAATCTTAATGAGATTTATAAATCACTTTTGCTTATCTTTAACAAATAACCAATCAATTAGAGGATTAGCTATGTTACCACTCTTCCTTCAAGCAACTTTATCTATAGTTCCTATGGTCAATCCTGATGGTGTAGATTTAGTTATTAATGGGAGTAATGCTGCTGGACAATATAAAGATGATGTATTAACAATAAACAATAGAAGTGAGAATTTTTCAAACTGGAAAGCGAACATACGTGGGGTTGATTTAAATAATCAATATCCTGCAAAGTGGGACATAGAAAGTGAGCGTAAACCATCAACTCCACAACCAAGAGATTTTCCTGGTTATCAACCTTTAACAGAACCAGAAGCAATTGCCATTGCAAATTTAACAAGAAGTAAAGACTTTGCATGGGTAAATGCTTTTCATACCCAAGGAGAAGTGATTTACTGGGGCTATGATGGATTAGAACCCCCAGTAGCGGAACCCATTGTTGAAGAATATGCAAGGGTCAGTGGCTATCGACCAGTCCAATTCGTTGATAGTTATGCAGGGTATAAAGACTGGTTTATTCAAGAGTTCAGACGTCCCGGTTATACGGTAGAATTTGGTTCAGGAATAAATCCATTACCAATTGGACAATTCGGTGAAATCTACGAAGAGTTTCTAGGAATTATGTTGGCAAATCTTTATCTTCAATAAAAATAACAGGCTTAATTGCCTGTTATTTTACCTCTTTAAAATATTCCTTTAGAAAACCACCGATACGATTACTATTATCAACGATGAAGTAAAATTCATCCGTTTCATTTTTGACATCGTATTTTTTACCTGGTGTCAGTTTATTATTTACAATAAATTTCTTTGCATCTGCATGTACACATTCTATTTGTTTTATTGTAGGAGCATTATCCCATTTATAGTGAATCAATTTCATACCTCTTTTCTACTAGTTTACATAATGAGATTATCAGCAACTAATCTCTAAATAAGTATAAATAATCTTCGTAGCCTTCTTCTTCCATATTATCTTTTGGAATAAATCGCATAGCAGCAGAATTCATACAGTAACGTAATCCCCCTGCTTCCTTAGGTCCATCTTCAAATACATGACCTAGGTGGGAGTCTGCAGTTTTGCTTCTAATTTCGGTACGTATCATACCGTGAGTAGTATCTGTTTTCTCATCAATTTCATATGGATCAACTGGTTTTGTAAAACTAGGCCACCCACATCCAGCGTCATATTGGTCCTTAGATGAAAATAGAACTTTACCAGAGATGATATCAACATAGATTCCATCTTCCTCATTGTCCCAATATTCATTTTGAAATGGTCGTTCCGTTCCATTCTCTTGTGTAACATGATATTGTAACGGCGTTAATTTCTTCTTTAAGTCACTCTTATCAGCTTGCCAAGTCTGCTTTATAAAATCCTCTCTACCTGACCCTTTTTTATATAGACGATAATGGAAGGATTGTTTCTTATAATAGTCTTGATGGTTCTCTTCTGCTTCATAAAATGGTTTTGCTGGAAGTATTTTTGTGACAATTGCTTTTTTAAACTTACCACTATTCTCTAACTGTTTCTTCGATTGCTCAGCAATTTCTTTTTGTTTTTCATTATGATAAAAAATAGCCGTTTGATAAGACTCACCACGATCATTAAATTGGCCACCAGGATCAGTAGGGTCAATTTGTTGCCAGAACGTTTCCACCAATTTCTCATAAGGCATTATTTCTGGATCGAATGTTATTTGTACTGCTTCTAGATGCCCTGTTGTGTTTGAGCAAACTTCCTCATAAGTTGGGTTGTCAACATGTCCCCCTGTGTATCCTGATACAACTTGAATAATTCCCGGGCGTTGGTCAAACGGCTCTACCATACACCAAAAACAACCACCAGCAAATGTAGCTTTTTCTGCTGCCATCATTCCACCTCCAAAACTTCAATCTTAGCTTCTATTTTTTCGCTTTTACCAATAAAAATCAAGTAAAGCGAATTATATATATAGCTTTGGAGTGGATTGGCCATTATTGCTTCTTTTTTGTGGTTTATCTTTCACTTCAATTTCAGCAGATGATTCAGAACTTGCAAATAAATCGTCTATATTGGAACTCTCATTATAACTTTTATCTGATTCACCATCAGAGCTTTCCAAATCTTTAAAAGCCTTTATCATTTTAAACATCATCGGTAAATTCCTTACCATTGGACCGTATTGTTTCACCATTGGAGCAGTATTATCAATAACTCGTAGTACTTGCTGGACGTTATTTAGTGTATTCGATAACCCCCCTACTCCTTTTGAAGCCATATCCGTAACAGATGAACTAGGATTCATTAGTTGCCGTATCATATTTGGCAAACTGTTAGATGGCCCAGGACCACCAACTCTATTTGGAAAATACATATTTTGTGGTGCACGATTAAATTGATTTGGATGTTGAAATCTTTGGTTCCTAGGTGACGGGAAAACCATACTTATCCCCCATTTCTTTTTCATATCTATAACTATTGTTAGTGTACGTTTGTCATTAGTAATTGTGTAGGCTACTTCTTTACTTATTTCCCTAAATGATTTTCTATATTTCCCAGGTAACCGCAATATTTACCATTCTTCTTGTTTTATTTAAATATTTTGACGAATTACAATGAAATCTAGTAGTATATGGAAGCTGTTTTACCTTGTATAGAACAAATGTTTGGTTTATACTAATTATTGAGGTGATTGAAATGGTACACGATCGAGGTTCAATTAAATGGACATCACTTATGCTTCCAGAACACGTCGCATTACTTGAAGAAATGTGGCATACCGATAAAAAAATATCGAAACCTATTCTTGATGAGCAGGAAATAGAAATGATTAATCAGGAGTTAATGCAGGCATACACACAAAAAGAAGAAATACGTTTAACAGTGTATCACAAAGGCTCCTTAATACAATATGTTGGCATTATAGAAAAAGTATTACCTACACAAAGTAAAATTGTACTAAAAGTAAGTCGAGATGAAACCATCCCAGTGTTACTATCTAATATTATAAAGACGGGTTGAAAAAGGATTAGAGAAAATTCTCTAATCCTTTTCACTGCTTAAATATGCATCCCATAAGTCGTCAAAAATAGATAGTGCATTATGAAACGGGCTGTTAAACTCCAAGTAATCGCTAATCTCATCATAACGTTTTGCATGTTTAGGGAAATCGTGGTCATAAAAAGCCCAGTCTGCCAATCTACTTTGATCATCTGCTACTTTCTTACCTCTGTAAGTTAGTAAGAATTGATAAAATGTTTTCATGAGTGGCCTCCCCTACTATATCGAATCCTGACTCATAAATTCTTCATGTTTTTGTTGTTTTTTTCTATATACTACCCCTGAAAGATATATACTTATCTCGTACAACAATATTAGCGGAATTGCTGTAATCAAAGGTAATATAAGATCTGGAGGAGTAATCATTGTCCCGATAATGATTAACACAAAATACGCATATTTCCTCACTTTACGCATAAAGGTTGGATTTAATATGCCTAAACTGGTTAAAAACATAGAAAAAATCGGTATCTCAAAAAGAATTGCAAATGGTAACGTAACTCTAAATACAAATTTAAAATACTTCTCCGTTGTAAACATTTCAGTAAACATACCATCACTAAGACCTAGTAAGAACGGTAGAATCAATTCAATGAACATATAATATCCAAAAACTAACCCACCAATAAATAATAGAAATACAGCTGGAATATATGGTAGTGAAGCCTTTCTTTCTCTTGGGGTTAATCCAGGTTTTATAAAAGCCCAAATTTGATAAGTAAAAACAGGTAAGGTACCAATAATGGCTACTACACTAGCAATCATAAAATATAACCAAATTGCCTCACCGGGACTTAAAATACCTAATTTAAAATCTAAATTCTGGGTGAAATAATTATATATTTCTTCTACATAAACAAAACCAACAACGAAAAAAGCTATAAAGAAAAATGCCGTTACAATGACACGATTCCTTAACTCGGTTAAATGGCCAGTTAGATTCATTTCTTTGTCTTCTTGTTGCAATTTAAATTTTGCCATTACTTTCACACTCCCACAAACGCCAAATAAATAAAAGAAGATGCAAGGTTGGTCCCCTTACACCTTTTCCATTAATTTTTAGATTTTGTTGTTGATTCCTCATCTGTAACAATATCTTTAGTAGCATTTTTGAATTCTTTCAATGAAGTTCCAAACGCTTTACCAATTTCAGGAAGTTTGGAAGGACCAAAAATCACTAATGCTACAACTAAAATTAAAATTAAACCTGGGACACCAATACTAGAAAACATGATTATTCACTCCCAAAGATTTATTTATTTTCTTTACCACGTACAATATCTTTTGCCTCGTTAATCTCTTCTGTTACGTCACCAGTCAAGTCTTTTGTTGACTTTTTAAATTCACGTAATGTTTGACCAGCAGCTTTACCGATCTCCGGTAACTTTTTAGGTCCAAAGATAACAAGAGCGATAATTAATATTAAAATCAATCCTGGAAATCCAATACTAGAAAACATGATAACACCTTCTTTATATAGTTAACTTCATTATAGTGTAATTTTTCGAATAAGCATATGTAAATATGAAAAGTACACATAATGTTCATGATTAATACAACCATGTCCATTCTAACACGATTATCACTTTTCCTACAACATATAATAGGAACTCCTGCATAATCGATTACTTCTTAATACGATCATATTGAATGAAATGATAGGAATATGGATTTTTTTCATCCTTTACTCCTTGTTCATTAGAAGTAATTTTCCATTCATCCTCAGAAAACACAGGGAAGTATGTGTCTCCTTCAAACGCTTCTTCAATCCTTGTTATATACATACGATCAGCATATGGTAAGATTTCTTTAAATAACATTCCCCCACCAATGACAAAATACTCCGTGTCGGGGTTTTCCTGATTCCATTTTAGAATGGTATCAACATCCGAAATAACTTCAACATCAGCAGGCAATGAATTTGGATTAGAGGTAAGGACAACATTTTTTCTATTTGGTAAAGCCCTTCCTATTGATTCGAATGTTTTTCTTCCCATAATAATCGTATTACCGGTTGTTTTTCCTTTAAAAAATTTTAAGTCATTTGGTAAATGCCATGGTAAATCGTTATTTGCACCGATAACCAGATTACGATCCATAGCAACAAGTAGTGATATCACACTAAATCCCCTCCTACACAGCAATTGGTGCTTTAATAGTTGGATGTGGGTCATAACCAACTACTTCAAAATCTTCCAATTCATATTCAAAGATAGATTGCTTTTCTACGTTTAGCTTAAGGGTAGGCAAAGATCTTTTTTCACGTTGTAGTTGTGTCTTAACTTGCTCCACATGATTAGCGTATATATGCGCATCACCTAAAGTATGAACAAATTCACCAACTTCCAGTCCACATTCATGGGCAATTAGGTGCGTTAATAACGCATAACTAGCAATATTAAATGGAACACCTAAGAAGACATCTGCACTTCGTTGGTACAATTGACAAGATAGTTTTCCATCAGCTACATAAAACTGAAACATTGTATGACAAGGAGGTAATGCCATATTAGGAATATCCTCAGGGTTCCATGCAGAGACGATATGTCTTCTTGAATTAGGATTATTTTGAATCGAATCAATCACATCCATTAATTGATCAATTGTCTCTTCTTTAGAAGTTTTCCATGCTCTCCATTGTTTTCCGTACACAGACCCTAAGTCACCATATTTCTTAGCAAAAGCATCATCACTTAATACTTTCTGTTTAAATTGATTCATTGTTTCTTCATAAACTTCTTTAAAATCCTTATCTATTTGGCTACGATTACCAAAATCTGTCATATCTGGTCCGTCATAGTCTTCACTTTCAACCCAATTCTTAAATGCCCACTCGTTCCAAATGTTATTATTATTTTCTAGTAAATATCGAATATTAGTATCACCTTTTATAAACCACAACAGTTCACTGGCTACTAAGCGAAAAGGAACTCGTTTTGTTGTTAATAAGGGAAATCCATCTTGAAGGTTAAATCGCATTTGATGGCCAAATATGGAATATGTACCTGTATTAGTGCGATCCCCTTTCTTCCAACCATTATTTAAAATATGTTCACATAAATCTAAATAAGCTTGTTCACCTGAAACCATTTCAAAGTCCTCCAATTTACTCTACTAATAATGTTACACTTTTGATTCTATTGTAACATAAGTGTAATTCATAAAAGTATCATTTAGCCATAAATTTTTCTTAAGAAGAGTCATAATGAAAGGGGACAACAGCATGATAAATACTACAGTAGAACGAATTGCTAGAAATACTTTTTTATATAGTTACATCATTAGTCAGCCGTTCGCAGTTTACGTCGATGCATACCCGGTCTTTGAAAATAAATTACTACTTGAGGAAGAACAGTTACAATTTGGCGATCATGGGGAATCCGTGAAAGTTTTACAATATAAATTAAGTAAACTCTCTTATTATAATGATACCGTTGATGGGGAACTGGGAATTCTTACAGAACATGCACTGAAGAAATTTCAAAAGGATCATGATATTACGATTACAGGGCAAGCCGATCGTGAAACTTTGTATGCCTTGGTAGAAGTTGATATGTTGGAGAGCCTAAAGCGCCTAGAACATCTATCGGAATCCATTTACCCAGGACTTAAAAGTGAAGATGTAAAGTTAGTTCAAGAATCACTACAGTATTTTGGTTATTATGAAGGTGAACTTGACGGAATTTATGGGCCTCTTACAGAAAAAGCAATAGAGACTGCAGAAGAAGAACATGACCTAGATTTAACTCATAACATAGAAAACATCCAAACCCTTTATACTTCAGAACAAGAAGAAGTAAGTGAACAGAAAAATAATACAACTCAAGTAGAACAAAAAACGACGATTAAGACTGTTGAAGTGAAAGGTAGTAATTATTCTTCAGCCATTGAAGCTGCTCATTCTCTGATAGGGACACCATACTCATGGGGTGGTACATCTAGAGGCGGATTTGATTGTAGTGGTTTTCTTCAATATATCTTTAATATAGAAGGAATTACAGTTCCTAGAACGGTTGATGGTATATGGAATTTTGGCTCTTACGTTGATGCGCCATCAATTGGAGATATCGTATTCTTTGAGACGTACAAACCAGGACCTTCACATGCTGGTATTTATATTGGCGACGGAAAGTTTATCCATGCAGGTGTTAGTAAAGGGGTTACAATTGATGAATTAAATAGCTCCTATTGGCAGCAAAGATATCTAGGCGCACGAAGAATACATCAGTAATCATATATATCGGATAACAAGTCTTAAGAAAATGCGTATGTCTTATTGAATAGAAATCCGAACAAATGTTTTTCTACTAAAAAACATTTAGTTCGGATTTACAATAAATGTATTACTAGTATATAACTTTGTTTCCCTAATTAAATATTACTCAATATAGTTCCATTCTTTGTAAAATTGTTCTAAAAATCGCTCCAAAAATTGGTGTCGCTCTTTCGCGATATTTTTAGCTGTGGATGTATTCATGGTGTCCATCAATCTTAATAGTTTATCGTAAAAATGTTGAATCGAGGTGGATTCTTTCAAGTTGTCGTGATTGATTAATTGGCCTTTAGCACCACCATATGCAAACGTTCTAGCTATTCCTATAGCACCAATTGCATCCAAACGATCAGCATCTTGGACGACCTTACCTTCTAACGTGTCAGGCACACTCCCTTTTTTAAAAGAAATATCTTGGATCGTATGATTTATTTCTTCTATTATATGATTTGATAATTTTATAGAAGATAACATTTGATTCATGTCGTCTACTGCTTTATTAGGATTGGAGAATAATTTCTTATCTCCAACATCATGTAACCAAGCAACGATCTCACAGATAAAAGGATCTGCTTTTTCACTAATAGCTATTTCTTTTGATAAACGAACGACGCGCTTCAAGTGAAAATAATCATGTCCAGTTACATCATTACTAAAAATATCACGTACATAATCTTGTATTGCTGTTAATTGTAAATCTTGATCTTGCATTTAGAATAGCCCCACAACTCTACCATCGTCTTTTACATCCATGTTTAAAGCAGCTGGTTTCTTCGGTAATCCTGGCATTGTCATCACATCTCCTGTAAGAACGACGATGAAACCTGCTCCAATAGATGGACGTAACTCTCGAATTGAAACTTTAAATCCATTTGGTCTACCTAATAATAAAGGATTATCTGAAAGTGAGTATTGGGTTTTAGCCATACAAACTGGTAGATTTCCCCAACCTTGTTTCTCATAAAATTCGAGCTGAGATTTAGCTTTTGAGGACAACTCTATTCCATCTGCACCATAAACATTTTTGGCAATCTTCGTTATTTTAGTCTCTAAAGAATCTTCTAATTGATATAGGTACTCAAAATTATTATCAGCAGAATTTATTTTATCAACTATTTTATGAGCTAATTCAATTCCACCCTCTCCACCTTTTGCCCATACATCTGTTAAAGCTACTTCGACTCCTTTTTCCTCACACCAGGAATGAATATAGTCAGTTTCCTTTTTAGTGTCTGTTGGGAATTTATTGATAGCAACTACAAATGGCAGACCAAAAGATTCGATCGTTTCAATATGTTTTTCTAAGTTTTCCATTCCTTTTTTCAAAGCATCTACATTTTCTGTTTGAAGGTTATCTTTACTTACTCCGCCATGCATTTTCAAAGCACGAACCGTTGCTACGATAACTACGCCGTCTGTTTTAATATCACCTGCACGACTCTTTATATTTAAAAATTTTTCAGCGCCTAAATCAGCACCAAATCCTGCCTCTGTCACTACGTAGTCACCTAATTTAGCAGCTGTCTTAGTAGCCATAATACTGTTACACCCGTGTGCAATATTTGCAAAAGGGCCACCGTGAATAATAGCAGGTGTGTTTTCAATTGTTTGAACTAAGTTTGGTTTAATTGCTTCTTTTAGTAATAGAGTTAGAGCTCCTTCTGCTTGTAATTGTTTTACAGTTACCGGTTGTTCATCATAGGTGTACCCAATGACAATGTTTGATATTCTTTCCTTTAAGTCCTCTAAACTAATTGATAAACATAATATTGCCATAAACTCTGATGCAACCGTTATATTAAAACCATCTTCTCTTGGAACACCACGTTTTGGACCACCTAGCCCAACCACTACTTGTCTCAAAGCACGATCATTTATATCCATTACGCGCTTCCATTCTACTCTTCTAGAATCTATATTTAATTGATTCCCTTGATGGATGTGGTTATCAATCATTGCTGATAGTAAATTATTTGCACTAGTTATCGCATGCAAATCTCCTGTGAAGTGTAGATTTATATCTTCCATTGGTAATACTTGAGAATACCCACCACCAGCAGCTCCACCTTTAATTCCCATGACAGGACCTAGTGATGGTTCGCGTAAGGCAATGACTCCTTTTTTACCTATTTTATTTAAAGCTTGTCCAAGACCAACTGTAACTGTTGATTTACCTTCTCCAGCCGGAGTTGGGTTTATGGATGTAACTAAAATTACTTTTCCATTCGGTTTATTTTCATATTTATGTATAAGTTGCTCTGATAATTTTGCCTTCGTATGACCGTATGGTTGCCAATCCTCTTGTGTTAACCCTAGGGCTTCCGCTATTTCTCCAATCGGTTTTAGTGTTGCCTGTTGTGCAATTTCAATATCGTTATTCATACTATTCACCTTCCCCTTCATTAAATGAATTAAAAAGCTTTCCATAACTATAAGATAACATATGAAGCGCTTTCATTATAGTATCTATCGCTATTTTTTAATAATAGTCTAAAAGGCATGGTTGGGTTGATCCTTATTTAGGTGTAGCTAATGAGAATAACTTCCTTTTTGCTTTAAATTATCCAAATACTCCTATATTTTCTTGACTCATATTTGAAAATAAGCTATATTAAACACAAGCAAAGAAGATGTATGGATCATTAGAAAACTTGACAATTGTCAAGCTTATGTAACACCTTAGTTGCACGATTACAGAGATTGAATGTATTTTCGTATCTGTTATAAGTGGGCAGCTACTATAGATGGGGATAGTTTCTTGATCCAACATTTCTATAGTAGACTGCCCTTTTTCTATACCCATCATCTTATTTGTATTAACACGTATTACGTGAAAGTTTTTAGGAGGATTAATTTAGATGGAAAACGGAGTTGTAAAATGGTTTAACGCAGAAAAAGGTTATGGTTTTATTCAAGTGGATGATGGAAATGATGTATTTGTACATTATTCTGCGATCCAAGAAGAAGGATTTAAATCGTTAGAAGAAGGTCAAGAAGTTTCCTTTGAAATTGTTGAAGGTGAACGTGGACCACAAGCAGCTAATGTAACTAAAAAATAAATAATAAATTTTAGCGGTAATCTAATGATTACCGCTTTTTTTGTGGAAGGAAATAAAAATATGTGCACTCTATTGTAGTGTAGCTCGAGTCAGTGCTTTCTCTTCTTTAGGAATTCTAACTCTCAACAGGAGTAGATGGAGAATAGGAAACACGAATGCTGTTAAATAGCTACCAAATAAGGCAGGTATGATAAACAACTCTATTGCAACGATGATATAATTTGGATGTTTGACATACTTATAAGGTCCCTTTTTAATTAATGCAACACGTGGTAAAACAATGATTTTCGTGTTCCAAAATCTACCTAATGAATAAATACACCATAACCTTCCCAGTTGTACTGCTATAAATATTGAAAATAGAAAATAATCTAGACTATGTGCTGCCGTTCCCTGTTCTTGAACAGACACTTCTAACAATATAGAACAAATAAACAAAATATGAAGCAAAATAAACAGTTTATAGTGCTCCTCTCCTTTTTCAATTCCTCCCCTTGCTTTCATCCATTTTTCATTACTCTTAGCAATTACTAATTCAACTAAACGTTGTATGATAATTACTGAAACTAATATCCACATCCATGTTGTCATTTTTATCATTCCCAATCTATCATTAATAGTTCTGAACTGAAACCAGGCCCCAATGCAGATATAATACTTTTAGTTTGTTTTGGTACAGTTTCTTTCATCCATTCATTTAAAACATATAGTACAGTTGCAGATGACATATTCCCATGCCTGCGCAAAACCTCATGTGAGTGATATATCTTACTTCGAGAAATAGATAAAGTTTCTTCCATTGCCTCTAAAACTTTTTTTCCTCCTGGATGAGCGATGAAAGAATAAATATCCTCTTGAGCAACATTTGTGTTTTCTAAAAATGACTTGATATGATCTTTCCAAACCGTCTTCACCTGCGCAGGGATGCTTTTAGAGAAGACTACTTCAAAGCCATTGTCCGTTACATTCCACCCCATAATATGTTCACTATTTTTCTTAGTTTTTGAACTGGTTTCAGTAATATTTGGTATTGGTCGCATTGCTTGTCGATAAACTGATTCATCATTGGTTAATAATGCTGCAGCAACCCCATCACCAAATAAAGCTGTGCCTACCAAATTACTCTTCCTCATATCATCTTTTTGAAAGGTTAAACTACAAAGCTCACAACAAATTAGTAATACCTTTGAGTTTGGATTTGCTTGCAACCAATGAAAAATATGGGACAAACCAATAGCACCACCACCACAGCCTAATCCCCATAAAGGCATCCGTTTCACATCTTCTCGAAATGGCCTTCTATTCATTAAATGTACTTCCATTGATGGTGTAGATATACCAGTACTAGACACATAAACAATCAAATCAATGTCTTCGTAAGGAATCCTTTCTTTTAAAAAATCACTATTATTCAAGCATTGATCTATAGCTAATAGTGAATATTGTTGTGCAGAATTAACATATTCTTCGTTTTTCTCTTCAAAACGATGCTGCTTTAAAAACCAATCTTCATTAACGACAAATTGTCTTTCTTCAATCTCTGCATGATCAAATACGGTTAACAATCGTTCTAATTCTCTTTCTGAATATGACTGAAAGATTTCTTTTACTATGTTCTTCACGTTACTTTGTTTAATTGAATGATTAGGAATTCCTAATCCAACAGAGCAAATATATGCTGACATTACTCCACCCTTAATTCATTTTTACGTTATTTTGTGCTTGAATTTCAAAGTTTATTACGAAATTAGACACATTTTTATCACAAACTTTTATAACAAAAATGTTAGTAAAATCATTCTAATCGCTTGCGTGGCGCTTATTGAACAAATTGTGAAACGTGTTGGAAAGTGCAAAATCACGTTTACAAATTGTGTATGATGAAAACAGAGGAAATTAACTTAACAAAAAGGAGATGAAAATATGACTACACCTGAAAAACTGAAAAAAGATGAAAACAAACATGAAGAGCCAAACTTAAAAGGTACCTTTGTATCTGTAATGTTGCTCGGAGCATTTCTTGTATTAAGCTGGGTAGGAGTATTTATTCTATTTATAGGTCGTTAATTTAATTGAATAAAGGAGTGATAACTATGCATTTGCATAAATACGAAAAAATTTGGTTGTCTTTTGGAATTGGATCACTAGTAGTATTTCTTCTAGTTTTAGGTTATGGTGCTTTCTGGCAAGGTACTCACCCACAAAGTCATGGGATAACGATTGATTCAGATAATGTTGAATCTAACGAAGCATTTAAGCAAGAAAATTTAGGGGTTACTAAAGTTGATGATGACAAATATATCGTCAATATCGTAGCTTCCGCATTTAACTATGATATGGGTAAGGATGAAGAAGGTAATGCAGTAAAAACAATCCGAATTCCTAAAGGAGCTACAGTATTATGGCAAGTAGTAACTAAGGATGTTGTTCACGGATTTAATGTTGCAGGAACAAATGTAAATATGATGGTTGAGCCAGGTTATATAAGTAGTATTGAAACAGAAATGAAACAAGCTGGAGAATTTACCATTGTATGTAACGAGTATTGTGGTGTAGGTCACCATATGATGTATGGTACTGTGGAGGTGTATGAATAATGGCGATAAAAAATTTAAGAGAAAAGATTAACGTATCAGAAGCAGTTGGTAGTTTACCAATTCAAAAGCCTGAAGCAAAACTATATATGTCCTTTATGTATGTAGCATTTATTTCATTATTAATCGGTGGATTAATGGGACTATTACAAGTATTTGTTCGATCAGGAAAATTTACATTACCTTGGGGAATTGATTATTATCAAGTCCTTACTGTTCACGGTGTTATTCTTGGTTTAGTATTAACAACTTATTTCATTATTGGTTTTCATTTCTCAGTAATGGGAAAAACAGTTGGTATCTCTGAAAAACAACGTAAAGTAGCATGGTTTGCATTTTGGACTATGGTAGTTGGTACTGTGATGACAGCAGTAACAATCTTACTTGGTGAAGCGAGTGTATTATATACATTCTATGCTCCCCTTAGGGCGCATCCAGCATTTTATATTGGATTAGCACTAGTTATTATTGGTAGTTGGGTTGCAGGTTTTGTAAATTGGCATCAATTAGCTGTATGGAAAAAGAAACATCCTGGTGAAAAATCACCTTTACTAGCATTTATGGTAACAATTAACACTGTTATGTGGTTTATTGCTTCCTTAGGTGTTGCAATTGCTGTATTAATTCAATTTATTCCTTGGTCACTAGGTTGGGCAGAAACAATCAATGTTCTAGTAAGTAGAACTTTATTCTGGTACTTCGGTCACCCATTAGTATATTTCTGGTTATTACCTGCTTACATGGCATGGTATGCGATTATACCAAAAATTATCGGTGGTAAAATATTCAGTGACTCATTAGCAAGAATGTCATTTGTATTGTTCTTATTCTTCTCTATTCCTGTTGGATTCCACCATCAGTTAACTGAACCGGGTATTGATCCAACATGGAAATTTATTCAAGTTGTATTAACAATGATGGTAGTTATTCCAAGTTTAATGACTGCATTTAGTTTATTCGCTACATTTGAAATTACAGGTCGTCGTAAAGGCTTTAAAGGATTATTCGGTTGGTTAAAACACTTACCGTGGAAAGATGTTCGTTTCCTTGCACCTTTCATTGGTATGTTAGCATTCATTCCAGGTGGTGCTGGTGGTATTATTAATGCTTCTCACCAAATGAACTCTTTAGTTCATAATACAATTTGGGTTACAGGACACTTCCACTTAACAGTTGCAACTACTGTTATGTTAACATTCTTTGGTATTTCCTATTGGTTAGTACCACATTTAACTGGAAGAACGTTAACACCAAAACTAAATAAGTTAGGTATTATTCAATCTATCGTTTGGACAATTGGTATGTCTATCATGTCTGGTGCAATGCACATTCAAGGTCTATTAGGTGGACCAAGACGTTCTTCATTCTCAGAATATGGCGGAACAGAGCAAGCTTCAGAGTGGATTGGCTATCAAATGGCCCAAGCAGTTGGTGGAACAATTCTTTTCATTGGTATTATTCTTATGGTTTACATCTTTGTAAAACTAGCATGGTTCGCACCTAAGGGTCATGAAGAATTCCCAATTGCAGAAGAAGAAGATGATGCAGAACCAACTCCTAGTTACTTTGAAAATTGGAAGTTATGGATTGCAATTACAATTGCATTGATCTTATTCGCTTACACAATACCATTTATTGATATCATCCAAAACTCACCAGCTGGATCAGTTCCATTCGACTGGCCAATTGGTAGATATTAATAGTAACAATTAACTAAAGGAAAACCGAACAATGTTCGGTTTTCCTTTTTTTAAGAGAATTAATGATAAAATGTCAGAGATATTAGCTCCAAGCTACTTAGAATTTATATATGTTAGAGTACTTCTCTGTTAAATAATTAATTAAGTAATCCGGATTTAGTGATTCGTTGGTTACATCATTAATAATTTCTAATGGTTTTTTAGATTTTCCATATTGATGGATGTTTTTACTTAACCATTGTTTGATGTCGGTATAATTTCCTGAAGATATAATCTTATCTACATCTAATTCCTCATTCATCGAATGGTGAATTTGTGCAGCATACATATAACCTAGGGCATACGATGGGAAATAACCAAAATCTCCACCTGCCCAATGAATATCTTGTAAAACCCCTTCTCTATCACTAGGTGGTGTAATTCCTAGATATTCTTCCATTTTTTCATTCCATAACTGTGGTAGGTCCTTCACTTCTATTTCGCCATTTATTAGTGCTTTTTCAAGTTCATAACGAACCATGATATGAAGGCAGTACGTTAGTTCATCGGCCTCGATTCGGATAAATGAAGGTTTTACTTCATTTACTGCTTGATAGAAGTCTTCTAATGACACCTTCTCAAATTGTTTTGGTGCGTACTTTTTAAATAAATCATAGTGTGAATTCCAGAAGGCTTCATTTCGCCCTAAAAAGTTTTCCCAAAACAGTGATTGGGATTCATGGATTCCCATCGAAGTTCCCGTAGCTAATGGGGTATTTACTAATTTTTCACTAATATTTTGTTCGTATAAAGCATGGCCGCCTTCATGTATAGTTCCAAACACAGCCATTCGAAAATCTTTTTCATCATATCTAGTTGTGATTCTTACATCATTTGGATTTAATGAAATAGCAAAAGGATGAATAGTATCATCTAACCTTCCTGCTTCAAAGTCATATCCCATCCTTTTTAAGATTTCTATTGAAAGAGCCTCTTGGTCTTTTTTAGGAAATGGAACCGTCAATAATGAAGGTTCAGGTGTTACTGAGCTATTCTGAATTTTTTTCAGTAAAGAAGTTAAAGACTTTCTAACTTTAGGGAATACTTCATCTAATACTTTAGTAGTAACCCCTGGCTCATAATTATGTAACAAAGCATCATAGATATTCTCTTCATATCCCCAATAGTTAGCAAATTTTTTATTAAAAGCTACCAACTTCTCTAAATATGGTTGGAACATGGAAAAGTCTGCCTTTTCTCGCGCATCTTGCCATACAGACTCAGCTTGTGATTGAAGCATCACATATTCTTTGAATTCATCTGTCGGGATTTTGCGGCTTCTCTCGTATGTTTCCAAGCAATCATCAACAATCTTTTTTAACAATTCATCATCTGTATGTTGCAATGAATCGATGTATTCCTTCATTTTGTCAGATGTTTCTAGTTGATGAAGTTTTTCGGCTAAAAACCCAACAACTTCAGAACGCTGTTGCACGCCTTTTTTAGGGATTTTCGTTCTCATATCCCAATGTGTAAGAGCTATTGCTTCACGATATGCAGCTTGCTCTTTTAAAAGTTCTTTGAATGCTTGTTCTACCTTTTCCAAAGTTACTCCCCCTTAACTTTTTTACCAAAGTACTGATAATAATCAGTACGAATGAATCCATTAAATAGTTTCCGTTTTTTCGTAGCTTTTTTGCCATAATATTTTTCGAATTCCTCAAAAGCAGTTAGGATATAGACACTCCATGAAGGATGTTCATTCATAATGCTACCTAAGTCCTTATAAATTTGAGCAACCTCTTCCTTATCCCCGATACGTTGTCCATACGGTGGATTTCCTATGATATATCCATTCTCTTCCCGAATGAATAAATCTTTTGCTTGCATTTGTTTCCAAGTAATTAATTCACCTAGTCCGGCCTCTTTTGAATTATCAATAGAAGCTTGTACCATTTTATGGTCAATGTCAGAGCCAATTATTTCGATGGGTTGATCATATTTAGCTTTATCTTCTGCTTCTTGAAAGGCATCATCCCAATAACGGCTCCTAATTAATGGCCATTCTTCTGATGCGAACTCTCGGTTGAAACCAGGGGCAATATTCTGACCAATTAAAGCTGCCTCTATTGGAATCGTACCAGACCCACAAAATGGATCAATCAACGGATAGTCCGGAGTCCAATTTGTTAATTGGATTAAAGCTGCTGCCATTGTTTCTTTAAGTGGAGCTTCTCCCTGCCCTACTCGGTAGCCTCTCTTATGTAATCCTGCTCCAGATGTATCTAAAGTTAATGTTGCAACGTCTTTTAAAAGGGATACTTCAACTTTATATAAAGCACCAGTCTCTGGCATTTTACCGGCAACACCATGCTTTAATTTAAGACGTTCAACAATTGCTTTTTTCGTTATTGCTTGACAATCAGACACACTAAAAAGTTTTGACTTGACAGACTTACCACTAACAGGAAACTTTCCATCTTCACTAATAAAAAACTCCCATGGTAATGCTTTTGTGCTTTCAAATAATTCGTCAAACGACGTAGCTTCAAATTCACCAACTAATATTTTTACTCGATCAGCCGTTCTTAACCATAGATTACATCTAGGGATAGCAGATATAGGGGCATCAAAAACGACCTTACCGTTTTCTACATTCGGTTCATAACCAAGTTCTTTGACTTCATTAGCCACCACAGATTCAAGGCCCATAGCAGCAGTAGCAATTAATTTTATTTGTTGAGCCATATGATAATTCCCTTCCTTTAAATATACAGTACTAGTTTACCATTAGTATGGATAAAATTAAAAACCTTACAACCAAATGAATGGTTGTAAGGTTTATTCATTAACTAAATATAGACCATTGAATACTCGATAAGCCATGTTCTGTACCGTTGTACTTCAGATGGTGGTCAGCCTCGTACGCAGGTTGTAATCATCTATCTACAAGTTAAACTTGTCCCTTATTCGGTTCATTTCCCTAATAAAGGGTGCCCCTACCAATATTTGGGTTGCTCACTCGTGGGGTTTACCTCGTTCCACCTGAAATGTTTCCATTCCAGCTCCGTCACTGTGGCACTTTCAAGGATAATCTTCCATATCAAATGACTTAGGAATTTCTCCTGCCGTTAGCTACTAATAGCTACCTTGACTTATGAATTCATCAAGCACGAACACTACAAACATCTCAGTTTGTGTGAGCATGGACTTTCCTCTACATAACAAAGTATGCAGCGATTACATGAGTATTCAATTAAGCTCTAATATAGATAATAACATATGACGTCTAACAAAAATACTGGAAATTAATGCTAAATACTATGATTCAATTTTAGCAAATTTACTACCGAAAACAGCTTTTTCTAGATTAGAAATTCGTTTTAGAATATCATAATTAACTTGTGGATTAGCAGGTTGCTTTTTCGGTGGTTCTGTATACTGTTTTTTGAGTTTTTCATTTTCTTGCTTTAATTTTTCTATTTCTTTTTGAAAAAATTCATAATCCTGAATAACAACATCTAGAAATTCATCTACTTCTTCCTGATTATAACCTCTCATAGCTGTTTTAAATTCTTTTTCCAGAATTTCTGTCTTGTTCAATTGCACACGATTTACACTCATTATCTTCACCTCATAAAATTTAACGTTAAACCTATCTTACAGTATCTTGGCATTGTTTTAATACTATATGTACGAGTTCTATTAATTATTATACCAAAAAAATAAGAAGCTGGAAAACCAACTTCTCATTTAAAGTAAATTCTTTTATAAATTAATCCATATCACTTGATTGAAAAGAGAATGGTAATAAATCTTCAACTGTCACTTTTTTAACATCTTGTTTTAAGTTTGTTAAGTATAAATTCATGTTTTGATCAAAAAATTCAACCATAACTTGACGGCATGAACCACATGGTGGAACGGGTCTTTCAGTGTCGGCAGCAACTGCCATTTCCACAAATTCCTTTTCACCATCTGAAATTGCTTTAAATATTGCTACTCTCTCTGCACAGCAAGCAACAGGATAAGCAGCATTTTCAATATTACAGCCAGTATAAACTTTTCCCGACTTTGTTAATAAAGCTGCTCCAACAGGAAATTTTGAATAGGGTACATAAGCTTTTTCTCTTATTTCAATTGCCTTTTCTATAAGTTGTTTTGACATTTTGCCACTTCCCCCTTTTTATGTGTGGAAAGTAATTATAATAGAAAATATTGTAATTGTAAAGCGATTACATTACTTATTTAGAGAGAGCTCACGGATTATTTGATCAAAAATATATTGAATCGAATTATGCAGTTCCATAAATCGTTTCCTTCTTACGTCAACATAAAAGCTATGCATCATTACTAGCTCCATATTCTCTCTTGTCGAAGAAACTTGATGAGGATGAACATTAATCTTTCTATCTTTAACATATGCTAACGCTACTTCTTCCCATACAGCAAGCTGCTCATAAATAGGGTTTGTCTTCTCTTTTACCATGAGAAAGAATGCTTTATCTTTTCGGTCTTCTGGCGGTTGATTCTTTTCAAAAGTTTGTTTCAGCATTTCGAGATGTTCGGATAATTGCTTCGTTTGTTCTAAGAGATCCATATAACTTCTCCTCTATTCTTAATAATGTCCTTTATACTGTAACATGTATTAAGAAATTAGGCACAAAATATAATTGGACAAGAAGAATACCGGAATTTATAGAAGTGTAGAATTTACAACAGGAATTGTCACCTTTAAAGTGGTTGACTAAGGTGTTTGTGCTTTTCTTTCGGAATAGAAAATCTAAATTGCCAGCTATTCTGCTGGTGTTCTCGAATATTCTTACTGTACTCTTTTATCTCTTTCACTTTTTCTTGACAGTCTTTTTCTTTTTCAATGATGTGTTGTTCTATTTTTAGTGTTAATTTCTGTTCCATTATACGAGTTTGTTCATGTAATTGTAGCAAGGATTGATCAAAATTTTTTTTAATAACCCCATTATTAGTTTTCTTAAAAGATTCCATTCGCCATGCACACCCCTTCTTCTACTTCTAGTTAATATTTTCAACATGCCACTGATACTATCCTTCTCGTTCGACAAAACTAGAAGTAAATGTACAAAACTAGTGTTTTAACTCATTATTTTTTAGAAATTAGACACCCTAATAAATAAAAGGAGGTAATCTAATGAGCAGAAAGAGTCAGAAACAAAATAAGAGTAAAGAAGAACTAAATGGTAAGTCACTTAAGACTGGTGATAAAAAATTAAATGGTCCTAACCGTCCATCAACATAACATGAATTAATTTAGGCTGTCCCACTAACTTTTTGGACAGCCTTATTTTATGAGTTATGAGGTAATACGTTCAGGGATGTTAAGCACGGAACCCTTCGATTATTACTTCCACAACCTATGCAAATGATGATAGGCAAATAGTAAATTTCGCTTTTTATAAAAGGATTGTTTCACTTCCCTTATATTAGGCCTTATTGGAAGCAACCATTTCTTCTTTACCTTTCTAATCTTGTACCAATCTATTCTCACATCATCTTCATGAGTAATGATTGGATAGACCAACCTTAACCAAGGACTTTTAGGGAAAGATAAATTATGATGTTTTTCATAATCATACCTGGATCCGGTATGAGGATGATTTTTAATAAAATTGAGTAACTTGTGATAGATATTTTCATGAAATAGCATTGCAGCTAGTTTTTTACCAAGATCTATCCTTTTAGAAATATTTGTAAAGTCATGGACGTATTCTCCATAAATCTCTTTTCCTACTGTCGGTAATAGAACCGCATTCATGAATAAAAAATCTTGGAGTAAGTATGGAATACCTAAGAAGACACGATGCTTAAAATATTTCTGTTTAATAACTGGAGATTGGATGACATTTTGTTCATTAATTATTAAAGCGATCATCAACCTATTAAAATTCCTATTTTCCCAAAACCGATTCCATTCGTTAATCATGAATTGAGAGACATTGAATTCTTCTAACAATTGGAACATAGGCTTACCTAATTCAAATGACAATTGATATATTAATAATTGAGGATAGGCATCTGAAAAAATCAACCAATTAGCTCGTTCATAGGTCATAAATAGCTGCTGTCTTTCGTGCTTCCCTAACATCGTTTTAAATGGTGGCAAAAAAAGATCTGTCATATTCCAACCAGCATTTCTAGACACAACACCTGCTAACAACGACCACTTAATATCTGGATGCTTTATATAAAACTTCTCATACGCATTCGTTCTACTAATGTTATCAATATTATGCTTCTCTGTTTCTTTTGTTATATAATGGATGTAGTGTTTATGTAGATTCTCTAAATCCATACTTAACCTACTTTCTATCCTTTTGTAACAATGATGTAAAATATATGCCGTTATCAAAGTAACAGTTTTCTGTTATGATACTTTAATAAGTTAGGGGGACATAGATTGAAATATCCAAATGGGCAAAGGAGAAAGAATGTCTCGTTTCCTAAAACTCAAAGCTTCTCAAATCGTGGAATGTCTCTAGAAGAAGATATTAACTCTACCAACCAATACTATCTTGATACGGATAAAGCAATTATTCATAAAAAACCAACACCAGTTCAAATTGTAAAAGTGAACTATCCCAAACGAAGTGCAGCTGTTATTACAGAAGCATATTTTAAACAAGCATCAACAACGGATTATAACGGATTATACCGGAATAAATACATCGATTTTGAAGCTAAGGAAACGAGAAATAAAACTTCTTTCCCTTTAGCAAACATACATGAACACCAA
The DNA here is from genome assembly GCF_900129485.1 of Ornithinibacillus halophilus. Taxonomy (GTDB): domain Bacteria; phylum Bacillota; class Bacilli; order Bacillales; family Amphibacillaceae; genus Ornithinibacillus; species Ornithinibacillus halophilus. The sequence continues at coordinate 297,487 of NZ_FQVW01000001.1, forward strand.
ATAAATCATATGGAATCAATTGTTAATCATGGAGGAATTTGCTTTCTAATTATTCGTTTCACTCAATTAGATGAAACTTATTTTCTACCAGCAACGTATTTGTTTAAGTATTGGTATGAAAAAGAGAAAGATGGTAGAAAATCTATACCATATGAAAAAATTAAACAACATGGTTATCATTTACCATTTCACTATCAAGCCAGAGTTGACTATTTAGCAATAATAGATAAATTTTATTTTTAAAACCTTATCTGCAGAAACATTATAAGTATCCACCACGAACTTGGTAATATCCCAAGTTTAATGGAAGAATGGAGGTCATTAGTCATGGCAGATAACAGCCAAACTAGAACTGCAAGAAGAAAGCAAAAAAAAGCTAAGAAAAAACCTATTTGGAAGAAAATTTCCTTATACGTACTTATTGTTTTTATAGTTATCGGAATTAGTGTCGGAGGGTTATTTACGTATTATGTTGCCACGGCACCTGAAATTGATGCATCAAAATTAACAACACTCCCCTCATCAAAAGTTCGAGATAAAGACGGAGAAGTGTTTGCTGATGTAGGAACAGAAAAAAGAAATAAAATTAAATATGAAGATCTTCCCGATGTATTAGTTGATGCAGTTATTGCAACAGAAGATGCTAGATTTTTTGATCATCCAGGGATTGACTTAAGACGAATCGGTGGAGCAGTTATCGGGAACATAAGAAATGGTTTTGGTTCTGAAGGTGCTAGTACCATTACACAACAAGTAGTTGAGAAATCCTTTTTACAACCTGATAAGAAGCTTAGTTTAAAAGTTCAAGAACAATGGTTGGCTTTAAAACTGGACAGAGAGTACAGCAAAAAAGAAATCTTAGAAATGTATTTAAATAAAATCTATTATGGTGCAGGAGCATATGGAGTAAGTATGGCTTCTAAGGTTTATTTCGGTAAGGATGACTTACATGACCTTACATTACCTGAAGCAGCTATTTTAGCAGGATTGCCACAAAGACCAAGTGCATACGATCCGTTTCAAAATCCTGATTTAACGAAAAAACGAATGAAAACCGTCCTAGATTTAATGGTTAGGCATGAAAAAATTTCACAAGCTGACGCTGATGAAGCTTTTGCAGTAGACATTGAATCATTATTAACAACATCTAGACCAGATAGTATAAAGCATGAAGCATTTATTGATCAAATTGAAAGAGAACTTGAAGATAAAATCGAGGGTGCAAATCTGTACACGGATGGACTAGAAATTTACACTACATTAGACAGAGATGCTCAAGAGCATGTTGAGTTTTTATTATCGGATGCTGAAGATAACCCGATTAAATACCCTGACGACGAATTCCAAGCAGGTATGGTTGTATTAGATTCTAAAACTGGAGAAATTCGTGCAATTGGTGGTGCACGTGGTGGCCTAGAAAACCGTGGCCATAATAATGCTTTAAACGCTAATAGACAACCTGGATCTACGATAAAACCGATTGTTTCATATGGTCCTGCCATTGAATACAATAAGCTTTCAACTTATCATCAAATCCATGACGATGGACAATATCGTGTAGATGAAGATACAGTAATGCATAACTTTGACAATCGTTCACATGGATGGATGACTATGCGCACAGCTTTGGCATACTCATACAATGTCCCTGCATTAAAAACACTCGAAGAAAATGGACTAAGCAATGCACAGGAATTCTCAGAAAAACTTGGTATACCAATTACCAGAGAAATTGGAGAAGCAATTGGCGGTACCACGACGAATGTAAATCCAATGCAATTAGCTGCAGCCTATCGACCTTTTGCTAACAAAGGGATTTATAATGAACCTTATGCGATAACTAAAGTAGTTTATCCAGATGGAAGAACAATTGAATTTAGTCCAGATCCTGAAGTAGTTATGTCGGAATATACTGCCTATATGATATCGGATATGTTGAAGTCTGTAATTACAAGTGGTAGCTGGCAATTAGATGGATTTAATTTCCCTGTTGCTGGTAAAACTGGGACAACAAATGACGCTGTCGACTCATGGTTTGCTGGGTATACAACGAATTATACGATTTCTGTCTGGACTGGATATAGTGATATGACTCCTATTGAAGGAAGTAGAACATATGCACAACAATTATTTGCCAATACAATGAAACATATTTCACAAGACATCGAAACGCCAGATTTTACAATGCCAAATTCAGTAGTGGAAGTTCCTGTTGAGAAAGGTTCTAATCCTCCTGCTCTCCCTAGTGAGTATACACCACAGTCAGAGATTGTTACGGAATTATTTGTAAAGGGAACGGAACCTACTTCAACATCTGCAAAATATGATCAAATTGACCCAATCAATAATCTAAAAGCAGATTTTAACAAGGAAACTAATTCGATTGAAGTTACTTGGGATTATGACAGTGATGAAGATGTTGATTTTGAAATTAGTACCAGCGTTAATAGTGGACAAATGCAAGTTCTATCCACTACTGAAGAGAAGAATATCTCTATTTCTGAAGTGGAACTAGGTGCAGAATATGAAATACAAGTCATTGTGATAAGTAGTTCTGATGATTCTAATAAAAGTGAACCAAAATCGGTAACTGTTCAAACGACTGATGATGGTAACATGGATGATGAAGAAAGTGAAGTTGAGGAACGAGAAGATGAAAATCCTGGTAACATTGGATCAGTTAATAATTTAATAGTAAACTATGTTGCAGAAGGAAATCTTATTGATGTTTCCTGGGAATACAATGGTCCCCCGGCTCAATTTGAAGTAGAAGTATTAGGTCCAAATGGAAACATACAGACCTATGGAGAAAACACCCGATCTCTTGAAATTTCAGGAGTTCAAGCAGGTGCTACCTATACAGTTTCAATTACTCCTATTGGTTTGAGAGGTGCCAATGAAGGAGTAAGAGGAACTTCTGTTCACAGTGGAGAAATAACTATTCCAGGTGAAGATGATGATGGAGAAGAAGAATAGAAGTTTTATTTGAATGTACCAAAAGAGAGGTTCTGAGAAAATATATCTCAGAACCTCTTTTCTATACAGCTCGTTTCTTCATACGTTTTTTTCCTTCTCGACAAACTTCTAAAAGTGGACATTCCGAACAGTTTGGATTTTTAGCTTTACAGTGATAACGTCCAAAGAATATCATTCGATGGTGTGTATCACTCCACTCTTCCTTGGGTATTTTTTTCATTAACGTTTTTTCAACCTCAAGTACCGAATCTTTCCATCTACAGAATGCTAATCGCTTCGATACACGTTCAACATGAGTATCAACGGCAATAGCTGGTTCACCAAATGCTACGGATGCTACTACGTTTGCAGTCTTCCTTCCTACTCCTGCCAACTTAATTAACTCTTCTTTTGAGCTAGGTACTTCCCCATCATATTCATCAATTAATGACTGACATAATTTTTGAATATTTTTGGCCTTCGTTCGATATAATCCAATGGAGCGAATATCTTGTTGTAGCTCTTCCAAGGAAACAACTAAATAATCTTCAGGTGTTTTATATTTCTTAAATAAATCCTTAGTTACTTTATTTACTAGCGCATCAGTACACTGGGCCGATAAAACTACTGCAATTACTAACTCAAAAGGATTCTGATGAATTAATTCACATTCAGCATCAGGAAACATCCTTTCAAATTCATCTAAGCAAAAGCGTATCTCCGTTTTATTTAACATTAAGAGTCCTCCCCCTCTAACCAGTTATAATAAAAGGAAGTATCCCTTTTGGGCTGGTTTTCTTTCTTTTGATTCTGTTGAACCTTATCATGAAATTTTCGACTTGCATTTCTAGCTTGTTCAACTGTATGAATTCCTTTATTTTTCCATTCTCTAAGAATTCGATCAATATATTTAAAGTTTAGTTTTCCCATTAAAACAGACTCTCTTAATCCAGCTTTAATTAGTGCAGGTGATATTTGATCTTCATCTAACCATGTATTAATGGTTTCGATTTCAAAAGGTGACAATGGTCTGCCAAATTCTTGTTCAAATAAAACAAACAAAGTTCCTTCCAATTGTTCGGGTTCTTCTTCTACTTCGCTATATACTTTTTCCCATAAGGGTTGTAACGAATAAGCTTCACTTAATTGTTGTAGATCATTTTCCATTTGTTCGATGTTAAGGAAACCTTTTTGTACCAACTTTCTTAATACTTTACTACACTCTTTTTCATCAATTGTCATGCTACTAGCTAGTTCAGTTGGAGTCGGAAACATATTTCTTTCGTTTTGGAAACGGTGAATATGTATAATGACCAAAAGCTCTATTTCATTTAATCCAAGCTTTGTATAGGAAGTTAGTAATTGTATTGGAATGGAAAGTTGATTTAATAATATATGCTGAAACGTTTGTAATTTTTTCATCTAATCAACACCTCCTACTAAGTATAGCATGTCCTTTACAAAAATCGATAAAAATAGCTAAAAACCCCTTGCTATACGCAAGGGATTTTCATGATATTAATTTATAAACTTAAACGTATTTGAAAATCATATGAGATATCTATTTTTATGGATATAAGCGATTTAATAATCTTGGGAATGGGATTGTTTCTCTTACATGGTCAACACCTGATAACCAAGCAACTGTCCTTTCCAATCCTAATCCGAAACCTGAATGTGGGACACTACCATATTTTCTTAGTTCTAAATACCATTCATAGGCTTCACCAGTTAAATTATGCTCTTCATATCGTTGTTTCATTAATTCTAGGTCATCTATTCTTTCAGAACCACCAATAATTTCTCCATATCCTTCTGGAGCAATCAGGTCTGCACATAGGACAACCTCTGGGCGACCAGGAACTGGTTTCATATAGAATGCTTTGATCTCTGCAGGGTAATTTGTAATGAATACTGGTTTGTCAAAGCTCTCAGCAATTGCAGTTTCATGTGGTGCTCCAAAATCTTCTCCCCATTCAATATCTGTAAATCCTTTATCTTTCAATAAATGAATAGCATCGTCATAAGAAATTCTTGGGAATGGTGCTTTAACTTGTTCTAACTTAGAAGTATCTCTTTCTAGCACGTCTAGTTCCATCTTACAGTTTTCAAGAACTGACTGTACAACAAAGCTTACATATTGTTCTTGGATTACTAAACTTTCTTCATGGTCTACAAAAGCCATCTCAGGTTCAATCATCCAGAACTCAATTAAGTGGCGACGTGTTTTTGATTTTTCAGCACGGAAAGTTGGACCAAATGAAAATACTTTCCCAAATGCCATTGCAGCTGCTTCCATATACAATTGGCCACTTTGTGATAGATATGCTTCTTCATCAAAGTATTTTGTATGGAATAATTCCGTTGTTCCTTCTGCAGAAGAACCAGTTAATATAGGTGGATCAATTTTTACATACCCATTATCATTAAAGAACTGGTAGGTTGAACGAATAATCTCATTACGTATTTTCAAAACAGCATGCTGTTTTTTAGAACGAATCCACAAATGACGATGATCCATTAAAAATTCTGTTCCATGTTCTTTAGGTGTAATCGGGTAATCAGTTGCTTCATGAATTAACTCGATAGAAGATACTTGCATCTCATATCCTAATGGTGATCGTTTGTCTTCTACAATTTTACCAGTAACATATAAGGAAGATTCTTGTGTCATATTTTTTGCTAATTGAAACACTTCTTCTTCCACATCATTTTTAGCTACTACACCCTGCATAAATCCAGTTCCATCACGTAATTGCAAAAAGGCAATTTTTCCACTTGAACGTTTATTTGATAACCACGCTCCAATTGTTACTTCTTTACTTTCATATTTTTTAACATCTGCTATAGTTACTTTCAAAACTATTACCTCCATAATTAATACTTAAAATAGATATATCCTTATTGAGAAAAACTACCTTATTCAATACTAGTTATCTTATTTTTTATGATTCAAAACAAATCGTTTCATTCTTTTCGCTGCTTCCTCTAATAACTCATTAGAAGTAGCATAAGAAAGGCGAATATAATCAGGTGATCCAAATCCTGATCCAGGAATAATTGCTACTTTTTCTTCTTCTAGTAACGCTTGGACCCATTCATCAACATTATTAAACCCATTCATTTCTGCAGCCTTTTTTGCATTTGGAAACAGATAAAATGCTCCCTTTGGTTTAATACATTCAATCCCTGGGATATCCTTAATTAAATTGTATAATAGATCTAAACGTTCACTAAACACTTTCTTCATTTCAATGGTTGGGTCTTCGTCTGCTTGATATGCTGCTAATGCTGCATATTGAGCAATTGACGTTGGATTGGAAGTTGAATGTGATGCAAAATTCGTCATAGGTTTGATAATTTCTTTTCGCCCCAACGCATACCCAATCCGCCAACCTGTCATAGCATGTGATTTTGACACACCATTAATAATGATGGTTTGTTCTTTTAACTTTGGAGAAAGTTGAGCAATTGATTTATGTACATCATGAGTATATATTAATTTTTCGTAAATTTCATCTGAAACAATAATAATGTCATGTTTTAAACATATTTCACCTAAATCACGTAATTCATCCTCACTATACATCATACCTGTAGGATTACTCGGCGAGTTAATAATTACAGCTTTTGTTCGATCTGTAATTGCTCCTTCTAATTGTTGAGGAGTTAATTTAAACTCATTTTGTTCTTGCGCTTCAACGATAACTGGCTTTCCACCGGCTAATTTAATTTGCTCTGGATAACTTACCCAGTATGGTGCAGGAACGATAACTTCATCACCTTCATTAAGTATGACTTGAAATAAAGTGTACAAAGCATGCTTTGCTCCAGTAGTTACAATCACTTCATCAGATGAATAGTTTAAATTTTGCTCAGTTTCAAATTTTTCAATGATTGCATTCTTTAACTCAGGGATTCCTCCTGAAGGGGTATATTTTGTAAGTCCATTATCCATTGCTTTTTTAGCTGCATCAATGATATAGCTAGGTGTATTAAAGTCTGGTTCACCTGCACCTAATCCAATCACATCATGCCCTTGTTCCTTCAATTCTTTTGCTTTCGCAGTAATTGCTAATGTAGTTGAAGGAGTTAATGTTTTAACTCTATTTGCTAAATCCACTAAAATCCCACCTTATTCAAACTTATTTTTAAGTCTTAACAGCTCTAGCTGCTTTCCATCATAAATTGATCGGTATTCAATGAAGTAATTATCCTTGTGATCTTTATATGTTAGTTCCCAAAGAGCCTTTTCATCTACAACTCCTGGAACAACCTTAATCAATTCACAACTAGAACAATCACTTTTCCAATTTTCAATAATAGTTGTTTCGGAAATGATTTCATCTTCCTGCAGTTGAAGTAATTCCTTTTCACGATTCTTTATAGGAACAAAAACCACTAACTTATTATTACTTTCATCGTTTCCGAATACTATATAGTATGACTCTTTACCATGGAATCGCTCCACTTTCTCAACGTCTGTTAATTTAGTTTCTTGTAATGCACGATTTTCTGCATCAGAAAAACCATTAGATTTATTGTCAATCATTTCACGATACAAATATATACCCAATATTAGTAATAGTATGGCAAGAAGAATGATAATTAAGGAACTCCATTTTACCCAATCTGGAAGGAAGGCTTTTTGTTGATTGGAATCACGCATAATTACAATTCACACTACAAGCCTTATTTGTTTCTAGCTTTACTAGGTAAAACTTATTTATATATACCACAAGAACACCCATATAGTTCCCTCCAGATAATATCAAAACTTGTATAAATTATACTCTAATTTTACTTTAAAAAAACTGCTTGTTTTATCAGATATTACTAATCATATTGCTCTTCTCTCTGTCCATACTAAAGGATAACGTTGAAAAAGAATAAAACACAATCATATTATAACAAGTTTTAACGGAATATGTTTTATTTTTATTTATTTCAACAAAAATTTCACCTAACCCATACCACTTTTGAACTGATGCCTGTATTAGGCATCAGTATTTTTTTGCCATCTTTTCTCTTCAATTTCTTTAAAACCAATTTTCTGCTATTTCTAGTAGCTCTGCTGTTGATTTGTAATGAACTGGTATATTTGGTATTGATTTCGTAAAGTACGTACTATATCGCGCTTTAATCAACCGTGAATCACACACAAAAACAATTCCCCGGTCTGTTTTAGACCTGATTAATCGTCCAAAACCTTGTTTAAAACGAATAACTGCATTAGGTAGTGATAATTCAAAAAATGGATTTTTGTTCTCTTCTTGCACATGCTTTGCTTTCGCTTCGTAGACAGGATGATTAGGTGGTTGAAAAGGTAGTCTCACTATCATTAAGCAAGAAAGATCTTCACCAGGTATATCTACGCCCTCCCAAAAGGAATTAGTACCTAGAAGAATGGCTTGATCAAATGTTTGAAAATTTTTCTTTAATCGTGCTCTACTACCACTGGATATACCTTGAGCAATTAATACATACTCTGTACTTTCTAGTGCTTCTTTCAAAATATTATGAGCTTTCCTTAACATGTCATAAGATGTAAACAAGACAAGCATGCGACCATTTGTTATCTCAGATAATGAAATGATTGCTTCGCAAGTTGCATAAATAAAATCATCCATTGTACTAAAACTAATATCTGGAAAATCGTTTGGTACCATCAATTGTACCTGTTGTTCGTATTGAAAAGGAGAATGTATCTGTTTACTAATAAGTCTATCATCAGGAACACCAAGACGATTTTGAATAAAAGAGAACGATTTTTTCATCGTTAATGTAGCACTTGTAAGAATGATGCTATCTTTGACTTCAAAAAACTTTTTACTAAGAAGTTCTGATACATCAGTTGGTTCACTATAAAGATATACAGCATTCTTCGCTCCGTACGCATCTACTTCCATCCAATTCACATATTCACTGCTATTTCCTTTAATAAAAAAGCGTTCTATGGAAAATATATATTCTTGTAAAGCTAGAACACTTGCCTCAATCTCGTTCTTAATTTTTTGATCTTGGTCCAAATTAATAGCTAATTGCAGTTCGTTCACCATTTTTTTGAGTTGATTATTTACTCTAAGTGCCATATCTTTAATAACATTCCAACGTTGGGCTTCTTCCTTTTCTAAATCAAAACGATATTGTATCCTTCCTGTATCACTATATGATTGGTTTTTCTTACTTTGGCTTAACACGTATTGGAATAGAGTTCGAAACATGTCATCAATCTCATGTTTCGTATCAGTTAACAACAGATTCCACTTATCATTGTTAACCACATCTAGTATCGTTCCATCAGTTGAGCTAATACGATTCAACGAGTGTTGAAAAGTTACATAATCTAACTTCAATCCATAGTGCCTTGATGCTGTTTCCTCTAAATGATGGGCTTCATCAATGATTACTTTATTGTATTTAGGGAGAATCTCAAAATCATTGAACAAATCTGAGCAAAGTAACGCATGATTCGTAATAATAAGGTCTGCTTTTTTGGCTCTTTTCTTTGCCTTTTGGTAAAAAGAGTAAGAAAACCAAGGTGATAAAGGATTAATATTCGTTTCTGTCTCCGTAGAAACTTTCTTAAAATACATATAACCACTTGATGGTAAATGAATCTCTTCAATATCCCCTGTATTAGTTTCAGTAATCCATACTAATAGTATTGCTTTTGTTAACGTAATATCATAATTATCCTTATTATTGACTTCCAATTCTCTTGCAAACTTCTCTAAGCTAATATAATGTTGTTTTCCCTTAATTAAAGCCGTGTTAAAGGGGTGTCCAATTATTTTCTGGGCCAATGGCAATTCTTCATCTAGAAGCTGTTGTTGTAATTGCGTTGTAAACGTGCTAATGACTATTTTTGACTTAGATTTTAATGCATCATAAACAGCCGGGATTAAATAGGCCAGTGATTTGCCTGTTCCCGTTTCTGCTTCAATTAGTCCGTGATTATTCGAAACAAAACAATCATATATAGTTTCTGACATTTCCCTTTGACCAGGCCTTTTCTCATAACGTTCAAACAGTGTTTGCATTCTGCCCTCTACCTCATAAATACCATCGAGAAATGTACCAAAGGAATTTGATATCTCCCTGGTTTCTAGCAGATCATCTGAAGTATTCTTAAAAGCAATACCACCATAGGAAGTAATCTCTTCTTTAACTTTAGGTAGATTATTATTTAGATCATGTAAAATTAAACTTATATCCGACTTCAGTGTTTTTTCAAGTTTTATTAATTGTCGAACCGTCTCTTGTGGTAGTGACTTTAATTTATTTTTCAATACTAATAATAATTTAGCTGTTACATAGGCATCAGAAAGAGCACGATGTGGATAATCATGGGTTAAATCAAAGTATTCGGATAGCTGGCTTAATTTATATCCAGGTGCATTAGGGAATAAAATTCTACTTAATTCAACTGTATCAATAACTGGGTTTAACAATCGATCTATTCCTAGGTTCGTTAATTCATAATTGAGGAACCCGAGATCAAATGGTACATTATGAGCTACCAAATAACTATCTTTAAAGATTTCAACAATGTCTTCAGCAATTGTATCGAAAGTTGGGGCATTGATCACATCTTTATCAGTAATCCCTGTTAAATTACTTATAAATGGTGGGATTGGTTTATTAGGATGGAGTAACGTAGTGTATTCGTCAACAATTTCATCCTTTTCTATAACAACAATTCCAACTTCAATTATTTTATCGTTATTTTCGATTGAGTTTCCAGTTGTTTCTAAATCAATTACGACAAATTTATCCATTTCCCCCACCTTTCTCTTAAAAAAAATATTCTATACTATTTTTTACAATATATAAACTCTTATCAAACTTTTTTGATAAGAGTCCTCGTAGTGAACCTGTATTTTCTCAGACTAACCAATCAATATCAGCAGAATAGATTTTACAGGTATCACCATTTTTATCGGTAGTTAAGAGAGCACCGTCTTCAGCAATACCTAAGAACTTTCCAGCCCATTTTTCTTTTAATGTAGAAATATATATTGGTTTCCCAATTCTAAACCCATAATTCTCCCAATTTTTCTTAATATCTATAAATCCATTATCAATGTAATCAGCATATGTATCCTCAAACTGTTTTAAAATATCTTGTATAAGTTTATTAATATCCCATGACTTGTTAGTTTCTATAGTTAAAGAAGTAGCCTTGCGATTTACATCTTCTGGCAAGTCATGCTGCTTATGGTTTACATTCATCCCAATACCAATTACTATGTACTGAATTTGATCTTGTTCAGCCTGCATTTCAGTTAATATTCCTGCAACCTTAGATTGATTAATTAGGATGTCATTAGGCCACTTAATCTTAGGTTCTATTCCTTTATTATGTAGGACATCCGCTAGAACAGTAGCAGTCATTAACGTTAATTGTGGAGCTAAATATGGAAGAATTGATGGTCGGATAATTATACTTAACCAAATTCCTAAGTTTTTTGCAGAATGCCAAGGACGTTGCAGTCTTCCTTTGCCTTGTGTTTGTTCATCTGCCACGATGATTGTTCCATGGGCTGCTCCATTTTGAGCAGCTTGATGTGCTATATGTTGTGTAGAAGTGGTTTGCTCTTTATGAATAATCGTATTACCTAACCACTCTGTGTCTAAGCCCCATTTTATAGTGTTTTCACTCACTTTATCCGGAAAACGAATAATGCGATATCCTTTCTTTGAAACTCCTTCAATTACGTAACCATCCTTCTCAAGTTCCTTCATATGTTTCCAGATGGCACTTCTAGTTATATTTAAGTGCTCTGATAGCATTTGTCCAGAAATAAAACGGTCACTATTTCTTGCAAGTAAATCAATTAATTGATTTCGGGTAGATTCCATTTAAGCCATTCCTTTAATTCATTTTTCGAATTGTTAACCTCTTTAAACACCACTGCTTTTTCTAACAAGTTTAAAGCAGTATTTATCCATGGACCTTTACTTCTTTCCGGAAATAAATTCGACACGTCATGACCATTCAGCTTTAACTCCCTTTTTGATTGAATCGGGAGTTCACCAGACATATTTTCCAATTGTTCCACTGTTAATTGCTGTTCTGGATATAGTATTTTAATTAGTCTTACAAACCCACCAAAGAGTTCCTGATCTAAATCGTAAACCAACCATGCATCGAGGCCATTTGATTCAAAATACTTGATTGATTCCCCTATTTTAACTGCGTTGATTTTTGTTTTCTTGGAACATTTCCATTCTGAAACCCAAGTTTGAATCGGAATTTTTGAAAAGTAGTGTAGTAGCGTAAAAAGTTCAGCTAAAGAATGGATAGGTGAATTTATATTCGGCAATTTTCTCATTATTTCTGGTGATTTATTCATGACAGGTAAATGATTATAGATTTCTAATTCTATTAAATGGTTTAATCCAATACTAACATGTTCACCAGCAAATAGTTTTTCTACCTCAGTTGCTATGCGTTCTACGGAAATATTTTCAAGTTGAGCTTTCGTTTGCTCCATAGCTCTTAAAGTATCGGAATCGATTTGAAACCCAAGTTGGCTTGAGAATCGCAAGCCTCTTATTATGCGTAATGGGTCTTCCGAGAATCGTTCCATTCCGTCTCCTACCGTGCGAATAATTCTCTCTTTTATGTCCTGCTGTCCCTGAAACAGATCTAAGATTCTTCCATCGCTCCCCATAGCCAGAGCATTTATAGTAAAGTCTCTTCGTTTTAAGTCTTCATCAATGTTACTTACAAATTGAATAAAGTCTGGATGTCTTTGATCAGAATACGTACCATCTGTCCGAAATGTTGTTACTTCAAAGGATTGCTTTTTATACCTTACAATCACTGTGCCATGTTCAATTCCAACAGGTATTGTCTCTGAAAAGATATGTTGGATTTGATTAGGAGTTGCTGAGGTTGCAATGTCAATATCACCAATTTTACGCCCTAGAATGAAATCTCGAACACAACCACCAACAAAGTATGCTTCATAACCATGTTGCTCAATTTTCTCTATTACTTCTTGACCACTATGAAAACTAGTTGGAATCATAACCTCACCAATTTCTTGCTTTATCTAATAAAACATTATTATATATATCAATATATTGATTCACTATAATAGACGAATGGAAATAGTTTTTTGCATGTTTAAAAGCATTTTGAGAGAATTGATGTAATAAAGTATCGTCAGACAATAATTGTATTGCATATTGACTTGCTTTTTCAACATCTCCTAAATCCACTAAAAATCCTGTTTCATCATGTTTAATGACTTCTGGTATACCACCAACATTTGTACCAATACTAGGAACTTCACATGCCATCGCTTCTAATAGGACTAATCCGAAACTCTCTTTTTCAGACATAAGAATTTTTAGATCTGAAATTGACAACAAATCACTTATATTTTTTTGTTTCCCTAAAAATAATACACGATCTTCTAACTCTAACTTTTCAGTTAATTTGACAGCATTACTATATTCTGGCCCGTCCCCTACTAAAAGTAATTTAGAGTCGACTTTATCTTTAATATGATTAAAAGTTTGGATCACATCGTCAATTCGTTTCACTTTTCTAAAATTAGATATATGTATTATTACTTTTTCATGTTTCTTAATCCCATATTTTTCCCCGATTAATTGCAAGTCTTTTTTATGGTACTCTTGTTCATTTACGAAATTATAAATGACTGATATTTCTTTATTCGTTCCAATCATATCTTTTGTTTGTTTCACCAAACTTTTGGATACAGCAGTTACTGCATCCGATTGTTCAATACCATATTTAATCATCTTCTTAAATGTATTATCAATCCCTAGAACAGTAATGTCTGTACCATGTAAGGTTGTAACGATCTTAACATCTCTTTTAGCTATGTCTCTAGCCAAAATTGCACAGACTGCATGTGGCATTGCGTAATGAACATGTAAAATATCTAATTCTTCTCGATCGATTACCTCTGCCATTTTTGAAGCTAATGCTAAATCATATGGTGGATACTGAAATACCGGATAATGGCTTAGTTCCACTTCATGATAATAAATGGATGGATGAACTTGGTTTAAGCGAAATGGAAGGCTAGACGTTATAAAATGAATTTCATGTCCTAGTTCAGCTAACATTTTACCTAACTCTGTAGCAATTATACCAGAGCCACCTACTGTTGGATAACAAGTAATTCCTATTTTCATCATTTATTCGATTCCTTTTTTTGTTTAACAATTTCACGCCATGAAAAATCTCCACGTTCTAGTCCTCTAATTACAATCTCAGCAGCTGCAATATTAGTTACTAGTGGTATTAAATGAACATCACATAGACGCATTAATGCACTAACATCTGGTTCATGAGGTTGAGAAGTTAGTGGATCCCTAAAGAATATTACCATATCCATTTCTTCATTCGCTATCATAGCACCTATTTGCTGGTCCCCACCAAGAGGGCCCGATTGAAAACGATGAATAGGTAAATTGGTTGCTTCTTGAATTCGTTTGCCAGTAGTTCCTGTTGCAAACAATTGATGTTCTCCTAATATGTCTTTATAAGCAATACAAAATTCAATTATATCCTGCTTTTTTTTATCGTGTGCAATTAATGCTATATTCATTGTATGACTTCCTCCCTCATCCACTTCTCAATAGCTAATCTAATATATTTTCTAATCCATACACTAATGAATGAATACCCATTACTTTTTCTACTGCAAATTTCACACCAGTCATAAATGATTGACGATTCATTGAGTCATGTTTAATGGTTAATAGTTCACCTTCACCACCAAAGATAACTTCTTGATGAGCGATTAGTCCTGGAAGACGTACACTATGAATACGTATTCCTTCATCTACTGCCCCTCTTGCACCTTTCATTGTTTCTACTTCATCTGGATGTCCTTGGCTTTTATTCTTTCTAGTATTTTTAATTAATTGTGCAGTTTTCACGGCCGTTCCAGAGGGAGCATCTAACTTTTGATCATGATGTTTTTCGATAATTTCAATATCTGGAAAATAAGTAGCTGCCATTTGTGCGAACTTCATCATTAACACTGCACCTAAAGCAAAATTCGGTGCTATAATACATCCGACTTCGTTTCCTTTGGCTAGCTCACGTAATTCAGCTATTTGATCATTCGTTAATCCAGAAGTACCGATTACTGGACGTACATTATTTCTAATGGCCATAACTGCATGGTTGAAGCAAGCTTCTGGAACTGTTAAATCAATAAAAACATCTGCATCAACTGTATGTAAACATTCTTCTGGACTTTCAAACACCGGAATGCTCTTCTCAGTTAAAATTGGGTATTCCCTGATGGCATGCCCTTCACTTCTTCGATCGACACAGGCCACTAGCTCCAGATTTTGCTCACTAGTCACCATTTTTACTGCTTCTGATCCCATTTTACCACGAGGCCCAGCAATAATAACTTTAATTGTCATGTTGTACTCCTCCTAGTTAAATCTCTATTACTCTTTTTTAGTCCATCTATTTTTATCACGGGTTTCAAACTTGTTCATTGCCATATGAAAGGATTCTGATAGATCAAAATCTAATGAATTAGCAAAGCAAGCCAGCACAAAAATAATATCTCCTACCTCTTCTTCTACTGTCTTTTCCTCTTCTGTAGCCTTCTTAGGTTTTTCCCCATAATAATGATTAATTTCTCTAGCAAGTTCGCCTACTTCCTCCGTAAGACGAGCAGTCAAACTAAGTGGTGTGAAGTAGCCTTCTTTAAATTGAGCTATATAATCATCGACAAGTTTTTGGATATCTTTAGTCGTATATACTTGTGTAATTTGGAAAACCTCACTTCCATCGTTAATCTCTTTCTTTATGTTAGCTAATCACAAGACATTTGACAAATTATTTACGCTGTCATAGGGTAATTTAGTAGTAGTTATTAAATAAACCCAATCTACAACATAAACAGGCAACAAATTAGAATGAAACATGACGAAAAAGGAGGTAACAACATGATATTTGGGTTAAAATTAAAAAATATCTTTTTTATTCTTTTAGGTTCTGCAATTTTTGCATTTGGTATCGTACATTTTAATATGCAAAACAACCTAGGAGAAGGTGGTTTTACTGGTATTACTTTATTATTATATTTTGCATGGCAATGGGATCCTGCAATAACGAATATAATTTTAAATATTCCAGTATTTTTTATTGGTTGGAAGTTTTTAGGGAGAAATACGTTTGTATATACAATAATAGGTACATTAGCAGTATCTGTATTTTTACGAATATTCCAAATTAATCCATTTCCTACCTATTTACAATCTGACATGACATTGGCAGCTTTATTTGCAGGGGTGTTTATTGGTGTTGGTCTGGGTATTATCTTCCGTTATGGTGGTACAACAGGTGGAGTTGATATCATAGCCCGTATTGTACATAAGTATATAGGTTGGAGCATGGGTAAAACTATGTTTTTATTTGACTTTGTTGTAATAACAACATCTGTCTTTACCATCTTGGAACTTGTTGAAGGCATGTATACATTAGTTGCTGTATATATAGGTGCAAGAGTGATTGATTTTATGCAGGAAGGTGCATATTCTGCACGTGGAGCAACCATCATTTCATCTAATAGTGACGAAATTGCTAAGCGTATTATGAAGGAAATGGACCGTGGTGTAACAGTTTTAGCTGGTCGTGGAAGTTATACTGGAGAAAGTCGAGATGTCCTCTATTGTGTGGTAGGACGAAATGAAATCGTTCGATTAAAAAGTATAATAAATACTATTGATCCTCATGCGTTTGTATCCGTTAGCTCTGTTCACGACGTGCTTGGAGAAGGATTTACTCTTGATGAAAATAAAAATCCTATAAGAGAGGATTAAATAAGAATTATATAGAAAATCCGAACGATGAGTGATGATTGGAATAATCATTCATCGGTTCGGATTATTTTTAACTAGGTGTATGACCTACACGTTCGTATAATATTAATCATTATTGTTTGCTGCAACAAACATTAGAATAAAACGTAATAGTTCTGCAACTGCTACTAAAGCGGCAGCTACATAAGTCATTGCTGCTGCATTTAATACTTTTTTCGTTTCTCTCTCTTCATTATTTCGAATGACACCAGCAGAGACTAATTGTCCCATCGCACGGTTTGATGCATCAAATTCTACTGGTAGAGTAACCAATTGGAATAATACTGCAGCTGACATAAAGATAATCCCAAATAATGCCCACTCTAACGCACCTGTTATAAAACCAATGATAATCAGGAAAATGGATAAATTAGAGCCTAAACTAGCTACTGGAACAAGAGCACTTCTAAAACGCAAAAACGCATACTCTTGTTGATCTTGAATAGCATGTCCAACTTCATGTGCTGCAACAGCTGATGATGCCATAGATTGCCCATGGAAAATCCCGCTAGATAAACGCACTACTTTCTTTCTGGGGTCATAGTGGTCAGATAGCATCCCTTTTGTTTCTTCGATCTGTACGTCATATAAACCGTTATCATCTAATATTTTTCGTGCTACCTGTGCACCTGTAAGCATAGAAGAGGTAGGTTTTTGCGAATATTTTTTATAAGTACTTTTAACTTTTGATTGAGCCCATAACGGGATAATCATTAGAAGTGCAAGATATATTAGGTAACCACCAAATCCCATTAAACATTCCTCCATAAAAATTTTATTCTTATTACTAAGGTCAATTTTAGTCAAACGATTATAATACGTCAACTAAAATGTCTGTCTGTTTTTTCTTTTTTTCCTCTTTTCTTTTCCCCTTTGTATTTTCTCCAACTAACATAAGTTAATGTAATAGCAATTATCCCCCCAACCATTCCCGCGCCCCAAAAAAATGGAACCATAGAAGGTTCATCATCCGTTTTTATTGATTCCGCTTGTACTGATTCAACAAATACACTATTCAACATTAAGTATATCATTATACCAGCTATTGGAATTAAGACCTGTATCTTACATTTAGACAATGATGTCACCTCACATAGTTATGTCTGTTTAATCTAACTATATGTGTGAGATTGAAGTGATATAACAGGATACTTTTTATTAAGTTAGAGGGTGATTATTAAATAAATAAAAAGGGTCAAGAAGAAATACTTAACTTATTGTTATTAGTTTTCATTATTTTAACGGCAATAAATATAGAAAGGACACTGAGCCAAAAAGTAAAGTAGCCAATTTTATCCATATATTGCGTTAAAGTTGAATAAATTGGCATCATACCAAACACATAATCGATTACGTCATTATGTAATGTCCAAATACCAGCAACAACAATATGTTTCATCTTTATTTTATAATATGGCGCATATAACAAGCCTTGTACAGCCATAGCACCGTGAGAAAGCATTAACATATACCCAGAAGGACTTAAACTTCCGTTGATATATAATGTTAACAGATTCATAACTACTGCCCATACTCCATATTTAAATAACGTTATGATGGCTAATGCTTCTATGTAAGGAATGTTTCTTCCAAAAATAAAAAATCCAAGAAATATAGTAAAAAACAAACTAGCAGTGGGACTATCAGGAACAAACAGTAAAAATATAGTCGGTGTAATCGATAACTGTTGTTCATACCATATGTATCCATAAATAGTGCCAAATAAATTAATGACAAATAATAGAACTAAGAAACGTTTGTCTAATAGAATATACGTTAATAATTTATACAACATACTCCTCCTTTCCACAGAAATACAAAATAATATCTTTAGAATAACACCTTTTTGATAGAAAAACACCTTCACCATTCGAAATGGCAAAGGTGTTAATTTTATAATCTAAGTTATTCTGAGAGTTTATTGTTCATTGGTAGAAATAATAAAGTCTACTAACTGCTCAAGTTCCTCATCAGAACCTGTAAATTGGTCGGCTGGCATACCGCCGATCCCTTCACGAGCAATTGTTGCAATTTCTTCAGCAGAATATTCCGTACCAATTAAAGGAACCCCAGCAGGTGTACCTTCTAATTCCCCACCATGACAAGTCATACAATTACTTTCGTAGGATGCATACCCCTCATGTGAAGTATCAATTTCAACACTGCTTGGCGGAATTGGCTTATTTTGCTCTGCACGAGTTTCCCAATCAACATGGGCGGCAGATGTATAAGTCAACCAAATAACAGATGTTAAAGCAAGCAACATCATAATTACTGCAATTGGACGTTGATGTGGTCTTCTACCTGGACCGTTATCTAAGAATGGAGCTAGTAATAAAGCACCAAAAGCTAATCCAGGAATAATTAAGATACCAAAAATAACATATGGCCCAGCAGCAAATTCATATTTTAAGAGTTCATATAAGAACAAGAAGTACCAGTCTGGCAATGGTATGTAAGCTGCATCTGTTGGATCAGCAACCCCCTCAAGTGGTGATGGATGTGCTAACGTTAATAGTAAAAATCCAACTAAGAATACAGAACCAGCTAACCATTCTTTTAATAAAAAGTTGGGCCAAAAAGCTTCTGTTCTACCAGGATACTCAGAATAATCTTTCGGTATGTTTGATTTACGTTCGGCAGAAACACGAGAGTCACCGACGAACTTCATTCCTTTACCCTTATGCACAGCTTTCCCTCCTTTTTATAGTGGTCCTGAAATACCTTGTCTACGAATTAGAATAAAGTGAACTGCCATTAAAGCAAATAATGCTCCAGGTAAGAAGAATACATGGATAGCGAAGAATCTAGTTAGTGTTTGAGCACCAACAATTTCAGCATCTCCTGCTAGTAATGTTTTCAGATATTCTCCAATAAATGGAACCTGCTCGGCAATTTCAAGTCCAACTTGTGTAGCAAAATATGCTTTGTTATCCCAAGGTAATAGATAACCAGTGAACCCTAGTCCAAGCATAACAAAGAATAGTAATACTCCAACCATCCAGTTTAACTCACGTGGTTTCTTATAAGCACCTTGGAAGAATACACGCAATGTATGTAATAACAACATTACAATTACAACACTGGCACCCCAGTGGTGCATACCTCTAACAATTTGACCATGTGCTACTTCTGTTTGTAGGTAATAAACAGATTTCCAGGCATTCTCAATATCCGGAACGTAATACATCGTTAGAAACATTCCAGATAAAATTTGAATAACCACTACAAAAAAGGTTAATCCACCAAAACAATAAACAAATGCTGAGAAGTGGTGTGCAGGGTTAACATGCTCTGGCACTTCATGATCTGCAATGTCTCGCCAGATTGGCGTAATATCTACGCGTTCATCAATCCAGTCATAAATTTTCTGTAACATAAACTATTACGCCCCCCCTCTTTCCTGTGCATTTCCTAGATATAACATTCCATTTTCCACTTTGTGTTCAAAGCGATCTAATGGTCTTGTAGGTGGTGTTCCTTCAATATTAGTACCATCTTTATAGTACCGACCATCATGACATGGGCAGAAAAACTCATTTGGATACTTCTCACTGCCTTCCCATGATACAACACAACCTAAGTGTGTACATGTTGGTGACAATGCCATAATCTCATCATCTTCATTTTTAAATACCCATGCTGCTTTACTAACTTCTGATTCGTACCATCCATCTACTTGGTCAATTTTCCAATCGACACGTGTTGGTTCTGTTGTAATATCCTCAACAGCTAATCCAACATTTGCATAATCTCCTACACTAGAAGGTTTTAACACTGGATCAATCGCCATTCTAATTGGAGAAATAAGCAAACCTGCTGCCATAAATCCTCCTACACCAGTTAATGTGTAGTTTAGAAATTGTCGACGGGATACTTGTTGCTTTTCTTCACTCATGATTTTCCCCCCTCTTTTATGTTAATCACGGACAAAATTTTTTCAAATTACTAGGACATTACCATGATAGCGCAAACTATCAACTTGGTCAATAAAAATAAAATTTTGTTACAAAAAGTTTTAAATTTGGATATTATGCCAAATAGATTCTACCAATAGGAACGAATAAGTTCGCCAATTTGAGCAACCTGATTCCGAATCATAGAATGCATTTCATCTGAGTGAATGTTATCTGATTGAATTCCTGGTAACCAAAGTAGATTCCCTTCTAGTTCCCTCTCATATTTCTTCCAAGAAGGATCGAAAGTTAAAAAGAAAATGTGGTTAAAAGGTTGTTTTTGAATATCTTCTACCCAACTATTGATTCGTTTTACCTCTTCCTCTTTATCGCTTTGTTTTATGTAATGATAACCAGGGATAAGGAGGACTCGTCCAGATAATTCCTTCTCTATTTCATGGGCTAATATATTCATTACTTCGCTCAAGGATGTACTTTTATCTAGTTCGGCATCTTGTGATAAATGAAAAGGAATTACAGGAACAATAACTGTATCAAAGTATTCCTTTCCTTTTTTATAGGTTTGAATATCATCTTTAACCCATCTCATGGAGCAACCACCTTCTGTATATTATTTACGAGAAACATTCAAAATATGTAACCCCTATAAATCTTATCTTATGTTGGCAAGAAAAATCAAGAGATTACCCAATAAAGAAGCACCCCCTCTTATTCTACGTAAAAATCACTTAAATACGCAGTGTGGGGCACTTCTTGGGCATTTTTATTCTTCTAATTCATGAAGTTTTGTCACTAAATTTTCGAATTTTTCCTTATCTCTATCATCCAGAGCCATGTTAATCTGTTCCATTAGTTGCTTTTTCTTAAAGTCATATAAGGTTTTATTCAATAATTTCTTAGCTAAATGGCGATCTTTATTCGTAATAAAATATTCATCTGGCACAAATGGATTATCCTCTAATACGGCTGCATACATCGTGTTCTGAAATGAATTTTTAAAATTCAGCTGTATATAAAGTGGTTCTTCCTGATTTAATCTAATATCATGAAAAGACTTATCAGGATCTGTGGTAACTAATTGATGTTTATAAAAGCGAAAGGGTACTTCATTGGAACAATGAGTAGTAATAATGATTCCACGTGGGCAGAATTTGGCGTCCCGAACGAAGTGAACATTGTGTAAAATCTTTTTATGATTAATTAAGTAATTTAATATCCATACACTCTCTCGCTTTTTCATCTGATAGTTATTTAAAAACCATTGAATAAAACTTTTCTTATCTTTGATGGAAATAGGAGTTTGCATAAGAAGAATTCCTCCTTAACTATCCATTTTAAACTTTTTTCGTTTTAATTGTATTCACCTTGATAACAATCATAATAGACGATTAGTTCAATATCATATATTGCTAATACTTAAAGGTGTCTGTCTTTCTAATTAGACTTCAACCTTGTTATATACTCAGAAACATCATCATCAAGTGGTTGTTGTTTCAAATAAGCCTCGAATACTTCAATAGCTTCTTTTATCCTCCCTTCTTCACTTAAGAAATAGCCAAATTCTTTTAAGAAATCATCGTCATGTTGTAAGCTATTATATGCTTCACGATAGTGTTTTAATGCATAATCATATTCTTCTAATTCATTATATGCTCTCGCTAATTCCCAATCATACAAGGGATCAATTGCATCTGTTTCCTTAATGGAGCTTACTAATTCAACGATTTCACGATACTTCTCTTGTTCTTTAAAAAACTCAATTAGGAATAAAATGGCCTCTTTATATTCTTGGTCAAGTGCTATTGCTTCTTGGACATATTGAACACTTTCTTCATTTTTTCCTAATTTATGTGCTAGTTTCCCAGCGTAAAAATATAATTCTTTATTAAATTCGTCTACTTTTATTCCTTTAGTTGCTGCTTCATACGCTTCTTGGGTTTGTTCTTCCCCTTCATACGCTTGTGCTAAATGGTAATAAGCAGAATGATAATAGATATCTTCTTTAATAACCTTCTCAAGAACATTTATCGCTATATCATTTCTCTTAGCTTGCATCGCTGTAAAGCCATAACGGAATAATAAGTCCGTATTATCTGGGTCAGCCTGTTCAAAATATGTCAATGCTGTTTCATATTCACCTATTCTAGCATATGCCTCAGCCAATCTTTCGGATAAGGAGATAGTGCCAATTTCTTGTTCGTATTTATTCACTCGCTCATAATATGTGGTAGCCTTTCTGAATTCACCAATCGAAAAGTATAATTCACCTAAAGCAAAATCAATAATCCTTTCGTTTGGTTCCATCTGTTTGGCTTTAAGTAATTTTTGCTCTGCAACTTCATATAATCCTTGAGACTGAAACAAATCAGCTAATTGTACTAGCACTTGAAGATATGCTTCATCATCTTCATTTATCTCATCTAACAACTGGATTGCTTGTTCATCTTGTTCCAACTCTGTATAAATTTCAGCCTGCATTATTTTTAGTTGGGCTTCATCTGGATATTTTTCTAGTAATTCCATAATGATTGTACTTGCTTCCTGGATTAATCCCCACTGTAAATAGAGATTTGCTATCGAAAATTTTTCATCGTCATTTGCTGTATTCAAAAATTCATCTAATAATTGTAACGCTTTTTCCGTTTGATCAGTTTCCATTAGATTGACTGCTTGTGAAATTTTATCCATGTTATACCCTCTCTCTCGAACCTATTGACAAATGTTTTTAAGATCATTAAGGAAATTAGGGTAGGAAATATTTATGGATGATATATCATCTAAAGTAACCTTTCCTTTTGCAATTAAAGAAGCTATAACAATCATCATGCCAATACGATGGTCATGGTAGGAAGATACTTCAGCGCCATGTAATTCGCTTTTTCCGTAAATCACCATACCATCATCTGTTGCTTCGATTCTTGCACCTAATTTTGATAGAACATCTACTACTGCTTCAATTCTGTCTGTTTCTTTTACGCGAAGTTCTTGCGCATCTCTTATAACTGTTTTCCCTTCTGCCTGCGTTGCTAACAAAGCAATAATAGGAATTTCATCTATAAGTCTAGGAATAATATCTCCTTCAATAATGGTCCCTTTAACTTGCTGATAACTTACTGTTACATTTCCAATCATTTCACCGGACTTCTTTTGTTCATCATGAATCTCAACGGACGCACCCATTTGTTCAAGTACATCAATAATTCCTGTTCTAGTTTGGTTCAATCCTACTTGTTTCACTGTTAAGGAACTTCCGGGTATGATGGCAGCAGCGACAAGGAAAAATGCAGCTGATGAAATATCACCTGGCACGTAAACATCATTTGCTTGTAAAGATTGTTTATTTGAGATTGTAATTTCGTTACCATGAATACTGATATCTGCTCCAAATGCTTTTAACATGTTTTCTGTGTGATCTCTAGTTGCGACATCCTCTATAATCGTTGTTTCTCCATTTGCTAAGAGACCAGCTAGTAATAATGCTGATTTTACTTGCGCACTTTTCACAGGTAATTTATAAGTAAAGCCCATCAATTTCTGGCCTTTTATAGCTAATGGAAGATACGCAGCATTTTGACGACCTTCAATTAATGCGCCCATTTCAAGTAACGGTTGAACAAC
Organism: Ornithinibacillus halophilus; assembly: GCF_900129485.1. GTDB lineage: Bacteria > Bacillota > Bacilli > Bacillales > Amphibacillaceae > Ornithinibacillus > Ornithinibacillus halophilus. Next base: position 321,855 of record NZ_FQVW01000001.1, read on the forward strand.
ACGATTCATTGGTCGATTTGATAGCGATGCATCACCATAAACAGCTGTAAAAAATGGTAATCCTGCTAATAAACCAAGCATTAATCTAGCAGTTGTTCCTGAATTCCCAAAATAAATAGGAGCATTTGGTTCTTCTAATTTATTTATCCCTTTTCCGTGTACTTCAATATAAGAACCCTCTTGTTCAATAGTTACACCTAATTTGCGCAATGCATCAATCGTACGTAAACAATCTTCACCTTCTAGGAAATTATAGATTCTACTCTTCCCATTTGCTAAAGAAGTTAATATTATCGCACGATGAGAGATCGATTTATCTCCTGGGACTTTCATTTCGCTATTAATTGGTCTATTAATAGGATATAGCTCATAACCCATGCATCTTCACCTACCCTTTTATCAATTCATCATCTCTTCTTTCACCATATCGAAAAAAGATTGTATATAATCTAGTATTTTATTATCCTCAAAAGAGTGAACTGTCGGCTGTCCAATTGCTTCTAATAACACCATATGTATTTTATTATGAACATTCTTTTTATCTGTTTTCATTTTATCTACTAGAGCAGTGGGAGTTAAACTGTTAACTATATTTAAAGGATAATGGTTTTTCTTCAACCAAGAAAGTAATTGGGAAAACAAGATTTTTTTAGAAAAATACTTTTCACTGACATAGACAGCAAATAATAAACCTATTCCCACCGCTTCACCGTGTGTTATTTTTCCATAGCCTAAAACTGCTTCAATCGCATGACCCAAAGTATGACCTAAATTCAGATGCTTTCTTGTACCTCGTTCTTTTTCATCTTCTTCTACAATAGCAGCCTTTATCTTTATTCCTAACTCTAAATCTTGCATTAACTTTTCATTAGGGATATCTGAAATAGTGGTGGATAAGATTTCATTTAAATTAGATTGTTTGGCTAGCATTGCTTCTTTAATGATTTCGGCATAACCAGAACGTATTTCTCGTGTTGGTAATGTGTGTAATGTATCAATATCATACAGCACCAATTTAGGTGGATAAAAACTTCCGATTAGATTTTTACCTAGTTCATGGTTAATAGCAACTTTACCACCAACACTGCTATCATGAGCCAAGATAGTTGTTGGCATTTGAATGTAATCAATACCTCTCATATAAGTGGATGCAATAAATCCAGCTAAATCACCAACAACACCACCACCAAGAGCAATAATTAATGAACTTCTATCCAAGCCAAATTCAATTGCTTTTGTGTGGGTACTATAAAAGATTTCGATACTTTTAGATGATTCTCCTGCAGGGATGATCACTTTTAAAATTTCTTTTTCCGAAAACTGCCCCAATACATCATCCAAATATATATTCGCTACATTTTCATCTGTCATTATTAAGATCTTGGAATAGTCCATAGAAATATAGCTTTTTAAAGCAAGTCGTAATCCACTGCCTATATGGATGGAATAATCATGTGAACTAGCTTGTACATCAATTGTTCTCACTAAAAACACCTAACTTCTTCCCGATATGCTTCAATTGCTTCTTTCAAAACTGGAAAACGGTCATTCGGAAATTGTTCTAAGATGGCTTTCGCTAATTCAAAAGCCACTACATGTTCCATTACGACAGATGCTGCAGGTACTGCACAAGCATCTGATCTTTCAATACTAGCATTAAATGGTTCCTTTGTTTCAATGTCTACGCTTTGTAATGGTTTATAGAGGGTTGGGATTGGTTTCATTACCCCTTTTACAACAATTGGCATTCCAGTAGTCATGCCACCCTCGAAACCACCAAGTCTATTCGTTTTACGATAAAATCCTCGCTCTTCGTTCCATGCAATCTCATCATGAACTTCACTTCCATATTTATGAGCAGCTTCAAAACCAATTCCAATCTCTGCACCTTTGAATGCATTAATACTGACTACTGCTCCAGTGATTCTACTATCTAATTTACGATCATAATGAACATAGGAACCAATTCCTGCAGGCATCCCTTCTACGTATACTTCTGCAACTCCACCAATAGAATCCCCATCTTTTTTAGTCTGATCAATTTTATCCATCATCTGTTGCTCTATTTCTTTATCAAGTGTTCGAACCGGAGATTGTTCGGAAATCGTTTGTCGCTCACGTATTGGTAAATCAATTTCTCTTGCCCTTATTCCTCCAATTTCTTTTACATAACCACATATTTCAATACCTAATTGCTTTAACATCGTCTTAGCAACAGCACCAGCTGCAACTCTAGCCGCAGTTTCTCGTGCAGATGACCTTTCTAACACATTTCGCATGTCTCGATGACCATATTTTAAAGCACCATTTAAATCTGCATGTCCTGGTCTTGGCCTAGTAACTACTCGTCTTAACTTCACATCTTCAGTTAATGGATCCTCTCCCATAATGTCAGTCCAATGTTTATAATCATCATTCTTAACCACTAACGATATAGGGGATCCTAATGTATATCCATGTCTAACCCCACTTGTTATGTCTACTAAATCCTTCTCTATTTGCATTCTTTTCCCTCGACCATGACCTTTTTGTCTTCGAAGTAAAGATTCATTTATATCCTCTTTCGTTAAAGGTAGTTGTGCTGGTACACCTTCAATAATTGTAGTTAATTCTTTACCATGTGATTCTCCTGCAGTTAAATATCTCATTATGTACCTCCTATAAAATAATCACTAATAATAGTAAATTTTCTATATAACCAATGCTTTATATATCGTATTATGTGATAAATCATAATACATCTTAGTAGTATAATAAAGAATTATCCCTTATGAACAATTAATAAAACAAAAAACTCCTATCAGGCGATCGGAGTTTAAAATTAGTATTATTATTTTTTTTGATAAAAGAATGTATCCAACAATTGAAGACCATATTGCGAAGGATTAAATATTTGTTCTGTACTTCCAACAAACAATACACCTTCTGGAGACAGGGAACTAGAAAAATTATTGTAGATTTTATCTTTAGCTGGATCCGTAAAATATATTAATACGTTTCTACATAATATTAAATCTATGTGATTAGGATAATTATCTCTTAATAAGTCATGTTTTTTAAATCGTACTTTTCTCTTTATGGATGAATCAACATAGTATAAACCGTTCTGTGTTGTAAAGTATTTATTCTTTAAATGATTAGGCAAATCTTTTAAAGATTGCTCTGAATAAATTCCTTGTTTGGCTTTGTTTAATACATTATCATCAATATCTGATGCAAGTATAGAAGTATTCACAGAAGGGAAATACTCGTTCATTAGCATTGAAATACTATAAGGTTCTTCACCAGTTGAACAGGCTGCACTCCAAATTGATAGTTTATCCTTATTTTTCACCAATGTAGGTATTACATCATTTTTTAATACATCCCAGCGTTTCGGATTACGGTAGAATTCTGAAACATTTATAGTAATACGATCGACAAATTCATCCATCAAGTTATTATTTTGTATAAGTGCACTATAATAAGTAAAAAAATCTCGATACCCACGTTTTTCTCTTAAAGAAGTAAGCCTTCTTTTCATTTGTGCTTCTTTATAGTATGTTAAATCAATTCCTAATTTTTGCTTTATTCGAGTGATAAACTGAGCGTATTCTTCTGACATATCTAATTCCTCTTCATTATATAATTGGCATGAATAAAGGCCATCCCAAAGGTCGACCTCTCAAATGATTGAGAGGTCTGTGAGATAGCCTCCATCGTCCTTATTAGTATATCCAAGCAGAATCTTGTTTTGTATACGTTACAAGTTCACTAGTTTCAAAAAATAAATTAATTTCTCTTTCAGCACTTTCTGGTGAGTCAGAGCCATGAATCACGTTTTTACCTACAGTAACACCGAAGTCTCCACGGATTGTTCCTGGTGCTGCATCAGATGGATTTGTTTTACCCATCATTTCACGAGCAGTAGCAATAACGTTCTCACCTTCCCATACCATTGCGAAAACTGGTCCTGAAGTTATGAAATCTACTAATTCACCAAAAAACGGTCTTTCTTTATGCTCACCATAATGCTCTTTAGCCAAATCGTCAGAGATTTGCATTAATTTAGCTCCAGCAAGACGGTAACCTTTGCGCTCAAAACGATTAACAATTTCCCCTACTAGATTACGTTGTACACCATCTGGTTTAACCATTAAAAATGTTTTTTCCACGTTTACACCTCTTCTTATGTATGTCTAATAAAATATAACCGTTTAAATTCTATCAAATTTTATAAAAAATAACAACAATATAATTACGATCTTCTTTTACCAATATATTTTGCAATATTTTCTAAAGTGTGCCTTGCTTTATTATTTGGTAAGTCTTGTAATGACTCAATTGCCTTTTCTAAATATCGATCACTTATACGATAAGCTTCTTCTATTGCGTCCGTCTGTTTAATCGATTGAATTAAGGTATCCATACTTTCTTCAAGTTTTCCTTGTTCATGATGTTGAAAGGAATGGATTAATTGAGTTTTAAAATCTTCATTCTTCATTGCAAATAATACCGGTAGAGTAATGTTCCCTTGCAACAAGTCATTCCCAGCAGGCTTGCCTAATTCTTTTGAAGTGGAAGTAAAATCTAATATATCATCAATGATTTGATAAGACATACCAATATAATAACCATATTGATACAATTTTTTAATTTGTCTATTAGATAGATTCGATGTTATCGCACCTAGCTTACAACTAGTGGCGATGAGTAGAGCAGTTTTTCTTTTTATACGACGTAAATAGACCCTTAGGTTCTGATTGAGATTATATTTGTCTTTAATTTGTTCTATTTCGCCTAAACTTACTTCTACAAGTGTTTTGGATAGGGATTTGTGTATAGAAGGATTTTCTAATGTTGTAATTTGTTCTAATGCCTTAGCTAGAATATAATCACCAGTATACATAGCAACATGGTTACCATACTGTGCCTTTATTGTGGGCTTCCCTCTTCTTAATTCTGCATCATCAATTACATCATCATGTACCAAAGTCGCCATATGAATTAATTCAAGGGATACGGCAACGGTTTTGACTTTTTCTAGGTCAAATTCTCCAATTTGACCAGACAACAAAACAAAGACAGGACGAATTCGTTTTCCCCCTGCCTTTAATAATTGGGTAGAAGCTTCTCTCAATACAGGATGTTCAGCATGAATGGCTTCTGTTAACGCAGCTTCAATATAATCAAGATCTTTCTTTAAATAACCGTATGTTTTTGCTAATATCATGCAATTCACCTTAACTTCTATTTTTTAAGTCCCATATGCATAGCTGCTACACCACCTGTATAGCTCTTAACTTTTACATCAGAAAATCCGGCTTCATAGAACATTTTCTTCAATTGGTCCTTATCAGGGAAATTCTTTGCAGACTCATGTAGCCAAGCATATTCTTTATAGCTTTTTGCAAACAGCCTTCCGAAAAGAGGCATAATAAAACGAAAATATAAATAATATAATTGCCTAAATCCTATTAAAGTTGGTTGTGAAGTTTCTAAGCAGATAACTTTACCATTTGGTTTCACAACTCGAAACATTTCCTTTAATACTGTCATATAATCTGGTACATTTCGTAGTCCAAAGCCAATCGTTACATAATCAAATGAATTATCTTCAAATGGTAATTCCATTGCATTACCATGAATAAACGTTAATTGCTCATGCTTCAATTCTTTATTCTTTTCCTCTGCTACAGTTAACATGTTTTTACTAAAGTCTAAGCCAATTACTTCGCCACTATTTCCCACTTCTTCAGCAAGGGCAATCGACCAATCACCTGTACCACAGCAGATATCTAATGCAGAAGCTCCCTTTTGTACATTCATTCGTTTCATAACATCTTTTCGCCAAGCTTTATGACGTTGGAATGAAATAATAGAGTTCATTGAGTCATATTTATTATATATTTTTTCAAATACCGAATGTACTCGTTCTTCCTTTGATTGTTCAGCCATAATAACCCTTCTTCCTAGTTTTCACAGCCTAGTTTTTTTACGATGTGTAATTTTGCGTCTGAATATGCATCAGGAAGCTCACTAAGCAATTCTTTTATATATTGACCCTTATTTAAAATAATTTCCTCTAATTGCTTTTCCGTTAAATTACACTTGTTACAAATTAAAAAGTCACCAAGGCTATTTTTCTCTGTATTATTATTTATTTTCATTTTTAATTCTTTAACCAACCGATTGTATAATAACCACTCTTGAGTAACCAGTATCATTGTGCTTTCATTCACAAAATCAGCTACATGTGTAATCAACAATGACTCTAATTCTTTAATATTAGATATATGGGCATCTAATAGATGAGTTCGTTCTTCTTGTAATGTCATCTTCAATACATTTATTTCTTTTATTCCTGAAGCCAATTTGTTGATGAAAGAAAAATCATCAATTTCTGCCAATAATAAATAGTATAACCCACTATAATAATCACCAGCTAAAATGCTTAGCTGATTTTTAATCATCACATCTTTATCCTGATTGTTATTCACATCTGGAATTTGATCATGTATATCTAGAGCTATTTGTACTAGCATCGTTGTCACTATATAACGTTCCATTTGCTTTTGTGACAACTTAGTATTACTTAATATTTTATATAATAAATAAAGCTTATCTTCGTCAATATCGGGCTTTTGAATATACTTATCTAAGTATATATGCTGGAGTTTTTGTTCAATCCTAGATGTTAGATATTGTATCTCATTTCCTGTCGTAAACAACGTAATCACCTTAGCCCTTTCAAGCAGTCCCTCTGTGCATATGTTATTATAGCATAATTTATGTATATTCGAGTAAAAAATTTATTATCTCTCTAATTAATTCCTTAGTCGTTTTTAATCTCTCCATGACTAGTTTGAATTATAGCTTTTCCCCTAACTTTAACAGCTGATGTATGTTCTGTAAATTGCGCTATCATAACTTCTCCCTTGTCTAACTTTTCAGAATGGTGAAAACGTGTATCACTACCTCTTGTAAGACCGATTACATTTACTCCATCTTCAAGTGCTTTGATAACAAAAAAATCAGTATTCGTTGTAGGTTTATCCATTGAATTTCTACCTCCAAAAAATATGTTTTGTTTTTCCAAATAAGGATATAATAAACATGATTGTAATTGAAATAATTGACTTACCTTTTATATATCACAGTTATGGATGGTTTTTATTCATTAAAAAAAGGGTGCGTTATTCGCACCCCTCTATAAACCCTATGTACGTATTATTTTACGCTGTCTTTAAGGGCTTTACCTGGCTTAAATGCAGGAACCTTACTTGCAGGAATTTCGATTTCTTCACCAGTTTGTGGATTACGACCTTTACGTGCAGAACGCTCACGTACTTCGAAGTTTCCAAAACCAATTAACTGTACTTTTTCACCATTTTTAAGTGAATCCATGACAGCTTCGAAAACTGCATCAACAGCTTTAGTAGCATCCTTTTTAGATAATTCGCTTTTCTCAGCTACAACATTAACTAAGTCTGTTTTGTTCATGACATTCACCTCCTCCCAAAAAGTTTCGGATCACATTGGTACAAATTATTACTATTTACATTTGTTAACCAATTTACCTACTTTTATACTTAAACATCACTAGAATCAACAGTGACAAGCCTAATATTAACTGAGTTTGCAGCAAAATTCAACAAAAAATACCTATTTTTTTAGGATTTCACTAAATTTTATTGCTTTATGACCCATTTTAAGTTGAAATATAGGACTTTTTTCTTATATTAGGCTTTAATTAAGTAATCCAGCTCTATCTATACATATACGACAATAATCCTTGTAATCCTGCAACTAAACTATATTTTAAAGATTTTTTCTTAAAAGTTTTTCCAAATGCCATTGTTCCCATAATTGTCGAATTAAGAATAGCTTATAAACTAGACATCAGTAAAAAAAATAAAGCAGCCAGGTCGGCTGCTTTTAATTAAAGGATGATTGCGATCAATCCTCCAGAACCTTCATTAATAATTCTTTCTAATGTATCTTTTAGCTTATAACGAGCATTTTCAGGCATTAGTGAGATTTTTGCCTGAATTCCTTCGCGTACAATTGAGCTTAATGAACGACCGAAGATATCGGACTCCCAAATAGATAATGGATCTTCTTCAAAATCTTGCATAAGATACCTTACTAATTCTTCACTTTGTTTTTCTGTTCCGATGATTGGAGCAAATTCTGACTCTACCTCAACTTTAATCATATGGATTGATGGTGCAACCGCTTTTAGACGAACACCAAAACGAGAACCTTGGCGAATAATTTCTGGTTCCTCCAACTCCATATCTTCTAGAACTGGAGCGGCGATTCCATAACCCGTTTGTTTCACCATCTGTAATGCACTTGCGACTTGATCATATTCACGCTTCGCATGTGCAAAATCCTGCATCAATTCTAGTAGATGATCTTTTCCACGAATTTCTTCTCCAACGATTTCTTTCAAAACTTGGTCATATAAATGATCTGGAGCATGTAGATCAATTTCTGCTATACCTTCTCCCATTTCCATTCCAGCAATATTTGCATTGTCAATATAATCATAGTCTGTGAATTGACCAACTATATGATCAACATCACGTAGTCGTTTTATATCTTTTACAGTAGACTGAATTGCTTCTTGGTAGTTTTCTCTTAACCAATGATCTTCTTTTAGCACCATGACCCAACTTGGAAGGTTAACATTGACTTCAAGTACTGGAAACTCATATAACGCTTCGCGAAGCACATTATATACATCATGTTCTGTCATTGATTCGATACTCATAGCCAAAACAGGAATATCATAGTTCTCTGATAGTTCTTGTCTTAATAACTCAGTATCTTGACTTGTTGGGTGAATAGAGTTAACGACCATGATAAACGGCTTGCCTACCTCTTTTAATTCCTCAACTACTTTTGCCTCTGCTTCTACATAATCAGAACGTTCAATATCCCCTATTGTTCCGTCAGTCGTAACTACAACGCCTATTGTAGAATGTTCTTGAATAACCTTTCTAGTTCCAATCTCTGCAGCATCATGAAAAGGGATTGGTTCTTCATACCAAGGCGTATTAATCATTCTTGGGCCATTTTCGTCTTCAAAGCCTTTTGCACCTTCGACTGCATACCCAACACAATCTACTAATCTAACATTTACATCAAGGCCTTCTTCGACATTAACCTGAACAGCTTGATTTGGAATAAACTTCGGTTCAGTAGTCATAATTGTTTTACCTGCAGCACTTTGAGGTAATTCATCATGCGCTCTAGCTCTGTCACTTTCATCATCAATATTCGGTAGTACTACCAACTCCATAAACTTCTTGATAAACGTTGACTTACCAGTACGAACAGCACCAACAATACCTAAATAGATATCGCCATTCGTTCGCATTGAAATATCTTTAAAAATATCAATCTTTTCCAAACGATCCCCTCCCGATCTCACTAACTATATTAATGTACAAACTACGAATAATTGACATTACAAGTCTATGATGTTGTCCTATCAAAATATGACTTAATATGTGTAAAAGAATATAAAATAATGATAAAAGTCATCATTCGTAATTTGATATGAATAATTAAACAACATATAGAGTAAAGTCTTCTAGTTGGGGTATGTATTCCTGTAAAATACGAGAAATAAAAAACCCTTGCAACAATAATATGTTACAAGGGTATATATATGATAATAAATTCTTATTCATGTGTATTTTTCTTAAATTTAATTCATAAATACTGGTTCGCCGTCTTTAATTGTATAAGGCATTGAATAAACCGGTAAAAAAGGAGTATTGTCAGCTAAAATATACCGAATATCGTTGCCTTCTTTATAATTATGTTCATAATCCTGTAATGCAGTGTTGAGTTCAACACGGTAATCTACAAAAAGATTTCCCATTGTATCCATAACGATTGGAAGGTTTTCACCAGAATATGGGCTTTCTACAACAGGTGGTGCATCTAAATCTAATTTTTCATAATCTATCGTATATACTCCATCTTCTATTTCCTTATCAAAAGGCGGATAAATATGTTTGTTTCGATAGATGTTCAGCTTTACATTAATACTTCTTATTTTTTCTGTTAATCGTAAATCAATCAATTTAACCTGAGGATTTTCTTCAACATGGATCAACGCATACTGGTAAACTCCCCCATTTTCATAGGCATTTCCAGGTATTTCACCGATACTGTTCGTTTCTCTTAGTGAAGTAAAATCGATCAAATATTTTTCAAAAATCGGTGTATCACTACTTTTAGTCTTTATTGGCAGTAATCCATTCGTTTTTTCTTTATGTTGATTTACAGCATCTTGTACATTTTCTAGCTGTTGTTCATTAGGAACTTGATTCTGTGAGAGTTGATCATTAGGGTACATACATCCACTCAAAACAAAAATCAAGCTAGATAAAACAATTATTTTAACATATGTAAACTTCATGTTTAATGCCCCCTTACAGTGTTGGACCACTCAGTACGATATAAACGATAATAATTCCACCAACAAATAAGAATATATACGCTAGTAAAGAAACAAGTCCTGCTAAAAATCCTTTTAATTTATATCTACTTAATAAAATAAGTCCAATTGCCAAAATTAAAAATACCATACCAGCAATCGAGACCCACATTTTCAACATAGATAAAGACATATTTTCACCTCTAGAATCCATTCATTTCTACTTGCACAAGGTATTATAACACAACGCGTCCAAACAAGCATTATAAGAGGTTGTCCATTCTTAATGTCTAATATATCTTAATATTTAGTTAAGAAAAGCGAAGAGTGTCCTGAGCAATACACCTCTGAAAGCTTAAGTTATCTGGGCTAATTATAAAAACTTAATAACTCATAACTTTTGAAAAGGTTAGACCACATAAAAACCCGGAATGAAGCGGGGCGGCCTCCATCCCGGTTTGACTAAATAATATACCCACAGCAACTCTATCTATGAATGCTTGTGCGTTTCATTTTATGCGAATAAACGTGAGGGCGTATCCTCACCTGCCCAGTATTTCTTATTTTTTAAACATTTGGTTCAATGTGTTCATATCCATTGGCATATTATTGCTAGTAATTGTCTTCACAATTTTATCTTCTTTTTCCTTAGAAATTGGTTTATTTGCCATCTTTGCCAAATGTCTCACCAATTTACGTACGGTTTTTTCATCCGAAAAGTCTGCATTTTTAACTTGATCTGCAACTTTATAGACTTGACTCGGATCAATATTTGCATCATTTTGTAATTTATCAAAGATATTTTTGTCGGACACACGCTCGCCTCCTTGCTAATTTCGTTCAACATAGTATATGCAAGGAGAGCTAATCCGTGTTATTGTGCGTAACGATTACGCAAGAGTGTAGATAAATCATCCATCTCTTCCCGTTTGTCTCGATTCATAAGTTGTTCAACAACTTCTCTCGGTTTGACATCATTAAATAAAATTTGATAAATACCTGAAGTAATTGGCATTTCAACATCTTGTTCCTTAGCAAATTGGTATGCAGCTTTGGCAGTTCTTACACCTTCAACAACCATACCCATTTGTTCTAGAACCTCATCTAAGTTTTTGCCTTTTCCTAATAAATTACCTGCTCGCCAGTTTCTACTGTGTACACTGGTGCACGTTACAATTAAATCACCAACACCTGGTAATCCTAGAAAACTTAAAGGATTCGCACCTAATGAAGTTCCTAGTCTTGTAATTTCTGCTAAACCTCTTGTTATTAAGGCAGCTTTGGCATTATCTCCATAACCTAATCCATCAGAGATTCCTGCACCCAAAGCAATAATATTTTTTAACGCACCACCCAATTCAATACCAATTACATCATTACTCGTATACACACGGAATGATTCATTAAAGAATAGTTCTTGGGCAATTTTGGATTTTTCTTCGTTAATAGAAGCGACAGTAACGGTTGTTGGCTGACGCAATGCAACTTCTTCTGCATGACTTGGTCCAGATAAAACGACAATATCCTCATAATTATACCCTTCAATTTCTTCATCAATCATCTGAGACACTCGTTTTAAAGATCCTGGTTCAATCCCTTTTGAAGCATGAATTATTGTTGGAAAAGAATCTAAAATATTATTTAACTGACCACTTACTTCTCTAATGGCCTTTGTTGGCACGACAAGAACGATTGCAGAAACATCCTTAATAGCTTCTTCTAGGTTCGAATATGCTTTGATTTTTTTAGGAATCATGATTTCTAAATAGTTTTCATTTTTGTGAGTCTCGTTAATTATATTTGCTTGTTCTTCTCGATGTGTCCATAATCGCACATCATGTCCATTATCTGCTAATACAATACTAAGGGCAGTTCCCCAACTACCCGCACCTAAGACTGCAACTTTTTTCATCTTCTCTCCCCCTATTGCCTTCTTCTAGCGAATATTTTTATTGGTGAGCCAACAAAACCAAATGCATCTCTGATTTTATTTTCTAAGAATCTTTCATAAGAAAAATGCATGAGTTCAGGCTCGTTTACGAATACAACAAAACTTGGTGGTTTTACGGATACTTGGGTAGCATATAGTACCTTTAATCTTCTACCCTTAACAGTTGGTGTTGGATTCATGGCAATAGCATCCATTACCACATCATTTAGTACATTTGTTGGTACACGTTTCGCATGATTTTCACTTGCAAGATTAATTGCAGGTAACAATGTATGCAACCGTTTTTTCGTTTTCGCTGATAAAAATACAAGTGGTGCATAATCAAGGAATTGGAAATGAGATCTAACCTTCGTTTCAAACTCCTTAATCGCTTTTTCATTTGATTCTACGGTATCCCATTTATTAACTACAATAATAATTGCACGACCTGCATCATGAGCATACCCAGCAATTTTTTTATCTTGTTCTCTTATTCCCGTTTCTGCATCAATCAAAACGAGAACAACATCAGAACGCTCAATTGCTTTTAAAGCACGTAATACACTATATTTTTCTGTTGTTTCATACACTTTACCACGTTTTCTCATACCAGCTGTATCAATGATAACGTAGTCTTGATCTTCCTTATGTAAATGTGTATCGATGGCATCTCTAGTAGTACCCTCTATATCACTTACAATTACACGTTCCTCATTCAATAAGGCATTTACTAGGGATGACTTTCCAACATTTGGTCTCCCGATTAAACTGAAGTATATGGTATCATCCTTTACTTCTTCAATCTCATTATTTGGAAAATGTTTCACCACTTCATCTAGCATATCACCTAATCCAAGTCCATGTGCTCCTGATATCGGAAATGGCTCTCCGAATCCTAATGAATAATACTCGTATATCTCATCTCTCATCTCAGGATTATCAATCTTATTAACTGCCAAGACTACTGGTTTATTCGATTTAAATAACATCTTAGCAACTTCTTCATCAGCTGCAGTTATTCCCTCTTTACCATTAAGCAGGAAGATAATAACATCTGCTTCATCAATGGCAATTTCTGCTTGTTGCCGCATTTGTACTAATAGAGGCTCATCCCCTATTTCAATACCACCCGTATCAATTAAGTTAAATGTGGTTGTTAACCATTCCGCCTGAGCATAAATACGATCACGTGTCACACCTGGTATATCTTCTACTATGGAAATTCTCTCACCGACTAATCTATTAAATATTGTTGATTTACCTACATTTGGTCTCCCGACTATTGCTACTACAGATTTCCTCATGAAAGGAACATCCTCTCTATGACTATAAATTTTGTGTAAAGGGTTATTTTTCCTTTAACTCCTATAACTTTATTTATTCTAGCAAAAGTAAGAGATATTAACAATTCTTTAGAGGTAATAAGATATAATTTGCAAAGTTGTCTAATTCCAAGTACATGTGCATTTCTTAATGTTTCACAATAATATAGATCTCATCACTTAACGCATGTGCAATTCCGTCTGTTATCGCCTCTAAATTTGCTGCCATTTGCTGAAGCTCCTGATCATTATCACAAATAAAGATTGGAGCTCCACCATCAATTTTGGGTTTATTAGTCGTAATTACTGCTAAAACGGCCTTTTCTATGTTCATATTACGATTTTGCCTCCTTGTTATGAACCTTCGATTTAGAAGGCATTCGAATTGCATTTTCTAATACAGGAACAGCCCCTATTATTTTTCTTGCTTTTTCGGCATCTCTTACTTGAGGAAGTATAAATATACCAACCCGACCGTCATCTAAATCCCTCTTAATTAAAGGTGTTAACGCAGGTGTACCTGAATCTCTTAATACCCCCAGTGAAACTGAAACATCATGTAAAATTGCTTGTCGTTGTCCTAAATTTGCAATTGTAGTTATCGTGTTCATATTTTTAGGCTTTAAAATAAACCCCATACCATACTTTAAAATCTCTTCTTGTCTTTCTTTTAAACCGATATTCATAATATAAATATTGTCAACATATAGACCAGCACCGTCAAAGTGGATTGGGTGATGTTCGATTTCAACAATATCTTTAATTGTATTTCCGCTTTGTAAAACCTTACCGATAATAAGAGCCAAGATCGCTCCAATTATAGCAACATATATATTGAAGATAATATAGAAAAGCGTACCTATAAAAGAAGTAAGTATAACTAGATAGTTCCGACTTTCAAATGATACAGCTATCCCTTCAATATAAGTTTTTCCTCTTGGAACAAGCTCATAGTCATCAATCTCTGTTAATGTATTTCTTTCCATGTTACGTACTTCTCTAAATTGAGTTGCAGCAACAGTTAAGAAGGTTACTGCCGTAAATTCCATTTCTCTGATTGCAGGTACTGCTACAGCACCAAGAGATGCTGCAATAAACCCCAATGCTAAATGGATAACTTTACCGTGTAAATACGTTGGATATTGTCTGTAATCTGTACGCAGCATCATAATACGAGAAATGGTTCCAACGATTACACCAAACACAATAGGATAAATATATTCATTCATTTTGCCACCTCAATGATTGTCTATAGATTTGAATAGATTGGATAATTTTTAGTCTAAGTCGATTAAGAAATTCGATTCCAAATAGTAGAAATACAGCGATAAATAATGTATCAAAAAAGTGTTTTTCACCAATAGTGTGTGAAAAATAATAACTTGATAACAAAAAACTATACAAGAATTCTCCACTACAAATCCCTATTAAAGCAATGGATAATCGGTAATAAAATTTATAAGTAAGTATACAAATTAGCGCCACTAACATTAAAGGCAACAATATTTCTCTCGGCATAAATAACCAAATTGGTGCTTGTGATTCCCAGATTAAAAAGCTAGTGTAGCCGATCATTAATGTTAATGAAGTAAATAGATGGTATATTGTGTTTGGTAATTGAGTAAATATAACAAAACCACCTATTAAAAGAATAATTATGGTTACTGATACATGAAATACATCAATACTTATATAAACGTTTGATAAGGTAATACACAATAATATCCAATAAGAAAGCATTGTTCTTGCGTTATTCTTTTTCATAAAGAATGTTACAACAACCCAAAAAATCCAACTAAACCAATAAAAATATAGTCCTTCCATCAATGGCCCCACCTCTACATATATTATTGGTTACCAGTTGGATTTTTAAACAACTTCTTAGTTTAAGTCTATAGACTTAAAGGAGACAGAATGAAGCATAAAAAAAGAGATGCAACCGCATCTGCGACTACATCTCTTTACGAATATTATCTTATTTATATTTATTAAGTTTGTCTCCGATTAGATCACCGAATTGGAAACTAGATTGTTCTTCATCTTTTGCATATTGTTTATATTCTTTTTCTTCTTGCTCTTGTTCTACTTCTCTAATACTTAGAGACATTCGTTCTTCTTTTTCATTTATATCAAGAATTTTAACTGTTACCTTTTGGCCTACTTCTAAAACTTCCTGTGGTGTTCCGATATGGCGATTAGCAATTTGCGAGATGTGTACTAATCCTTCAACATTCGGTAACACTTCCACAAATGCACCAAAATTCACTAAACGTTTAACTGTACCTTCAACTGTTTGTCCTTGTTTAATTTTTGATTCAACATCAGCCCAAGGACCAGGTAGAACTTTTTTACGTGAAAGCGAAATTCGCTCGTTATCAAGATCTACAGATAAGATCTCCACTTTCACTTTATCTCCTTCTGAAACAACGTCAGATGCTTTGTTCACGTGTTCATGTGCAAGTTGTGATATATGAACTAAACCATCTATTCCTCCAAGGTCAACAAACACACCAAAATTAGTGATTCGTTGAACAGTTCCTTCAACTACTTGACCTTCTTTAATAGACTTTAATAGATCATTTTTCTTAGCAGTTTCTTGCTCTTCAACTACTGCACGATGCGATAAAATTAATCGATTTTGTTCTCTGTCGAATTCAACAATTTTCACTTCTAATTGTTTATTCAAGTAATCACTAAAATCCTCTACAAAGTGTGCTTCGACTAATGAAGCCGGCATAAACCCACGAATGCCAACATCTAATACTAAACCGCCTTTTACGATTTCTTTAACTTCTGCAGTGAATACTTCGTTGTTCTCATATTTCTTTTGTAAATCTTCCCATGCTTTGTCGGCGTCTACTTGTTTCTTAGATAGCACGACATCATCGTCATCCATCTTTTTAATAACTAAAGTTAATTCATCACCAACATTAACTACTTCGGATGGTGACTCTATGTTTAAGTTAGATAACTCACTAATTGGTAAAATACCTTCCGTTTTATAACCGATATTCACTAATACTTGTTTATCTTCAATTTTTTCTACACTACCGGTTACTACATCACCAACATTCAAACTTGGGAATTCATTTGTTGTTTCACTCATTATAGTTCCTCCTTAGATCAAACCATTTGATAAGAAAATGAATAATTTCTTTATTTTTTATGTAGACCTCTATTTTATAAGTTCTAATAATTAGATTTATTTGTCAAGTAAAGTAAACCAAATTTCAATATTTTTTTATAGTTTTTCGTTGGCTAACGCAAATATTTTATTTGCTACATCATCAATCGTTAGTGATGTAGTATCAATTTCTATCGCATCTGCTGCTTTAATTAATGGTGCTGTTTCTCTTTTGGAATCAATTTGGTCTCGCTGATTAATTTCGTCCATTAATTGTTGTAAGTTTGAATCAAAGCCCTTTTTTATATTTTCTTCATGTCTTCTGCGTGCACGTTCTTCTACAGAAGCAACTAAGAATACCTTTACTTCAGCGTCTGGAAGAACATGAGTACCAATGTCTCTTCCGTCCATCACAACACCTCGTTTGTTAGCCAACTGTTGTTGTCTAAGAACCATCTCTCTTCTAACTGAGGCGTGTTTTGCTACATGAGAGACGTTATTTGTCACTTGTTGAGATCGAATTTCTAATGTAACATCTTCACCATCTAAAATGACTCTTTGGCCATCCTTACTTTGCTCTAGGTCAATTTTTGTGGTACTTAATAACTCAGATAATCGCTTTTCATCTTGTAAAGATGTTTGTTGATTGATTGCTTTTAACGTAAGTGCACGGTACATAGCACCAGTATCAATGTAAATATATGAAAGCTTGTTTGCAACGATTTTGGCTACGGTGCTTTTCCCTGCAGCTGCTGGTCCATCAATTGCAATTGCTATATTTTTGTTTGTCATGTAAGTATACCTTCCTCTCAATCTTTACAGAATATTGGTGATTGTTTAAAACGGTGTATAAGGTGGATCACCTTATTTCTTTCTGTCTTGCTTCTCGTTGTTTTTCAAAACAAAATTGAATGATTTTTTGTTGGGTGTGACTGTCTATATTTATAAATTTTAAAGAAGCCGTACGAGGTTGATTGTTATTATTTAGCACTCGTATTACCTCGCACTGTATGGTTATGTACTCATAAGAACCTGTCTGATTACTCAATACAATCCATGTATTGACAGATTGTCCTGATGTTAGTTCTTCTCCATCTGGCAATATAATGGATAATCCCCCACCACTAATATCGTTTGTAACGGTTGAAAATGGTCTGAATTTATCCAGTTTACTATGAACCGCTACATCAACTTGTATTTCGATTCGAACAAATTGTCTTCGTTGTATTCGTTCAATTTGTTCAGGTTGTGGTAACTCAATTGCTAGAGCTGGGATTGTAAGAGTCGTTTTTTTCTTTATAAATGTTTTAAATCGATAGATAGAATGATCCTTTCCAACATAGCTAGCATATATAGGGGTATCTATACTTATAAAAGTAGTTCTTCTAGACTGAACATGAACAGGCAAATCTATGTAGATATATTGATTGTCTCTTTCAATAATCTTGCTTTGATATTCTTCTTTTTCCCCATTACTATAAAACCGTTCAATATTTAATAATGTACCAATCCTCATGAATGTTCCCCCTATAACTCACACCTATCACTATTATTACAAAAATATTAGAAAAGGGGAAGGTATAAAAACCATTCCCCTTAAATTCCTGCATAATTTATTTCTTTACCATTTAACTTTTCAACTTTCTCTTCTGTACCATCCATTGCGTTGATGAAGATTCGATACGTATCATTCTCATATAGCCCTAGAAATTCATATGTTAATACTTCTTCACCCAAATCATTATCAATGACTGATAGGAACTCTTCTTGAATATCTACATTTGGGTTAACGTATGACTTAGCCTCGTCAATTGAAATTCCTGGTTCTGGTATATTACGATCTTTATGGTTCATGAAGTAGTTACTTGCTGTAATACCAAGTATATCTCCATTATCTAAACCAACTTTGACCTCAATGGCATCTGAATAGACACGTACACCATTTTCATTGTATAAAAATGAATACACTCCAGTATTATTGTATTCATTGCTATCAAAAAGAATCATGTCGGTAAAATCTTGTTCTTTTAGATATTCTTCAGCTTTTAATAATCCATCGTGTAAACTAATTTGTTTTTCTCCTAAATTACGATCTACTAACAGGTTTAATGGATTTCCACCTTGTTGTGATAAATCTAAATATGCATTTTTCTTCCCATCACGATAGGAAATACTGTACATTGGTATATCTGCCCCATCACCCGTTTCAGTAATTCTTAAATCATTATGATTATCGATATTAAAAAGTTCTTTCCCTATTTTTAAAGCTTCTTCTTGATTCACTTTCTCGCCATTTAAGTTTTGATATTTATGTTCTTTTGAAGAAGTCCCCGTTAAGGCGGAATTTGCATTACTTTCTGCAAAGCCTTCTACTTTTTTCTCTACCGTTTTAAATCCATCAATAATAGTATTGTCAGCTTGTTCATCTTGTGTTGCAAGTGCTAATTGAACATCCATCCAACGTAAATTATTCTCTAGAGCAAGATGCTGAACATTTCTTAACTCGTTCTTAATATCTGTTGCCTGCTCATATAAACTTTGCAAAGCTTCAGTCTCCTCATCTGATAGAGGATCATCTTCTAAATCTCTTACTGCTGTCTTATAGGTGAAATCACCAATTTTTGATAAAAACTCTTCCGTTTCATTAAATGGCAATAAAGTTAATGGCAATTGCCCGACATTCGATAAAGCCTCAGACGTTAAACGCCATATTTCCACTAGTTGAGGGGATAATCTTTCATTAGAATTCATAGCTAATGTTGTTCCAATTTTATCATGTAGTAAATCAATATTATAGGAGAGTTCATGGAATGAACGTTGATACGTATTTTCCGCTTGAATTAATATAGCATTTTTCTCTTGGTGCTCCTTATATCCCCAAACTGCTGTACCAGCTACAGCTATGGAAAGTACAGCAATTGAAATCCATCGAATCATACATTTCACACCTTTCTATTTACAAAAAATATGTTTACCAATTCTTTTTATTTGTGGTCTACCCCATATCCAACTTGAAGTTGCAGTATCAGGATTAAAATAATATATCGCATTTCCAGTTGGATCCCAGCCGTTTATAGCATCTAATACAGCTTCTCTTGCTTTATCATTCGGGGTTAGCCAAATTTGTCCATCTGCTACAGCAGTAAAGGCCCTTGGTTCAAAAATCACCCCGGAAACAGTATTTGGAAAAGTAGGGCTTTCTACCCGATTTAATATAACGGCAGCAACTGCAACTTGCCCTTCATACGGTTCTCCTCTCGCCTCACCGTAAACTGCATTTGCCATTAAATTAATATCATTCTGTGAAAATCCTTGTGGTACGTTCACAGCCTTAGTAGTTTGTCCTTCTGCTGCATCATTGTCCTGCTGTTCTGTTGCATTGTTGGCCTGTTGATTTGTTTCATTATTGCTCTGCTGTTCTGCTTCATTATTTGCACCATCTGTATTAGTGTTCGTTTGATTTTGAGTTCCTTGTTGCTTAGATTTTTCTTGTTGTGCTTGTTGCTTGTTTTTATTAGTATTATTTTGTTTTCCTGGGGCAGATTGCTTCGATTTATCCATTCCGCCATAATGTGTAAAACGATTCCCTTTTCTAATTTGCTCTTTCACAAAATTTTCATCATAATCTGTTGCTCTTTCTAACATTTCTTTCGTTTTTTTACCTGCTAATCCATCAACTTTTTTTAATTCGAATTCTTTTTGAAAGTTTCGTAATGCCCAATAAGTACCCCAACCAAATACTCCATCAATCTCACCTTTATAAAAACCTAGGTATTGTAACCTCGCCTGTAATTCTATTACATCATCCCCAACAGCACCGTGTTGAATGATTTGTTCTGAGAAAGCCGATATATCTTTAGTTGGATATGCAACTAATCCTACCGAAAATAGAAAAACAGCTAAAATTGAAAGGAATAACTTTTTAAACTTCATTGTATAGATTCCTCCTGCTAATATTTCTTCATCTAGTAATATCTATTTTTCGATTAAAACGCTTTTTTATGCATACTGTAAGAAAAGAGAATTAAAAAAGCTTACTCTACTTATTTATTAGAGCAAGCTTTTAGGCATCCTTTTCAAAGACGTGATATTCAGTATTTTGATTCATATTCGCATATTTCATTCTGTGCAGACCCATTATCCACAGAACAATCATAAATGGAATTAGCACATAATACCAATTATTAGTTGCGGTTTCCAATATATAGTTATACGTTCCATGTAAAGTAAACGGTAAGATAAATGCTAGTATTATATTCCCTATCGTATAATGTTTCTTTATCTTTGCTTTTCCAAAGTGATAGCCCATTATCACACCAAATAAAGCATGTGAGGAAACAGGAAATAGTGCTCTAGTAAAAGCATACTCAATTCCATTTGATAATAAATATAGGATGTTTTCGACCATTGCAAAGCCTAAACTAATGGATACGGCATAAATGATACCATCATAATGTGCGTTAAATTCCGTATGGTGATAAATAACATAAATAAAAATAAACCACTTAAAAAATTCTTCTAAAAGTGCACTTACGAAAAATGACTGTATTATAGGGTGTTCAATACCAGTGGAAACGATAGCATATTGCAGAAACATAATCGGTAAAACTAATAATGCTCCGAAAATGAACGTTCGAATGATCAATGGTAGTGGTTCACTTACCTTGTCCTTCAAATAAAAGAAAGAAAGTAGCGCAAACACAGGAGCAATACCAGCCGATAAAATAGCAAACATAAGTATTTCCTCTTTCCAAAGTAATACTTCAATCGTACCACTTAGTAGGTAAATTGGAAATAGTTTATAATAAAATCAATATAAAATTAAAAGTGGGTGCACATACAATGAAAAAGCTCTTATTGATCCATACTGGCGGCACTATCTCTATGTTGGAAAATAAAGAAACCGGAGAGGTAAACTCCACTGACGAACATCCGTTATCTAACGAAGTCAAGCTGATAGATACTGAACTAAATATCGATGAACATATAGAGTTTTCTTTACCGTCTCCACAAATCACACCTAAACATATGCTTAAATTAGCAAATAAAGTGGAAAGTGTTATACCCGATTATGACGGAATAGTTATTACTCACGGAACAGACACATTAGAAGAAACAGCCTACTTCTTAGATTTAGTATTAACAACTGAAAAACCAGTTATTATAACTGGAGCTATGCGTTCAAGCAATGAAATTGGTTCTGACGCCTTATACAACTTGTTAAGTTCCATTAGAGTCGCTACAACATCTGATGCATTTTCAAAAGGTGTATTAGTGGTTATGAATGATGAAATACATACTGCTAAAAATGTAACAAAAACGTCAACTAGTAATGTTGCTACCTTCCAAAGTCCACAGTATGGACCAATTGGAATTATTACAAAGGATTCTGTGATATTTCACCATGATATTCTATCTCGTCCTTCCCATCCTGTAAGGAGTATTAATAAACACGTGTTTTTACTAAAAGCATATGCAGGTATGGACGAACAGATTGTGGAGGCGATATACCAATTAAAACCAGATGGAATTGTTATTGAAGGACTTGGTCAAGGAAATCTTCCAAAAGAAACGTTATCCATTATTAAAAGGTTTATAAACGAACAAATTCCAGTAGTTTTAGTTTCTAGATGTTATCAAGGAATCGTTCAACCTACATACGGATACGATGGTGGAGGTAAACAATTAAAAGAGATTGGGGTTATTTTTACGAATGGTTTGACCGGACCAAAAGCCCGGATTAAATTATTAATTGCTTTAGAAAAAACTAAAAACATAGAATCATTACGTAAAATATTTGAGGAAGAAAAATAATGTAAAAAAGGATAAAAAGTACACCCCAATAGCATCATGCATTTGGAGTGTACTTCTGTTATTCGTTAGAAAATTTGTTTTTATGGATTGAATCAGCAATTTTTTCACCGTGGAAACGACCATTTTCTATAAAAATTTTATTATTATTATTCCCTGCTGCGACTACTCCTGCTATAAATAGTCCACGTATATTCGATTCCATTGTAGTTTCATCAAAAAATGGTTTACCATCTTTTTCATCAATGGTTACTCCAACTTGCTCTAATAGTGAAATATCCGGACGATAACCAGTCATAGCAAAAACAAAGTCATTTTTTACTGCCTTCTCTTTACCGTCTACTTTGTAATAAACTTCATGCTTGGTAATTTTAGAAACGTGAGCATTAAATTCCATCTGAATAATTTCTTTTCTAACTAAGGAATCAAAATCTGGCAATATCCAGGGCTTGATACTTTTTGAATAAGAATCTCCTCTATATAGAACCGTAATATTAGCACCAACCTTATTTAGCTCTAAAGCAGCATCAACGGCTGAATTTTTTCCACCAATAATAACGACATTCTTATTATAATAAGGATGTGCTTCTTTAAAATAATGCATCACCTTATCTAAATCTTCCCCTGGAACATTCATGTAATTTGGCTGATCGTAATATCCTGTTGCAACGACAACATTTTCAGACAGGTATCGATTTTGTTCCCCTAAAGAATTAGTCGTCACTACTATAAATTGATCATTATCTTTCATAACCTCTGTTACTTTCTCAAATGATTGAACTCTTAAAGAAAACTTATCAGCAACAGCACGATAATAGGCTAGTGCTTGACTTCTCACTGGCTTCTGCTTTTCTGTAATAAATGGAACATCCCCAATTTCTAGCTTTTCACTAGAACTGAAAAAAGTCTGGTGAGTGGGAAAATGATAAATTGTATTTACGATATTTTCCTTTTCTATTATTAGTGGTTGAATCCCTTTCTTTATTAATTCAATGGCTGCCGACATTCCACATGGTCCACCACCTATAATAATTACTTCCTCTCGCTGCATTAATTCGCACCCTTTCAAACAAAAAACTCTTATCTAATAAGATATGATAAGAGTTTTTGTGTTCTTATTCAATTACTATGCATTTAATGTTAAACCCAACCACGGAATCGAGAAGCTTCTGCCATTTTGCGCACTCCTACCATATAAGCTGCTAACCTCATATCGATTCGTCTAGTTTGAGCAGTATGATAAATTGTATCAAATGCTTTTACCATTTTTTCATTTAGTTTTTCTTCAATTTCTTCTTCCGACCAATAATACCCTTGGTTATTTTGAACCCATTCGAAATAAGAAACAGTTACACCACCTGCAGAAGCAAGCACATCTGGTACCAATAAAATACCGCGCTCTGTTAAAATCTTTGTAGCTTCCATTGTAGTCGGACCATTCGCAGCCTCTACCACAATACTAGCCTTTATATTATGAGCATTTTCTTCGGTAATTTGATTTTCAACAGCTGCAGGAACAAGAATATCACAATCTAATTCTAAAAGTTCCTTATTGGAAATCGTATTATTAAATAATTTCGTAACAGTACCAAAGCTATCTCTTCTGTCTAATAGATAATCAATATCTAAGCCTTCTGGATCATGCAAGGCACCGTACGCATCGGATATTCCTACTACTTTCGCTCCTGCGTCATGTAAGAATTTAGATAAGAAACTACCAGCATTACCAAATCCTTGAACGACAACTCTTGCTCCTTTTACATTGATTCCTTTTTTCTTAGCTGCTTCATTAATAGCGATTGTGACACCTTTTGCAGTTGCAGATTCTCTACCGTGAGAACCTCCGAGAACAATTGGTTTACCTGTAATAAATCCTGGACTATTAAATTCATCAATACGGCTATATTCATCCATCATCCAAGCCATAATTTGTGAATTTGTAAATACATCAGGAGCAGGTATATCCTTTGTAGGACCTACAATTTGACTAATTGCACGTACATATCCACGACTGAGCCCTTCTAATTCACGAAATGACATTTCTCTAGGGTCACAGATAATTCCACCTTTACCACCACCGTATGGTAAATCAACAATACCAGCTTTTAAACTCATCCAAACTGATAATGCTTTAACTTCTTTCTCGGTAACATCCGGGTGAAAACGTACGCCCCCTTTTGTTGGTCCAACAGCATCATTATGTTGTGCCCGATACCCAGTGAAGATTTTAATCGAACCATCATCCATTCGAACTGGAATTCTAACCGTCATCATTCGGATAGGTTCTTTTAATAATTCAAATACTTCTTCTGGATAGCCAAGTTTGTCTAGTGCATTCTTGACTACAGTTTGGGTAGAACGAAGCACATCCATTTTAATGTTGTTCTCTTTGGTAGAATCTGCTGCTTTATCGGCTACCATGAATTTACCTCCTACAATATCAAATAAATGTTTTATTATTGCTGTACTCAGAAATTAGTATACACCTTAAATATAAATATGCAATAAAAATTACTTAAAATCTAATAAATTTATTAGAAAAATGAAAGCGATTACTTTAGGGGCAGTATTTTAGTATTCATTTAGTTATAACTTCAATTTTCACATAATAATATTCCTATATTTTAATAGAACTCTTTTATTATTTTATCCACAGCTCCTGAAGGTATAATCAATTTACCATATTCAATTAATCGATGCGATGTAACGATACTTGGAGAAGAAAACTCAGACATAATAGCAATAATATCTTCTTTATTATTGTTATTTAGTTCATCTGGTTGTAATAAGAAATAATACCTTTCCTCCATAAAGAATAATTTTCCATCTTGGATTCCATTTAATGATAAATTAGAGGAGACCTGTATTACGTCTTCAAAGTCAGCAAATGAAAAAATAAGTTCTTTACTCTCATCTAATGTTACTTTCATTTCAATATAGTCCTCATCCCAGTCTGTATTTTCAATTTTTTGTGTTACAGTAATATGCATGCCTTGCGCTTGCATTAAATGTACTTGTACAAGCAATTCACCTTCTAATTCAAAATCCAATTCATTGCTAGCCTCATACATCATATCACTAAATAAATTTTGTACACTAGTGGAATCGTACCATAGTTCTTCCTTTGTAAAACCTCTTTCGATAAGGTCATCAAATGTTAAAAAGATCGTAAACTGTTGATCGGATACTCTTTCTATTCGCACACAGCATCCTCCTTTCCTAACCTATAAAACAATTGGTGATACTATAATATTTAAATAAACGTTTATTCATTATATGCATCATTCTAAATTGTTGAACATAACAACTAGTATTAATTACTCTTTAGTGTAATTACATGACACTCAGCGCTTGTTTCCAGCCGAAGCGGAACTAAAGAATAACCATACCCCTCCGAAACAAGTAAGTTTGTATTACGTACTTTCTTTAATCCACCTTTTTCATAGGGACCAAAGTTAAAAAATCGAATTTGTCCACCATGTGTATGCCCAGCAAGAACAAACTCAACCATATTCTTCTCATCATCAGTCAATTCTTCTTCAAAAGTTTGTGGAGAATGAACGAGTAGTATAGTAAACAGTTCATTATTTCGGTGTACAAACTTAGTAAAATTCACAGGTCTAAATAGTGAATAATCTAATCCAACAAATCGAATCTTTTCTTGATTTCTTTCGATAATTTCTTCCTTATTTGCTAAAATGGTCACCCCTTCATTGATTAAGAGATTAGTGAAACGAACAGGAAACCCTTCATAATCATTATTTCCCCACACAAAAAAGATTGGAGCATTCCATTTTTTAAGTTTTTGTATATTATCTTGTGTTCGTTTTAAAGGTACTCCATTCTCTGTTAAATCCCCACCAATAACAACTACATCTATTTCATCTTTTATAGATTGGATCGTCTGATCATCTATTTTTCTTCGATGAATATCCGTAATAAAAAAGATATGGAAGTTATTAAACGATTCAGGTAATCTCTTATCTGAAATCATATTGTATGATACTTTATCGTGAAACGCATTATAAATCATATAAAAAACAAGCGTTAATCCTAATAGAACGATAACAAGCAATAAAGTCATTCATGAAGCCTCACTTTTAACGGTTTACATTTACATGAAACTTTTATTATTATGCACCTAAGTATGATCTACTCTACATTGAGAGTACCTTGTTTTGCTACTATACTATAGACGTTCTTACAAATCCATAATTACCTATACAAAAATCCGAACAAATTCGAGCTCTTGTGAAAGAGTTCGGATTATTGTTCGGATATTTCTACAGTAAGACCTTAATTACATTAGGTTAATTATAATATTCCCCAATTATATACAGCAAAAATAAGTACAAATAGTAAAATTAAAGATACAAAGACCATTCTCATAAAAGGGCGGCTAAGTTTCAAATTGACTCGTCCATTTTTTTGCGTATGTATTTCACTTCTCGGAGGCAGGTTCAATATGTCAACTTCACGAGTGGGATAAGATTCTTCTTTATAATCATCTTCTGTCAATAAACTTTCGTTTTGATTATTTTCCTCTACTTCAGACAATAATGCACGTAATTGTTCTGCTTGGTCTTTTTGTTCCTGTGTTTCATGATTCATATTAACCTTCACCCCTTTTTAGTATGATTTTAGCGACACCTGACTTGGTTGTACCTTTATTCTTTTGTATATACACACCTAGTATAAAATCGATTATAAAGTGAGCAGTTATGGTCACAAGAAGATTCTCAGTAATTAAAAATAAATAGCCTATGAGAAAACTAGTGATGACAATCGAAATCATTAGTATAGGCTTTTTCAAATAGCGAACATGAATAATTGCAAACACGATACTTGCAAAAATATAGCCAAAAGTTGTTTGGATAACCCCTCTAAATAACAACTCTTCTGCAACTGCGACTAATATGGCAAAAAGTAAAATTTCACGCTTATTCATGCTCTCGAAGACTCGTTTATTTATCCCACCATCATCATAATGTTTCTCTGGAACTATTTTCATAAGAATAAAATCTATGATTACTATAATAAACCCAGGTAGTACACCAAACAGAACAATATCCTGAATATCCCATTTTAGATAGGAAAACCAGTCTGAAATATTATCAAATAAAATAAAGCTGAAAATGATTGCAATAATCAGTATAAGTAGTTGTGAAAAATATAATGATTTTTTTAATTCTCGGTCCGATAATTGTTGAATAATCTCACTTTGCTTCATCCGATTTCTCCATGTAATAACAATTTCTGTAACTTCTTTTCCCAGTTCAACTGAATATCTTGTTTACTACTATTTTGAATTGGTTGCCATTTTTCTAATGAAAAACCACAACTACTACAACATTGTTCGATTGGCTTAGAATAGGACTCTTGAAAATTTTTGTATAAATGCTTGCGAAGGCATCTTCTTTCATTTAACCATCGAATCATTTCAGTTAGTTTGTCTTCTTTCAGTACTAATCGATCTTTTCGAATCGAATTAACGTACTCCAAGAAACGTTCCCAATTCATTTTTGTTACCTGGAACATATTCCCTTTAATAATATCATGTTTTTCTAATTGATAGCGTAAAAATCTCCATTGTATTTCATTTAAATTCAATATTGGCAGTATATTTTCGTCTGTAGGTAAACCATTGTTATTTTCGTGGTACTGTTTAATAACTCTCACTGCAAAATTTAATTGTTCTTCTGAAGGTAATTCATTTTCAATCATATTTTTAGGCAAAAATGCATCCGTTCTACTATAAAGGACCATGCTTAAACTGGAATGACCATCTCTACCTGCCCTACCTATTTCTTGAATATAGGATTCAATTTGTGACGGAAAATGATAATGAATTACTAATCTAATATCATTTTTATTAATCCCCATACCAAAAGCACTCGTACAACAAATTACATCCAATTGATTATTTATAAATTGTTGCTGTATAGCTACACGATCAGATGCCTCCATTCCACCATGATAATAAGATATCCGGTGACTTTTTAAGTGCTTTGATAAATGTTGAGAGACTTCCTCTGCAGCTATTCGACTTGAAAAATAAATAATCGTTGGCACTTTATAATCTGTCAAAATGGTTTGAAGTATTTCTAACTTTTCGTGATTGTCCATTACTTCTCTAACAGTTAACATAATATTATTACGGTCCATTGGATAAATATGTTTTATTACATTTGGTAGGTTCAGTGAATTAACTATATCATCTTGGACTAATTTAGTTGCAGTTGCACTTAATGCTAACACTGGTGGGTTACCTAATAATTCAATAACATTACTTAATTTAAGATAATCAGGACGGAATTCATGTCCCCATTGTGAAATACAATGTGCTTCATCAACAACAAATAGGCTTACATTTATTTGTTTTAGGTGTCTAAGGATCTCGTTTTGTTGTAAAAGTTCAGGGGAAACATAAATTAATTTATACTGATGTAGGTTTTGATAGATTTTCCGCCTTGTAGATGGATCAACAAAACTATTTAATGCTACAACCCTTTTTATATTCATCGCTTTTAGTTCTTTCACTTGGTCAATCATTAAAGAGATTAATGGTGATACTACAATTGTAGTACCTTCTTGTAGAAGTGCTGGTAATTGGTAGCATATCGATTTACCAGAACCTGTTGGCAAGATTCCTAATACATCTTTTCTTGCTAGCACATCTTCAATTATTTCTCGTTGCCCTTTACGGAAAGTGGAATAATGAAAATGCTGTTTTAATTTTTCTTCTAACTGGTTAGTTTGTAGCATATTCTTCCCCTCTTTCCATACGAGCTAAAACAAGTCTGATTTGAAAATAGTTAATAGTAGTATCATCAATTGCTTCCATAATTACTTTTAATTTATACGTTCCTACTTCTTTAATTGCATGGAGTATCATATCCTGTTGTTGTACCGTTACATAATCGGACAGTGGAAATTCTGGCTCATGTAATGCGATTTCAACAAGATGGTCTTGAATTGTATTTTCTTTTAATTTTCTAATTCTTGCTATATCACCAATGTTGTACCCTTGTTTTAAGAAGTGGTATGTTTGTTGAGCTGTTTTAGTAATCAATGCCGTACTTTGCTTATTTACAATAAATAAAGATAACAACGGGTATGCTGATTGATTCTGTTTAATCAATTGTTGCATTTTCTGAGACATCCCCATAAATAATAGTGGAACATCCTCAATAGGCAATTCATATTTCTCACTTAATTGGTCAACACTCATTCCATAATATTTATATCCTGTAAATCGATCCACAAGTAAACTAGCTTCCAAATCTGTAAATGTTATCAACAACTCATGTAATTCATCATAAAGGGTTGATAATATTTCCTCTGGATTTTTCCCTACATTTCTATAAAGCTGTCTTACCCAATTCGTAATTTCTGGTTTCTCTGTAATCGGAATAAATGAGAAATTATTCATTTTTATATTGGTGTACGTTTGAATGACTAGTAATAATCGCTCAAAGAAGAAAGCATCTGTATTGTGATGACCATAAAAATAATGTATGGGAACCTGTTTCTTTGTTTGATTAAACCAGTCAATTCCTTCAGTGGTAATGGTAATAAAAGATTCCTCTTTAGAATTTCTGACTATGTATTCACATTTTAAAAGCAAACTAATCTTACTATCGAACAATCTTTTATCAAGTGAAGGATAGACTCCATAATATCTTTCTAAACCGTAAAGTTTTGCATCGTGAAGCGTTTGAATGGACTTTTTCCCTTTTAATAAATGATAAGTAGCATACACGGTTCGTTCTAATTTAATTTGTTGGATGCATTTAATGATTAACGCTTCGAATAACATTTAGCCTACACCTCTAGTACAATGGCATTTATTTTATATATTTATCTTAACCTATAAATCTCCCAAGTTGAACGAGATACTTTTTCCATTTACAATAACATTAGTAGTTGTTTTTTGAATGGATTGGAGGAAACGTGTATTGTCCATTAAATATACAATTGTTGACAAAGATACATGTATCGCTTGCGGGGCTTGTGGTCTTGCAGCACCTGATATATATGATTATGACGATGAAGGGCTGGCATATGTTATTATAGATGAAAATAAAGGAGTACAAGAAATTCCGGATGAACTTGAAGATGATGTAATTGATGCCTTTGAGGGTTGTCCAAGCGAATCCATTAAAATATCTGATCAACCTTTTCATGGCAAACCATTAAGATTTGAAGAGTAATAAAGGAAGCTGATTCCATTTTATCATGAAATCAGCTTCCTTTTCCATATTTCTATCGTTGTAATTCAAACCGTTCTTTTGCATACTTTTTTAAAAAGTGATAAATAATTGGGTACATAACTAAAATAAAGATAGCATTACCAATTGCATGGTATGTATCAAAAGGTAACCCGGCGAGATAGTAGACATAAAAGTTTTGGCCAGTTATTTGATAATTTGTTAATGAGACAATTAAACCATAAAAATAGCCACTAAATACCCCGAATACCGCAAGCAAGATGACTGGAATTTTTTTTGGGATTTTACCTAATAATCCACTTAATAGACCGATGATTATCCATGAAATAATTTGCCACAGTGTCCATATCCCTGTTCCTAAGATCATATTTGATAAAAAAGTCGTTAGAATTGCTAAAAGAGCGGCACTTAAAGGACCTAAAATTAGTCCACATATAATTATGACTGCAGTAACAGGCTGTACATTTGGTAGAAATGCAAATGAGACTCTTCCTACAATCGCCAAAGCAGCTAGTAAAGCAAGTAACGTGATCTTATAAATATTCATTTAATCATTCCCAGGCTTGAAAGTCAAAATTCACTTTATCACCAGGTGTTAATTCTAATTCATTTGCTCCTTTTACTGGCATTTCATCATTAATAAAAAATAGCCATCCTTTTTCCTCTCCATCTTCTGCCGCAACACCATCAATGGAAGTAATAAAAGCTCCATCAAATTCAGTTTCAATTTCAAAATTGTCTTCCATTACATCCATAAGGATATCACCCTCCTCAATGGATATTTCCTTTTCAGAAACAATTTCTTCTCCATCATCTTTAGAAATTGTAACGTACACCTTCTCTTCTTGATTCTCAGAAGAATTATTGTTCTGGTTTTCTTCTCCGTTATTATTGTTATTATTTCCTTCAGATACATTCCCACATCCTGTAACAAGTACAAATACTACTAATAATGGTGCTACTCTTAAGAAAAATTTAGTCATTTCTCCATCCTCCAAGTTCTGTTTGTTTCGTTTTATACACATGTCAATTGATAATTATGCTTCCCTCCTTAGAGATTGATTGCCATTTTCAATCTCATCCATCAACAACATGAGATAAAACATTCTTCTGTGAGGTATTTCGGAACAACAAAAAAGCTAATTCACCAAGAATTAGCTTTTATCGACAAACGCACAACAATACGAATTCATACGTATATAAAGTATCGGTTGTCTCAATAGTCCTAACCTCGGGATCATTGATACAATTGAAAATGGCAGGTCTACTGACTCGTGACTTTTCTACTCTAAGCCCTTCCCGTATGTACTATTCATACAGTGGTTTATGCTTATTTCGCTATCACTTACAGTTGCGAGGACAGTTCTAGACTTTCACTAGATTCCCTATTATGCAAGAATATGCACCATATTCAATATTTTTATTCAACTTAATTAAATCATAGCATAAAGCACTTGATAAATCTAATTATTCTTTTGGGATTTTAAAAGTAAAGGATGTACCAACACCTATTTTACTATTAACAGAAATAGTCCCGTTATGAGCATCGATAATATTTTTAACGATAGCTAGACCCAAACCTGTACCTTTTTTCTTTTTATCCCTTGTCCTTGACTTATCGGCTTTATAGAAACGTTCAAATACAAAAGGTAAATCTTCTTCTGGTATACCACTACCACTGTCTTCTACAGATACAATCATTTCCTCTGAATTATTCTCAAGCATTACTTTTACATATCCACCTTCAGAAGTATGTCGAATTGCATTATCGATTAAGTTAGTAAATACTTGTTCTATCCGATCTGGATCAATTATTGCCTGAGGTACGGAAATATCTTTTTCTATTAGTAACTCTATTTTATTTTCGCTTGATACTCCACCAAATTTGCGAATAATTCGATCGACATAACCATCTAATTCAACAACTTCTCTACTTAATTGAATATGACCAGCTTCCATTCGGGCTAAATCTAGTAATTCATTTACTAAGCGACTTAGACGAAGTGACTCTTCATAAATAATTTGTGCCAATTCATTCTTTTCTTCTTTTGATTCTGCAATATCATCAACAATTGCTTCACTATATCCTTGAAGCATCGAAATAGGCGTCCTTAATTCATGCGATACATTCGCAATAAAATCTTTTCTCAACTTATCGAGCCTTCGTTCTTCGGTCATATCACGAATTACGGTAACAGCCCCCCTTACGTAAGACTGATCATAAAGAGGCGTCATTATCATTACCCAACTTCTACCTTGGATACTAATCTCTTCTAATCGTTCCTCTTCTTTTTGAATAACATCTTGAAGGATTGCATTTAATTCTGGTGGTAATTTTCGATTAATTCCATTTGTATCGATTTCCTTTTCAAAATACCAGTCTTCCATAAATCTTTCTGCAGGGGGATTTGTAACAATCATTTCTCCATTTCGACTTAACGTAATTACACCATCTGCCATGGAACTAACAATACTAGATAATTGTTCTTTTTCCTGTCTGAGTGCATTAATATGGAATTTTAATTGTCTACCCATCCGATTAAAAGCCATCGCTAATTCACCAATTTCATCATACGTTAAAATTGGTACCTTTGTATTAAACTCACCACGCGTCAAATCAAAAGCAGCTTCACGCATTTTAATCAGTGGCTTTGTTATCCTAGTAGATAAGAAAAAGGCAAAAATTGTAGTTAAAATAAT
Source organism: Ornithinibacillus halophilus (assembly GCF_900129485.1). Lineage (GTDB taxonomy): Bacteria > Bacillota > Bacilli > Bacillales > Amphibacillaceae > Ornithinibacillus > Ornithinibacillus halophilus. The sequence goes on from NZ_FQVW01000001.1 coordinate 355,411, forward strand.
CGCTATTCCTGCTGCTAGAACGATAATTTTAGTAGTTTCCGCTTTGGTTTGGTCCACTACATCCAATGATTGAAATACAAATACTGCAGCTCCACTGTCATCAATTGGCCTTCCTACCAACATTGCACCTTTCTCTTCATTTGGAATTTTAATTTGTTCTTGTAGTTGTACGCTTTCACTTAGTACAGTAGTTAAATAACTTTCAGAACTTAACCAATCCTCATTGATCACATCTAATTGCTCATCAGAGGTATTCGAGAACCAAAACGTATTATCAGGAAAGAATATCGCTACTTTAGTATCAGCATCTTTCACTCGTTCTGTTGTTTCATATATTAGCGATTTTTCTTCATGATTTTCAACCATTACCGAAACTTTTGTTGCTGTTTGCATCAAGTCATCTTCAGCTTCTTGTATATGGAAATTCTCAAAGAATTCTAGTAGTAAAATCGTTAAAATAAACAATACAAAAGAAACTAGCAATAATATCGTTATTGCTAGTTTTCCAACAACACTACGCCAAAACATTATACATCATCTACCTCAAATTTATATCCAACTCCCCAAACAGTTACAATCATCTTTGCTGCTTCCTTGGAGACGTTGTTTAGTTTTTCTCTTAATCGTTTAACATGTGTATCCACCGTTCTTAGATCACCAAAGAATTCATATTGCCATACTTCTTTTAATAGCAATTCTCGATTAAAAACTTTATCTGGTGATTTCGCTAAGAAACATAACAATTCATATTCTTTTGGTGTTAAGCTAACTTCTTTTCCATCAGCAGTAACACGATGAGCATCATGATCAATAGTTAGGTGTGGAAACACTAATAGATTCTTCGCATGTGCATCTGCTTCATTAAAGTTAGAAGCAGTAGAGCGACGTAGAATCGCCTTTACACGTAAAACAACTTCTCTTGGACTGAATGGTTTCACAATATAATCATCCGCGCCAACTTCAAAGCCTTGTACACGATTTGCTTCTTCACCTTTTGCAGTTAACATTATAATAGGGGTGGTTTTTTCTTTTCTAATTTCCTGACAGACTTCAATTCCATCCATTTCAGGCATCATAATGTCTAAGAGTACAACATCGTAATCGTTATTTAATGTATATTCTAAAGCTTCGGTGCCATTTTCTGCTTCTTCTACGATAAAGTCTTCTCGTTCTAAATACATACGGATGAGTCTACGAATTCTTTCTTCATCATCAACTACTAAAATTTTAGCGCTTTCTTCCATCATGAACTCCCCTTTTCTATCCTATATTTATAGTATAAACCAATCATTTTAAAAAGTATATTTCAGCGAACCTTTATTCGTTATTTCATGGTTAGCAACGTTTTAATAGTAGAAAGATAACACTATCAAAATGGTTTAGGTATAATGAAACGATTAAAGTGGTGGTTGGTGCTAAACCTACCGCTTCGGGAATACACTTCGCTTTCCGTGGGCGGCTGGTGAGCCTCCTCGGACTAACGTCCTGTGGGGTCTCACCTATGCCTTTGCTCCCACAGGAGTCTCCGTGTATTTCCTCCGCTGGTTTGAATCTCACAATTATTTTTTTGTTCTACTTTACTAACCAATTGATTAATGAAAATAAGCTAAATTTAGCATGCTTTGTATATTAACTAGTATACGAAGAAAGCCTGGAAAATTTCTTTCCAGGCTGGTTAAAAAATCTATGCGTATGAATGTAGTCCAGCAAGTATTAAGTTTACTGCAATCAAGTTAAACATGATGATTGCAAAACCTCCTACTGCTAACCATGAAGATTTTTCTCCGTGCCATCCACGAGATAATCTTAGGTGAAGGAAAGCCGCATAGAAGAACCAGGTGATTAACGCCCATACTTCTTTAGGATCCCATCCCCAGAATCTACCCCAAGCTTCTTGTGCCCAAATTGCTGCAAAGATAAGTCCTCCCAGAGTAAATACAGGGAAACCGATAGCAACAGCGCGGTAAGTAATTTCGTCTAATAGATCTAGCTTCGCATTTTTTAATAATGGCTGAATAGCTGCGCCAATTCTCTTTCTTAAAATCAATCTAATAATCCCATATATAATTGTACCTACTAAGAATGACCATAAGAGTGTATTAAATTTACTTCCTGCATCTGCACCATGCATCCATCCTGGTGTTTCAAACAATGGCTCCATTACACCATCTGATAGTAATACTCCGTCAGTTGGTCCAGCGATTGCCGGTAACGTATATTCTGTTTGAACAGTTTTATTACCCACAGGATATTCAAACGTTGCACTATAATTCATCAAGTTAAATGCTGTCGTTGCAACAATGAAACCAATGAATAAAATCAGTGAATACATAATAATTTCTAACCAAGTAGTACGTTTACTTCTTTTTGATTGATCAATATTTTTAATAAGGTAAATTACACCCGTTACAAAACTAATTGCTAAAATACCTTGTCCTAAAGAAACTGTCGTTACATGAATGTATAACCAATGACTTTTTAATGATGGTACTAATGGTGCAATTTCAGTAGGGAACATACTTGCATAAGCAATAATTATCATTGCTACCGGTAAAGCAAATAATCCCAGTACTGTTAACCGATAGATAAAATAAATAACAATAAACGCTAATACTATCGTCATTCCAAAGAATGTCATAAACTCAAATAAATTACTAACTGGTGCGTGACCACTTGCCATCCATCTTGTAATAAAGTAAGTTAATTGAGCGATAAAACCAACAATTGTTATTGATATCCCAATTGTACCTGCTTTACTTTTTTCTTGACGGTCCTTTTTATTATCTCTAATTGTAAACCCAAAGAAAAAGGTTGCTATTAAATATAAGATAAAAGCACTATAAAGCATTGTGCTACTAAAACTCAGTAAATTATCCATAGATTATCCTCCTAGCGATACTACTCATCCAATTCTTGTTGATCTTCTACCATTTTTACATTTGTATTTTCAATAACCTTTTCAATATCTTTCTTAACTCCAAACCAGTTTTTGTTTGTATGAGCAGCTAAACGAATCCCTTTATCGGTTGGTTGAATCCAAATCCGGCGGTGTTGCCAGTACATCCCTTGAATTACACCAAACATAAAGATAAACGCACCAAAACCAAAGATTGGTAAAGTTGAGTCTTTACGTACAGAAAGCCCACTTACCCGGTGGAAGTCCATGTTTTTAATAGCAACTTGATATTCATTCTCTCCAGTTGCATCTAAATTAGTAGCAAACATTCCTAAAACTTCACCCATCGGTTTTAATTCAACAGAGTTGGTATCAATTCCGATTGAATCTGCTGCTCCAATTATATCCCCAACAAAACTTGTTTCATATTTATCGGTGTCTGGAGGATAAACATTAAAGATGAACGTCGGATTTCTAGGGTGTTGTGTTTCCGTATTCGGACCATTACTATCTAGAAAATAATCTGGAAAATATTCATCAATGACTACAGTAAACCCGTTATCCAATTCATATTCAGATTGAGGGTTTATTAAATCAATGGTAAACTCTCCAAAAGACTCGACTTCAGCGCCTTCTTCTTCAGGCATTTCTTGTATTTCAAAGGTCATTTGACTAAATTCATTTAATTGATAGCCTGACTGATATAATTTATAACCATCAAATTCTAATGGATGGTTCATACGAATTTCGGTTTCAGCAACTTTTTCCAAATCCGTTTCTGAACCTGCTACAGCATCGTCACTTTGTTTATATACGACAGCATTTGTTTGGAAATTACTTGGAATAATTCGTCCCTCTTTTTGAATTGCATCTTTAAAGCGTTCATCATTTTCATCATATACATCCAAGATGAATCCTTTATTCTCAATGAAATACTCCCGGTCCGTTCCAGGAATAACGATTTGTTCTCCTTCTCGAACCCAAACATACTCATTCGTATAAAACATAGGTGTTGAACGTAACAATGCAGCTAACAAAATAATAATTAATCCAATATGATTCACATAAGGACCCCAACGAGAGAAGCGACCTTTTTCTGCCAATACATGTCCATCTTCTATTCTAACTTTATATCTTTGTTTCTTTAGATTTTGAATAACTTGTTCTTTTTCTTTTTCAGATACCTCGTCGCTTTCACTATATAAACGTTGTCTACTTAAGAACGTTTTATGTCGCTTCGCCTTTTGAATTTTTAATGCTTTATATAGTGGTACAAAGCGATCTAAACTACAAATCACTAATGAAACTCCAATTAATGCAATTAAAATTAAATACCACCATGAACTAAATAAATTATGTAACCCTAATTGATAATATATTTGACCTAAAATACCATAAGTTTCTGGATAGTAAATGGCTGGATCCCTCGAAATTGCATCAATTGGAATGTATTGTTGTTGCGGAAATATTGTACCTATTGCAGAAGCGATAAGTGCTAAAACAATTAACCATACACCAACTTTGACACTTGAGAAAAAGCTCCATATCTTATCAATAATGGACTTGTTATACGTTTGTGATCTTCTGGCAGTACCATCATAACGCATATTAAGTAATTTCTTTTTATCGTTGCCGTCAATGTGTTGGTTACCTTCAATCGGCTTACCACATGCTTCACAAAGGACTGTGCCTTCTGGATTCACATGTCCACATTCACATTTTATACTTTTCATCGATATCCCTCACTAACTACTTTCAATCTTGGTTGTCTTCCGGTTCTATTTGTTTCAAATATCCTTCTAACCTTTCAAGTGTAAGTGCCCCTTCCACTTTTTCTACAATCTCTCCTTCAGGGCTTATAAAGAATGAGCTTGGAATAGGTCCAATTTTATATAAATCTTGAATCGCTCCTTTATTATCAAAAGGAATTGGGAATGTTAGATCATACTTGTTTACAAATTGTTTCACATTAAATCTAGTGTCATTTAAGACAACCGCAATGATTTCTACACCCTTTTCTTTATATTCAGGATATAGTTGTTGCATATAAGGCATCTCGGCTTCACAAGGGTCACACCAGGTTCCCCAAAAATTAAGCATAACGCCCTTTCCTTGAAGCTCACTTAACTGAATGGATTCTACTTCATTGTTATGATTTATTTGCTCTAATTGAAAATCTGGAGCTTGATCACCTATTTTATAAATCGTATTATCCTTATTTAAATTGGTAACAACAGCATAAATAATGGCAACAAATAATACAGCGAGTATTGCTGTTCTAAAAATTAAGCGATTTCTCTTTTTCTTTGCTTTATTCGGTCTTTTATTTTCTATACTCACGCCCATCACCTCTCGCACCATTATACCACTTTACCACTATGGTAAATTTGTCTATTATTCAACAATTTAATCTGTTGCATGGTTACGCATTTGTTTAACTTCTTTTGGGGTTAACGGTCGATGCTCACCAACCCTCATTCCATCTAGTGTTAACAAGCCATACTTTTCTCTTTTTAGTTTGAGTACAGGATAACCAAGTTGTTCCATCATTCGTCGAACATGTCGGTTTTTCCCCTCTTGCAATGTTAACTCTAAAATCATTGTCCCTTTTTTTCTGTCAACAGACAAAATATTATAGCGAATCGCTTTTAACACTTCGCCTTTATCTTTTACACCTTTTAATAGTCTTGCTAATTCAGTCTTAGAAGGAATTCCTTTAATTTTTGCAACATATACTTTCTCCACTCCGTGTTTAGGGTGCATTAGTAGATTTGCAAAATTACCATCGTTCGTTAGCAATAAAATACCAGAAGTATCATAGTCTAATCTTCCAATAGGAAAAATTCTTTCATCAATCTCTGGGAAAAAGTCTGTAACAACTTTACGTCCTTTATCATCACTTAGACTTGAGATTACTCCTCTTGGTTTATAAAACATATAATAAACCGGCAATTCTTTTTCCAATTGGATTCCATTAACCTCTACTTTATCGTTTGGGCTAACCTTAGTTCCAAGTTCAGTAACTACTTTCCCGTTAACTTTTACCTTGCCATCTTCAATTAGTTTTTCTGCTTTACGTCTTGAAGTGACACCACTTTGTGCAATTACTTTCTGTAAACGTTCTAGATTCGACATATTATCACCATTTTATAATTTTATAGTTGTTTAAGTTGTAAATTATTACTGTTATTATATTGGGATAAACACAATAATAGCGTTAACCTTATGTTAACGCTACTTAACGGGTTTTATCCAAATATAAGAGTAACAATTATTATCGATGCAATTATACCAACTAAATCGGCTAGAAGTCCAACTTTAAGCGCATAACCCATTTTTCTGATACCGACAGCACCAAAATATACTGTTAGAATATAAAGTGTAGTATCTGTACTCCCCTGCATTGTAGAGGCTAATCGACCTATAAAAGAATCCGGTCCGTGTGTATCGATTAATTCGGTTGTCATTCCTAATGCTGCAGTTCCTGAGATTGGCCGTACAAGTGCTAGAGGAATAATATCAGGTGGTATTCCTATAAACGATAAAAAAGGTGAGATAAAATGAATAAAAGCTTCTAATGCACCGGAACTTCTTAATATGGATATAGAAACTATCATTCCTACTAAAAAAGGAAGTAAAGAAAAAGCCATCTTTACCCCTTCTTTACCTCCCTCAACAAATAATTCATAAGCAGGTATTTTTTTCCACGTAGCCACTACAAGAACGATTAGAATAAAGCATGGTATTAGCCACGAACTTACAGCTGTTATAAACCCCATATTTTACTTCCCCCGAATACTTCTATAATAAAAATAACGATCAATTAATAAAGCACTTATTGTTGAAATAACAGTAGCTATAATTGTCGTACCAACAATTTCTGTAGGAGATACCGAATTATACTGCATCCGAATCGCAATAACCGTTGTTGGTATGATAGTTAAACTTGAGGTATTTAAAGCAAGAAATGTAATCATTGATCTAGATGCTGTATCTGTACCACTTAACTGTTTCATTTGTTCCATCGCCTTAATCCCCATTGGTGTTGCAGCATTTCCTAATCCAAATAAATTAGCTGTAATATTAGATAATATATAACCTATCGCCGGGTGGTCTTTAGGAATATCTGGGAATATCCGTACAACAATCGGCCTAAATATTTTAGCAAGTACGTTTAATATCCCAGCCTTTTCTGCAACTTTCATAATTCCTAACCAAAATACTAAAACACTAATTAAACCTATGGAAAGTGTTACTGCCTCGTTTGCAGTTTCAAATATAGCTTTATTTACTTGATCCATCGTTCCATTTATCATTGCATAAATAATACCTATAATAGCCATACTTGCCCAAATAATATTTACCATGTTACCCCAACCTAAATATTTTCTTAAATATTGATATAAAATCATCCATGAAATTTTTTTCAGTAGGTTCATCTGAACTCATAAATATAGGTACTTCTAATATACGATTATTATCTAGAGAGAAAATTGCCAAACCAATTTTATCGCCATTCTCGTACTGTTCTTGTTCTTGAATTAGAATTTTTTTGTTAATAAGTTCCTTCTCTTCATTTGTAAGCGGGTATAGACGATCTTCTTTAATTACACCAGTTAAACTAGTTTGCGAATCGGTTTCGACTGTCGTTTGTCCTTGTTTAATTAGAGATTCCATTTCGTAGTTTTCAAAACCCCAATCAAACATCTTCATATGATCGCGCCAATCATCGGGAGCGTCCAGTGTTACTGCAATTAAATTCATTCCATCTTTAGATGCAGTTGATACAAGGGTTCTTCCTGTCTTCTTAGTGAAGCCAGTTTTTCCTCCTGTACAATACTTATAATACATCGTTAATAATTTATTTTTATTTTGCCAACTATAAGAACGTTGTTCGGACTTATAAGATTTCGCACTAGTTATTTTCTGAAATTCTTTATCTTTCATAGCATAACTCATCAGAAGTGCCATATCGTATGCTGATGAATAATGCTTGTCCGAATCTAGTCCATGTGGGTTTTCAAAGTTAGTATTTGACATACCTAACCAACTAGCTTTTTCATTCATTAAATGAACAAATCCCTCCATACTTCCACCAACATGTTCACTTATAGCCATTGCTGCATCATTTCCAGACCTTAGCATAAGACCATAGAGAAGATCTTCAATGGTCATTTTTTCGCCTTCCTTTAAATATATGGAGGAACCTTCTGTATAAACTGCTCTATTACTAGCGGTTGCCTTTTCCTTCAACATTCCAGATTCAATGGCAACAATAGCAGTCATTATCTTAGTGATACTAGCAATAGAAGATTTCTCATGTGCATTTTTTTCAAAGAGAATCCTTCCCGTAGATTCTTCTATTAGCACTGCATTCTTTGCAGAAACAGAAGGAGTAGCATGTCCAATATTTGGAAACAAAGTAGTAAAGAACAAAATTAATATCAAAGTGGTAATTGCAATTCTTCGCATGAGTTGGCCTCCTACAATTTTATGTCTCTACATTTTATGCTTGTACATAATGGATATGAACATAAAAACAAAAAACCCTCACAATTTGTGAGAGTTTCCAATTAATTTTCTTCGATTTGATTAAAACGATCAAAAAATAAATCAGCTTCTTCGATAGCTTCCTCATCCCCTAGGTTATCTGGTAAAGGTGGTAATTCTTCTAATGATGTTAATCCAAAGTAAGTTAAAAAGTCTTTAGTTGTTCCAAAAAGGACAGGTCTTCCAACACCTTCTTTTCTTCCCACCTCTTCAATTAAAGAGCGGGCCAATAAAGTCTGAACAGGACGGTCACTTTTAACTCCTCGTATATCATCAATCTCTGAACGAGTGATAGGTTGTTTATATGCAATAATAGCTAACGTTTCCAAAGCAGCTTGTGACATTCGACTTGATTGAGGTGTTGCTAGCAATCTTTTAAAATACTCACTGTGCTCTGGTTTCGTAGTTAAATGAAAAACATCATGAGACTGCATAATCATCATCCCTCGATCAACTCGTTCATAATCATATTTTAATTCTTCTAACATATGATTAATGGTCTCTTCGGTTACTTCCATAACAGCAGCTAATTGCCTCACGGTCATTCCTTCATCTCCACTTGCAAATAACAGACCCTCTACTACTCCTTTTAATTCATTCATCAGTTAAGCATCTCCCAAATAATATACAAATAGTGATTCAAAATGTCGTTCTTGTTTACACGTTACTTCTTTCTTTTTCATTAATTCTAGTAAAGCAATAAAAGTAACAACAATGTGAGAACGCGACTGATAAGGAAACATATTCTCAAAAGCAACTCCATCTTTTGAATCACGAACAAGCTGTAATACTTCATCCATTCGTTTCTCAATTGGAATGTCAACCCGTTGAATACGTGTATCGAGGGGTTCATTCCATTTTTTTCTTTCCATCATTTTACCTAAAGCACCAATCATATCGTAGATGGAAACATCCCCTTGTATAATTGGAGGTTTTGACACTTTTTCATCAAAAACTACTGGTGGCCTTGTGAAAGTATGATTAGCGTCTTCTTCTTTTTCTTTTAATTTTTCCGCTGCTTCTTTATATTTCCGGTATTCAATCAACCTCTGCATCAATTCATCACGTGGATCTTCCATATACTCATCTTCTTCATCAATTTCTTGATTCGGTAGAAGCATATGGCTTTTAATTTCAATCAGTGTTGCAGCCATTACAAGATATTCACTAGCAATATTAAGCTCTAACTGTTGCATAGTGTGAATATAGTTCATATATTGTTCCGTAATTTTTGCAACCGGAATATCATAAATATCGATTTCATATTGATGGATTAAATGTAACAACAAATCAAGTGGTCCCTCAAAAGAATCTAATTTCACTTCATATACCTGATTCATCACAATCATCCCTTCATATTTGAAATCAACATCTAAAGTTTTTTCTTTTATTAGAACCTTCTCATTGGTCCTATGTAATAGTATCACGAATCAGTATGGAATAAATATTTTTTTCAACTTGTCACAAACGCCCATACATCAGAATTATATCTTACATACGTTATTAACGTAAGATAAATGTTATTAAAACATTTATTTTTAAAAAAGGAGGAATTGCTTTATGGGAAATAGTTATGGATATGGTGGAGGATTCGCGTTAATCGTAGTATTATTTATCCTTCTAATTATCGTTGGTGCAGCTTGGCTATAAAATAAAAAAGAAAAAGTAGCTACGATTGATATTTATCCATGAACATGGAAAGAAAATCAGCCCTAATTGATTAGGGCTGATTTTTGTATTAGAGTAGTGCTAACACTTCTCTATCCACATATCATATGCTGAACTACCCATTAAGAAGTTCACTACATTTATGATAAAAACGCTTCGTTGAATCGTTAGGACAGACTACATACTTTTCTTCAAAATTCTTTACCGCTTCTCGAACCATTCTTTTACCTATTCCTGTATTGCGGTGAGAAGGATTAACAGAGATATGTTGAATCACAGCATTAATTTCATCTTCTGTGCTAATCCCAATTGCACCAATAATATCATCTTCTTTCCAAAGAAATAGGTGCCAGTTAGGATTTACTTCATATTCCTTAATCGTATGTTGTAGTTTTTTAACATCCTTTTCCTCAGGCATAAAAGAAAGCAAGCCCATGGCGATTTTTTCAAAGTTTTTTTTGTAGCGTATTAACATTTTAATCCCTCATTAAAAAGCTTTTATAAAAAGCAGATCTTTAATCACGTCAACTATTCGTAATTATATTATATCTTGGTAAATGAATAAACATAAGAAACCACAAGAATTCCTATTACCAAAATATCCCTTTTCAACATTATAAACGAACTAATCATAAATCATACAAGATTTTTAATTATTTTTTGAATATTTGTTGAAAGATAACATATCCATCTGACAATTTACCTTTAACTTTAAATGGAGTAATATTGACTATTCCTATCCATGCATTCAATAACATTAACACAAAGACATAGTCATTATGAAATATCATATATAAATACAAAAACAATAGGAAGAAAAATAAGTTACTAATTGGTCCACATAATGTAATAAAAATAATCTCTAATCGTTTGTATGGCTTTTCACGACTACTTTCAGTAACTCCTGTAATCAAGAAAAGACTTCTAATTACGACTTGTAGTTTAGATATTGAGAATTTATATTTGTCGCTTCCCCTACCTATAACTAGAGTAATATGATCAGCCTTTAGTATCCTCGCTGCAAGCATATGACCACTTTCGTGTATTAATGTACAGAGTGGAATAGCGACGAATAAAAGATAAAGCCAGAATAATACATCCATTTGTTTTCCAAATTTCTATTTTTATTCAGATAATACTTTAACTTCTTTCATTACATCCCCATTTTTCATTGCTTTTACATGCTCCATGCCAGAAGTTACCTGACCAAAAACAGTATGAACACCATTTAAATGAGGTTGAGGTTCATGTACGATAAAGAACTGACTACTACCAGTGTCTTTACCAGCATGTGCCATTGAAAGAGAACCTTCTACATGTTTATGAGGGTTTCCTTCTGTTTCACATTTTATGGTGTATCCTGCATCTCCTGTTCCATTCCCTCTAGGGCAACCACCTTGACTAACAAATCCATCTATCACTCTGTGAAAAGTTAAGCCATCATAAAAATTTTCATTAGCTAATTTTTCAAAGTTTGCTACTGTATTTGGTGCTTCATTAGGAAAAAGATCAAAAGTAATCTTATTTCCATTTTCCATGATGATATATCCGTTTTTTGTCATATTTATTTGCTCCTAACCTGATTTTTATAAAATCTTAACTTATATTAACATGATATTCCAATAAATTAAAGTACTGCTAATCCATTTATAACAAGTACCTCAGAATTTGGGCATTTAACTAGCCCTCATAGGTTAAATCAAAACGAGTAATATCTTCAAACGTTTCTCTTTTTACAACTAGGTTGTCTATCCCATTTTCTACAAATACAACTGCAGGTTTAGAAAAACGGTTATAATTACTAGCCATTGAATAACCATATGCACCTGTAGAAAATACAGCTAGAATATCGCCAGGATCGACTTTTGGTGTAGGTAAATCCCAAATAAGCATATCTCCTGATTCACAACATTTTCCGGCAATTGAAACTACGGTCTCATTTTCCTGGTTTGCTTTGTTAGCAAGGACTCCCTCATACTTCGCTTGATAAAGAGCTGGACGTATGTTGTCCGTCATCCCACCATCCACAGAGACATAATTTCTTACTCCAGGAATTTCCTTCATTGAACCAACGGTGTATAAGGTTAACCCTGCATTACCTACAATGGACCTACCAGGTTCGATCCAGATTTCTGGCATAGGAATATCAATTTGTTTTGTATGATTTCTAACTGCTACAGTAATCTCTTCCACATAAGTATTTAGTGGTAAAGGAGTATCATTTTCTGTGTATTTAATCCCAAAACCTCCACCTAAATTTAAAACTTCAGGAATAAATCCATATGTTTCTTTCCATCTAGCTAAAACGCCAAATAGTATATCCGTTGTTTTTGTAAACCTATCAGTCTCAAAGATTTGTGAACCGATATGACAGTGTAATCCTTTAAAACGAATATGTGTGTGGTTTTGGAGCTGTTGCAATGCTTTTTCAGCTTGTCCATTGTGTAAATCAAAACCAAATTTTGAATCTTCATTTCCTGTTAGTATATATTGATGGGTGTTGGATTTAATACCTGGTGTTACTCGAATTAGAACGTCTACTTGCGTATCATACTCCTTCAATAACATCTCTAAAAGTTCAATTTCATAAAAGTTATCGACAACGATACAGCCTACATTATTTTCAATAGCCATTTTTAATTCATTTATACTCTTATTGTTTCCGTGTAAATGTATTCGTTCGCTAGGAAAGCCAGCTTGTAATGCTGTATAAAGTTCACCTTCTGAAACCACATCCAGTGATAAACCTTCTTGTTTCATTACTTGTAAAATAGCAATCGAAGAAAAAGCCTTACTTGCATACGCTACCTGCGCTTTTACATCAACTTTTTTAAACGTTTCAACAAATGAACGACAATTTTGTCTAATTAAATTAACATCATATACATATAATGGGGTTCCGTATTTTTTTGCCAAATCAATAGTATCAACCCCTCCTACTTCCAGATGTCCTAATGAATTTATTTTAAATGGATGGTTAACCATATTAATCCCCCGATTTTTTAATAGATTAGAAAGTATAACTTTCAGAGATGACTAATTCCGAGCGCACGCGCTTTTCTTAAATTTCTAACTAATAAAGATACTTTATCACACCATTTTTTAAAACAAAAGAGATACAGCCCGTATTTTTACGAATTGTATCTCTATTGAACTTAAGGTTGTCTGTAATTGTTTTTAGGGTGTACGATACTTGGCCTGCTCTTCGTTAATGGAACAGGAACACGGAATAGAATATTTACCATCGCTTTAAAGTTAAAAGGTAATAATGGCCATAAATATGGAGTCCGTAATGATTTGATACTCGCTAAGAATAATAGAAAAATCGTTACACTAATTACAAATCCTATTAATCCCCAAATGGAAGTTGCAATTAATAAGAATAAATTTGCAACTTTGTTTGCGACACTCAGTTCATAACTCGGCGTTACATAAGAACCTATGGCACTTATAGAAATATATAAAATAACTTCAGGACTTAACATCCCTACATCAATTGCAATTTGTCCAATTAAAACAGCTGCTATTAACCCCATTGCTGTAGATAGAGCAGTAGGAGTATGTATCGCGGCCATCCTCAGAAACTCTATCCCTATTACTCCTAGAATAATTTGAATCACGATTGGAATATTTCCTTCATCATTCGGTCCGATAAACGACAATCCTTTTGGTAATAGGGAAGGATCTAATACAAATAATAGCCATGCCGGCAAAAGAAATAGTGAAGCAAATACTGCTAAAAATCTTGTCCACCTAATAAATGTTCCTATTGTTGGAACTTGACGATGTTCTTCAGCATGTTGAACATGATGGAAGAATGTTGTTGGTAATATAATTACTGAAGGAGATGTATCAACGATAATTAATACATGTCCTTCTAAGAGATGACTTGCTGCGACATCTGGTCGTTCGGTATATCTCACTAATGGATATGGATTCCAATTTCTCTTCACAATATATTCTTCTAACGTTTTCTCTGCCATAGAGATACCATCAATTTCAATTTGTTCGATCTTATCTTTAATTAATTGGACCAAACCATCATCAGCCACATCTTGTAAATAACTAATACAAACATCAGTTTTGGAACGTTCTCCAACTTTTAACATTTCATGCCTTAATCTTGCATCCCGTATTCTCCGTCTAGTAAGCGCAGTGTTCTCTACAACATTTTCCGTATATCCATCACGGGAACCTCTAATTACTCTTTCCGTATCCGGTTCTTCTGGTGATCTCCCTGGATAACTTCTAACATCAACAACAAATGCAAATTTTTCTCCATCAATAAAAACAACAATTAAACCTGATAACATTTGATCAACAGCCTCATCCATTGATTTAATAGGATCAACCTGTTGGTGTAAAAGACGATTTTCAATTATCTCAGGTACTTTTTTACGATTTTTTTCATGGTCATTTAAATTAACAAGTTCCTTCAATAATTCTTGAACGATTGCACTATCAACTAAGCCTGTTAAATAATACAATTGTACCTTTGTTTTTAGAATGACAATTTCTCTGAAGCCAACATCATAGGAAGTACCCACTCCTATTTTAGTTTCCATATATTTTTGAGTTTCCGAAATTTTTCCAGAGATCGGACTTTTTTTCACTTTTTTCACTCCATTCCCTGATTTTCTAATACCTAACCAAGATAATCCATTGAAATAATGAACCAGCAATTTTACCAAAAACGATTGCCATCAAAAACCATAATAAATACTGGTTTAATCCGATACGTTTTGTTATTAACGGAAAAACATTTAGTACTTCCGTCAATGCTGCAGCAAGCATTCCGTTAAAAACCCCATGAAATATACCCCAGACAGCTAATAAAATACTTGGCTGGGACCAATGAATACCAGCAAATGACATGAATGTACCAAACAATGTACCAGTAACTACACATCCGATATAAGATTTTATTAATTTATTCGTTTTACTTAGTTGAATTAACCTGGGGATGATGCCTAATACAGTCAAAAAAGCAACAAACCCACACCCAACAGCAAGCCCACCAGCAAAACCTACAAATAGTTGTATAAGATTAGAAAGGATCGTTGCCATTGTTTAATTTGTTCTCATAATAGCTAACATAATTATCAATGCCTTGCTGATATTTGTAGATTTCTAATTCCAGTGGACTTGGTTCTTCATTAAACTTCTTTTTAAAGAAATAATTAAAAAACAATAACATACCAGCTCCTAACCCCAACGAGTAAGGTATTTGAATCCATAAAGGGTACTCATTTTCTTCACCAGTTAATAAAAAGTGAAGTTTTTGTTGGACCTCTTGCATGCTAACATCATAATGAAAATTCATGATTGTCATTGCTGTCCCAATGAATAAAAGAAGCCATACAAATCCAACAATTAATACTGAAGGTGATTTCTTATATTTCTTTATCCGTATAATGGTTTGTTCTGGTCCTAAGAGTTGTATTTCTAAATTGGGATGCATTTCCGTTAAGTATTTAATTATTAAAAAGCTATCAATGACCACTATTTCCTTATCTTTCTGTGTAATTTGATAAATCTTCATATTTCCTAGCGACTTCTGTAATTTATCGGAATTAATTGTTAAGTACGCTATATCCTTTAATCTAACCTCTTGCATCGATGAAAATTCAATGTTTCTTTTAAGGCGCAAATATAAGATATCCGTCACCAATTTTCCCACCTTTACCTTCACTCGATACATACTAGTATTTGTACAAAAGTAAATTTTATTATAAGAAAAGCGTAGAGCATTATTAATACAAAAAAGCGTGTATGGATTTATCATTCCAAACACGCTTTTTAACCATTCCTTATTCTAATGTACTTATTCTATGGTTCAATTTTTTCTTTCATCTCGATTAATATTTTCTTTTCTAATCTAGAAACCTGCACTTGTGAAATTCCTAGTCTTTCAGCAACTTCTGATTGGGTTTTATCTTTATAGTATCTTAAGTACAGGATTAACCTTTCACGTGCATCTAGACCCCTAATTGCTTCCTGCAAAGATAATTTGTCGAACCAGTTAGCATCCTGATCGGCTATTTGATCCAATAAAGTTATTGGATCCCCATCATTTTCAAATACTGTTTCATGTATTGAATGAGGTGCTTTAGCTGCTTCCTGTGCATGTACTACTTCTTCTGGAGTTAATTCTAGTTCCCTAGCAATTTCATTAATAGTCGGTGACCTACCATATTCCTTCGTTAATTCATCTTTCTTTTTTCGTATTTTATTACCCATTTCTTTTAATGACCGGCTTACTTTTACACTGCCGTCATCTCTAAGAAATCGCTGTATTTCACCTATAATCATAGGTACAGCGTACGTTGAGAAACGAACATCATAGGAAAGATCAAATTTATCAATTGATTTAATTAATCCGATACTACCAATTTGGAATAAGTCATCTGGATCATATCCACGGTTCATGAAACGTTGAACAACAGACCATACTAGTCTAATATTTTTCTCAACTAGTATATCTCTAGCCTCTTTATCCCCTTGTTGACTTCTGTAAATATAATCTTTCACCTGTTCATCTGTTAAAGCATCTTTTCGGTTATTATTTTTCACATTAACATCCATAGGCATGGCCCCTAATTATAAACCGTTTTACTTTTTGTTAATTGCTTTTTCATATGAACCGTTGTCCCTTGTCCAGGTTTTGAAATGACTTCTACAGAGTCCATAAAATTCTCAATAATCGTAAATCCCATCCCCGATCTTTCTAATTCAGGTTTTGACGTATACAGCGGTTGACGAGCCTCTTCAATATCTTCCATTCCTATTCCACTATCCTTAATCGTAATCTCAACCTCTCCATCATTTAGGATGCAGGAAATAGATATTTTGTGATCAGGTTCTTCGTTATAACCATGGATAATAGAATTAGTTACTGCTTCTGACACAACAGTCTTTATTTCTGTTAGTTCTTCCATTGTTGGGTCTAATTGTGAAACAAACGACGCAACAGTAACCCTTGCAAAAGATTCATTTGAACTTACACTAGAAAACTCCACATTCATTTCATTTTTCATGAAGCCACCCCCAAAGTAACTAAAGCGAATTCCTCATTCTCTTCATGACGTACAATCTTAAATAATCCAGACATTTCGAATAAACGATGAATGGAAGGAGGAACGGAACAAACAACCATTTCTCCTCCCAGCTGTAATACTTCTTTATATCTTCCCAGTACAACCCCCAAACCGGAGCTGTCCATAAAGGAAATATTTTCTAAATTTAAAATGACATGTTTTACTGAATTGGTATAGATCATGTCAGACCATTTTTCACGAAGTATTTCTGCTTCATGATGATCCAATTCTCCAGAAAGTCTGACGATTAGTACATCTTCTTTAACGTCAAAAGTATAAGTTAAACCCATTTAATTTCCTCCTTACATTCCTTTGTAAGTATTGATTCTTGATTAAATGGGTAAAATCCTGCTTTATGACAAAAGAAGAAGTACTTCGATTATTTTAGTGTTATTCACTTAGATTTCGACAACTTCTCTAATGAACGTTTTACTAAAGTAAAATAGGATGCTTTATCAATATTCTCATTTACAGTTAAAGGTGTTTCTGAAAGTGTTTCTTCTCCTGACATTACCTTTAATACACCAACTTGATCTCCCTTTTTGATTGGTAACGATAATTCAGATTCGATTTTCACACTAGTTGTAATATCGTCTAAAGAATCGCCCTTACGATAAATAGTGCTAATCGATTCTGATGCGACAACATCTACTTTTTTCTGCTCTGCTTTCAATATTTCTAATGTAGTAATTGTTTGATCTTTATCAAATAACTTCTTAGTATCGTACGAGTTAAATGCATAGTCTAACATTTGCGACACTGTTGCATTTCTTTCCTTTGGAGTATCAATTCCCATTACAACAGCTACCACTCTCATATCATTCTTTTTAGCTGTCGCAGTTAGGCAATATTTAGCTTCACTAGTAAAACCTGTTTTTAAGCCATCAACTCCAGGATAAAATCTTACTAGCTTGTTCGTGTTAACTAGCCAAAACTCATCTTCAGTACCTTTTCTTAAGTAATCCTCATAAATAGAAGTATATTCTGTAATCGATTCATACTTTAATAATTCCTTAGCCATAATAGCCATATCATAAGCAGTACTATAATGATCTTCTGCTGGTAACCCGGATACATTTTGGAATTTAGTATTTTCTAAACCTAACTTTTTTACTTTTTCATTCATTTTTTGAACGAATGCTTCTTCGCTCCCTGCAATTCGCTCTGCTAAGGCTACACTCGCATCATTTCCAGATGCTACAGCAACTCCTTTAAGCAAGTCGTTCACAGTCATTTCTTCTCCTGCTTCTAGAAAGATTTGTGAGCCACCCATTCCAGCAGCATTTTCACTCACGCGGATCGTTTCATCTTTTTCAATAACTCCTTTATCAAGGGCTTCCATAATAAGGAGAAGGGTCATCACTTTCGTCATACTAGCAGGGGGTAATTCTTCATTCGAATTTTTCTCAAATAGAATTTCTCCAGTGTCCCTCTCAATCAATATTGCCGACTTTGCATCTTCTGCTAACTTTGTATTTTCTCCTTCTGACTTGTTTTCTTCAGCAAAAACCAACGAATTCATTGACATCATTAAGATGATAAGGACGAAACTTACCACAAATTTCTTCATTCTATTACCTCCAAAGTTAAATTGGTACTAATAAATTGTGTTGCTAAACTATGTTTACCTATTAGCCTTGAAGTTAATGTCTTCAAGTTGACATATGTAGCATATGTTTAGTATTTCCATATTCAATTATTTATATAACAACGAAAAAGAGATAAATAGGAGATTTAGAGAAGGGTATATTTGAAGCATAAAAATAAAAAGGAACAAAACCGTTATAGTTTCGTCCCTTTGGTAAAGTATTGTATTAAATTATCCTTCTGATACTGTATCATAAATCAATGTTGGTGCTTCTACTGATTGGTCAGATAATTGTATGCTTTGATAGAGAAGTTCTTTCACATCTTGTACGTCTTTGCTATTAGCATGAATTGTGAGTAAAGATTCTCCCTTTTCAACAGTGTCTCCTACTTTTTTATGTAGGACAAGGCCAACAGCAAGATCAATTTGAGATTCTTTTGTAGCTCTTCCTGCACCTAACATCATAGCAGCTGTTCCTATTTGGTCAGCAATAATTGAAGATACTGTGCCAGATTCCTTCGCTGGTAATTCAAATTTAAATTCAGCCTGTGGTAATTTTTCAGGATGATGGGCAACGTCGGCATTTCCACCTTGTGACTCTAAGAAAGTTACAAATTGTTCAAAGGCCTTTCCATTAGCAATGCTTTCTTCTAGTAGTGATCGAGCTTCTTCTATCGATTCTGCCTTCTTCGCTAACACCACCATCTGTGAACCTAATGTTAAGCACAGTTCTGTTAAATCACTTGGTCCGTTTCCATGAAGGGTATCAATTGCTTCTTTTACTTCTAAAGCATTGCCGATAGCATTCCCTAATGGTTGACTCATATCGGAAATAACAGCCATTGTCTGTCTTCCTACACGGTTACCAATTGATACCATTGCTTCCGCTAGTTTTCTCGCTTCTTCAATATCCTTCATAAATGCACCTGCACCTGTTTTCACATCTAAAACAATGGCATCTGCACCTGAAGCTATTTTTTTACTCATAATGGAACTAGCAATTAATGGGATCGAATTAACTGTTGCTGTTACGTCTCTTAAACTATAGAGTTGCTTATCTGCTGGTGTAAGATTACCTGATTGTCCAATTACGGCTACTTTATTTTGGTTCACAAGTTTTATAAATTCATCATTCGAAATTTCTACATGAAATCCTGGAACTGACTCTAACTTATCAATTGTTCCCCCAGTATGCCCTAAACCTCGACCACTCATTTTAGCAACTGGTACTCCTACTGAAGCAACAAGTGGTGCTAAAATAAGTGTAGTTGTATCACCAACACCACCTGTTGAATGCTTATCCACTTTTATTCCTTCGATTTTTGATAAATCAATTTGGTCACCTGATTCAACCATGGCAGAAGTTAAAATAGCACGTTCCGATTCTGTCATATCTTGGAAGAAGATTGTCATAAGTAAAGCACTAACTTGATAATCAGGTATTTCACCTTTTGTATATCCATCTATAAAAAATCGAATTTCTTCCTCACTTAACTCGCTTCCATCTCTCTTTTTTTCAATGATGTCATACATTCTCATGGTAATCATCCCTAACCTTTTTGTATTTAAATAAATATAATTACAATGTCTGGATTATCTTTTTAATAAATGTTAAAAAGTCTTCTCTAACTTTTTCCGTTGTTTCAATAACTTCAGAATGAGTTAATGGTTGGTCTAAAATACCAGCAGCCATGTTCGAAATACAAGATATACCTAGTACTCGTAATCCAGCGTGACCTGCTACAGTTACTTCAGGTACTGTAGACATTCCTACAGCATCTCCACCAAGGGTTCGAAGCATTCGAACTTCTGCTGGTGTTTCATAAACAGGTCCTGTATTTCCTACGTACACCCCTGATTGTACGTTTAACCCTAAATCGTTCGCACACTTTTTCGCATGCTCAATGTACTTCCTGTCGTAAACACTTGACATATCAGGGAAACGAGGCCCAAAGTCGTCATTATTTGGTCCAATTAGTGGATTATTCCCCATGTTATTAACATGGTCTGTTATAATCATTAAGTTACCAGGCTGAAATGATTCATTAATTCCACCTGCTGCATTAGTAACGATTAATGATTCAACACCTAATTCCTTCATTGCTCGTACTGGGAAAGTTACTTGCTGCATTGTATAGCCTTCATAATAATGAAATCTTCCTTGCATAGCGATAACTTGTTTCCCTTCTAATTCACCAATCACCAATTGTCCTTTATGACCAGCTACTGTTGACTCAGGAAAATGTGGAATCTCTTTATAAGGGATCACAGTAGGGTTAGTAATTTCATCCCCAAGAACTCCTAATCCAGATCCAAGAATTAAACCTATAGTAGGCATTTCCTTTAATTGATTTTTAATATACGTTGACGCTTCAATAATGGCTTGATTATCCATAATACTCATCCTTTTCTATTCAATTTCTCCTAAGAAACTTTTACCATGCTTAGGCATTTCTACATTAAAGTTATCAGCAATCGTTGCACCGATATCAGCAAATGTCTCTCTTAGAGGTATTTGTTTTCCACTTTCAATCCCCTTATGATGTACTAATAAAGGAACATATTCTCTAGTGTGGTCTGTTCCATGATGAACAGGATCATTACCATGATCAGCAGTAATAATTAATAAGTCATCGTCTTTTAACTTTTCTAATACTTCTGGAAGCCTTTTATCAAACTGTTCTAATGCAATCCCGTAACCTTCTGGATCGCGACGGTGGCCATATTTAGCGTCAAAGTCCACTAAATTCAAGAAACTGATACCTGTAAAATCTTCATCCATTGACTCAACAATTTTAGTCATGCCATCATCATTGTCCACTGTTCGAACAGCCTTAGTAACGCCTTCTCCATCATATATATCTGAAATTTTTCCAAGTGCTATTACATCTAAGTTCGCATCTTCAAGTGTGTTCATTACTGTTTTGCCAAATGGTTTTAAAGCATAGTCGTGTCGATTCGATGTTCTTTCATAGGCACCTGGTTTTCCAATAAACGGACGTGCTATGACACGGCCGACCATGTATTCTTCATCTAATGTTAATTCTCTAGCAATTTCACAAATACGATATAACTCATCAATTGGAATAATCTCTTCATGAGCAGCAATTTGAAGAACAGAATCAGCTGAAGTATAAACAATTAATGAGCCCGTATTCATATGCTCCTCACCTAATTCATCAAGTATCGCTGTACCTGATGCAGGTTTATTACCTATCACTTTTCTACCTGTTTTTTCTTCTAATTGATCAATTAGTTCCTTTGGAAAACCGTCTGGGAATGTTCTAAATGGTTGTTCAATATGTAATCCCATGATCTCCCAATGTCCAGTCATCGTATCTTTCCCATTTGACGCTTCCTGCATTTTAGTGTAATGAGCTTTAGGGTTTTCAGATTTTGTTATTCCGTCTATTTCGCGAATATTACTAAGTCCTAACTCGCCCATATTGGGCATCGTTAATCCATTCATATGTTGTGCAATATGTCCTAGTGTATCTGCTCCTTCATCATTAAATTCTTTTGCATCAGGAGCTTCTCCTATTCCAACTGAATCCATAACTATTAAAAATACGCGTTTAAAATTTTTCATACTATCTACCTCCAATAATTATATAGACTCTCCAAAACCAGCTATTTTATGTTATCATTTCTTGTTGTATGATGTCAGACAACTTAAATTATACGACTACTTATTGTCTCTTAAAAAAAATAAGAAAGTAATAATTTCATAAAAGTCTATCTTTAGGTGCTCATCATCTTTTATCACTTATGCTCTAGGATGAAAAGATTGATACATATCTTTTAATCTAGTTTTAGTTACATGGGTATAAATTTGAGTCGTAGATATGTCAGCATGCCCTAACATCTCCTGAACAGCTCGTAAATCTGCCCCATTCTCAAGCAAGTGCGTAGCAAAGGAATGCCTCAAAGTATGTGGTGTTATTTTCTTTGTTATTTTAGCCTCATTGGCAATGTTTTTAAGTATTTTCCAGAAACCTTGCCTAGTCAATGGTTTGCCATGCTGATTTAAGAATAATGTACTATCATCTTTTTTGTTTTTTAAGATTTTATTTCTACCATATTTTATGTATTCCTCTACTGCTTGTTGTGCTGCATTACCTAATGGAACGATCCTCTCTTTCGAACCTTTTCCAAGACAACGAACAAACCCCATCGTTAAATGGAGATCACCCATTTTTAACTCAATTAGTTCACTAACTCGTAATCCAGTAGCATACATCACTTCTAACATCGCTTTATTTCGATAACTTAGAGGAGAATCGACTTTAATATTTAATAAATGATCGACATCACTAATCGATAAAACAGATGGTAACTTCTTTTCCTTTTTAGGAGTTTCTAAGTGCAAACTAGCATCCTTTTGGACGATATCTTCTCGAATCATAAACTGATGAAAGGCTCTTATGGAAGAAATGGTTCTAGCAATGGTAGCAGAAGATCTCCCATCATCTTTTAGATGATACAGAAAGTGTACAATATCCGTTCGCGTAACAGAATCCCATTCTTTTATTTCGGAAACTTTTTCTATATATTGACAGTAATTCTTTAAATCTCGTTGATAAGCTTTTAATGTATTTTCTGATAAACCTCTCTCAATTCGTAAATAATGAAAGAAATCCTCGTATGCATGCTTTAGCATAATTTACTCCCCTAATCGAAAAAATAAATGCAAACGATCAATAAAACTTCTGTCTTCTTCACTATTAAACACTTTAACAGATGGTCCTTCTGGTGGATCATAGCGATGATATTGTTCATATTCTTCGTGCATCACACGTAGACCAAAATAAAATAAAAAAGTGCAAGCTATGAAAATAACAAAGACTTTAATTGTGTCCCAAATCATCCGTTTCATAGACTATTTCTCCTCTTCTAAAAAATACTACTATTAAAAGATATGCCAAAATAGACTATGATTATACATATAAGTAATAGGTAAGACTACATTTTTTTAGTATATTTTAGGAATACGAATAATTACATTTTCAACATACAGGATTTTGCTACATTTGTAAACCAAAATTACCCCTGTCTCAACCATACGTAAGAGCATTTCAACTAGAATTCACAAATTATATAAAAATTGATTGGATAACTAGATAAAATCAAGATTCTAGTGAACTCTTTTTACAAAACAACCTTCTTCTAACCAAAAAAATGCCTTTTCTCCACTGGGAACAGGCATTTTAAGATTCATATGATATTTACGTTGTTTCGACCGCTGCCTTCTGACAGACCTTGCAAAGACCGTGAAATGTTAATCGGTGATCTTTAACTTGAAAGCCCCATTCCTTTTCAACAACCTTCTCTACATCACCTAATAAGTCTTCCATAATTTCTTCGACGGAACCACATTCAATACATACTAAATGATGGTGGAAATGTTCTGCTCCTTCTTTACGAAGATCGTACCTGGACACACCATCACCAAAATTTATTTTATCAACAATTTTTAGTTCCGATAACAATTCTAATGTTCTATATACTGTAGCTAATCCAATCTCAGGTGCTTTTTCTTTTACAAGTAAATAAATATCCTCAGCACTTAAATGATCTTCTTCTCGTTCTAATAATACTCGAACGGTTGCTTCTCGTTGTGGAGTTAACTTGTAGCTTTGTGCATGGAGTTGCTTTTTAATCCGATCAATGCGATGTTCCATGGCAAAATCCCCTCCCTCATATCCCACCTTTAATTATATGCACACATTGCAGTAGTGTCAAAGTATAATTAGTATCAATCGCAAACGATAATAATTATAATCTTGTATTAATTATATTATAATCAGAAACCCTGTGTTAATCAATAATTAAATGGAATTAAAATCCGAATTACTCTTCTGAATATACCGAGCGGATCATTGCTTCCATTGCCTCATTAGCAACATAAGCTTCTATTAAGGCAGCGGATAATGAAAAAGCAATCAATACTAAAAATGCACTTATATACATTGCAAACGGTTGTAATGTCGTTTGTGATATTTTTCGGGTAAATAATTTATTTAAAAGTGATATCGAAAAAATCATCGATAAACTTCCAGCAATTATATATATAGGAATTATTACGATGTTCTGTGGTGCTATGGAAACAGTGGCTAGTAAGAAGCCTTGAAACTGTAGTTGATTTACCATAAATCCAACCGTAAAACCCACTACTAACCCTTTAATAAATAATAACACCCATACTACTGGTAGACCTATTACTGATAACCCTAGTAAAAATAATATCAGTAGGAACTTTATATGATATAGAAAGCTATCTTTCAGAATGGTTACCTTATCAATAGATTGTTCATTAGAAATCCTTCCAAAAAATCGTTCCAAATAAAATATTAAATCTTGTTTCTGAGCAAAACTCATGCTATTTACTAGAATTGCTCCAAATATAATCCCGGTTAAAAATAGAATGATCATAAAAATATAGATTGTGGCATGTTCATTAAAATGGCTAATAATATTAGTTCCTCTTTTGTACATTAGAATCCTCCGTTCTAGTTAAGCTCTATATTAAAATCTATGAAGGATATTAATTATTCATGCCACTAAATCTATTTTTTAGAGAAAAATACTAGGATGAAGATATAGTCCCATATTTACCTCCACCACCAGCATTAATTGTTAATTCCCCTTTTCTTAATTGCAATATTGATTCTGCTATTTTGTTGGGTACAACTTCACTTAGCTGTTTATATGGAACATGGTGAATAATATTCATTTCTGTCTGAAATTCTTCAAGTAATTTCTCAAATGTTTTCGGCCCTAGCTTTGGAATATACTCTAATGGAACTTGATAAATATAGGGTGGCCTAGTCTCTTTTCCATATTTGACATTAGCTAATTCTTTAATTCGATCTGCAACCCCTTTTACTACTTTAGCTGAACCACATTTTGAACAAGTATTTGCATCAGGAGATAATTCCTCTAGACAATGGTCACAAACTGTTGTATGGTACTTTCCTAGTTTAGGATTCATTCCAAAATTTCTACGAATATGTCTACCTTTTACTCCATGTAATGCCCAGTAAAATTCTTTAAAAGATGGTTCTTCCATCGTAATTTCTTGATATTCTCTAGCAATCTTAGCTAAAGAATGAGCATCTGAATTCGTAACAAAAGTATACTGATGTAGTTCTTCAATTTGATCAGCCATTTGTGTGTCTGAGCTTAGACCTAGTTCTATTCCATCGATTAAATCAGGATCAAGAACCTCCTCGAGTGATTTCAAAACACCTTTTCCATAAAGACTTTTATAAGGAGTAAAAACATGGGCCGGAATAAAAATACCATTTAATTCTTTTACCTTATATTGTAATTCTTTTGCTGTCCCATAATACCGTTGCGAACTTAGGGAAATATTTTTCATTTTTGTAACTAGCCATCTAGAAAACTCTTCCATTTGTGCCAGTGTTGGAAGGTAACATAGTACATGAATCGGACCCTTGCAATTTTCATCATATACTTCAATCTCTGACCCTAATAATAAAGTGACTTTTTCAAAACGAATTCCACCATCCTCAAGTTCTACCGCTTGTCCAGCCTCTATCAATTGTTTTAGCTCTGCTTGTACACCTGGAGACTGACAATCAATCACCCCTACCATGTGAATTCCTTTATTTCGACTGGCTTCTATGAGTATGTTTGTAATTGTAAGGGTTTTGGATGCGGTAATCTTTACTGGCTTATTATAAATATCTCTACCGATATGAATGTGCATATCCGCAAAATATGACTGTACCATTTATTTCAATCCCATCATTTCTAAATATAAAATAGCGTAATTAGTTTTAGCATCATGGATTCGCTGATTGGACACATACCTTTTTGCTTCTTCCAATGTAAGTTCCATTCGCTCTACAAATTCATCGTCATCTCCATCCACTGGTTGTGCCATTTTCTTGATGTCTTTTGCTAAATATAAGTACATTAATTCATCAGCAAAACCTGGGGACGTATAAAATGATGTAATATACTCTAATGAATCAGTAGTATAGCCCGTTTCTTCCTCCAACTCACGTACTGCAGTTACTTCAGGCTTTTCCCCTGGTTCTAACTTCCCTGCAGGAATTTCAATAATCGACTTTTCTAATGGCTTTCGAAATTGTTCAACAAGAACGATCTTATTATCATTTGTAATTGGAATAATTCCCACAGCACCTGGATGTTTAATTAGCTCTCTTTTTGATGTTTTTCCGTTAGGCAATAAAACGTCATCTACTTGGAGGGTGATCACTTTACCTTCAAATATTTTTTCTGTTTTTATGGTTTTTTCTTCAAATTTTTTCATTATGTTATCACCTACAATTTTAATGATTCTATTTTAGCATACCATTCTTATATGTTGTATTAGTTGTATTATTGAATTGCCTCACTTTACAATAGAGATAAATGGATTATTGGAGGTTGAAAGATTGAATAAAAATCAATTAGGAAAATCAGACCTATACATATCAGAACTTACTTTGGGTTGTATGTCCTTAGGCACAAATGTAGATAACGCATCCAAAATCATAGAATCCGCATTAGATTCTGGTATTAACCATCTAGATACTGCTGATCTTTATGACTTTGGTATAAACGAAGAAATTGTAGGATCCGTCATTAAAAATAAACGTGATAACATTATTCTTACTTCTAAAGTAGGTAATCATTTTAATGCAGAAAAAAAGGCTTGGTATTGGGACCCTTCAAAAGAACATATTGAATCTGGAATTAAAGATAGCTTACGTCGTTTAAATACTGATTACCTCGATTTATATTTATTGCATGGTGGTACGATAGAAGATCCAATTGATGAAGTTATCCATACAATGGAAACCTTAAAGAAAGAAGGTACCATTCGTGCATATGGTATTTCTTCGATTAGACCTAATGTTATCAGAGAATATGTAAAGCGAAGCAATATAGATGCAGTTATGATGCAATATAATATGTTTGATCGCCGTCCTGAAGAAGAAGTGCTTGATCTTCTGAATGAAAATTCTATTAGCGTTCTAGCTCGAGGACCATTAGCAAAAGGAATGTTAAGCAATAAAGGATTAGAAGTTATTCACTCTAAAGGAAAAGAAGGGTATCTAGACTATTCTAGTGAAGATTTGATCGAAGGTTTCCAAAAGCTACATTCACTAAGTGCTGAACGGTCAATGAACGGATTGGCTTTAGGATATGTACTAAAGCACCCGGCAGTTGCCAGTGCTGTATTTGGAGCAAGCTCTATGCACCAGTTAATAGAAAATACCGCTTCAGGAATAAATTTGGAAACTTCTGTTTATCGCAAAGTACAGGAAATAACAAAAGCAATTACTTATACAAATCATCGATGAGGACCTAATTATTGAAAATCTTCGGGGGTTCTGCCTGGTACTTCGGGGGTTTTCGCTGTTACTTCGAGTGGCTCTGCCTGGAACTTCGGGAACTTTTGCAGTATCTTCGGCGGCTTTCGTAAGAACTTCGGGGACTTATGAAGTATCTTCGGGAACTTTTGTAAATTCTTTAGCTATCATTCTCTCCCAAAGTTTGCCTACACAATCAAAAAATCCGAACTGAGTTCGGATTTTTTATATTAATTTCCTACACTATACTACTAACTGAAATGAATGGGTTTAATATCCCTTCTGGACTCGACAGTCGAAACATGCCATTAATAAAATCTAGCTTTACTTTTTGACTGAAAAATGTCTGTTGTTGACTAGCAATGATCGCCGGGTATGTTTCACAATCAACATCTTGGTGAAAGGATTCTTTTTCATCTACAAAGCGAAATGTTGGCATTCCGTTAACACCACATCCAAGTCCTTTTGTATCATACCAAAGTTGTAAATAATAGCCATTTTTAATCTGGTCTAATTGCTCTTTGGCCTGTTGTGTAATCGTTAATAACATAGTTAACTCCTATAAAATCTATTTTTGATTAAACTGCTTTTTTAATAGTTTTTCCAATGTCTTAGGAAAAAGGTAATTAAACTTACTCCCCAATTCCATCCACCATGGTAAGTTGATTTCTCGACGGTTGGAAAACAAATGCTGCGTAATCTTTTTTGCTACTTTTTCTGGGTCTAACATATAACGTTCAACGTTTTTCTGATAACTTCCATGTGGGTCAGCCAGTTCAAAGAAATTTGTACGAACAGGCCCTAAATTTACTGTTGTTACTTGTACATTTTCTTGTTTCATTTCTATTCTTAGTGCATTTGAGAACCCAATAACAGCATGTTTCGTTGAAGCATATATACTAGATTTTGGTGTTGCTATTTTTCCAGCTTGGGAAGCAACATTTATAATATGCCCATCTTGTTTATTGATAAAATGTGGCAATAATAAATGGGTTAATTTAATTAATGATAATACATTAAGATCAAACATATCCTTAACATCGTTCCAGTTTACATCTTTCACATAATCAAACATACCAATTCCAGCATTATTGATTAGCGCGTGAATAATAGGATGTTCTGATAGTATTTTAACAACTGTTTGCTCTGTTTGATTCTCATCTGATAAATCAACTGGATATACGCAGGATGTTGCTTTCAATTCTGTTTGTAATTGCCGTTGCAACTCATACAATTTTTCTTGAGAACGAGCAAGCATGACTGGTTTTCCCCCATTACGGGCTATCTCCCAAACAAGTCTCTCTCCAATCCCACTTGAAGCACCAGTAACTATAATTGTTTTGTCTTTCACTTTATTTTGCATGATAATAAATAATACCATCCTCTACGGATTGTTCGATAAGTCCCTCTTCTTCAAGATAGTCAAGCTGACCAATTGTTTCAGACATCGTTAAATTAAGCTGTTTTTCATAATGCATAGGAAAAATTTGCTGACATATTTGAAAAGGATTTTGACTGTATTCTCTTAATAGATGCAGTACTTTGTTCGCTCTTTTTTCTTGTCTTTGCATTTGTGATGGAATTTTTTCTTGAACATTTGAAAAAACAATCCCATGACCTGGTAACACTTGTTTTATGTCTAAATCCAAACATTTCATTAGGTTTTGACGGTATTGAACTAAAGACCTAGCTCTTTCCTTGTTTCCATCATGTGGAGGTTCTAGTAAAGGATTTGGTGAAATGGCATTTAATAAGTGATCACCACCAATAAACACACCATCTTTTTCTCGTAAGAAAGAAAGATGACTTTGTGCGTGTCCTTTCGTTTCAATTACTTTCCAGTCTTCATGTCCTGGCAATACATCGCCTTCCCTAATACGATCCGTTAATTGACCTTCTCCGGCTAATTTTAAAGGATCACGTAAACGATCTAGTAAATAATGATATTTCTCCGGTATACCACAAGCAGGAAAAAACTCTCTGAAGAAATTTTCATAATGCTGAAAGAAATTCTCATCTCTTGTTAACCATAAATCGACATTTTTATGAGCAATCATTCTTTCAGCTCTTGGAAACTGTTCCACTAAACCGATGTGGTCCGGATGGTGGTGTGTTAAAATAACCTGTTCAATATCATTTGGTTGATAACCAATTTCTTTCAATTGTACTTTAAACGCTTCCCATGCCTCTTTTGTTTTCACCCCAGCATCGACAAGTGACAGCGTATCCCCTTTTATAATATAAACATGTGTATCTCCCACAGCAAAAGGTGTAGGTATAGTTATTTGTGTAATAGTTTCATCGATTATTTGCATGTTCATCCTCCGATAATGAATGGTCATTCATTATTTTCTTTTTATTCTACACCTTTATATGCAAATAGAGCAAGCAACTTGGTTATCCTATAGAAATTATTGATTATAATTTTGTTCAACAAACAGTTGATTTATTGCTTCATCTAGAAGTTTCGGTAGTTTGTTAAAACTATAATTCAACTCCAATCGTTCAGTCCACTGATGAGGGTCTTTTCCTAAAGGTCCGATATTTAGTACTGGCATTGTTAATTCTTCAATTATATCTTTAGGAAAAACAAACCCTTTATTTTGTAAAGGCATGTTATTCGTTAGCTGTTCAACATTACTAACTGATGAAAGTGGTCCTATATAACTCAAATCTGAAAGTCCTGTAAAGAATTCAGATACTGTTAACTTAATATTATAATTCGCTTTTGCATAGCCTTCTACCTTTGCCATCACATTTTGAACAAGTGGATTGTCCTTTGAAGAAACGGCCGGATAAAATGGTGGACTGTAAAATAAGACAATCATTGGTGCTAAATCCTTACACATGGCTGACAAATCTTGAACAAGTATTGTAGAAAAGTCTCGGTCTCCATGCTCCCGTTGACTAACTAATAAATTTTGTCGTCTCTCAACTTCCTCTTTTCCATACCTCTTACATGCTTCCTGATACAATTCTTCGTACATTAATACATTCACCTTCGTATACGGGGCCAGAAAATCCGTTGCTACCGATGAAAAATTTCTTCTCTTTTGTTTCATAAACTCCTCGATGTCAATTGCTGCTCGCTTCGCACTTTCTACTAACTTTATATTAATGTCACCAATTTGATGCTTTAAATATAATATATTATACATTGCAATCGCTGAATTAGGCGTTTGAACAGAGTATTCTTCTTTTAAATCACGTTGCATCAAACTGACTGGTGGTGGTGTTACTTCATCATCGACTTTTTCAATAAAGGCTTCATTTAATTCTAAATGCTGAGATAAGAAACTTACCATCAAATTTGGATTTAGACCTGCAAAAGGTTCTCCAACATGGGTTTCCTTGCCATAGCAATAAAAACCCGGTAGAACCTTACCTATGGAGCCAGTATAGACGTAATGATGGTCATCACCAGGATATTTACTAAACATAGGTTCCCCGTTGAGGCATGCTACGTACTCTAAATTTTCATCATACTGTATTTGTTTTAACACCGGTAAAGCACTTAACATCCCCATGGAATTCACTTCTTCATCTGGAACCGATAGCATTAATATATTTCCATCAAAATTACCATTTATCGCCCTTTCCAATGCAGATAAATGAAGTGTGATACCAGCTTTCATGTCCATCACACCACGGCCAAATAACCAATCTCCATTCTCTAAATCAGATTGTACAGAGTCAGGTAGATTTCCCTTATTACGCATTAATTCATCCGTAAGTTCTTTTGGATAGAAGGCTAGATTCATTAACGTACCATAGTCATCGACACCGACGACATCGAAGTGACTTAATAAGATTACGGTCTTTTTTGTTGGCTTTTTACTTTTCACTAGAGCAGTTAAAAACCTACGCCCATCTTCAAGAGGATGTAATTTTAAATAAGTTGGATTAGCTTTAAAATAACTATTTTGATCTAATACATGATATAAATATTCAGCGATCGCAATCTCAGCATTAGTACCAGTTATACTTTGATGATTAACAAGTGAACATAATAATTCAACTAGTTGATCCTTCGTTTGCCAGTTCATTCATACCCCTCCTATATGAGTAATACAATTAAAGGATTACTGGTTATATACAGAATTAATTGACTTTTCCTATCTAATCAAACAAAATCAAACATGAGGTGAAATTAGTGACTACGAAAATTATTGCCCATAGAGGTGCGAGTAAATTCGCACCAGAAAATACAATGCCTGCTTTTCAATTAGCTTATGAAATGAATGCAGAAGGAATAGAAACTGATGTTCAATTAACGAAAGATAATGTCCCAGTCCTAATACATGACGAACATGTTAAACGGACCACTAATGGTGTTGGCTATATAAAAGATTTGAAATATGAACAACTTAAACAATTAGATGCGGGAAGTTGGTTTCATCATAACTATGTAGGAACCACGAT
Organism: Ornithinibacillus halophilus; assembly: GCF_900129485.1. Classification (GTDB taxonomy): domain Bacteria; phylum Bacillota; class Bacilli; order Bacillales; family Amphibacillaceae; genus Ornithinibacillus; species Ornithinibacillus halophilus. The sequence continues at coordinate 387,979 of NZ_FQVW01000001.1, forward strand.
TGTTTCTTTAGAAGAATTTTTAAAATGGGCCATTTCGAAGCCTTTATATTTAAACATTGAGCTTAAAAATAATAAAATAGAATATAGACATATAGAATCAATTGTATATGAAATGCTTCAGCATTATCAGTTATTAAATCGTACCACAATTTCCACATTTAATCCAAATAGTGTGAAGCGTATGAAAAATCTATTCGATGATGTTGAAACCGCATTTCTCACATCAAAACGCGATAAAAATTTGGTGGAATATGCTTCCAAGATAGGTGCAAATGCGATACACATAAAATACCGCCTGCTTAATCCGTTGCTTGTGAAAATGAGTCATAAAAAAAAGATGCCCGTACGAGTCTATACTGTCAACAGAATCAGGCAAATGATGTATTGTTATCAACAAAATTGTGATGGCATTATTACAGATATCCCAAACAAAGCAATCACAGCCAGAGAATTACATCTAGCAGAAAACACGTAAATTAGGAGGAGTTAAATTTGTCAAAACTATTTTCACCATTAGAGATACAAGGGGTAACATTAAAAAACCGTATTGTAATGTCACCAATGTGCATGTATTCATCATTAAATAAAGATGGAATGGTAACGCCTTTTCATATGACCCATTACATTTCACGTGCTGCAGGTCAGGTAGGATTGGTCATGGTGGAAGCTACTGCAGTACAACCAGAGGGACGTATTTCTCCACAAGACCTAGGTATCTGGGGTGATCAGCATATTGAAGGATTTAAACTATTAAATGAGCAAATTAAATCCTACGGAGCAAAATCATCAATTCAGCTAGCACATGCTGGAAGAAAAGCAGTGTTAGATTCTAATATTTATGCACCTTCACCAATTGCATTTAATGAATCCTTTAAAAAGCCGAATGAAATGTCCATATCAGATATAAAAGAATCAATTGAAGCTTTTAAACATGCTGCCCGCAGAGCAAAAGATGCAGATTTTGATATAATCGAAATTCACGCAGCACATGGATATTTAATTAACCAATTTCTTTCTCCATTAACTAATAAAAGACAGGATCAATATGGTGGTAGCATTGAAAATCGATATCGCTTTTTAAGTGAAATTCTAACTGCTGTTCAAAGTGAATGGGATAACCCTATCTTTGTTCGTATTTCAACCGATGAATATAATAATGAAGGGAATTCATTAGAAGATATTCTATATTTTACTAGTGAAATGAAAAAGCAAGGTGTTGCTCTTATTGACTGTAGCTCAGGTGGTGTTGTTCCGGCAAAAATAAACCCTTACCCTGGTTATCAAATTAAGCGATGTGAAACGATAAAAAGCAATACCGAAATTCTTACAGGTGCAGTAGGGTTAATTACTACTGGAATTCAAGCAGAAGAAATACTACAAAATGAACGTGCGGATTTAATTTTTATTGGACGAGCATTATTAAGGAATCCATACTGGGCAAAACAAGTTGCAGATGAATTAAACGAAACGATTGATCCACCAACACAATACATACGAGGTTGGAGATAATATGGAAGTTCAGTTTTTAGGAACAGGTGCGGGAGTACCATCAAAAGAACGCAATGTCTCTTCTATTGCTTTAATGCTCTTACAAGAGATAAACGAAATTTGGTTATTTGATTGTGGTGAAGCAACACAACATAAGATTCTACACACCTCTATCAAGCCGAGAAAAATTAATAAAATATTCATCACACATATGCACGGTGACCATATTTTCGGATTACCTGGCCTTCTTAGTAGTCGCTCCTTTCAAGGTGGAGTAGATGAACTGACCGTTTACGGCCCAAAAGGAATAAAATCCTATATTTCAACTAGTTTAGAACTAAGTGGTACACACTTAACGTATCCGTTAACTATTATTGAGATAGAAGAAGGAAAAGTATGTGAAGATAATAATTTTATAGTTACTTGTAAACAGCTCGAACATGGTATTCCGTGTTATGGTTATCGAATAATAGAAAAAGATCTCCCAGGTGAATTACAGGTTGATAAACTGAAGGAACAAGGAATTCCACCGGGTCCAGTCTATCGAGATATAAAAGAAAATGACACTGTTACATTAAGTGATGGTAGGGTAATTAATCGAAAAGACTATATTGGGCCGAACAAAAAAGGACGCGTCATCTCCATCTTAGGCGATACAAAAGAAACATGGCAAAATCAATCGTTTGTTGAAGGGTCCGACTTACTAATCCACGAAGCAACCTTTGATCAAGAGAAAGTAGAACTAGCAAATGATTATTTTCATTCAACAACTGCCCAAGCAGCTCAGCTAGCAAAGGATAGTAATGTGAGACGATTATTATTAACCCATATATCTTCTCGTTATCAACACGATGATGTTCCACAATTATTAAGTGAAGCAACTCAAGTATTTTCAAATACTGAATTGGTTTATGATTTATATCATACTAGAATTCTAAGAAATGATATGGAGAGGTGACAATGGATTATATCGAAGAAATCGTTCAAAACCAGAGGAATTATTTTCATACCGGAAAAACGTTATCCTATAACTATCGAGTGGAACAATTAAAAGCATTACGAACAATGCTAAAAGAAAATGAAAAAGAAATCTATCAAGCTTTAAAGAAAGATTTGAATAAATCGAGATATGAGGCTTTGACTACTGAACTTGGATTTTTGTTAACGGAAATCGACTTTACTTTAAGCCATTTAAAGAAATGGATGGAGCCTAGGAAAGTTGATGCACCTATCACTCATAAAGGGAGTCAAAGTTATATTCAAAAGGAACCTTATGGAGTAACGCTGGCTATCGCACCTTGGAACTATCCATTACAATTAGCAATAGCTCCGGTTATTGGTGCAATTGCTGCAGGAAATACAGCAGTGATAAAACCATCCGAGTTCACAAAAGAAACCTCGTCTTTATTAACGAAAATGATTCAGTCTACGTTTGACCCAGCTTACATTACCGTAGTTGAAGGTGATGTCAATGAAAGTCAAAAACTGTTAGATCAGCGATTTGACTATATTTTCTTTACAGGTTCTAGTAATGTCGGAAAAATTGTGATGAGAGAAGCTAGTAAATATTTAACACCTGTGACATTAGAATTAGGTGGAAAAAGCCCTGCTATTGTAAATAAAGATGCCAATATAGACCTTACTGCTAAACGTATCGTATGGGGGAAATTTACGAATGCTGGACAAACATGTGTAGCCCCTGATTTTATTTATGTACATGAGAAGGTAAAGCCAAAATTATTAAAAGCAATGAAGAAATACATTAAAACACTTTATGGTAAAAAGCCTATTGAAAATAATGATTATGTTCAGATTGTAAACAAGAAGCATTTTACACGTCTTACTTCTTTCTTAACGAATGGAGAAATCTATTGTGGTGGAACATATGACGAAGAAACACTACGAATCTCGCCTACTATAGTAGACAATATTTCTTGGGAAGACCCTATCATGCAGGATGAGATTTTTGGCCCTCTCCTTCCTGTCCTTACCTTTAAAGAATTAGATGAAGTAATTGGAGATTTAAAAGTACATGAAAAACCGTTAGCACTTTATTACTTTGGAGAAAATAAGAAACAACAAGAAAAAGTAATGAACTCGCTATCCTTTGGTGGAGGCTGCATAAACGATACGCTTTATCACTTAGCTAACCCTCACCTTCCATTTGGTGGTGTAGGTAACAGTGGAATGGGTTCTTATCATGGAAAATATAGCTTTGATACGTTCTCACACGAGAAAAGCATTTTAAAACAAACAACTAAGTTTGATATTCCATTAAGATACCCCGGCAGTAAATTGGCATATTCTATCGTTAAAAAAATAATGAAATAAACCTAGATTATAATTCGCTTCAGCAGGATACTTCGTTTCTCATGGACATGTAGAACGAAAAGTATCCTGTCGAAGCATCGTTAAATTACTTCCTGAAGTCATCCAAAAAGTCTTTTTGAAAACTTGTACGCAAAAACTCAGAGTCTTTTTCTTCCTCATTATTTAATTTCTTAAATGTTTCTTTCCCATATTTATTGGATAATTGTTGAATCGTGGAATATAATTTATCTTTCTTTTCCTCTTTCTCATAAGTAAACAAATCTAGTTGCTCAGCCAAATTCTTCTTCTCTATGACATCTTGAACAGTTACACCGATCAGTCGCACTGGCTCTGTATTCCAATTCTTTGTCCATAATTCTAATGCTGTATTCTTTATGTCTTCCTTATACTCTATATAAGATGGCAACTTTTTACTTCGTGTAATTGTTTTTCTATCATGATAACGAATCATTAATTGTATGCTACGTCCTGCTGCTTCTTTTCGCTTTAATCTCCGTTCAACATTGTCTGACAAAACATCAATTAAATGGAAGATTTCTTTCTCATCAGTCGTATCATGAGGTAAGGTTTGGGAACTTCCAATACTTTTAAAATCATGAACGGCATCAGGGTCTACTGGGCGTAAATCTTTGCCGTTTGCCCTACTTTTTAATCTCTGGCCATTAATGCCAAATGCCTGCTTCAACATATATTCGTCTTTATAAGCAAGGTCTTTAATTGTTTTAACATCCATAGCTCGTAGTTTTTCAGCAGTTTTACTACCAACACCGTACATTTCTTCTACAGGTAATGGCCATAACTTTTTTTCAATATCTCTTTTTCTAAGTATCGTAATACCTAAAGGCTTTTTCATATCAGAAGCCATCTTTGCTAAAAATTTGTTTGGTGCAATTCCGATACTGCACGGGATGTCTAAATTGTTCATAATATCGTTTTGAATCCTGTAAGCTAACTCAACAGGATTTCCCTCAACTTCCGTCACATCCATATAACCTTCATCTATCGAGACGGGTTCAACATAAGGTGTAATTTGAAATAGCATGCGAAAAATCTCATTAGACGCAGCTCGGTAACGTTCAAAATTAGGACGCATTACGATCAAATTAGGGCATAGCTTTCGAGCCTGCCATAACGGCATAGTCGTTTTGACACCTTTAGCCCTGGCTTCATAACTACTTGTGACAATAATTCCTTTGCGTTCCTCAGGGTTACCAGCAATTGCAACCGGTTTCCCTTTTAAATCTGTGTTATAAGCCATTTCTACAGACGCATAAAAGCAATTCATATCAATATGAAAAATAATCCGTGCTTTATTTTTTTGAATGGACATAACTAACACCCTCTAATGATCGTTAAACTACTGATAATCTTATTTAATTATACCATATATCCTATTAGCTTCCGTTTAAGAAACCTTCGCAGATATCCCCTTACACATGAAAAAACACCCTCAAGAAACAAAGTTCTTAAGGATGTTTTTTTGCATATTATTTTGCTACTTCACCAATAATTGCAGTTACTAATTCACAAATCTTTGTTAAGTCTTCTACTGCAATACGTTCGTTTGTTGTGTGGATTTCCTCATATCCAACAGCTAAGTTCACTGTAGGGATACCAAATCCAGCTATCACATTTGCATCACTACCTCCACCACTTTTTAACAGTTTGGATTCGCGACCAATCGTTTTAGCTGCACTTCTGGCTACCTCAACAACCTGGTCTCCAGCTTCTTGTTTATATCCAGGATACATTACCTTTATGTCAACGATAGCTTCTCCACCATATTCTTTAGCAGTTGATTCAAATGCATCTTTCATTTTCTCTACTTGTGCTTCCATTTTTTCAGGAACTAGCGACCTAGCTTCTGCTAAAATTTCTACGTGATCAACAACGATGTTCGTCTGTTTCCCACCTTCAAAACGACCGATATTAGCTGTAGTTTCTTCATCGATTCTACCTAATGGCATTTTCGATATTGCTTTAGCTGCAAGTGTTATGGCAGAAACACCTTTTTCCGGAGCAACACCTGCATGAGCTGTCTTTCCTTTAATAGTAGCTTTAATTTTTGCTTGTGTTGGAGCAGCAACGATGATATCACCTACATCACCATTACTATCAATCGCATACCCGAATTTAGCCTTCAATAAGCTAGAATCAAGAGCTTTGGCACCTACTAAACCAGATTCTTCTCCAACAGTAATAACAAACTGGATATCCCCGTGTTGGATATTATTTTCTTGTATGGAGCGAATCGCTTCTAAAATAGCTGCTAGACCAGCCTTATCATCTGCTCCTAAAATAGTCGTTCCATCAGATACAATGTATCCGTCTTTGATTGAAGGTTTAATCCCTTGACCTGGTACTACTGTATCCATATGTGAGGTAAAGTAAATTGGATCTACTCCTTCTTTATTTCCTTTTAATGTACATATTAAATTACCTGCACCATGACCAGTTTGTTCCTTGCTATCATCTTCTATGACTTCCAGGCCAAGGCTTGAAAATTTCTCTTTTAATACGCTCGATATTTCTTGTTCATATCCCGTTTCTGAATCGATTTGTACTAACTCCAAAAACTCCTCTAAAAGGCGTTCTTGATTAATTGATATTGTCATTATAAGTCCTCCTGTTGTCTACATTTATTACAATGGAATATTTCCATGCTTCTTGTTGGGTCTAGACTCTTGTTTGTTTCTTAACATTTCTAGTGCTTGCATTAATTTTAGCCTTGTTTCTCGAGGATCAATTACGTCATCAACCATACCTAAGCTTGCAGCAATGTATGGATTTGCAAATTTCTCACGATATGTATCGATTTTCTCTTGTCTAGTAGCTTCTGGATTGTCACTCTCAGCAATTTCTTTTGCATAAATAATATTCGCAGCACCATCTGGCCCCATAACGGCTATTTCTGCATTCGGCCATGCATATACGAGATCAGCACCAATCGATTTACTGTTTAATGCAACATAAGCTCCACCATACGCTTTTCTAGTTATCACCGTTATTTTAGGAACAGTTGCTTCTGAATATGCATATAAAATTTTTGCACCATGACGTATGATTCCACCATGCTCCTGTTTAACTCCCGGGAAGAATCCGGTAACATCTTCAAAAGTAATAATTGGAATATTAAATGAATCACAGAATCGAATAAACCGAGAAGCTTTGTCACTGGAATCAATATCTAATCCACCAGCTAAGTATTTAGGTTGATTACATACTAACCCTACTACTTCTCCATCAATTCTTGCAAATCCAACTACAATATTCTTGGCAAAGTCTTTATGAATCTCAAAAAAACTACCTTCATCTACAACTTCATTGATAACCTTTTTAACATCATACGGTCTTGTAGCATCAAATGGTACAATATCCGTTAATTCAGGTCTAATTGGTTCTTTCTCGTTACTCTCTAGTTTTTCTACTTTATCTTGATAATTATTAGGTAAATAGGATAATAGATTTCGTACGGCATCTAATGCTTCTTCTTCTGTGGAAGCTTTTATATGGGCATTTCCACTTTTTGAATTATGAATATGTGCTCCACCTAAGTCTTCTGAAGATATTTTCTCACCCGTAACCGTCTCGATCACTTTTGGGCCTGTAATAAACATTTGAGATGTTTTCTCTACCATAATAACAAAATCTGTGATGGCAGGTGAATATACTGCTCCACCAGCACTTGGTCCCATAATAACAGATATCTGAGGAATTACTCCAGAATAAATAGAATTTCGATAGAATACATGTCCATATCCATCTAGCGATGAAACACCTTCTTGAATTCTAGCCCCACCAGAATCATTAAGACCAATAAACGGAATACCATTTTTAGCAGCTAAATCCATTACTGCTGCAATCTTTTTACCATGCATCTCACCTAAAGCTCCACCATAAACAGTAAAGTCCTGAGCAAAAAGGTAAACAGGTTTCCCATTAATTTTACCGAATCCTGTCACTACCCCATCACCACTAGGTGTAGATCCGTTGTTCATGGAAAAATCAGTTTCTCGATGCTCAATAAAGGTGTTTAATTCAACAAAAGAACCGTCATCCAAAAGGTAATCAATCCGCTCTCTAGCAGTCATCTTTCCTTTCGCATGTTGCTTTTCAATTCTTTTATCTCCACCACCTAATTCCGCCTGCCTACGTTTATCGTATAGCTCATTAATTTTATCGTAAATATCCAAATTATTCATCCTCCTTCGGTGAAGGCTGACATAATTCAAATAGAACACCGTGGGAGGCTTTAGGGTGAATAAATGCTATTTGACTATTATGAGCACCGTCTTTAGGTTCATCATTTATTAGTTGAATCCCATCTCTTTTCAATTGATGTAGGCGTTCTTCAATATCATCGACTTCCAAGGCAATATGATGGACTCCTTCTCCCCTTTTTGTTAGAAACTTTTTGATTGGGGATGAATCAACAGTTGGCTCCAACAATTCAATTCGTGATTCACCAATTTTTAAAAAGGCTATTTTTGCACCTTCTGATTCCACTGTTTCAACGTTTTCTAATTCAAGACCGAGTTTATCCGTATAAAAGGGTAGTACTTGATCAATAGAATGTACGGCTATTCCAATATGTGCAATCTTCTTTGGTTCCTCTATTTGTTGCTTATTAGGCTGCACCAATTGCTCAATATATTTTGCTAAATCTTCTGTTGATGACCCACTTGTGAAAATCTTGTTAATACCTTTTTCCATTAGATATGGGATGTCTTCACTTGGAATAACACCACCCGCTACAACAGGAATATCATCAGCATTTTTTTCCTTTAATACTTCAACTACCTTTGGAAATAACGTACGATGAGCACCTGATAATGAAGATAAGCCAATTACATCAACATCCTCTTGTATTGCTGCCTGAGCAATTTGTACTGGAGACTGACGTAAACCTGTATAAATTACTTCCATTCCATGGTCACGTAATGCTTGAGCAATTACTAGCGCTCCGCGATCATGGCCATCTAAGCCTGGTTTAGCGATTAATACCCGAATTTTTCCCATCCTTGTTCTCCCCTTTAGACTGTAAATGATTATCCTGTATATTCTCCAAACTCTTCTCTCAATACATTACAAATTTCTCCTACTGTTGCGTAGGATTTAACTGCATCTAATATAAATGGTATTAGATTCGTGTTTTCATCTTGAGCAGCACTTCGAATCGCCTCGAGACTTTTATTTACAACCTCTTGATCTCTTTCTTCTCTAAGCTTAAGTACCGATTCAATTTGTGACTTCTCTAATTGTTCATCTACTTTTAAGAGGTCTGGGTTTACCTCTTCATCAAGTTGATACTTATTTAGCCCAACAATAATCTCTTCTTGTTTTTCAATGGCTTTTTGTGTTTCATAGGCTTCATGGTGAATCTCTCTTTGCATAAATCCTTCTTCAACTGCTTGAACAGCTCCACCTATTTCTTCAATTTGCTTTAAGTATTCTTCAATACCAGCTTCCACTTGGTCCGTTAGTTCCTCTACATAATAAGAACCACCTAATGGATCCACGGTATCAGCTACGCCACTTTCGTTGGCAATAATTTGTTGGGTACGTAAAGCAATTCTTGCCGACTCCTCGGTCGGAAGAGATAACGCTTCATCTCTAGAGTTCGTATGTAAACTCTGTGTTCCACCCATGACAGCTGCTAGTGCTTGTAATGTCACTCGAACAACATTATTATCTGGTTGTTGAGCCGTTAATGTTGAACCACCAGTCTGAGTATGGAAACGCAATTTCCAGCTTTTTGGATTTTTAGCTTGATAACGTTCTTTCATAATTTTAGCCCAAACACGTCTAGCTGCACGGAATTTGGCTACTTCTTCAAAAAAGTTATTGTGTGCATTAAAGAAAAATGCCAAACGAGGTGCAAACGTATCGACATCAAGTCCTGATTCGATAGCAGCATCTACATAAGCCATTCCATTTGCAATCGTAAAGGCTGCTTCTTGAACAGCAGTTGAACCTGCTTCACGTATGTGATAACCAGATATACTGATCGTGTTAAATTTTGGAACATTTTGTTGGCAGTACTCAAAGATGTTCGTGATCAATCTCATCGATGGTTTCGGCGGGAAAATATAAGTCCCACGAGCTATGTACTCTTTTAAAATATCATTTTGGATTGTACCTGTTAGTTTTTCTAAAGGTACTCCTTGTTTTTCTCCAACTGCAATATACATACATAAAAGTACTGATGCTGGAGCATTTATAGTCATAGATGTACTAACTTTATCTAAAGGTATGCCATCTAGTAATTGCTCCATATCTTTTAAAGAGTCAATGGCAACCCCCACTTTACCAACTTCACCTTCAGACATAACATCATCTGAATCATAGCCAATCTGAGTCGGTAAATCAAAGGCTACACTTAATCCTGTTTGACCTTGCTCTAACAGATAGCGAAAGCGTTTATTTGTTTCCTTAGCAGAACCAAAACCAGCATATTGTCTCATTGTCCAAAATCGACTGCGATACATAGTTGGTTGAATCCCTCTTGTATAAGGGTACTCTCCTGGATAACCTAGTTTTTCCTCATACTCGCTATCATTCGTTGGATAATACAATCGTTCTACTTCTAAATCAGAAGAAGTTCTAAATTTATCTTTTCTTTCCGGGAAACGTTCTGTTGTTGCCTCGACTGAATCGAGCCACTTTTTCTCCATATTTCCATGTGATTCACTCATCAAACAAACCCCCTAATTCTTTTATAAAACATCTTTTTGCTTATTCTATAAAAACTCAACACTATTATTATATTACAAATTGTCAAATTTCTACTAATATTAGTTTTTATACTTGTCCAATGGCTCAATTAACGATAAAATACAATTAGCACATGGGATTGAAGGAGGACTACAAATGGCTACTAAACAAACGAATAACTCTGCACCAAAAAGAAGGTCAAAGCGTGAGAGAAGAGTTCGCTTAATGGTATATATCATGATTATAGCAATGTTATTATCATCTCTAACCGCTGGCTTAGCATACTTTATTTAACGATGAAATAAGTGAATTAATATAGAAGGACAGACTGGACAATTGATATTGTTCCAGTCTTTTTATTTAGAAGATAAGAATGTATAAAAATTCAAAGATGTCTAGCTCCGAGCGCCTGCTCTTTTCTTAGATACATCGCTTTTCTTGAATTTCTTCTTTATTTCTAAATAATCCTCGATTTCCTCAAGTAATCGGAAGAGATTTGCTCTTGTTTCAAACTCTTCTCTTGTCTTCGGTAGCTCCTGCTTATGGAATTCATCTCTAAGTACTTTAAGCTCCTCAATGAATAATACAGCCGTATTTCCAGGATGAACAGCATTCGATAGTCGATCAAAATAATCCGCAATTTGCATCGATATATAATCCGTTTTAGGCAGCCTTGTAACTAATGGTAGCATTTTTTTCAGTTGTTCATATTGCTTTGAACGCATTTTAAAGTATTGGTAATACGGGTGTTTGGAACGAAGCAAATGGTTTTCTCTGTCTAATGCAACCAAATCACTTGCTCTTTCTAGTATCTCTTCAGTTTCAGTTATTTCTTTTCCATCCCAAAGTCGATCATTATCTCTTATATACTTGGCAATTTCTGACAAAATAATTTGGTAGTTCGCTTCTAGCTTTTTCTGGGTTTCTCGGAGCTTCTTGTCATAACTTGGCATATAAAGATTTACAACTAGGCCTACACCAATACCAATGATAATAAGTAAATACTGGTCTAGCATATAAGCTAATGTCACTTGTTTTGCACCATATAAATTAAGAATTACTACCGAGCTTGTTGCAATTCCATCTGTTATTTTTAGCCAAACTGTAACCGGTATAAATACTGCAAGCATTAACCCTATGACAATCGGATAATAACCTATAATTTCAAAAAACACCATAGAAAATATACTTGCGATTATACAAGCTGCAAAGCGATCCCATGCACTGGAAACGGATTGTTTCCGTGATGGTTTAATACATAAAATAGTTAAGATTCCAGCAGACACAAAATTACTAATCCCAAATGCTTGTGCAATCCATACTGAAATTGGAGTACCAATAGCTGTTTTGATCGTACGATAGCCTATCTTCATGATTCATCTCCTATTAACTTTTAGTTCTAAAATACTTACCAAAGACTGATATTATTAGTTTATGTAAAAAATAAAGGCTGACTCATAGTAGGAGACAGCCTTATTTTTAAATAAGTATTATACTTCTTCACAGTGCTCTTCGAAAACATTTTGAAGTTTCGTCATTACGTCCATTGCGCTGTGACCTTCAATGTCATGACGCTCTAACATAGTAACGATTTTCCCGTCCTTCATGAATGCAAATGATGGTGAAGAAGGTGGATAACCTTCGAAATATTCTCTTGCTTTTTCTGTTGCTTCTCTGTCTTGGCCGGCGAATACCGTCACTAAATGGTCAGGACGCTTATCATAATGAATAGCATTTGCTGCAGCTGGACGAGCTACACCGCCTGCACAACCACAAGTAGAGTTAACCATAACAAGTGTAGTACCTTCTCTTGAAAGCGCAGTATCTACTTCTTCTGGATTTGTTAGTTCCTCAAATCCTGCTTCTGTAATATCTTTTCTTGCAGCATCTACTACATCTTTCATGAATAAGTTAAAATCCATCTATAGCCATCTCCTTATTATTAATTGTAACTAGTGATTCTATTTATCAGCTTACCAATTTTATCTTTATAATTCAATTTATAACAATTGACTAATCACAATTAATAAACATTTGTGGTACTTTCATTGATATTTTCTAAAATTTCTTTGACACGTTTTAAGAACTGTCCACACACTAGTCCATCTAGAACACGATGATCTAATGAAAGACATAGATTAACCATATCTCTAGCTGCGAACATACCATCGATGACAACTGGTTTTTTAACAATAGATTCTACTTGTAAGATTGCAGCTTGTGGGTGATTAATAACCCCCATAGACTGAACGGAACCAAAAGAACCCGTGTTATTAACTGTAAACGTACCACCTTGCATATCATCAGCAGTTAACTTGCCAGTTCTTGCTTTTTGAGCTAAATCATTTATGTCTCTTGCTATACCTTTAATGCTTAAATCATCCGCATTTTTAATAACTGGGACAAATAACTCTTGATCCTTAGCAACTGCAATCGAAAGATTTATATCTTTCTTCTGAATGATTTTATCTCCAGCCCACATACTGTTAAGCTGAGGGAATTCCTTTAATCCTTGTGCTACAGCTTTTACAAAGAAAGCAAAGAATGTTAAGTTAAACCCTTCTTTTTGTTTAAAATCATTTTTAATTTGATTACGGTAAGATACAAGATCGGTTACATCGACTTCAACAGTCATCCATGCATGAGGGATTTCCGTTTTTGAGCGAACCATATTATCAGCAATCGCTTTACGAACACCTGTTACAGGAATCTCAACATCTCCTGCCTGAGATTGTGGTAATGGCTTAGCAGGCTTTGGTTGTACAGGTTGAGTAGGCGTCTCTACCTTCGTTGGCTGTTTTTCTTCTTGAACGGAGCTAGCACTAGGTTTTGGAATTTCACCAGATGTGATAATTTTTTCTATATCCTTCCTAGTTATTCTTCCACCACGGCCTGTTCCATCGACCAACTCTAAATCAATATTATTCTCTTGTGCCATTCGTAAAACTGCTGGAGAATATCTCTTTTTCATCGATTGATCTTGTTCAGTTGCTTCTGTTTCTTTCTCAGGCTCTTTATCAACAGTCTCACTTGATTCTGCTGCACCAGCGTCAGATTCTGTTTCCATATAACAAATAAGCTCTCCAACAGCGATGGTATCGCCTTCATTTGCTACTAGTTCTTTAATAGTACCAGTAAATGAAGATGGAACTTCAGCATTTACTTTGTCTGTCATTACTTCAGCAATTGGATCGTATTTATTTACGTGTTCGCCTTCTTTTACTAACCAAGTACTTATCGTACCTTCTGTAACACTCTCCCCTAATTGGGGCATTGTAATTTTTTCAACGGCCATTTAGAAAACCTCCTTTACGCTTTAAAATTCTGCTAGTTCACGCATTGCCTTTTCCACTTTATCAGGATTCATCATGAAATATTTCTCCATTGTTGGTGCGTACGGCATTGCAGGAACATCAGGTCCAGCTAACCGTTGGATTGGTGCATCTAAGTCAAATAAACAATGCTCCGAAATTATTGCTGCTACTTCACTAATAATGCTTCCTTCTTTGTTATCTTCTGTAATTAGCAATACTTTTCCTGTTTTCTTAGCAGCTTCAATGATTGCTTCTTGATCAAGAGGATAAACGGTTCTTAAGTCTAGAATATGAGCATCGATTCCCTCTTCAGCTAATTTTTCTGCTGCTTGTAGCGCAAAGTGAACACAGAGTCCATACGTTATAATTGTGATATCAGAACCTTCACGTTTCACATCTGCCTTCCCTATTGGAAGGACGTAATCATCTTCTGGTACTTCTCCTTTTAATAAACGGTAAGCACGTTTATGCTCAAAAAATAGCACAGGATCATTGTCACGAATAGCTGCTTTTAATAACCCTTTCGCATCATATGGTGTGGAAGGCATTACAATTTTTAGTCCGGGCTGATTAGCAAAAACAGCTTCTACCGATTGAGAGTGATATAATGCACCGTGTACGCCACCGCCATAAGGTGCTCGAATCGTAATCGGGCAATTCCAGTCATTGTTTGAACGATACCTAATTCTAGCTGCTTCAGAAATAATTTGGTTAACGGCTGGCATAATAAAGTCAGCAAATTGCATTTCTGCTACTGGGCGCATTCCATACATCGCAGCACCTATACCTACACCTGCAATTGCCGATTCAGCTAAAGGTGTGTCTAATGCACGATACTCTCCAAATTCATCGTAGAGTCCGTCTGTTGCACGGAAAACGCCTCCTTTTTTACCGACATCTTCCCCTAAGACAAACACTTTTTCATCACGTTGCATTTCTTCCTTCAAAGCACTTGTAACTGCTTGTATATAAGACATTACTGGCATTTTATTGTCCCTCCTTACTCTTCGTAAACATATTTTAGTGCAGATTCTGGTTCTGCATAAGGTGCATTCTCTGCATAATCAGTTGCGTCATTTACAATTTGATCGATTTCTTTAATGTAATTACTTTTTGCATCTTCCGTTAAGACGCCACATTCTTCTAAATACGCTTCAAAACGATATAAACCATCTTTATTCTTTGCTTCATCAACTTCTTCGCGATTACGATAGACACGGTCATCATCATCACTAGAATGTGCTGTTAATCGATAAGAGATAGCTTCGATTAAGGTTGGTCCTTCTCCTGCTAATGCTCTATCTCTTGCCTCTTTCACTACCTGATATACTTCAAGTGGATCTGTTCCATCAACAGTATAACCTGGCATCCCATAACCGATAGCACGATCGGATACTTTTTCTGCTGCAATTTGTTTTTCGTATGGTACAGAAATAGCATACTTATTATTTTCCACCAAGGTAATCACTGGTAATTTATGAACTCCAGCAAAGTTTAAACCTTCATGGAAATCACCTTGGTTGGAAGAACCTTCACCAAGAGTTACAAATGAAACGAAATCTTTTTTCTCCATTTTTGCTGCTAAAGCAAAGCCTACAGCATGTGGAACTTGAGTTGTTACAGGGGAAGAACCTGTGATAATGTTATTTTTCTTCTGCCCGAAATGACTTGGCATTTGTCTTCCACCAGAGTTCGGATCTTCTGCTTTAGCAAAAGCGGATAGCATTAGTTCTCTTGATGTCATACCAAAAGCTAAAACAACCCCCATGTCACGATAATATGGAGCAACATAATCCTTCTCTCTATCCAAAGCAAACGCTGCACCAATTTGAGTAGCTTCTTGTCCTTGTCCAGAAATAACGAAAGGAATCTTTCCAGCTCGGTTTAGAAGCCACATTCTTTCATCTAGTTTTCTTGCTAGTAACATTGTTCGATACATGTCTAAAACCTCTTCGTCTGATAAGCCTAACGCTTGATGACGATTTGTTGACATATAAGTCCCTCCTTTTAATGTTCATACAAATAATTGAACTAAATAATATAATTCTAAGAAATCTTATCCATGAATTTGAAGGCCATCTACAGCAAGTGCTGCTTCACCCATAACTTCTGACAACGTTGGATGAGGATGAACAGCTTGAGCGATTTCCCATGGTGTTGCATCTAACACTTTAGCTAATCCAGCTTCTGATATCATATCCGTAACATGAGGACCAACCATGTGCACACCAAGTAAATCATCGGTATTTTTATCAGCAATAATTTTTACAAAACCATTAGAATCCCCATGTACTAATGCTTTTCCAATAGCTTTGAAAGAGAATTTTCCAACTTTAATATCATACCCTTTTTCTTTCGCTTGTTCTTCCGTTAGTCCTACACTAGCCACTTCTGGACTAGAGTATATACATGACGGGATATTATCATAAATTAACGGTAATGGATTTTGGTTAGCCATATGCTCTACTGCTACAATTCCTTCATGAGAGGCAACATGTGCTAATTGCATTCCACCAATCACATCACCAATTGCATATATATGTGTTTCTTTTGTTTGGAAGAATTCATTAGTTTGGATAAAGCCTTTTTCTACAACAATATCGGTATTTTCTAAACCAATATTCGATGTATTAGCTTCCCTACCAACTGAAACTAGCATCTTATCAGCTTGGAAAGTTACGACCTCACCTTTCTTTTCAGCACTAATAGTTACAGCAGTTGATTTATCAAGTGTATCGGGCAATACTTTTGCACCTTTAACAAAAGTAACACCTTTTTTCTTCAATTGTCTTTCCACTTCTTTAGCAACCGCTTTATCTTCAGTTGGCAAAATCTGATTTAAATATTCAACCACAGTTACTTCTACGCCAAAATCAGCGAGCATAGATGCCCATTCTATTCCGATGACCCCTCCACCAACAACAATGATTGATTTTGGTATTTCTTCCATTTGTAGAGCATCATCTGAACTCATAACTATGTTTCCATCGAATTCTAATCCTGGTAATGATTTTGGCTTCGATCCGGTTGCGATTAATACATTTTTGGGGACGATCATCGTGTTTTCATCACCATTTTCATATTCAATGGAGATAGTACCTGGCATTGGTGAGAATATACTAGGCCCTAATATTCGACCATAGCCTTGGAATACATCGATTTTCCCTTTTTTCATCAAGCCAACGACACCTTGATGTAATGTGTTAACAATTGTATTTTTTCTTTCTTGAACTTTAGCGAAGTTTAAATTTATTTCACTAACATCGACACCGAAGTCTTCTGCTTCTTTCGTTTGTTTATATACTTCGGCACTTCTTAGCAATGCTTTTGATGGGATACAGCCTCGGTGTAAACAAGTTCCACCTAATTCACCTTTTTCTACAACTGCTACTTGCATGCCTAGTTGTGATGCACGAATAGCAGCAACATATCCTCCAGTACCTCCACCAAGTACAACTAAATCATATTCTTTTGCCATAATTCCCCACTCCTTTCCTAACTAAATGTATATACTTTTGCTTCTTCTTCATTTTGCAATACACGAAGTGCTCCTTCATTCAATGCCTGCAATTCATTTTCACCAGGGTATACTAATACATCAGCAATCCAATTTACTCGTTCAGTAATCATCTCGATAAATGACTCACCATATGCTAATCCACCTGTTAAAACGATTGCATCAACTTTTCCTTGAAGCACCACACTCATTGCTCCAATTTCTTTTGCAATTTGATATGCCATTGCATCATACACTTTTTGAGCATACTCTTCTCCAGATGCAATCCTCTCTTCTACTTCTCTAGCATCATTTGTGTGAAGATAGGCCATCAATCCGCCTTCACCCACGATTTTTTTCATCACTTCATCCCTATAATACTGTCCGGAGAAGCACATTGCGATTAAATCACCAATAGGAACGGTTCCAGCCCTTTCTGGAGAAAAAGGGCCATCGCCGTGCAAGCCATTATTGACATCAATTACCCTTCCATTATGATGAGCACCTACTGTTATTCCACCACCCATATGGGTAACGATTAAATTTAAGTTTTCATAGTTTTTTCCCATATCTGAAGCCGCTTTTCTAGCTACAGCTTTTTGATTGAGTGCGTGGAAAATACTTTTACGTGGTAATTCTGGTACACCAGAAAAACGGGCAATTTCTTCTAATTCATCGACTACAACAGGGTCAACAATATATGCAGGTATATTTAATCCTTTTGCAATCTCTTCGGCAATAATGCCACCTAGATTAGAGGCGTGTTCTCCGTTTAAACCTTGACGTAAATCATTCAACATTTCTTCATTTACCTCGTAAGTTCCGCCTTCTATCGGACGAAGAAGTCCTCCCCTTGCACAAACAGCATCTAATTTTGATATATTGATACCTTCATAGTCTAACTGTTCTAAAATAACCTTTTTCCTATATTCATATTGATCAATGACACGATTATATTGACTTATTTCCTTTATGGAATGTCGGATTGTCGTTTCAAAGATATGAAGTTCGTTTTCAAAAACACCTATTTTAGTAGATGTTGATCCTGGGTTAATTACTAAGATGCGAAAATTCGATTGCAAATTTGGTACCTCCATGTTCCTATCTTCTACTTAAAATATGATGTTCGTTCAGTAAAAATTGGTTTCTCGATTTTTTCATCGTTTCAATTCTTTCTTCAGCCATTCGGTCTGCGGCAACATATGAAGGAATATTATCACGTCTAGAAATCTCAAATACTTTGCTTAAACTATCATAAATTGTTTCTACTTTTTTCATTGCACGCTCTTGATTATAACCATTCAGTTCATCAGCTACGTTTATAACGCCACCAGCATTAATTACGTAATCTGGAGCATAAACAATTCCTTTCTCATGAATAATTTCTCCATGTTTAGAAGACTTCAACTGATTATTTGCAGACCCCGCAATTACCTTCGCTTTGATACGTGGTATTGTTTCATCATTTATAGTTGCACCTAGAGCACATGGAGCATAAATATCACAGTCAACATCATAGATTTCTTCTGGACTTACAGCTTCTGCCCCAAACGCATCTACTGCTCTTTTTACAGCATCTTCATTGATATCGGTAACAATTAACTTTGCACCTTCTTCATGCAAATATTTACATAAAGTAAACGCAACATTTCCAACACCCTGAACAGCTACTTTTTTCCCTTCTAATGAGTCGCTTCCAAAGGCTTCTTTGGCCGATGCTTTCATTCCTTTATATACACCATAAGCAGTTACTGGTGATGGATTACCAGATGAACCTGATTCTTCAGAAACACCTGTTACAAAATCCGTTTCCATGTGAATAAGATCCATATCTTCTTCTGTGGTTCCTACGTCTTCGGCTGTAATATATCTACCATTTAGCCCTTGAATATATCTTCCAAATGCTCGGAACATTTCAGGGTTTTTATCTTTTCTAGGGTCACCAATGATTACTGTTTTTCCACCACCAAGGTTCAAACCTGCTGCTGCATTTTTATATGTCATTCCTTTAGCTAAACGTAACGCATCCTCAATTGCTTCCTCTTCAGAGTCATACGTCCACATTCTAGTTCCACCTAAAGCAGGTCCTAAAGTAGTATCATGTATTGCAATAATTGCTTTTAGTCCAGAATTCTTGTCTTGGCAAAACACCAATTGTTCATAATCATATTTCTCCATATAAGTAAAAATTTCCATATTCGTATTCCTCCTAATTATTTTTTAATGTTTTTAATGCAAGTGACAATGAAAGTAATTTACTTTCAGCAGAATCAGCTCTAGAGGTTAGAACGATCGGAGCCTTAGCCCCACTAATAATTGCTGCTACTTTTGAATTTGCAAAATAAACAAAGGATTTATATAAAGCATTTCCAACTTCAATTGTTGGCACAAGAATAATATCTGTATCCCCAGCCACTTCAGAATCAATTTCTTTCTGTCTAGCTGCTGTCTTAGATACAGCATTATCGAACCCTAAAGGACCATCAACTAAACATCCTTTAATTTGTCCTCTACGATTCATCTGAGTTAGTATTGCTGCATCAGTGGTTGATTCCATCGCTTCATTAATCACTTCAACAGGAGCTATTGCAGCTACTTTTGGAATCTCCACTCCAATAGAATGAGCGACTTTAACAGCGTTTTGGATAATTTCCTTCTTCTCATGTAAGGATGGAGACACATTCATTGCTGCATCTGTTAAAAAGATTAATTTTTCTTGATTTGGTACTTCAAATAATGCAACATGGGATAATACATTGCCTGAGCGCAAACCGTAATCCTTATTTAATACGGCTTTTAACAATTGCTTTGTTGACACATTACCCTTCATTACTATATGTGCTTCATTGTCGTGAACAGCTTTTACTGCTGCACCCGCCACATCTTTAACCTCATGTCTAATTTGGATATGTTTGGAATTCAGATCCAAACCAATTTCTTGTGCCTTACGATTCATTTGGTCTTTATCACCAAATAACAGGAATTTACATAGTTCCTCCTTTAAAGCTGATTTTATTGACTGAAGAACTTCTTGTTCTGCTGCATTCGCTACAGCAACGATATGTTTTATTTCTTGTTGTTGAATACTTTCTTTTAATTCCGTTAATGTTTTCATGTCTACCTCCAAACGCCTCCACTCTATACATGCAAAAACCATGCCAACTTTTCTAAAATGAAAGCGCTTTAATTAAGGGTTTGTTGCTAATGCAACAACTTGCAAACCTGCAAATTACTGCATGCCAATCTTGGCGTAATTGTCTTTGTTTTATTCAATACCGTACTTTTCCAACTTATAATATAAATTTCTAATTGATATACCTAACTGTTTAGCAGTTTTAGTCTTATTGTTATCGTTGTGCTTATACACATTTAGAATATAATCTTTTTCATATTGCTCAATCGCACTTTGAAGTGGATCCTGATAGTCATTATGATTATTTTGGTTTGGAATGCTACTAGTCTTAGATAAAAATGATTGCAAATTTGGAATATGATTCCTTTTTATAATTTCTTCATTCATATCCATATAAATCATAGCTCGTCCTATTACATTCTCTAATTCTCTAACATTACCAGGCCACGAATAGGATTGAAGAACGTCTAATGCATCGCCAGATATCGCGCGGACGTTTCTTCCATAATCCTGATTAATTTTTTGTATGATATGTTGTATCAAATCAGGAAGGTCATCAATTCTCTCTTGTAGAGAAGGTATAAAAATTGGTAACTTATTTAGTCTGTAATATAAATCTTCCCTAAACGTTTTGTTCATTATTGCCTTTTCTAAATTGATATTAGTAGCGGCAATCACCCTAACATCAATCGTTATAGGATTAGTCCCACCAACTCGGACAATTTCATTCTCTTGCAGAACCCTTAATAATTTCGCTTGCATATGTAATGAAAGTTCACCAATCTCATCTAAAAATATACTTCCCATATTGGCTTCTTCGAAAAGACCTTTTTTTCCGCCGCGCTTCGCTCCAGAAAATGCCCCTTCTTCATAACCAAATAATTCACTTTCTAAAATGGATTCGGCTATTGCTGCACAATTAACACGAATAAACTTATTATGTTTACGGTTACTTTCATTATGAATGGCGTGAGCAAACAATTCCTTACCTGTACCTGATTCCCCTCTTAACAAAACAGTCGCTGGGGTTTTTGCTCCAACCTTTGCTTGCTCTAACGCAAGGGTCATTTCTGCTGAATCACCTATAATATCATCAAAGGTGTATTTCGCTTCTAAGTTACGAATAATTTGCCGTGCACGCTTTAATTCATTTGTTAGTGTCCGAATCTCCGACACATCGTGAAGGACCCCAACACTTCCTTTAATTTTCCCGTCAACGATAACTGGAGCTACATTTACTAATACCTCTCTATTACTTGGACCAACCTTCATACGAACGCCACGTACTGGCCGACGTGTTTTTAACACTTTTAAGTGCATACTTTCCCCTTCAGAAATATCAACTGTTGCTGGTTCCCCAATAACATCTGATTCTTTTAAACCAGTAATTCTTGAATATGCAGGATTGATCATAAGACCTTTTCCATCCTCATCTACAACAGATATTGCTTCATCAGAGGATTGGATAATGGCTTCAAGCATAGTCTTAATTTCTTTCAAATCTGTATTCTCTTCAGCAAGATTTTTTACTTCAGTAATATCTTTAAATACAGAGAAAGCTCCAATTAGTTCATCATTAGCATTAATAATAGGAATTCTTGTTGTAATCACAACTTTTCCATTTTCCAATAATAATTTTTGATTAACTTCTTTTCTTCTCGTTTTAAGTACATGTGGTAAACGACTATTTTTTATTACCTCTGTGATAGGTTTATGTAACAATCTACCTTTTGGAACACCGAGGATTTGTTCAGTACTTTTATTAATGAACTGGACAACCCCATGTTTATTAACAACGATCATTCCATCACGAATACTATTAAGAATTAATTCTTGATTGTTCGTCTGATCAGTGAGTTTTTCTAACAGTTCTCCTTTTTCATCCAATAGTTCTGAGATGATATATGCCACAGAACCAGGAATTACTACTGTCTTTTCACTCCGAACTTTCAATAATTGTTGAAACACCACTTCATCACCAGTGGCCTCAATAACAATATCAATTTCCTCAGACATCCATTGTTTCCAGTCATACCCTATTGGAATTTTCTCTTCTGTGGCTAGTTTTAATCCTTTCGCATCCGGTTTATGGTCAACGATTGCAACAACTTTCATACGATCGGTTGCATTGAGTAATTTTAATAAAGCGCTACCACCTTTTCCGGCACCAACTATTAGGACTTTTTTCATTTCATCCTCCCATTGCAGTTTATTGCATACTTATATCTTAAATTAACATGCAGAAATTAGCAATAACTTTTCTTTTTAACGAGAGAAATTATGTCCGTTGCGTTTCATACTTCAGAAAATAAATTGTCTAATATTTCTAGTACACGGATTCTTCAATTTTCTGTTATACTTGTAAAGGTAATATGGGAGGAGAATACATATGATTAGAATTGTTGCAGTATTATTACTTCTTATCCCAGGTGTGATTTCCGCTATCGGTATCAAACTTATGAGGGATACATTATTCGACGACTTTCACCCAATGTTTTTACATGTAGGTGTACAATTTGTTGTTGGACTTGTTCTTTTCTTAGGTGGAATTGCTTTTATCGGTGGCTTCATCGTACATCGCGACCGTAAAAGAGAGGCTATAAAAAGAGAGAAAAATAAAGAGGGTTGATAGTATGAGTGTGAAAGTTGCAAAATTTGGGGGAAGTTCTGTAGCGGATGCTAAGCAAATAAAGAAAATTAGTACTATTATTTTAGATGATCCCACTCGTAAATTTGTTATAGTTTCAGCTCCTGGAAAACGTCATGAAAATGACTTCAAAATGACAGATATTTTAATTCTTTTAGCTGAAACTTATAACAACCAAGACGTTTTTGAGAATTACTTGGATATTATAATCAAACGTTTTAGTGAGATTATTACAGATTTAAATCTACCTAGTACCTTAATCCATGAAATTAAAGACACAATCATCTCTACTATCTCAAGTGATCTTCCTTATGTTAGGAAGCTTGATGCAATAAAAGCACTTGGAGAGGATTGTAACGCAAAAGTTATTAGTACATATTTAGAATCAATTGGAGTAAATGCTACATATATGAATCCTAAAGATGCCGGAATTGTAGTGAGCAATGAACCAGGAAATGCTCAAATACTACAAGAAAGCTTTCAAAGCTTATATGAATTAAGAGAGCACCATTGTGATGTGTTAGTAATTCCCGGATTTTTTGGTTATTCAAAGGAAGGTCATATCGTTACCTTTTCGCGAGGTGGTTCAGATATAACAGGTGCTATTGTTGCTGCTGGAGTACAAGCAAACTTATATGAAAACTTTACAGATGTTGATTCGGTATTTACTGTAAATCCAAATATAGTGAACAACCCTAAAGAAATAAAAACATTAACCTATAAAGAGATGCGCGAGTTATCATATGCTGGATTTTCCGTTTTTCATGATGAGGCACTAATTCCTGCATTTAGAAGAAGTATTCCTGTTGCAATAAAGAATACGAACAACCCTTCTCTCCCTGGAACATTAGTGGTTTCCGAAAAGCAAAAACAAGAAAACTGCGTAGTTGGCATCGCAAGTGACACTGGTTTTTGTACGCTCTATGTTGGAAAATACTTAATGAACAGAGAACTTGGGTTTGGGCGTAAATTATTCCATATCTTAGAAAATGAGTCTGTTTCATTTGAACATACTCCTTCTGGAATTGATGATATGTCCGTAATCATACGTGAACATCAATTAACACCAGAAAAAGAAGCAAAAATCATGAAAAAAATAAAAGAAGAATTGAAAGCAGATACTGTCTCCATCCATCATAATTTAGCAATAATTATGATTGTTGGAGAAGGAATTATGAATACAATAGGAATAGCCAAAAAAGCAACTACTGCATTAACTGATGCTGGAGTGAATATTAACATGATTAACCAAGGTTCATCTGATGTTTCTATGATGTTTGGCATTAATGCTGAAGATATTGACAGCGCGATTCAATCTTTATACCATGAGTTTTTTGAAAATTAATAGTATAAACAAAAGTGCGAGCGCCCGATTAGGGTGTATGGACTGTTCTTTCAAGTAAGTTATCCATAGGTATATAATTAATAATTTCCACAAAAAAAGCTGCTCAAATTAATTGAGACAGCTTTTTTTAAAATATTCAGATATTACAATTTGTAATTAAAGCTTTACCCGTTCGTTTAAGATGCTTTGTGCTCCAAACGAAGTCGGTCGGCCACCATCGCGATAAACTCAGAATTCGTTGGTTTTGCCTTGGAAATACTAACCGTATAACCAAACAAAGCAGAAATAGAATCGATATTACCTCTACTCCACGCAACTTCAATGGCATGTCGAATTGCACGCTCAACTCTTGAGGATGTCGTGTTATATTTCTTAGCAATATCTGGGTATAATACCTTTGTAATTGAACCTAATAATTCAATATCATGGTACACCATTGTAATTGCTTCACGTAAATACATATATCCCTTAATATGAGCTGGAACTCCTATTTCATGAATGATATTGGTAATACTAGCCTCTAAATCTTTTTTCGTGCGATCTTTCTTATTTTCCTTACCAGTAGATTGTTTTTCTACAAGCGGACTACCGTGTAACTGGCGGATTTGATCTGCTAAATTATCTAAATCAAATGGTTTTAAAATAAAATATGATGCCCCTAAATTCACCGCTTTTTTCATTACTTCTTCTTGACCAAATGCAGTTAACATAATAACATGTGGAGTTTTGGCGTTTCTTCCTTTTTCTCGCAATGTATTTAAAACAGCTAAACCGTCAATATGTGGCATAATAATATCCAATATTAATACATCTGGTTCCATTTGGTCTAGCATAGTTAAACATTCTTTTCCATTATAAGCAGTACCAATAACCTCAATATCATCCTGCTCATCGAAATAGTCTCCCATTAATTCAATTAATTCTCTATTGTCATCTACTAAACAAACTTTTATTTTTTCCACGTACAATTTCCTCCTTTAAAAATTTCCCTGCTTCTTGTCCATATATGTATTCGACATAAGTTCGAAATATCCTTCTTTTATTTAAAAAACTTTACCTTTTTTTATTATTTCTTTGTTTTTCTTTGATTTACTAATGATTTCGATATGATTCGATATCTTGCGAGTTTTTATGACAATTCCGAATGATAATTGTCGAAAAAAATTAATGTATGTATACTATTGTAGTTCCTTTGCTAGGTGCTACACATCTCTGAACGTTTATACGTTCTTAACCTTAAATAAAAGGCTGTCCTCTCACAAGGACAACCTTTGATTAACTAGCTATTTCTTCGTCATAAATATTTACTCCAGCATCTTGAAGCATCCATTCTATATGAACTCCATATCCACTTGTTGGATCGTTGACGAATACATGAGTTACTGCACCAATTATTTTACCGTCCTGGATGATTGGACTACCACTCATCCCCTGAACAATGCCACCTGTTTTATCTAATAATCGCTCATCTGTAATTTGGATAACCATACCCTTAGTTGCTGGTGATTTTTGTGGAATACTGCTCACCACTTCAACATCAAATTCTTCTACCTTTTCATCATCAATAACAGTTAGGATTTTAGCTGGCCCTTCCTTAACTTGATGAGATAATGCTACAGGCATCGGTTTATCATAGCTACCGTTAGATATTGAATTATCCAATGTACCGAATATCCCGAATGGACTATTTTTCGTTATCGTACCAATTTTGTTTTCTCTTATTGAGAATCTCGCTTGTTTTTCACCTGGAACACCGTTGTTCCCTTTTTCAATTGAAGTTACTGAAGAACGAACGATTGTACCATTATTTATTTCAATTGGCTTCTTCGTGTCCATATCTGAGATTACGTGGCCTAAAGCTCCATACTTTTTAGAATTAGGTTCAAAAAAGGTCATTGTTCCAATTCCAGCGGCCGAATCACGAATATAAAGACCAATACGGTATTCATTTTCTTTAGGGTCTTTAATAGGAGTTAACGTTCTATCTAACGTTTCTTTACCTCTTTTTATTTTTATCTCTAGTGCTTCACCTTTATCACCAGCTGCTTCAACTAGTGGCTTTACATCCTTCATTTCTTGAATTTCATTTCCATCAATTTCGAGGATAACGTCTCCTACCTCGATTTTTGCATCTTCACCAGGTGACATAGAGTTTTCTCCATCCTTCACTAGATGGTGTCCAACAACTAATACACCTTTTGTTTGTAATTGAACGCCGATGGATTGTCCACCTGGAATCACTTTTACATCATCTAAAACTGAAACATCAACTTTTTTTATCGGCAATCCCATAACTGAGTATGTCAATTGACTATTCCCTGATTCTGTAGCATGGAACATCGATGTGTCAATGGCCTCTATGCTATTGGATGAAGCCTCTACTTCAACAGCATTACCTAAACTAGGAACCTCTATAGGAGATTGATTACTAAATGTGACTATTTGATTCGGAATGGAAAAATAATTTTGTATCGGGGGCATAAAAGGAACTGTAAGCAAACCAATAAAGAGCACAACGCCCAAGAAAATTCGTAAATTTATATTCTTTTTCACCCAATTCACTCTCCTCGTTCCTAACCCATACCATGAAATATTTCTGTAGTTCTAATTTGACCTTTAACCACTATTTTTAAACTGGTGAGAGTTTAGTAAAGATGTGTAACATTTCCTGTAAAAAAAAGAGAAAATGATGTATAGTCTCTGGAATCAAAGAGTGAGAGCATTTTTCAACTCTCAAACTTTGATGTACTTATTTTACACTAGTTATTTTTTCTTTTTTACTTTTAAATGTTTGAGCTAATTCAAGAAGTTCTTTTGCGTGGCTTTTAGCCGTAGAAGTTAATTTAGTACCTGTTATCATGCGACTAAGTTCATTGATTTGTTCATCTAATGTTAATTCGGAAACTTTTGTAAAGGTTCGATTACTATCTTCAATTTTGCTTATAAACTTATGAGTATCTGCCATTGCAGCTACTTGTGGCAAGTGAGATATACATAGTACCTGTGATTCGTTAGAAATTTGATAAATTTTCTCAGCAATAGCTTGAGCAACTCGTCCACTTACCCCCGTATCAACTTCGTCAAAAATCACACTAGTTACTCCTTGGTGTTTGGCAAAGATCTTTTTTAAGGCGAGCATAATTCGTGATAACTCTCCACCTGATGCAACTTTATTAAGTTCCTTCAGTGGTTCACCCGTATTGGTTGATATCATGAATCGGACTTGATCAAACCCATTTTGATGTAACTTTACTTGTTTTCTCTCCTCATTACTTAGACGCCTATTATCAATTTCAGGATTAAATGAAATAGCAAATGATGCTTTTTCTAAATACAAGCCATTTAATTCTTTATGTACTTCTTTAATTAATTGTTTTGCGGATTTTCTTCTAATATCATGCAACTCTTTTGCTTCAAGAAAAGTATCTTGCTCAAGTTCTTCAATTTGAATTAATAATTTTTCGATATGAGTATCTTTATTTTGTATTTGTTCAATCTCTTCTTCTATCGTACCCATATATTCAATCATTTCATTCACTGTAGCGCCATATTTTTTCTTTAAACGACCAATTTCACTTAACCTTGCTTCAATTTCATTTAATCTTTCTGGATTAAATTCCAATGTTTCCCAATAATTCCGTAGATCCATTGTAATTTCTTGTATGTTATAGTAATGATTTCCAAGTTCCTCAGCTTTTTGTTTAATAAACGGATCATACTCTTGATTGTCGTCTAAGGATTGTTGAGCAACATTTAGCCATTCAATACCTTTACGTTCACCATAAAGTGCCTCATAGGCATCATGAACACCTTTATAAATTCGTTCATAATTAGCTAGATGACTTCTCTCTTTCTCTAGTTCTTCATCTTCATTCGGTTCTAATTGTGCTTGTTCTAACTCGTTTAATTGGAATTGCAATAAATCCAATCGATGAGCCATTTCTTGTTCATTTTCACTAAGCTCTTTATATCGATTTTTAAGAGTTCGTAACTGAGAATAAAGCTTAGTATATTCGGTCTTTACCTGTGAGACACGTTCGTAATCATAGTAGTCTAATAAGTCAATATGACGATCAGAATCCATTAATGATTGTGTCTCGTGTTGGCTGTGAATATCAATTAAAGTTTTACCAAATTCACGTAATATAGCCAAAGTGACTAGTTTTCCGTTTACCCGACAAATACTTTTTCCACTTGCAGTTATTGTTCTTTGTAATACAACTTGTTCATCCGTTATTTCTACACCATACTCTTTACCAACTTGATAAATTGGGTGTCGATGATAATCAATTGAAAATAACCCTTCAATTTCAGCTTTATCCTTACCATGTCGAACAAATTCAACTGATCCGCGTCCACCTGCCAACAATTGGATTGCATCAATAATAATGGATTTTCCTGCACCTGTTTCTCCTGTTAGTACAGTTAATCCTTCCCCAAATGTTATGGCTATTTCATCAATTATTGCAAAATTCTTTATCGATAATTCTGTAAGCATAAACGTTTCCCCCTAGTGACCATCTTTATAACATTTCAATAAAGCGATCTTTAATTAAGGTTGTATCATCCTCTGAGCGACAAATAATTAAACAAGTATCATCTCCACAAATAGTACCCATTATCTCGTCCCAATCTAAATTATCAATTAAGGCACCTATAGCATGTGCATTCCCTGGTAGTGTTTTTAAGACGATGAAATGACTTGTATGATCAATTTTTACAAAGACATCCATAATCAAACGTTTTAGTTTATCATGTGGATTAAAACGTTGATCCGCCGGCAAACTGTATTTGTACTTTCCTGTAATGGTTGGAACCTTTACGAGGTGTAACTCTTTTATATCTCTAGAAACAGTTGCCTGTGTTACATTGAAATTTAAATTCTTTAATTGTTCAACTAGTTCATCTTGTGTTTCGATTTCATTCTCAGTGATTAGTTCCCTAATCTTAATATGGCGTTGTATTTTACTCAATGTACATCCCCCTTAGAAAAGCGCTAGCTTGTCTTTAAACTATTTTACTATATTTACATAAAGAAAGGACCACAAAATATATGCAGTCCATACTCATTCGGTCCCGGTTGATTTTAATTGTGCGTGAGCATCATTGACTACCTGTTCTATTTTTTGGTCGGTAACGTCAAAATTAGCATCTTCTTTTTTCCAGCCAAAATGCGCTAAAAATTCAATATTACCATCTCCACCAGTAATAGGTGAATAGGTTAAATCAATAATGTTATATTGATTATCCTTAGCAAACTGTATTATTTCTTTCACAACATCAACATGTACCTTCTTATCCCTAACAATACCTTTTCTTCCTACTTTTTCACGACCAGCTTCAAATTGAGGTTTTATTAATGCAACAACATCACTACAATCTTCTAAAAGCTTATTTAATACGGGTAACATAAGTTTTAAAGAAATAAACGATACATCAATTGTAGCAAAATTAGGTAATCCCCTTGTCAGCATATCCTTGGTAACATAACGAAAATTGGTTCTTTCCATTACTTCCACGCGGGGATCGTTTCTAAGTTTCCAATCAAGTTGATTATAACCAACATCAACTGCGTACGAAAATGCTGCACCATTTTGCAATGCACAGTCTGTAAATCCACCAGTAGAGGAACCGACATCAATCATTATTTTATTTGTTACGTCCAAAGAAAAATAATCTAGCGCTTTTTCTAATTTTAATCCACCTCTACCAACATAAGGCATTAATTTTCCTTTTATCGTTAAAGGAATATCATCTTCTACTTTCATCCCTGGTTTATCTAATCTCATTTGTTCAGTAAAAACCAAACCAGCCATAACGACTCGTTTAGCCTTTTCTCTAGTTTCAATTAAATTTCTTTCGACAAGCAGTATATCCAGTCTTTTTTTTCCCATATATATTTCCTCATTTTGTACGACTTTTCATATTTATATAGTATAACTTGTTCATCTTTTTACTTTCTATTTACTTACTTGGAAGTATTTTTATTTTAAGCTTTGTCTGAATAAAGTTTATCACACGTGCCGCAAAGAAAATAATGTTCGTTGAAGAATGAATGGCCATTGTTTTCCCAATAGCCTTTCCACCGACCGTTAACGCTGCGATTAAACTAGCGAAAACAACAGACAATATTATTTGCGTGGGAGAGCCATCGCCTTTATTAAAAAGGTTGGCTATTTGTAATACAACAATTGCAGAAGCTGTACCACTTATAATTCCAGATATATCCCCAATCACATCATTACAGAAAGTAGCGAATTTATCTGCATTTCGAATAATGATTACGGCTTCTTTTGCACCATTTACTTTTTCAGCTGCCATTGCATGGAATGGGGCTTCATCTGCTGAAGTAGAGGCAATCCCTAACATATCAAACATTACGCCGATAAGGACAATTACTAAAACAACAAAAATACCAACAATCCACATCACTTGACTCAAAATAGATTGAGAAACAACTGAAAAAATTGCCGCTAGCACAAAAGTGATAACGGCAATAGTAATACTAAATTTAATTGAACGTCTTATTTGTGATTTCATGATTAGCTCCAATATATATTTAAAAGTATCTCACTCAAAGAGTCTTTACTCTTCATTTCTTAGTATAACAAATAATGAATTATGTATAATAAGGAATGGCCATTTAAATGGTAAAAACTGTGGCTTAGGTCCAGTAGGTTTTCCCAAATGGGTACCCCATGTTGCCATGAAAGGCGGTTCCCCTTTAAACCCACCTTAGCTCCGTCACCGAAAGCTAGACTGGATTACCACTTAGTCCACACTATAATCCCATTTAAATGTCCAAAAGAACAGTCTAGGAGATTTCCTCAACAGCCTTTAACCGTTCCCTAGCCTCTTTTGCAGTGATGATTTCATAGAGATCAAATAACTATGCTAGTGGCCACCTAGTATAGTTATTCACTACTCTAATCCCCTCAACACCACTCAAGGCAGGCTACGCTGCACGTTAGGTGTCCCTAACCACTTCATGCAGGTTCATACCCCATTCCATAGAGACTCCTAGGCTTAGTCGTCACCACAGAGATGGGCCTCCGCGGAAATCGGGTCAACGCCCACATGCCTTTGTGGATCGCCCGAAAACCTTAACTCCCAGCACCGACCCAAGGCTGGGCGCCTCAAGCCGACACAAGGAACTTCATCGATGTGCCCTTTGGCGGATTTTTAGGCCCGCCTTCAGGAACGGAGGGCTGACTAGAATACTGCACCATTCCTTTTATACATTTATTATATCATAATTTTTGAATGAAAACTATATGAGTCTAATAATCTCGTACAGAAAAGTAATCAGTTAGAGCACTTAATGGAGAGT
Source organism: Ornithinibacillus halophilus (assembly GCF_900129485.1). Lineage (GTDB taxonomy): Bacteria > Bacillota > Bacilli > Bacillales > Amphibacillaceae > Ornithinibacillus > Ornithinibacillus halophilus. The sequence continues at coordinate 419,777 of NZ_FQVW01000001.1, forward strand.
CTTCTATCCCAACTTTTAATAATGAAAGTTTTGCTTTTTGTACGTAATCATCCTTTTTCTTAGTTGCACCTTCTAATCCTAGTAACTTAGGATACGTACTCTTTTCATTAAGTTCATCACTGCCAGTTGCTTTTCCTATTTTATTTTCATCACCAATTATATCTAAAATGTCATCTTGAACTTGGAAAATTAATCCTAAATAATATGCGAAGTTTTTTAATTCCTTAATTTGTTCTTCTGTTGCATTTCCTAAAAATGCCCCGGCACCCACTGCAAACTTCAGTAATTCACCTGTTTTCAAGTCATGGATATTTTCCATTTCTTCTAAAGAAACCGTTCTTTTTTCTGCTTCCATATCCAGAATCTGCCCTCCAACCATGCCTTTAGGGCCACTAGCACTCGATAACATCTGGATAATACGAACTTTCTCAGCATCCGTAAGCAGAGAATCCTTCGCAATGATTTCAAAACTATACGTAAGTAAAGCATCTCCGGCTAAAATAGCAGTTGCCTCATCAAACACCTTGTGATTAGTAGGTTTTCCACGACGAAGATCATCATCATCCATCGCTGGCAAATCATCATGGATAAGTGAATACGTATGGATCATTTCAAGAGCAGCCATGGAAGATATTATTTTTGTTCGTTTTTCATCTTCTTTTTTAAATGCTTCATAACTTGCTAATAATAGTATGGGTCTTAATCTTTTTCCACCAGCTTCAACCGAATAAAGCATCGACTTTTTTAAGTTTTGTGGTATTGGCAACGAATTCAAGAACCGTGTTAATTCTTTATGTACAAAATCAATATTTTCTTTTATATAATTGGTAAACACGCTTTCCACATTATTCATCCTCCTGTATTTCAAAAGACTTCAATTCCCCTTGTTCATTCATAATTTGAACCATCTTTTCTTGTACTTGATTTAATTTATCACTACATACCTTCGATAATTGCATACCTTCTTGATAATACGAAATTGCTTTCTCTAATGGTACTTCGCCTTCTTCCAATTTTGCAACGATGACTTCCAGCTTACTCATCGCTTCTTCAAATGTTTGTTCTTTATTATCACTCATATTCTCGCTCCTTAACATCTAGTACTTCACAATCAAATTGTCCGTCTTTAATCGTAATCGAGATTTTATCATGTTTCTTAATCTGGCTTCTTGTCGTAATAATTTCACCTTTTGGGGTATAAGGAATTGCGAAACCTCTTTTCATTACCTCAAGAGGGTTTAACAAAGTTAATTTATCCATTAATTGTTTTGTTTCAGAAGCCTTTTTCTCTATTAACTGATTTAATAATTGCTGTTGCAATTTAATTAGTCGATTCAATTTTTCTTCTGATTGTAATAGTTGTTTGTTCGGATGTAACGCAAACAATCTGGCAATTGTAGTTGTCAGTTTTTCTTTTTTTGTGTTCATATGATGGTTTATTAACCATTCTAAACGATCATTTTGTCGATCTAACTCTTGCTCTTTTTGCCTTAACAGCTGTTCGGGATACCGAAATGCATAAGACTGTGCAAGACGATCATATAATCTTCTTTGCTCATTAACCAAATTATTGACGTTACGATTTAAATTATGTTTGAGGTGAGCTAGCTTATCAAGTAATTCTTGCTGAGATGGAACAGCTAACTCAGCTGCTCCTGTCGGTGTTGGCGCTCTTAAATCAGCAACAAAATCACTAATGGTTGTATCTGTTTCATGCCCTACTGCAGAAATAATCGGTATTTCTGAATGGAAAATGGCCTCTGCAACCACTTCTTCATTAAAACTCCACAATTCCTCAATCGATCCACCACCACGACCAACAATGAGCACGTCAAAGTCACCAACAATATTTGCTTTTTCGATACCTCTTTTTATGGAATCAGCTGCATATTCTCCTTGAACAAGAACTGGAATAACAGTTATTTTGGCTAGTTTATACCTTCTCTTAATTGTAGTAATAATGTCTCTGACAGCAGCACCTGTTGGTGAAGTAATGACACCAATTGAAGTCGGAAATCGTGGTAACTCTTTTTTATGGTCGTCTTCAAAATAACCTTTTGCTTTCAATTTTTCTTTTAATTGTTCAAAGGCTAAATAGAGGGAACCTATACCATCTGGTTCCATTTCTTGTATGTACAACTGATATTGACCTTGCGCTTCATAGACACTAATTTCGCCTTTAATAAGCACACTCATGCCATTTTCTGGTAGAAACTTTAAAAATCGATTGTTTCCTGCAAACATGACAGCTTGAATTCGTGTTTGGTCATCTTTAATCGTCAAATACATATGTCCTCTTGAATGGTGTTTAAAATTCGAGATTTCTCCCCTTAACCATACTGTTTTCAAATGAGGATCTAAATCAATTTTTCTTTTTATATATTTTGTCAGAGCTGTAACAGTTAAATATTTATCACGCAATTAAGACAGTCCTTTAGCAGCTTTTATCGTGTTATATAAAAGCATTGTGATCGTCATTGGTCCAACACCTTTAGGTACAGGAGTGATGAAGGATGCTTTTCCTTTTGCCGCATCAAAATCAACATCACCTGTTAATGATCCGTCATTTAAACGGTTTATTCCAACATCAATGACTACTGCACCATTCTTCACATGTTCTTCACCTATGAAATTTGCTTTCCCAACTGCAGCTATAATAATATCTGCTGATTGAGTATATTTCATTAAATCTTTTGTTCTAGAATGGCAATACGTTACAGTCGCATGTTCATTTAAAAGTAGTTGGCCGACAGGTTTTCCAACAATATTACTACGACCAACTACTACAACATGTTTTCCTTCGATTGAAATATTTTTTGATTGAAGCATTTTAATAATCCCAAATGGTGTACAAGGAAGGAAGGTATCTTGACCTGTCATCATTCTACCAATATTAACCGGATGGAAACCATCAACATCTTTTTCAGGAGCAATCGCCTCAATGACATGTTGCTCTTCGATATGTTCTGGTAATGGGAGTTGAACTAGTATACCGTGAACGGAAGGATTCTGGTTTAATTCCTCAATTACTTCTAATAAATAATCTTCAGTAATCGAATCTTCTAATTCAATGAGCTCTGATTGAATACCTACTTCAGCAGAGGCTTTTTCTTTTCCTTTAACATATGAACGAGATGCTGGATTATTCCCAACTAAAATTACCGATAAGTGTGGATTAATTCCACCTTCATTAAGCTTCTTTACTTCTTCTTTCATGTTTTGCCTAAGTTCTTGAGCGAGTTCTTTTCCATTAATTACTTCTGCAGTCATAAGAATTCCCCCTATCTCATGATTCTGAGTCTATAATTTTTGATAGTACTCCATTTACAAACTTACCCGACTTATCATCACCATATTTCTTTGCTAACTCTACCGCTTCATTAATAGAAACGTTTTCCGGTATATCGTCTAAGTATTTTAACTCATAAGTTGCAATTCTTAATACTGCTCTTTCAACCGTTGCAACACGTTTAATGGACCAATTCTCAAGATGATTCGTTATTGTTTCATCAATAACTGATTTATTTTCATAAACGCCTTCCACTAATTGATGTAGAAATCGATCGTTTTCTTCCTCATTTAGTAAGTCCTGTATTGCCACATATGAGTCTGAATCATTCATATCAAGTTGAAATAGAATTTGAAATGCCTTTTCTCTTGCTGCATGCCGTTTCATGTTCATTACTCCTTTATCTTATCTATTCCAAATAATAACATGTTTTTTATTCAATTGCTATTTCCAAAAAAGTGTTTATTTCAAACAACAATAATGAGGCTGTCCTAGAAGACTCATACTCCTTCTTCTACAGAATAAAGTAGAAACAGAGCACTTCAGTTTTGGACAGCCTCATCAAGTTGTATAACCTAGAAGAAATGTTATCAATCGTTCTAGTTTATTTTTCAATATTTTTTATTCAGTTTCTTCCTCTTCTTCATCCTTATCCATTTGGATACCTACAACATGTACATTTATTTCTGCGATATCAAGTGCAGTCATATTTTTCAATGTCTGTCTAATGTTCGTTTGTAGCTGTTGAGCAACTTTTGGAATTGAAACACCAAAGTTCAGAACAACATATAAGTCAATTGAAATACCATTTTCAGTTAATTCAACTTTTACACCTTTACTATGCGATTTTTTTCCAAATCGTTCCACAACTCCAGTTGCGAAGTTTCCTCTCATTGAAGAAATACCTTCAACCTCAGATGCAGCAATTCCAGTAATGACTTCAATTACTTCAGGTGCAATTTCTACTTTGCCTAAACCAGTATCATCACTTACGTTTACTAATGGTTGTTCAGCCATTATCTCACTCCTCTTCTTATTGTTATGATTCCTTATCGGAGACAATTGGATTTTCTTCTAAGAAATTCGTATTAAAATCCCCTTTTACGAAAACATCATGCTCCATGATTAGTTTGTGGAATGGGATTGTCGTATGCACACCATCCACAATAAATTCATCCAATGCTCGCTTCATTCGCGTAATTGCCTCTTCACGAGTCGCACCATAGGTGATTAATTTAGCAATCATGGAATCATAATATGGTGGTATATTATAACTAGGATATGCAGCAGAATCAATCCTTACCCCTAAACCACCAGGTGGTAGATACATATCTATTTTACCAGGTGATGGCATAAAATTCTTAAATGGATTCTCCGCATTTATACGACATTCGATTGACCAACCTTCAAAAGTGATCTCATCTTGAGTAAAAGAGAGCTTTTCATTGTTTGCTATTTTAATTTGTTCCTTAATTAAATCTACTCCCGTTACCATCTCTGTTACAGGATGTTCTACTTGAATTCGTGTATTCATTTCCATGAAATAAAATTGTTGACTACTGCGATCAAAAATAAATTCAATTGTACCAGCACCTTCGTAATCAACAGCAAGTGCAGCTTTTACAGCAGCCGTTCCCATTTCTTCTCTAATTTCTGGTGTAATAGCTGGAGAAGGTGTTTCCTCAATAAGCTTTTGTAGTCTGCGTTGAATCGTACAGTCTCTTTCTCCTAAATGTACGACATTTCCATGCTTGTCTGCTAATACTTGGATTTCTACATGGCGGAAGTCCTCAATGAACTTTTCTAAGTATACACCTGGATTACCAAAGGCAGTTTCTGCTTCTTTTTGTGTAATTCGTATTCCTTTAATTAAATCCTCTTCAGTTCTTGCCACACGGATTCCTTTACCTCCACCACCTGCAGTAGCTTTAATAATAACAGGATATCCAATTTCTTTTGCAATATTAATTGCTTCTTCTTCACTCTCAATAATACCTTCTGAACCAGGAACAATTGGAACATTAGCTTGTTTCATTGTTTCTCTAGCTACGTCTTTAATTCCCATCTTCTGAATCGCTTCAGCAGATGGGCCGATAAACTCTATATTACACGCATTACAAATCTCAGCGAAATCTGCATTTTCTGCTAGAAAACCATATCCAGGATGAATCGCGTCCACTTCTGTTAACGTAGCAACGCTCATTATATTAGTAAAGTTAAGATAACTATCTTTACTCAATGTTGGACCAATGCAATATGCTTCATCTGCTAATTGGACATGTAATGATTCTTTATCTGCTTCAGAGTACACTGCAACTGTTTCAATTCCCAACTCTTTACAAGCTCTAATAATGCGTACTGCAATTTCTCCTCTGTTAGCTATTAAAAGTTTTTTTATCATACACGCTCGTCCCCTTATTTGGTCTTCACTCGGAATAATGGTTGACCGTACTCAACCAACTCTCCGTTCTCGACTAACACTTCCGTTATCTCACCTTTTGTTTCTGCTTCAATTTCATTAAATAGTTTCATTGCTTCTACAATACAAACAATAGTCTCATTATTTACCTTTGAGCCTACTTCTACATACGGATCACTTTCTGGGTTAGGGGCACGATAAAATGTTCCAACCATTGGTGACGTAATCTCATAATCATAAGTTTTAGATTCTTCTTCTGGTTTATTTTCAACTTCTTTAGTAGGTGCTGTATCCTGTTCTGTTACGTTATTACTGCTTTCTACTTTTACTGTCTCTTCAGTGTTGACTTCAACAGGTTGCTTTACTGTCACTGGTTGATGGACCTCTTTAGTTTCTAGTGATTTTTTCATAGATACAGTTGTGCCATTCGTTTCATAAGTGAATTCGTTAATAGAAGATTCATCTATTAATTTTATTAGTTCTCGTATTTCTTGTACTTTTAACATTTTTCTTGCACCCCTTCATTAAAAAATTATTATTAGGTACTAATAACTCCTCTTAATATTTTACGATAAAAAGGATAGAAACATCAACATATAAATTTAACAACCTTTAAAAACTTAAGCGATTTCACGCCTTAATTATAGCAATAATTAGACAATAACGCGAATATTAACATGCTAAAGGGGCTGTTCCTTTATGGCCCAGCCCCTCTTTATTTATATTTAAATTAACTTTCAGTTGTTGTCGGTTGGAAGTTTACATCAACTGTAACTTCACCAAATTCATCATAAACCATTTGCATGATGTTCACAGTTTCAGTTCTAGAAAGTTCATCGACTTTCACATGAACATGTACCACTTCTCCATCATTTCTAACTAATACATCTTGATATTCATTTGATGCCAGAATCGATTCTTCTAAAATAGTTTCCTTTGTTTCTATTTGTTCAATAACATCAATCTCACTTAATGCATTTTTCTTTTCTTCTGCTGTTGCGGAACTAGATTCAATGATTTCTTCTAAACGAGACTTCTTTGCACTTCTTTCATCTTGTAAATCCATACGAATTGTAGTAAATAGTTCATCTCTACCTAAATTACTGACATCATCAACACTTGCATCTCCATCTACATCAGTATCAGTAGTATTAGAACTTACATGTTCCGTATCTGAATCATTCGCTTCTTCACCAGAGTTAATATATGCAACATCCTGTGGTTCCTGAGTCATATAATAAACACTCAATACAATCATCAAACTTAACATTGTTAATAGCCATACCGTTTGTTTCTTTAACATTCTAACATCCTCCTTAATTTTTAGGCATTACAGAAACTTTATGTGTTGGAACATCTAGCACTCTCGAAATCGCCTCAACAACCCATTTCTTTACTGAAGCGTGATCAACTCCTTTAGCTACTACTAAAACCCCCCTCACTTCTGGTCGCTTTGTTTGAACTAATAATGGTGTTTCACCATCGCCCTGTCTAACTGTTACGGTTTGCGTTTCCTCTGTGTTATCTTCAATTTGTCTAGTTCCACCATTTCTATCATTTTCATCTGTGTATTGCTGTCCAATAATTAAGTTCTGTTCATAGACTTTTACACTTGTAGAATCTAGATTCACCATAACATCTACTTCAGAAACTCCATTTATCTTTTCTAGCATCGTTTTTAAATCTTGTTGATAGCTTTCTTCCAGCTCCCCCACATCTGATGTACTTTTTGTATCATTAGTACTTGTCTGATTTGCAGTATTTTCAAGTTGCATTTGTTCTGGCGTCTTTTCTGACTCTCCTTGGGACGAGGAAGTAAACACATTTCCAACAATTAGTAATAATAAAGCAACTAACCCTATGACGATTAAATACGATAATTTTTTGGATGGAATTTTACTTACTGTATCGTTAGATTGAAAGAACCTTTGTAGTTTTTTTATCAAGATGCCCCTCCCTCCCATAAAATAGATAATTTCTTATCATGAAGATCCCAAATCTCTTGTAAAAATTCCTTTATTGATTCGGAATCTACATCCGAGTTATTCGCAAGTGGATCTTCTGTGTTAATTACTACATCATCAACAGCTTGTATTGTTCCCTCCCCTTCTTCAGATTCTCGAATGGTTACAATGACTTCCTCCAAATTTTCAAAATCAAAGGCTTGTTCGATTTTAAAGCTAAAATTAATTGCTGTGATTTCTACTTTATGCTCCTCTTTTAAAGGAGTATTTGCTATATCTTTTAGTTGGACAGCCATCTGTTCTAAAATATATGCATTCTGTGATGATTCTATTTCACTTTTTTGCATTTCAACTAAATTTTCTATATTTTTTGTATCATTAGTAGCAAAAATTTCATTAAAAGATCGGTCTAAAGTCTGTTCAATATTAAAATCAAATAAATAAAAGAATGGTTTTAAGAAAATTAGAATTAAGACTAATCCCACTACAAATTTAATGTATTTTTTCATAGAATTAGCCGGAACTAATAAATCAATAATTGTCGCTAGAATTATAAAAATAATAATTTGGGTAACCCATTGTACAAGTAATTCCACCATTATCACCCTATCTGAGTAGCAGCGTTATATTACTAGCTGTAACAATAATGACAATAGCTAAAAAGAACATAAATGAAACAGCTAAAAGACACGCTAGCATATAAGCAATATATTTACTGATTGTATTTAAACTTGTAATAATTGGGCCGTCCCCAATAGGTTGTAAGATTGCAGCTGCAAGTTTGTAGATCAAAGCAATCGCAAAGATTTTTAATGCTGGAAATAAGGCAATGAATAACACAATGGCAACACCGACAATCCCAACCGCATTTTTTAATAATAAGGAGGCACTTAGAACGGTATCTGTAGCATCTGTTATTGTCCTCCCGACGACTGGAATAAAGTTTCCTGTAATGAACTTAGTAGTCTTCATAGCAACTCCGTCTTGAACAGCACTAGCTGCTCCTTGTACAGACATGACTCCTAGAAAAATTGTTAGAAATATTCCCAGTGCTCCCATGCCAACTGATCGAAATAAATCAGCGAGCTGTGTTGCCTTATAATTTTCACTTAAACTACTTACAATCAATAGTAGTGCTGAAAGAAATAATAAGGGTAAAATAAACTTTGATACTAATACACCACTTAAATTAATTAAAAAGATAACAAAAGGACTAAAAAAAGAAACTGTTATAATATTTCCAAACGTAGCCATTATTCCTAAGACAAGAGGAATTAAAGCGATCATAAAACTACTCATCATGTTAATGGCTTCCGTTGTATAGGAAACAGCTAAATAAAAGCTGTTTAATGCAATAAATATTAAAACAATATAAACAACAAAGTAGGCAATTTTACTAACTGTACTGTTTTCAAAGGCTGATTGCATCGTCTGTAAAAATACAGATAATAAGGTTAACAACAGTAACAAACCAAGTAATTTGCCATTCATGATAATCTCATGGAACAAGAACTTAACAGCACCTAATAATGTGTTCTTTATAGAAAACGAATCTTGATTTTTCACAAACTCAACGATGCTTGTCCTTTCTAAATCCGGAATATAGCCACCATAGTCATTTACTAGGCTGTTCCAGAAGTGCTGCATACCATCAAAAGATATTTCTTCCATCACTTTTTCATCAAAAGCTTTTATAGGTTCCTGGACTTTCTCTTCTGCAGTAATTGTCACTTGGAAAATGATGAGAAAGCTAACAGCAAGAAGGATAATTCGATTAAATTGTTTCATATATTCCAATAGCTCCCTTCTGCTATTTCTCTTCAAAATATATTCTGTAGTGTATTAGGTCGAGGGTAAAAAATTAAAAATGGTTTCAATTACTGCTGTGATAATAGGAAGAGCTAAAAGTAAAATGAAAATCTTTCCAGCTAATTCAATTTTTGAAGCCACTGCTCCAAGTCCTGCATCCTTAGTGATGTTGGCTCCTAATTCTGTTATATAGGCAATACCGATGATTTTTAGAATCGTATCAATATACATTCCGTCAATGGAAGCTTTTTGACCTAAAGATTCAATCATTTGAATAATAGAACCAATTTGGTTAATAACCACAATAAAAATGGTGATTCCAGTTATTAAAACTATAAGAAAGGCAAAGGGACCTTTTAAATCCTTTAAAATAATATATAGGATGCTAGCGATGATTCCGATAATAACAATTTGAATAATATCCATATACCATTACCCTTGAAAAAGGAAGACAGACCTTATTTGTTGAAACAAATCAGATAGGCCATTAACGACAATAACTAGTACGATAATGAAACCTACTAATGTTGCAAATTGTGCATATTCTTCTTTATCCATTTGTTTAAGAATGGTATGAATAAGTGCTACAATTATTCCTATTCCTGCTATTTGAAATAAAATCGATGCATCCGTAAGCATATGTATGCCCCTTTCCTTTTAAATAAGCAGTAGCACGATAAATATGCCACATAAAAATCCCAATGTTTTAGCCATATTACTATATTTATAATGATTATCAATCGCTTCTTGGAGTTCTCTTTCTAAGTGATGTAAGGTTAATTGAATATGTTTTTGTTGTTGGGTAAAGTCATGTTGACCGAGGGTTTGTCCGAATTGAATCAATATCTCTTTTTCCGTTTGGTTAAGACTAGATTTGGAAATATATGAATCAACACTGTTCTTCCAGATTGATCCAAAGTCATTATTATTCGTCGTCATTTCTTCAGCAAGTTGTAAAAAGAACGATTTTGTCGGGTCTGGTATTTGGTTTGAGATTGTAAGAAATGCATCTCGTAATGGGAGTTGACTATAAAGGATTTCAGCCTCCAATATTTGTAGGGCATTTTTTAATTGCCTAATTTGTTTTGGACGACGTGTCAGTGACTGACTCCACTCAAACCCTACCCAAGTTGTTGTTAAAATAAAAAGAATGGCTCCTATCCATTTCATTTGGCAAACATCCTCGTTCTATGAAAGATATTTTCTTCCTTTTCATTCAGTATTTTCTCAATTTTTCCTGGTGATTTATCATTTTTGAGAATTACTATCCGTTTAAATATGTTTTGCGATAGTAGCTGTTGTAAAGATGGTCTCTTTTTAAGTTCCTCTAATGACTGACCATGAATTGTACAAAACACAATAACTCCTGCATTTATTGCTTCTAATAATGCTTGTACATCCTGTGCACTTCCAATTTCATCGACTACCATTATGTCAGGTGACATGGAGCGAATCATCATCATCATACCTTCTGCTTTGGGACAAGCATCCAATACATCTGTTCGTTTACCTAAATCATGCTGCGGAACACCTTTTAAACAAGCACCAATCTCTGATCGTTCATCAACTACTCCAACTTTTTTAGGTTCAATTCCTTTCCAACCGGAAGAAATAATTCTTGTACAATCACGGATTAAAGTCGTTTTACCAGTTTGTGGCGCACCAACAAACAATGTATTCAAATATTGTTTATCATATAAATATGGAATTATTGGTATAGCTGCCCCAATTTTTTGTTTAGCTATTCTTATATTTAAAAAGGATATGTGTTGAATCGCTTTAACCGAGCCTTTTCTCGTATTTACTTTACCTGCTAGTCCAACTCGATGTCCTCCTTCTATAGTTATATAACCTTCTCGGAGTTCATCTTCTAATCGGTATAATGAAAATTCACTTAATTGATTTATGATGAACATCGCTTCTTTTGAGGTCGGCAATAATTGTTCAACCCATTCAATTTGATTGTCGAATATTAACTCAATTGGCTTTGAAATTCTAATCCGAATCTCTTGCAGCTTGTCCCATCTATTTAATATCGAAGATTGGATAATATTACTCATTCTTCCTGGAAACAATCTCAATATTTCCTGCATTTATGAGCCCCCACCTCTCTAGAAGTAGCTTTATAGTAAAATGTATGTTTATCAACATAATTTATGACAACCTCCCATTACAAACTTTTCATATTAGCTTGTATTATTACAAGAAAAAAACCGAACCCATCATCGAATCAATAAATTGAATTCGAATTAGAGTTCGGTTTTTTACAAGACAATAATATCTTTACTTTTATATAGCTCTATTAATTAGCTCGAGAAACATATTTTCCATCAGATGTATTGATTACTAACATATCACCTTGGTTAACGAAGAATGGTACTTGCACAACAAGTCCAGTATCTAGTGTTGCTGGTTTAGAACCACCACTTGCAGTATCTCCTTTAATACCAGGCTCAGTTTCTACTACCTCTAGTTCAACTGTATTCGGAAGGTCAACACCAAGGATTTCTCCTTCGTACGTAATAATAGAAACTTCCATATTTTCTTTAATAAATTTCAGCTCATATTCAATTTGGCTACTAGGGATTTCAATTTGCTCATACGAATTCGTATCCATAAATGCATGTGAATCACCTGAAGCATACAGATATTGCATTTTTTTATGTTCAATATGAGCCTTACTAACTTTTTCTCCGCCACGGAACGTTTTTTCAGAAATATTTCCATTTCTTAGGTTTCTTAATTTTGAACGGACAAATGCTGCACCTTTCCCTGGTTTTACGTGTTGGAATTCGATTACCTGCCATATATCATTGTCTACTTGTATCGTTAATCCTGTTTTAAAATCATTTACTGAAATCATCTTACTACCTCCTGTTTCATAACACTATGCTTTTATTATGCTTATAATTGAATTAAGTCTTTCGGTGATTTTGTCAAGCGTTCATTACCGTCTTCAGTAATGACAATATCATCTTCAATTCTACAACCACCAACGTTTGGAATATAAATTCCAGGTTCAACAGTTACAACCATTCCTGGTTTTAGAGTAGCGCTACTTCTAAATGATAATCCAGGTCCTTCATGAACTTCCATTCCTAATCCATGTCCTGTAGAATGTCCGAAATACTCCCCGTAACCTTTGGATTTAATATAATCTCTTGTAAGGTCATCTGCTTCTTTTCCAGTCATTCCTGGTTTAATTCCCTCAACCCCTAAAAGCTGAGCTTCTAATACCGTATTGTAAATATCTTTTAATTCATCACTAATTTCACCAACAGCAAACGTACGCGTGATATCGGAACAATACCCATTATATAATGCGCCATAATCTAACGTAACTAATTCCCCAGATTGTATCTCCTTCTCAGAAGCTACACCATGAGGCATCGCTGAACGATTACCAGATGCAACAATAATATCGAAGCTAGAAGATGTAGCCCCTTGTTTACGCATAAAGAATTCAAGTTCATTTGAAACATCGATTTCTTTAACTCCAGGCTTAATGTAATTTTGAATATGATAAAAAGCATCATCTGCAATTTTGGCAGCCTGTTTCATAATTTCAAGTTCGTCTGCTGATTTAATTAAACGGATATTTTCAACAATATCACTTACTGGAACTAATTCCACTTCTAATGATTTGTTGTATTGTTCGAAAAGCGCATATGTAGTATGATTCTTCTCAAAACCTAGTCGTTTAACATTTAGACGTTTAAGTTGATCACGAATCTCTAAATCCATTAATTGTTTATGTTCGATAACCTCGAATCCTTTGGCTTGGTCTGTAGCTTGTTCAGTGTAACGAAAATCGGTTATAAAAAGCGATTCTTCCTTACTAACAATAGCAGCCCCAGCTGTCCCAGTAAATCCTGTAACGTACCTTCTGTTTATTGGACTTGTAATTAAAATTGCATCTAAATTATGTTCACCCAATGCTGTTCTAAGTTTATTAATTCTCTCCATCTTCTCCCTTTCCCTTCTATATTTTTTTTGTAACGGTAAGTATTCTTAAATTCTGTAGAAATTTTCTACATTAGTGCTTACTTACTGATTGAAAATATTGCTTCAGCAGCTAAACGATAACTTAATAACCCAAATCCTACAATCTGTCCATAACAAACCGGAGCAATCAAAGATTGATGACGAAAGGATTCCCGACTGTGGATATTGGAAATATGTACTTCTATTACAGGAACGGTTATTGATTTTATTGCGTCATGTAAGGCAACACTAGTATGCGTGTATGCAGCTGCATTTAAAATAATCCCCATATATTGACCTTCTGCTTCTTGGATGAGGTCAACCAATTCCCCTTCATGGTTTGTTTGTTTGCTGACAAGTTCACAATCATTTTTGGTCACTACATTCTCAACTTCTTGTTCCACATCGTCAAGGGTAAAACTACCATAAACATCCGGTTCCCGTTTTCCTAATAAATTTAGGTTTGGACCATTTAATAACAATAATCGCCTCAAATCGAAAATCTCCTTCTTGTAGAGATAAAAGTGTAGAATCCAGCTCCACTTGCTCTTCACCTTTTTAATAAAATTTGGACGTTACTAGTTTACCATAAACACTAAGATTTGAATAATAAAGTGAATCTTCAATCAGTACTATATTCAACTATTCCATCTAGGAGAGAATTTATTTTGCTTCCTCCTCTTCTTCTTGTTTGGCCTTATTTTCTTTTATCACGGTGTCATGATAGTCATAGGAAATGGAATATCCAATGAAAATACCATAGAGAATAAACAAACAGATTGTCGTAACAATCGTGTTTCGATCCAACTCAGTCACATTAGGAATATTAGGAAACATAGGTTGAAAAACATAATACACGATTGCCCAAAGAACTAATCCATATAATAAACCAACCAATATAGAACGATTCTTCTTTAGTAAAGCATAATATATTAATGCAACTAAAACAGAAAGACCACCTATTATTAAAATAGAAACAACGTCACCTAACCAACCATCCGTCCATCCGGCTCGTACCCATGAACGAAGAACAAAGCTACTAGGAGATATTTCCGTGAAATTAAACAAATGTAAAAACACTCCAAGAGAAGACCAAAAAAGCCCCCCTATAAAGCCGGTTAATAAGGATCTCCCTAATAACGTCATTGATTCTTCTTGTTTATTCTGTTCTAATTCTTTTCTTTTCCCACTCATTCTTGTAACCTCCATAGAAATACTATTCTTATCTTTTATATAAATTGGTGATAACATACATACTTTTTCTTGAAATCAAGCTAAGTCTTTTTTTTAATTTATCTTTATATTTAGATGAAACTTTTGTAAAATGATTATAAAGATAAATGTTATTGTTTTGATAAGATTTTTGTGTAAAAGATAAATAGACTGGAATAATATTACTAAGAAAGGTTAGAATGATTAATATAATAGGAACGTTGTTACATACATATTTTTAGAAGGGAAGCGATTCTTATGGGACGCAATGCATTTACATTGATTGTTTATGCCATGATCGGGCTTGCTGTTGTTGGACTACTTTTTAGCTTATTAAATGATGCTGCAGGCTTTTTTGGTAATATGCTAATTTCTTTAGGTATTGGGTTAGCTATATGCGCCGTAGTCTATTTATTGTTCTTTAGAAATCGCACTACTACTTCTTCTGACACAAGAAAATATAAACAAGCTGTCAAGCAATCTAAGGCTAAATATAAACAAAACTACCAAAATGCTTCAACGAGTACCGTAAACCAGCAACGTAAACAAACAAATCCATTGAAAAAGAAAAGTCATAAGCGCCCTAGACATTTACGGGTCATTGATGGAAATAAATCAAAAAGAAAAAAGCGAGTCTCTAACTAAGACTCGCTTTTCTTATTAAGTTGTCCATCGTTTTAAAAATTCCTCTGCGTGTTTCTGTCCATTCTCTATTAATTGCTGCTTCTTTTCATCATCAATTGAAAAATCCGTTGTTTCAATGTCTTCCACAGGAATAAAAATAATATTGGCTAATTCTCTTTTAGAAACATATCTAGCATCATGGGCTTGTTTCATGGTTGAGAATAAAGAATAAAGCATATCGATCGCATTCGCTATTTTCCTTGGTTGAATCTTGTCATAAGAATTGCTTAATTTCAAACCTAATATAGGGCGTTTCAGCTTATTAGAATCCTGGTCAAATACCCAAAGTGGGAAATTACTTAATAAACCTCCATCAACAATAATGCTTTTTTCTTTACGCACTCCTTGTAATTTCCTTGGCATAAAAAAATACGGAAAGCCTGAACTCATTCGCACTGCTCTTGAGACAGGAAAACGATCTGGTTGAATACCATAAACCCTTTCTAGATCATCTGGTATAACGATTAGCTTTCCTAAAGTTAAGTCACTTACGACAATCTTTAAATACCCTTTTGGTAAATCAGAGAATGTGTAGACTTTCTTCTTTGCTAGTTGGTTATATAGCCACTTCTCGAATTTATCTCCTTTGTATAAACCTAGTTGAAAATATAGGAGTAACCATTTACTTCCTGGGATAATCTTTGTTATTTTTGGCGGGTCTAGAAAAGTTCTTAAGTCTAATTCATCTAATAGATTTTTGATTCCCTCATTGTTGTAGCCTGCTGCGATAAAGCTAGCAAGAATTGATCCTGCAGATGTACCAGCTACACGTTCGAACGTATAATTCCTACTTTGGATCGTATTTAAAGCCCCAATAAACGCATATGCTTTAACTCCACCACCAGAGAAAACCCCGTCAATTTTCATGTTTTATCCCCCGCTTAGTCCTTTATTCTATAGATAAGCAGAGATTCATAAAATTAGAACGGGGGATTTTTACTTATTTTCTTTTTGAATCTTTCTCAATGCCGTTACTCGAGACTTATCTTCTTTAAAATATTTTACTAAATCACCAAGTCTGTCAATAGAATTCCAGCTAAGATGATGCTCAATCCCTTCAACATCGTTATAAATATTGCCTTCCTCTACTCCGATAATTTCTAGGAAGTTCTCTAACAATTCATGTCTAAATACTAACTTTTCTCCAACTTTTTTTCCTTTTTCCGTCAAAATAAAGCCTCTATATTTTTCGTAATTTAAATATTCATCTTTATCCAATTTCTGAACCATTTTTGTCACAGAGGATGGATGAACTTCTAACGCCTCAGCAATATCCGACACCCGTGCATAACCTTTGGTTTCAATTAAGTTGTATATTATTTCGATGTAATCTTCCATACTCGGTGTTGGCATTTAATCTCCTCATTTCATCGCACATTTTTTTATCTTAGGCAAATTTTTTTCTTCTAATATGAGGATACATGAATTTGAAAGGAGAAACAAGTTATTCTATGTTATAAGAAGAATGACATACTCATACAAAAAAGAAGAACCAACAATTTTATATGTCAGTTCTTGTAGCTTTAAAATAAAGCCTGATCAAAACAGGGTTTTTATTTGTTATAGATTACACATCTTTTGTAAAAAAGTTTGATAATTTTCTGAGACCCGATCTTCAACTAACTAGCCAGAATATTATAAGTGTATCCTTAGTTAACTAAAGCGACAATAAGCAAAAAACATCAGAACTCATTTTTCCAACATATGCATCCATTTCTTAATAACCCGGATTTGTCCTCGGTGATTTAATTCATCCTCAATCACATGAAACCATTTGAAATAATTATTTGCTGGCTCTTCCCACCAAAATGGGGCTTTTTCGAACAACCATGAATCTGGCAATGTCCGGAATGTATCGATTGTTTTTTTTCTCGTTTGTTCCAACTGTTCCAAATAATAATCAATTGGATACCCTTTAATTTGTTCTCGTGCCGCATTGCCAAGTTCCATTGCAGGATTCAGTAAATGGATATCCTCAGTGAATTCACGTTTTTCAAATGTATCGATTTGAAAAGCTTTTTCCATCGACACCATATGAGCTAGAAGCATACCAATAGAGTTCGCTTCTTCATTAATTAGATAGTCCAATTGTTTTACTGTTAAATCCCTAACTTCTACCAATGTTGTCCACCTTACATATTCCATCATGGATACCAACTTGCTAAACTCCAAATTTAGACCATTTTTTTTATCGATTAATAATATTCCTTGATTCCCCATAATAATCTCCTCCTTGGCGGCGATTCCACTTATACTTTAACTCGACATTTCACTTTCACTATTCCCAAAAACCATTAAGTACAATTGAATGTTGACTGCTAATATGGATTACAATCCAATAAATCAACATATAGCGTTTATCCTCACTTCATTATTTATTTTTATGGGTAAAACCTTTTTGTCTTTTCAATTCTTTCGCTTTTTCGTATTTCTGTTGGCCCCTCAGCTTTTTTTCATAGTGGGAATACCTTGATAATTGTTCCTTCGATAATTCCCCTTCCACAACGGCTCGTTTGACAGCACACCCCGGTTCATGTTTATGAGTGCAATCATTGAATTTACAGTATTTAGCTATCTCTTGAATTTCCTTGAATAAGATGTTTCCATCCACTTCTTTGGTTGTACTAATCGTTTTAAACCCCGGACTATCAATTAGAAATGAATCAATTTCTTTTAAATATAACATCTTAGTTACCGTTGTAGTATGCTTGCCTTTTTTATCACTTCTGACTAAATTTGTATTTTCACTGTGGTTACCAGTAAGATAATTTATCAGTGTAGATTTTCCCGCGCCTGATGTCCCGATAAACATTGCCGTTTTCTTGCTATATAAAGAATCTTTAACCTGTTGAATTGTATCTTGTTGGTACATGCTGACTGGTGTTATCTTTAGCTTAGGATAAGTTGAATGTATACTCTCCATAATTTGTATCGTCTCTTCAATGTAATCAGCCTTTGTTATTAAGATATTTAGGTCCATATTCTCTTGATTAAAAGTCATTAGATAGCGTTCTAATTTGGATAAAGTAAATCGTTGGTCAGCAGCTATCATAATATAGAGTTGATCAATATTTGTTGCAAGAATCTGTTCATATGAATGTACATGATAGCTTTTGGCAGCATAACTGGACGCTTTGGAAATAACATTTTTTCTTTCTAATAGCTTCTCCAAATAATAATCACCATCTTCCCGATTAAGCATTACAAAGTCACCTACATAAAATTCCCATTCAGAAATTTTATGAGCAACTTTTACTTGTGATATTATTTGATCCATTGTAGCAACTGTATATAAATAATTATTTTTCATAATAATACGGGCAATATTGTTTCTTGGGTTGATAACGTTTCCCTTTACGTATTCTTCAATTCCAAAACTTTTCTGATCAAACATAGCATTTCCCTTTCCTTTTTAAAACTTATTTGCGTAACTTACAATTCTATTCTCAATTCAATAAAGTTTATCTGTTAAGATAAACGTCTAATTGCCAGAAACCGTTATTTTATTTCATTTCGTTTCCCTCCAATTAATTGAAAACAACCACTGGAAATAGAACACTAACTGATCAAGACCTTTTGCTTTATCAATAATCTATACAAAAAAGCCACAGAGTTATATAAAATAACCCTGTGGCTAAAATAGGATATTTGTTTGATTCATAACAAATAAGCCTGTGCATTAATTGCCCAAGCTCTGATCATAGGATAAATCATTCCTTATCTAACTAATTCAATCCGTATGAGTGAGTGGCAATAAATTTAGTTCCCAAGGTTATCTTCATTAGATTTGTCATTGCGTAAACTCACTCCCTTCCATAATATTACAATCATTATACATACTTAATACTGATAGGTCAATTATTTTCTTTGCCAATAAAATTGATTACACTTATATTTATGTAGTTGATAATGGTTGTTATTTCATTTTAATCTAATCTTTCATCCATGTAACACTTAGCACTCCCACTCCATTTTTTTCTAAGAAAACAAAAAATAACCTCTTTAGTAAAGAATACCAAAGAGGTTATTTTCATCAATCTTTATTCCAAAAATCAAACTTTAATTCAAATCTACAATTCTTCTTAATATTTATAATATTATAAGCCACATTTTAATTGGGCTCCACAGCTTGTACAAGTGTTGCATCCACCTATATCTTCCACACTTCCCTTACGACATACCGGGCAAGTGTCACCCACTTCAGAGCCAATGGTTACATTGGTACTATCTAATTCTTGAATGGTGTCCATTAAAACTACTTTTGGTTTTTCTTCAGTATCTTCAAATAGTTCCACTTGCTCACCAAAGTCATTTTCCTCTGCTTTAAGCGTTAATACCTGTGAATCACGACTTCCGTCAACATATACCGTACCACCTTTAGCACCACCATTATATAAACGTCTGTACACATTTTCTACCTGTTCAACAGTGTACCCTTTCGGTGCGTTAACTGTCTTAGAAATAGAGCTATCCACCCAGCGTTGGATCACACATTGTGTATCTGCATGTGCTTCAGGAGCTAGATCCATTGCAGTTACAAACCATTTTGGTAAGTTATCTGGGTCTGCGTCTGGATTTCTATCTAGATATTCTTGTACAATATCTGCTTTTACTTCTATAAATTTACCTAATCTTCCACTTCTATAGTATGAGAAGGAGAAGTATGGTTCTAGTCCTGTGGATACTCCGACCATCGTTCCGGTACTTCCTGTAGGTGCAACCGTTAATAGGTGAGAGTTTCGAATACCATAAGTAAGAATACCTTCACGGATATCTTCAGGCATCTTCTTCATATATCCCGTGTTGATGAAATTATAGCGTAACTCTTTCGTCTCTTCTTCATTAGTTCCCACTAAGAAAGGAAAACTTCCCTTTTCCTTAGCAAGTTCAATCGATTCACGATAAGCAGTAGTTGCAATAGTTTCAAAGATTTGATCTACTAATAGATTTCCTTGTTCAGAACCGTATTCTGTTTCACAGTAGATCAATAAGTCATGTAGACCCATAACACCTAGTCCAACACGACGTTCACCAAGTGCTTGTTTCTTATTTTCTTCCAAGAAATATGGCGTTGCATCAATCACATCATCTTGCATACGCACTCCGGTTTTAACCGTTTCTTTTAGTTTTTCAAAGTTAACTGTCTTTGAATCCTTATCTGCCATTTCAGCTAAGTTCACTGCAGCCAAATTGCAGACAGAATATGGTGCAAGCGGTTGTTCCCCACACGGGTTTGTTGCAACTACTTGATTTCCATATGCTTTCGCATTTGTCATGTCATTTGCATTATCAATGAAGAATATTCCTGGTTCTGCTGAATATGTTGCACAAATATTTATTAAGTTCCATAGCTCTTTCGCTCGGATGGAACGATAAACCCGTACACCATACCCCATTTCTTTCCATTTACGAACATCTCCAACTTCATGCCAGTATTGGTTGTAATCTTCCATTTCTTTTTCAGTGTAGTTCTCTACGTCTGGGAAGCACAGATCATAATATCCATCGTTCTCGACTGCTTCCATAAATTCCTTCGTTAAACAAACTGAAATATTTGCTCCTGTTAAGAATTCCGGATTTTGTACGGAGTAGGTTCCTCCAGTTCGTAATTTTTCACTAGCCTCTTTAATTACAGCATTCGTGAAACCACCTTGACCAGGAATATTTCTATAATTAAGTATTCCTTGATACAAATCTTGTTCCGTTTCTGTTAACGGTGTGAATTTTAGTTTTTCTTGTGCGAGTTGTTTAATTTGTGAATCACCAGTATTTTCGATTAAATACCTTAGAATTCTAGGATTTTGCATTTTTGAAATAATAAACTCAATTATGTCTGGATGAGAGTCTACCAGCATAATCATTTGTGCCACACTATGTTTGCCGAGGCGTTACTTCGGCTTCTCTAAGTCACCTTAGAGTTCAGACCATATCTTACACTTTAATGTGTCCTCGCGCTTCGGAGTCACTTGACCCCTACTCTACTCGCTTCCGTCCTAGCGACGTGCTTTCGATGGTCGTTGAACCTTCTCCATTTTATAGGAACTTGGCTGCTGATTGTCTTTATCCACTTACTATTTTTAAGCATTCACGCCTACTGTTTCCAGTTACGTTGTAGCTAGCAAGTCATAAAAGAGTTCCCAGCAATTCACGAGGTTTATTTATAGACGAGGCGCACTTTAATTATTCACCACGTCTTGATCCACCCTGTTCGACTAGGTGTGTCAACTTAGCAATATCATCTAACCAAGAAACAGAACCAGATGATTTTCCATTAACACCCTTAGCTAATGCATTACGAGGACGCAATGTTGATCCGTTCGTACCGACCCCACCACCTCTAGACATAATTTCCATCACTTGTTTACGATGATCAGAAATACCTTCTCTAGAGTCCTGAATGTAAGGCATAACATAACAGTTAAAATACGTCACATCCGTGTTCGCACCAGCACCATATAACACACGACCGGCCGGAATAAAGTTTAAGCTAGATAGTTCATGATAAAATTTCTCAAACCACTCATCCTTTTTATCAGTCGCTTCTTCAACACTAGCTAAACCTGTTGCATTTCTCTTTGCAATTTGTTCATAATACACTTCCAGTGGCTTATCGATTGCATCTAAACCTCTTTGGACGATACCTGTTTCTGCTTCTTCGCCATCTAATACACCAAGGAATTCCGGCTCAACTTTGATACGAGCTTCTTTTAGAGACCAGTCAATAGACTCTACAAACCCTAAACCCCTTGCAGGGAATTTTGGATCTGCTTTCACTGTTAACACAACAAAATCTCCAACTGCTAAAGTTTTCTTTTGTGTATCTTTGAATGAATAACGATCTAGCATTACTAATCTCGAGACACCTTTATGTGATAATTTCATATCTGCTGTTACGGGATGTACTTGTGGAAATAGCTTTATGTCTTCATTTAGCCTGTCTACATTAATATTACTTGATTTGTCAGCAACTACCGACATTCAATCACTCCTCTACAAAACTATTAAATTCATTAGTATTACCATATCATATCTAATCAACAATAAACAATATATTGTGTTAAAAATAATTAAAAAATACTACATATTGTGTTTTGAACAACTAATCGTCATTTTGTCAATCTATGAAAATAGATAATATTATTAGATAATCGGAGATAATTAGAGCATTAGTAGAAAAATATCACCAAATACAAGAATTTTAGTTCTTGCATTTTTGACAAAAACAGACAACCTTTGCAATAGCTTGATTTTAAAGGGTTTATTAAGCAAGGAACTAAACGATAGAAAAAAACTTTGAAAAAAAACGTTAATAATCATATAATGGATAGTGATTACTAGTAGGGGGAAAAAATATGGAATATATCGTAATAATCATCGTTGCGTTAGTAGCAATTAGTGTTTTTCGTTACTTTAGACAAAAGAACTATTTAAAAACACTTACAGAAGAACAATTTAGAGAAGGTTACCGAAAAGCACAATTAATTGACGTTAGAGAACCACAAGAATTTGAAAGAGGTCATATACTAGGCGCAAGAAATATTCCGGTTACACAATTAAAACAACGTCTTATTGAATTACGTAAAGACAAACCCGTTTATTTATATTGCCAAAGCGGTTCAAGGTCTGCTAGAGCTGCACAACTTTTGCATAAAAAAGGGTATGAAGATATAAGCCAACTTAAAGGCGGATTTAAAAAATGGACAGGCAAAGTGAAGACTAAATAAAAACACTGGAGACGAATTAAAGTCTCCAGTGTTTTCTCTATTTCTGGTATCGTAGAATTGGTTTTCTAGCCGCTGTTGTCTCATCCATTCGCTTCACAATTGTGTTGTGAGGGGCTTCTTGAACTGTTTCAGGCTCTTCTTCTACTTCTCTTGCAATATCCAACATTGTATCGATAAAGCCATCTAATGTTTCTTTTGACTCTGTTTCAGTAGGTTCCACCATTAGCGCTTCTTCCACATTTAATGGGAAGTAGATTGTAGGTGGATGATAGCCGTAGTCTAAGAGACGTTTCGCTATATCTAATGTACGCACTCCAAGCTTCTTCTGCTTTCTACCCGAAAGGACAAATTCATGTTTACAATGTTGATCAAATGGTAACTCATATGCTTTTTCTAACTTACGCATCATATAATTCGCATTTAAAACAGCATATTCACTTACCTTCGTTAGTCCTTCTGCACCCATTGTACGGATGTACGTATATGCTCGTAAATTAATTCCGAAGTTTCCATAATATGGTTTTACGCGTCCAATGGAATTAGGACGATCATACTCAAATGTATATAGATCATCTTTCTTCACAAGAACTGGTTTTGGTAAATATGGTTCTAGTTCTTTAGAAACTCCAACTGGTCCAGAACCAGGTCCACCTCCACCATGAGGGCCAGTAAATGTTTTATGAAGATTCAAGTGTACTACATCAAATCCCATGTCACCTGGCCTTGCGTACCCCATGATTGCATTTAAGTTTGCCCCATCATAGTATAACTTTCCACCAGCTTCATGAACAATCTCAGCCATTTCCAAAATTTCTGTTTCAAATAATCCTAAAGTGTTTGGATTAGTCAACATTAATGCAGCTGTTTGGTTATCCACTACACGTTTTAAATCTTCTAAATCAACTAACCCTTTTTCATTTGATTTTACTGTTACTGCCTCAAATCCAGCAACAGTAGCAGAGGCTGGATTTGTTCCATGTGCAGAATCCGGAACGATTACTTTCGTACGGTTAAAATCACCATTTGCTTCATGGAACGCACGAATCATCATTAATCCAGTCCATTCTCCATGAGCACCTGCAGCAGGTTGTAATGATACTTCATGCATGCCTGTAATTTCTGCTAATGATGTTTGTAGATCATATAACATCTCTAAGGCACCTTGGACTGATTTTGGATCTTGGTATGGATGAATATGACTAAATCCAGGTAGACGAGCTACATCCTCATTTAATTTAGGGTTATACTTCATCGTACAGGAACCAAGTGGATAAAAACCAGAATCTACACCATAGTTTCGATTAGAAAGCCCAGTATAATGACGAATAATATCTAATTCGCTTACCTCTGGTAAATCAGGTGCTGACTCGCGAATAAATGAATTATCAAACTCTGATTCTAAATCGATATCTGGTACATCCAATTCTGGTAAGCTATAACTTGTTCTTCCTTCTTTACTACGTTCGAAAATTAATGGAAAATCTTGATTAGCCATGGATATCCCCCAATTCTTTAACAAAAGCATCAATATCTTCTTTTGTACGATTCTCAGTAACTGCAACTAGCATATGGCCAGATAACTCAGGGTAAGCAAACCCTAAATCATATCCACCAATAATTCCTTTTTCTAATAATTTCTCATTGATGTCATTTACGTTACCAGATACTTGAATGACAAATTCATTAAAGAAAGTACCTTTTGTAAGTACGTTGAATCCAGCCTCTTCTATTTTTTGCTTAGCATAACGAGCTTTTTTCATATTAAGTACGGCCATCTTTTTCAAGCCGTGTTTCCCTATGGAACTCATAGCTACAGAACTGGCTAATGCATTTAGGGCTTGGTTTGAACAAATATTGGAAGTCGCTTTATCACGACGAATATGTTGTTCCCTCGCTTGTAAGGTTAATACAAATCCACGAACACCATTTTCGTCCGTTGTTTGACCAACTAACCTCCCAGGTACTTTACGCATTAATTTACTTGTTGTTGCAAAGTAACCACAGTGTGGTCCACCAAATTGTGCTGGGATACCAAATACTTGCGTATCTCCTACGACAATATCTGCACCAAATTCTCCTGGTGGTGTTAAATATCCTAAAGCTAGAGGATTACTTGAAACGATAAACATGGTTTTCTTCTGATTTTTTATAAGTTCATTGATCTTATCTAAAGGTTCAATTTGTCCAAAGAAGTTAGGATATTGAACAACAACACTTGCTGTATCTTCGTCAATAAGTGACGCCAACTCATCTAAATCTGTTTGCCCATCTTTCTGTCCAACTTCAATAATTTCGAGATTAGGTCCTTTTGCATACGTCTCAATTACTGCTCTTGATTCAGGGTGAATCGTTTTCGATACAAGAACTTTCTTTTTTCTCGTTTGTGAAGCACTTAAATTTACAGCTTCCGCCAGTGCTGTTCCACCATCGTACATGGAAGAGTTCGCAATCGGCATTCCTGTTAATTCAGAAATCATTGTTTGGAATTCGAAAATTGCTTGTAATTCCCCTTGTGAGATTTCAGGCTGATATGGTGTATAGGCTGTATAGAATTCTGAACGAGAGATTATATGATCGACAACAGAAGGTATAAAGTGATCATAGACTCCAGCACCTAGAAATGAACGATATTCAGTTAAATTTGCATTTTTATTAGATAGAGCAGTTAATTCCTTCTTTAGTTCCAACTCATTGGCAGGTTTCTTAAGGTTTAATTCCCCTTGGAAACGAACCTGACTTGGTATATCAGAGAATAATTCCTCTGTTGATTGAACACCTATCGTATTTAACATTTCTTCTTTATCTTGATTCGTCATTGGTAAATATCGAAATTCCATTATGATACCCTCCCTTATTAATTACGCTTTAGAAATGGCTTCTCTATAATTACTGCTTTTAATTTACGTTTACGAACTTGGATGACTAATTCTGTGCCTACTTCTGTATGGGCTGAATCAATCAAAGCTAGGCCAATATTTTTTCCTAGTGTCGGTGATTGCGTACCTGATGTTACAAACCCAATTGACTGATCTTCATATAGAACCTCATATCCAGTTCTT
Source organism: Ornithinibacillus halophilus (assembly GCF_900129485.1). Taxonomy (GTDB): domain Bacteria; phylum Bacillota; class Bacilli; order Bacillales; family Amphibacillaceae; genus Ornithinibacillus; species Ornithinibacillus halophilus. The sequence continues at coordinate 445,921 of NZ_FQVW01000001.1, forward strand.
GGAATTCCTTTATCGATCATTTCAATTCCAACCAGTTTACGAGAAGGTCCATTTTCTTTCTGAGCTTTTAAAGGTTCTTTTCCTATGAAGTCATTCTCTTTATTGGTTTTCACAGCAAACCCTAGACCAGCTTCAATTGGAGAAATATCCTTCGACAACTCCTGACCATAAAGTGGTAAATTGGCTTCAAAACGCAACGTATCTCTAGCACCTAAGCCGATTGGCTCTAATCCATATTCTTTTCCTGCTTCTAATAATAGAATCCAAAGTTGTCTTCCATAGTCCTTATCAATATAGATTTCAAATCCATCTTCACCTGTATAACCAGTTCGTGATACGATTGCTCCTTGATCGATACCAGAAAAGTGTACAGGATTTTCAAAACGGAAAAATTTGATTTCTTCTACATTTGTATTGGTAACGGTTTGTAAGATTTGCTCAGCCTTTGGACCTTGGAGTGCTAGCTGAACGTAATCGCTAGATACATTGGTAAGTGTTAGTTCCTCACTGTCGTATGTATTATGGCTTACTAACCAATCAAAATCTTTTTCCGTATTAGCTGCATTAACAACTAGTAAATAATCATTCTCATCTAACATATAGATGATTAGGTCATCTACTGTACCTCCATTTTCGTAGCACATAAATGTATACTGAGCTCTCTTTGGAGTTAATTTTGAAACATCGTTAGTCATCATCTTTTGCAAGAATTCTAGGCTTTTTGTTCCTTTAACAACGATTTCTCCCATATGAGAAACATCGAATAACCCTGCTTTTGTTCTAGTTACTTCATGCTCATGTTTAATTCCCGAAAATTGAACTGGTAAATCCCATCCTCCGAAATCAATCGTTTTTGCACCATGTTTTTCATATTCAGGAAATAATGGTGTTCTTTTTAATTCACCCAAACTGATCAACTCTCCTTCGATTTTTTTCATAAAAATAGAGACTTCCCTAAAAATAACGGCCAACACCTGTTATTCTTAGAAAAGTCTCTGTCCTGTTACCAGAAAGTTGCACAACTCAACAAGAATAGTAGAGTATGCTTGCTTCGTAGGTGGTTTACATAAATTAATCTTATCGTATGTAAACACTCTCCAGAGTTGCGTCCTACAAGAGTCTTTTTGCCTGAGAGATTCGCAATCCCGCTTGCTCCTTCGGCGTTATAAATTCCTTATATAGGAATTTATAAACTCTCCCCTTGTAATCATTCGCTAATGAAATCTCAATATTTGGTTATACTAACTTTGTGTATCAACAAATTCTATGTAATAAATCGTTTTCATTATAACACATAATTGGAAAGTTGTACCCTTTCTTCTTTATTTTTATCATTATTAGTGGCTAAACAATACAGTGAGCAATTTCTAGCAAATTTTATGCAGATTCCGATAAACAGATATAGCCTAGTTATGAAAGGGAGTATGGAATGAATAATATAGATATTATATCTGATTCTGAATTTATATCAGATTTAGAGAATGTTGTAGATAATGATGGTCCTTTTTCTTCATGGGAACTATTTAATATGTCCTACCAGGTTGAAAAAGCAACTATATCAGAAAAATTTGATGGACTTAAAGCATTAGACTTTTTACCACAGATCGAATTCCTACCACACCAAGTAGATACAGCAAAACAAGCTATTGAGCAGATGAATGGTAGAGCAATTTTGGCAGATGAGGTGGGGCTTGGTAAAACAATTGAGGCGGGTTTAATTTTAAAAGAATATATGATTCGGGGTTTAGTGAAAAAAGCGTTAATTCTAGTACCAGCATCCCTAGTCAATCAGTGGGTGAATGAACTGAATCAAAAATTCTATATCCCTGCAATTGCCCATCGGAAAAATTATAGTTGGGAGCAATATGATATTGTAGTTACTTCAATCGATACCGCAAAACGTTCGCCACATCGGGAGGCAATACTAGATATCGATTATGACTTTGTTTTAATAGATGAAGCCCATAAGCTGAAAAATCATAAAACGAAAAACTATGAATTTGTTAGAGGGTTGAAGAAGAAATATTGTCTGCTATTGACGGCAACCCCCGTACAAAACAGATTGATTGAGATATTTAATCTTGTTTCTATTTTAAAGCCTGGTCACTTAGGAAACTATGAATCCTTTTTAGAGAAATATGGGAAAGATAGAAAGAAAATAAAACAAGATGCCTTCTTAAAACAACTTGTACAAAAAGTGATGGTTCGCAACACACGTAAAGAAACTAGTTTAAGTAATACAAAACGAAAAATTGAGTCTGTATGGATTGATTTTTCAGACGAAGAAATGAATGTTTATCAGGAACTAGATCGACTTGTAGATGGATTTGCTTCTTTTTCTAAGATTACATTACTTCGTGAAATGTGTTCCTCTAGAGAAGCATGTTTTCTGTCCCTACAAAAAATGATTAATAATGAACCAAATAAGCTGGACAGATTACAACCAATTATTCAAAAAATAGAGCAGTTACCACATCACGCGAAAGCACAGAGAGTGGTTGATTTGATAAAAGAAATTGGCGATGAAAAGATTGTCATCTTCACTGAATACCGAGCATCCCAACTATATTTACAATGGTATTTGCAACAACACGGTATATCTTCTGTTCCATTTAGAGGTGGTTTTAAGCGCGGCAAAAAAGATTGGATGCAGCAACTATTTAAAAATCATGCACAAGTATTAATTGCTACCGAAGCCGGTGGAGAAGGTATCAACTTACAATTTTGTAATTATATGATTAACTATGACCTCCCTTGGAATCCAATGCGATTAGAACAACGGATAGGAAGGATTCACCGTTATGGTCAGGAAAAAGATGTTAACATCTACAATCTTGCTATTAGAGGTACTTTAGAAGAACATATTATGAAATTGCTCTATGAAAAAATCGCTTTATTTGAACAAGTTGTTGGCCACTTAGATGATATTTTGGCTGAGCTAAACATTAATAATTTTGAAGATGAAGTACAATCGATCATGAATAATTCTTCTTCAACAGGTGAAGTAAAAATAAAGCTTGATAACTTATCAGCTGTAATCCATGATGTTCACAATAAAGCTGATCAAGGAGCACAACAATATGGGAATTAAAAACTTGGATCAATTTTTATACGATTATTTCAATGCACACCAATGTGAAGTAGTAGACCAAATAGATGGAAGGCTGACCGTGCAATTAAATGAAAAAATGGATCGTGCTTTAATGAATCGCCCATTTTACTGGCATTATATTAAAAAAATGGGCCAACCAGGAGATCCAATGAAGCTTACTCTTATCACCGACCATGAAGATGCGGAATCTCAAGGAGAAAAGATTCATTTTGGCAGTCCAAGATTGCAACAAATTTGGAATCATCTCAGGGATAATGAACGTTTCACAAGACTTTTTCAAGTAATTCATACCACAACAAATACTGCGTTACACCCTTGGCTAGTTGTAAATGTAAAGCTCAGCTATATCGGAAAGCATAAGAAGGATGAATTGTTTTCAATTGGTTTAAATTTAGTAAATGGTATCATGAAAACGGAAATGATGGAACAGTTAGAGAAACATGAATTTCAACTAAAGGTTTCTGATTATTGCTATACCATTTCGCCAATTATAAAATTGTCTAGTGGCTTTAAACGTATCGAAGCAGTTTTAGAGGATTATATTAAAAACCAAGAGCATCAATGGGCAGATCAATCATTGAAAGAATTAGATAATGAAATGAAACTACTCAATCACTTCTACGAGACAAATACGGAGGAAGAAAAAGAGCAAATGGAGAAAGAATTGCAAGAAATAAAGGAAAGATATACTCCAAAAGTCCATATATCCATCATAAATGGTGGTTTATTTTATCTTATGCAGTAAAATTAAAAGATAGCAGGTCGTAAACGAAACCTGCTATCATGCTTTTTTTCGATAATATTTCACAGCTAAAGGAAGAACTCCAAACCACTTATTGCCATATCCCTGTTTGGTGTTCCTTTGCTCTTTTCGATCCATCCGTAATTTTTTTCTTTCTTCTTTTGGTAAGTCCACATAAGACACAAATTGTTCTGTTACATACCTAATATAATCATTACTAGAGATACTATCACCTCTTCTCCCGTTCTTAACTATATTTGTTGCCGTAATTATAGAAACTTATTCATTTATTCTTTGAACAATTTCCTGAGCAATTTGATAACTTGTCTTCTCATCAGTACTTATCGTCTTATCGGCATATTTTTCATATAAGTGACATCGTTTCTGATATAATTGCTCTCTTTGACTTATTGAGGTTTGCCATAACGGACGACTGTTATCATTTTGCAGACGCTGGGAAATTTCTTTTAAAGAAGTTTTTAAATAAATTATAATACCTTTTTGCTTCATCATTTCGATATTATCTTCTTTTTCAACAATCCCACCACCTGTAGCAATGATAGCTTTGCTCAATTCTTGAATTGCCTGTAATTCCAATAATCGGAAGGCCTCTTCCCCACTCAATTGAAATATATTCGGGATGGAATCTCCTGTTATTTCTTCAATCCACTGGTCCGTATCAACAAATGGAAGTTGAAGCAATTCGTGTAATGCTTTCCCAACAGTAGTTTTTCCGCTTCCCATAAACCCTATTAAATAAATTGTTTTCATTTTACTTCACCTTTTTAAAAATTTTTAAGAAAAAAGAAGGATTTTAGCAAATCACGTCGAATGATATGTATTACTAAGGAGGTAATGTCCCATTGAATGATACTGAATTACTCTCATTACGTATTTTAAACACTGCTATAAAGAAAAACGCTTCAGATATCCACTTCTATCCTTTCCCCGATAAAACAAAAATTTACTTTCGAATCCTCGGTAAAAGAATTTACATGGAATCCATTGATACAAAAAACTATAATTTGTTATTAACTTACTATAAGTTTACATCAGGAATGGATATAGGTGAAACAAGAAAACCACAGGACGGCATCGTCACTCATCAGGATCCACCAAAAACGTATTCGCTTCGTTTATCAACACTACCTATCAGCCAGCTAGAGAGTCTAGCCATACGAATACTTCCCCAAGAAAAAAACTTACCGATTGATCAACTGTTTCTCTTTTCCCATCAATTAACCACTCTAAAAAAATGGATAAAGAATCAATCAGGGATCATTTTACTTACTGGTCCTACCGGCAGTGGAAAAACAACAACGCTCTATGCCCTATTAGATACGATTCGGAAGGAAAGCTCCTATCAGACCATCACACTTGAAGACCCCGTAGAAAAAAGAATTCAAGACGTTTTACAAGTACAAGTAAATGAAAAAGCAGGAATAACGTATCAAACCGGGCTAAAAGCAGCACTTCGACATGACCCTGATGTAATTATGGTAGGTGAAATTAGGGATAAGTTCACTGCGCAATTTGCTTTTGATGCATCATTAACAGGCCATTTAGTGTTAAGCACCCTACATGCAAAAAATACGAAGGGAACCATTCATCGTCTTTTAGAAATGGGAATTTCACAACCGGATTTGAAACAATCCCTAATTGGAGTTGCTTCAATTGAACTTTTACCAATCCAACTAAATAACCAGATTATTCGTAGAGCAGCAATTCTAGAAATGATGGATTCAAAGTGTATGGAGAATCTGTTAAAAGGAGAAACCGATTTTCATTATAATACATTTCAACACTTAAGAAGGAAGGCATATGCATATGGCTATATTACAAAAGATACCTATACCCAATTACTTCAATCAACCAAGTAGTGACATTCAGCTAAAATTTTTGAATCGTCTTTCCAGATCATTAAACAACGGATATTCTTTGATAGATGCTTTAGAAACAATCAAATGGGACATCACTTTGCTTCCAATAGTGAATCCTATTTTGACTCATTTAAAAAATGGAAAATCACTTGATCAAGCAATGGAATTGGCAAGATTTCATCCTTCTATTACATCTTACTTATATTTTGTAAGAGTTAATGGAGATTTAGACAAATCCATTAAAAGATGTGCAGAATTATTCGAAAACCGACTTCATTATCAAAAAAAATTTAAGCAAGTGATTCGCTACCCATTCATTCTATTCATTATATTCTCTATTCTTTTATTCTTCATTAGTAAATCTGTCCTTCCCTCATTCTCACTGCTATTTACAACAGAAGACAATCAATCTACAATGCAAACAGCAATGACCATCATTGATATTTTAGGTTCCACATTAATTTTTATTATTCTAGCAATCCCTATCATTGGGATTAGTTGGTATTTTATAAAACGTAAACTATCAGTACCATTCCAAATTAAAATTGTGCAAAAAGTTCCTCTTTATAGAAAATATGTATTACTGAATACCTCTTACCTTTTTGCAACCCATTTAAAGTCTTTATTAAAAACCGGGATGTCATTAAATGAAATTTTAACCTTACTTTCTTATCAAAGTAAATTACCTATTATTGCGTACTATTCAAAAACAATGGCCACAGGGTTATCAAAGGGGGTGAGCATCTCTACTTTATTGACGGAATTTTCATTGTTAGAGAAAAATCTAGCCGATATTTTTCAAAGAAATAGTAATGCAGAGGCACTAGAAAAAGATTTAAGCATCTATGCATCCTACTTAACCGAAGAACTAAACCAAAAAATAGTAAAAACCATTACATTATTACAACCAATATTTTTAATAATTATAGGTCTATTTATCGTAGTGATATATTTAACCGTTATGTGGCCAATGTTTGAATTAATTCAAACCAATTAAAAAGGAGAATTTAACATGTTTAAAAATAACAAAGGCTTTACTCTAATTGAGATGTTGCTCGTATTAATGATTATTTCTGTGTTAATGATCTTAATTATTCCCAACTTAGGAGAGAAAGGTAAAAAAGTAGCAGAAGATGGTTGTGACGCTCTAGTATCTCTCGTACAAGCACAGTCTGATACCTATTTATTGGAAAATGGAAGCCACGCTAAAGACCTCGATTCATTAGTTTCAGCAGAATATATTACTTCTGATCAAACGAAATGTAAAAATGGGACGGAGTTAATTTATAATAATGGAAAGGTAACCACTCCAAATAGTGATGATTAAACTTAAACCAAATGGGTTTACGTTACTAGAAATGTTAATTGTATTAGCGATTTGGTCAACTATTATACTTCTTACTGTCCCACCAATGATTTCTTCTATTGAAAACCACAAAGAAAAACAATTCTTAAGGACGTTTCAACATGATGTACTACTAACTCAGAGTAATGCATTAGATGGTAGTAACTATAGTAGAATAAATTTGGTAATGACCATTACACTGTAGCAGTGGGGTTTTCAGGAAAATCTATCAGTCGTGAATTACCAAAGAATTGGAGAATAACTGATGTAACGATTGATAATATCTCTTTTAATCAATATGGCACCGTAGTTTACTCAGGGTCCGTACTAATACAGTCACCGAAAAATTACTATCGCATTATTTTTCCACCTGGAAAAGGAAGAGGTTATGTTGAAAAAATATAATGGTTTTTCATTAATCGAGGTACTTATTGCATCATCAATTGTTTTTATGGTTGCCATAACATTAGTTCCACTTATTTCCACACTTAATGCTGAAAGAGAAGCATTAAGCATAAAGCGATTAGTTGCAAATGAATTGCATGATCAGCTCCAGTTACAATTATGGAACCTAGAAACAGTAACACAATTTAAGAGAGAATTTAATAATTTTGAAGTGCATTTTTCTTTTTACGAGGAAAAAGGCAGCATTAAAGGATGTGCTAAGTGGATCAATGTTAAACAAAAAGAAGAAAATTTATGTATTTATGGATTACCTAAAAGCTGAAAATGGTTTTTCTATGGTCTCAGCATTATTTACATTATCCATCTTGTTAACTACCCTACCAATTCTAGCTTTTGCAATACAAAGCACACAATTTCATTCCAAATATGATGAATTATCGGTACAGCAATTTTTTATCATTTTACAAAAAGAAGTCTCATTATCTACTTATGCAGAAGTAGATGATCATTCTATAATTTTAGAATCAATGAAAAGAGACACGGCGAATATCCATCAGTACCAAAATTCTGTACGACGGAAATTAAATAATAAAGGGCATGAAATTTATATTCGAGATATAAAGGATTTCTCTTTAATCCCGTACGAATGGGGCGTTAAAGTAAATATTACTACTCTTCAAGGGGAAGAACATGAAAAAATTATATCGTATTATCAATGATGAAAAAGGTTATTACCTATCTTACGTAATGCTTATTACAACTATCTTGTTGCTTTTGATTACGTCGACTATCGGAATTTATCGCAATGAAATTCAAATCACGGAAAATACAATTGAGCAAATCAAATTAGAAACGCTTATACAGATGGGATTTGCAAGTTTTAAAAGGGATTATATACAACTAGAAATTGGAGAAGAAAATAATCTCCAATATGAATTCCCTGATGGAAATGTTGAAATACAATTTATTCAACACAGTGAAACTGAGGTAAATATGAACATGATCATTCGAACTGAAGCAATTCCAAGATATATTGTCACAAAGAGAATATTAATATGATTAATACAAAAGATAGTTGTGTACAATTTTTAACAAATCAAAGCATTACACCACATCTTACATGATTTCTACTATAATAAAAGTATTAAACATAGTGAGGTGGTGATTCTAATGGAAAATACGTTAAAAGTTACTGGTGTTTTAAGTGATCCGACACGATTCAATATATACGAATATTTAATCAAAAATCGTAGAGAAGTAACTGTTGTTGAGATTGCTAAAGCATTTGATATTCACCCCAATGTAGCAAGACTACATTTAACTAAATTAGAAGATATAAACTTATTAGTATCCTTTGCACAGAAGACTGGAAAAGGTGGAAGACCGAGCAGAATTTACAAGTTATCAGATGAAGTCGTTGAATTAAACTTCCCACATCGTGACTATAAAATGCTGTCTACCATTGCTCTAGAAGCTTTTGTTGAATTAGGTGAACCCGGTAAACAAGCATTATACAACACCGGCAAAAAATATGGTGAAAAAGTTATGATGCGTTATCAAACAAGTGGATATGAGAATTTAGATATTGAGCGCAAAATTCATATTCTAGAGGATGCTGGAACTATTTTAGGTATGTATCCGAAATTTGAATACAACCCTGAAAATAAGACCGTTTCCTTCAAAGTAAATAATTGTCCATTTAAAGAAGTTGCTTCAAAAAATAATAACAACGATATGATTTGTAAAATGCACCACGCTTACCTTAAAGGTATGTTTGAATCTCTTTTCACCGAGATTGAATTAGTTGAAACAGAAAACATGTTTGACGGATGCGAAAACTGTTCTTATGTAGCACAACTTACAAATGTTTAGTCTGTTTCATTTACATTATTCGATTCCTCGTATATAATAACAATGATAAAGTTACTCAAAAGGAGGGGAAAGCATGGATCGAATGTTTCGAGTCCTTGCCTTTTGGACAGGTATTTTTACAGTAATGTTCTATGTTGGTGGAATGATAGAAGTTGCATTACTTTCCCTAGTTCAGACGGCATTTTTCCTTACAGTAAGTTACCTAAAATTATCTGAACGTATGTACATGTACTTGTTCGGAGCTTATTGTACTGTTTTCATGATTGGTTTTACATGGTATTCAGAATTTATCTTAGTTCCTGGTTTTGGACATTAAGAGACAACAAGAACCCTGCCTACATATTTTTTTTGCAGGGTTCTTGTTTTTTTAGTTTTCACTATTGACATGTTGTTAATATGCATTTATAGTATTAATTGTAGCTTAACTTTTATCCCTAACCAACAAAGAGCAGAGCACATCCCCCCTAAAACCCTTCTTTTTAGAAGGGTTTTTTTATTGTATTAAAATGGGACAAACGGATTATTATTCTTCTCAAATCCTATAAATGTACTTGGCCCATGCCCTGGATACACCTCGACGTCATCAGAGAGGTTATATAATTTATTCCGTATACTCCTCTCTATTTCTCCAAAGTCACCTCCAGGCAAGTCTGTACGCCCAATTCCTTGGTTAAATAGCACATCACCACTAAATACCTTTTTACTTTTTTCAAAGACAAAGCTAACACTCCCAGGTGAATGTCCAGGTGTGTGTATGACTTCGAATGAGAAATTTCCAATAGTCACATTCCCCTCACTAAATATTCGAGGTGGTACATTTATAGAAATCACCTGACCAGTAAATAAAATTGAACCATTTAATTTAGGATCAGATAACCAATCTACCTCTATTTCATGAATATAGACTTCAATGTTGTAGTGTTTACTAATTTCCTCCACAGCACCGATATGATCAAAATGTGCATGTGTTAAAAGAATTGCTCTAGGAGTTATTCCCTCTTTGGTTAAGTAGGATTCAATTTTGCTGGCATCACCACCAGGGTCAACTATTAAAGCCTCTTTATCTTTGGATAAGATATAACAGTTTGTTCCCAGTGGACCCAACGACAATGATTTAACTTTCATATATAATCCCTCCAAATGCTACAAAATGTTCAAAAAATCATTAGGTAATATCTCGACAAACACTTTAATTTATACTACAATAAATAATAGTGTTGGTTAGATACATAATAATATAGAAGCAATAATAAGTTCAATCTAAAAGAGATTAGGCATAAGGAGGATGTGATCAACATGTCACAACATATCGTATTAGCAATTATGTTATTGGTAGTTGCAATAGTATCTGTAGTTTCAGTAGTACGTCAATTAAAATTTAAAAATATGTTTGCTCTAGTATTTTCTGCACTTTCAGCATTAGCATTTGGATTCTTCTCCATTGCTACTATTATCAAGGAAATCTCGAACGCAATGTAAGAAAGCTAACGATTACTCGTTAGCTTTTTTTGTTTTACTATTTTAGTATTTCAGTAAGTTATCCTCAAGTTTCTTATTCCACTCTAGGAAATTAACAGTTGAATAACAAAAAAAACATAAAAAGATCCAAACAAGTGTCAGATCTTTTTATGTTTTAGGTTACAATTTCTATAAAATCTAGGACAGTACTTTATTCTTCATCAAAGTTTACAAAACGGAGTAAATCTCCATAAATTAATTTATCAGAAAGACTTAATTCTTTCTCCACTTGTTCTTTAATTGGTTGGCAAACACTTTCTGTAGCTGAATCAGTATCTAGATTGCTTTCTGTTTCAATTACTTCACCGTTTGCCCTATCGTAACAAACCCCTGTCGTGTAGACAAAATCGTCACTAATAAAATCCCCATTACGTAGAGCAATATATTCTTTTCTATCTTCAATAAACAAATCATTTCCAAAGTATAAATCGTTAGCGGTATCAATGCCCAACATGTGTAACAAGGTCGGTTTAACATCGATTTGACCAGCTATATCCGAAATCACTCTACCTTCACCATGTCCTGGAATATGAATAAAAAATGGAACACGTTGTAATTGGATTTGGTCATAAGGTGTAATTTCTTCTTTCTCTAGGAACATACTCATTGCTTTATTATGATTAGCACTAATACCATCATGGTCACCCATAATTACGATAATTGAATCTTCGTATAATCCAGCTTCTTCTAATAGAGTAAAGAATTCTTCAATACTTTCATCCATATAGCGAACAGTTGGAAAATAATTATTTAGCGTATTGGAATTCGAATTATAAGGTTCAATTGAGCGATCTTCGTCATCTAGTTCAAATGGGAAATGATTAGTTAACGTTATAAACTTTGAATAAAAAGGTTCTTCTAAGTTCTGTAAATATTTAATGGATTGTTCAAAGTAATCTTTATCCTTTAGTCCCCAACCTACTGAATTAGTATCATTAATTTCATAGGCCTCTTCATCAAAGAAATGATCATAATTCGCAACTTCATACATCTGATCACGATTCCAAAAACTCCGATTATTTGCGTGAAACACAGCAGAATAATAGTCTTTTTGTTTAATTATTTCTGGTAATGCATGATATTCATTTTGTCCATGGGTAAAATAAACAGCACCACGAGAAAGTGGGTATAATGAATTTTCAACTATAAATTCTGAATCTGATGTTTTTCCTTGTTCTGTTTGGTGATAAAAGTTCTCAAAATAATAGGTATCTTCATCATCAATTAAACGATTCATAAATGGGGTAATTTCTTGACCATTTACTTCTTCGTTAATTACAAAGCTTTGGATTGATTCAGCAGAAATAAAAATTACATTCTTACCTTCTGCTACACCAAACAGCTCAGATTGTTCGTCATTTTTGATGATTGTATCGATATATTCTTCAACATCCTTGAGTTCATTATCATCTGCAAAAACACGCTGTGATTTTACTTTTGAATGTAAAACAATGTCATATATATGGTAGTTAAAAAGACCAATATTTTTAACCAAGTATTCCCTGTCGAATGCTCTAGTAAATAATTGTGGTCTTTCGATTTCCGCTAAAAAGAAATTACCAGCAAGCAATGCCAATGAAAGTGCCGTCACAAAAACTTTATTACTTCTTGGATACACATCTTTAACCGCTGGCTTCATCTTCTTAGTTAACACCCAAATAATAACTACATCTACAAAAAATAAAACATCATAAAACTTCATTAATGAAAGTATACTATTTCCTAAATCACCTGCATTACTACCTTGAAATAATTGTGGAATGGTTATAAAGTCTGTAAACGATCGGTAGAATACTAGATTCGCAAAAATAATTAATGTTCCAATTAACATTGTGTAACGAATAAATTTCATTCGTCTCGAGTCTTTTTTAATCCAGACGCTTATTCCTAAAACTAAAAACGCAGAAACAAATGGATTTATGAATAGGATAAACTCTTGCATGAAATTATCTAAACTAATATTAAACATGAAACGGTAAATAAAGTATGTTTTTAGACCAAATAATGCTGTGGCAATTACGTACAATGGTATATTTCCCCGTTTAAAAACCATACCTTCTCCTCCTACACTTTAGCACAATTCTCTATCTATATATTGATGCTACTAATGAAAACCGTAACGGCAAAAGCAGCTACGGCACTTCTTATATTATATCCTATTCTATATGACGTATATAAGGCTACAAAAGTTTCAATTTGAAAAGAAAAATTAATATTTTAAAACTTTAAGTCGCTTAATCTCTGTTGGACAAGGAACGCTGCACCAATAATGCCGGCATCATTACCAAGTTTTGCTAACTTTATTTCACATACGTTACTAATTCTTGGCAATGCATATTTCTTAAATGCTTTATCAATTTTATCAATTAAGAAATCACCTGCTTTAGACACTCCTCCACCTATTAGGACCTTGGACGGATTTATTACTATTGCAAGGTTTGAGATGACGAACCCTAAAAGATCCGAAATTTCATCAATAATTTCCAAACTTATAGAATCACCAGCAGCAGCTAAGTCAAAAATCTCTTTTGAAGTTAAGTCTTTACCGCTATTCACGTGTTTTGCTAGTAAACTTTCTGGATTATCTTGAATTTTATCCATTGCTTTTCGGACGATTCCCGTAGCTGAAGCTACTGTTTCTAAACATCCAACTCTCCCACAATTACAACGATACCCTTCATGTGCCACAGTAATATGCCCAATCTCTCCAGCCGTACCATTCTCGCCGTTTAAAACTTGGCCATTGGTAATAATTCCTCCACCAACACCAGTTCCTAGTGTAACAGCAATCACGTTTTGTGAGCGATTCCCCGCCCCAATCCAGTTCTCTCCTAATACAGCTATATTCGCATCATTTTCAACAATAACTGGGAGATTTGACACTTTCTCAAATTCTTTCCCTAATTCAAAATTTTTCCACCCAATATTAACTGCCTCATAAACTAAACCTGTATCTCCATTTATAAAACCAGGTGCTCCTACTCCAATACCTAAGATGTCATCGATTTGGACATTTAGTTTTGTTAATCGTTCTTCAATGGATTCCCATACATCTGTTACGATGGATAATCCTTGATTTTCTGTATTTGTAGGGATTTCCCACTTTTCTTTTATATCACCATTTAATTGTATTAAACCGATTTTTACAGTTGTTCCACCTATATCTAGTCCTATGATGTAATGTTTCATATTATTCTGCTCCTCTTTCTTGCTTAACGCGTGATTTTTCTTTTTTTAAGATAAGTAACGCTAATTTATACTCTTTAGGTTGTATGAACTGCATTTGATAAAGTTCAGCTAGTTCCATTTCCATCAACTCTAAATCGGCAATTCTGTCACCCACATAAATAAAAGTTCCGAATTTTTTTAATAACTGTCTAACATCGTATACTGTTTGCATTATAAATCACCAAACTAATTATACCAAATTAGTAAAGAAAAACAATAAGACCCGGAACGATTAACGATCCGGATCTTGTGGATTTAAGAAGGTAGGCCTTCTGTTTTTTAAAGGGATTGGTGATCGAATGATTACGTCCCTTAATGCTTTGAAAGAAAATGGCATAAATGGCCAAAAATATGGAATATTGAAGGATTGCATTCTTGTAATGTAAATAATCCAAAGTGTTACCCCACCGATATATCCAACTACTCCAAATGAAGCAGTTGTTAATAAAAGCACAATCCTAACGATTCGATTAGCAAGACTTAATTCGTAACTAGGTGTGGCATAAGTTCCAATGGCTGCAATGGATAAATACAAGATTACTTCATATGAAAATAAACCTACTTCTATCGCTACCTGCCCTATTAATATAGCTGCCACCAATCCAATTGCAGTTGCTAATGAGGTAGGTGTGTGGATAGCTGCCATCCTTAAAATATCGATTCCAATTTCTGCAAACAGAAATTGGAATAATAATGGCAATACCCCCGGATCATTTGGTCCGATAAATTCCATTCCTTTTGGCAACAACTCAGGATGAACTGAAAATAAATAATATAAGGGTAAAATAAATATCGAAGCCAATACCGCTATAAAACGAACCATTCGCAAGTACGCTCCAACTAAAGGCTTTTGACGATACTCTTCTGCATGCGAAAGATGATGCCAGTAAGTTGAAGGGGTTATCATAACACTAGGTGACCCATCAATAATTACTAACACATGTCCCTCATAAAGATGAGAAGCAGCTGTATCAGGTCTTTCTGTATATCTAATCGTTGGATACGGATTCCAATGACGTCCCGAAATATACTCTTCTATTGTCTTCTCAGCCATTGGTAACCCATCGGTATCAATAAGCTTTAGGCTCTTTTTTAACTCCTCCACACGATCTTTATCAGCAATATCATCTAAATAACAAAGACAAATATCAGTTTGTGATCTTCTCCCAATTTGCATATACTCCATTCGCAATGAGCGATCACGTACTCTTCTTCTAGTTAGAGCAGTATTAAAGACAATTGTTTCTACATACCCATCTCTTGATCCTCTTACGACTCTTTCTAAATCAGGTTCACCAGGTGATCGTACAGGATATGTTCTAGCATCAATAATGATTGCTTTATTAATACCTTCAACAAAGAGTGCTGTAGGTCCGCTTAATACCATATCAGTTGCCTGATTTAAATCATCAGTCTGGTCTAATTCTACGTACGGTATGTATCGTTTAATTAACTTTTCTAATGGGTCTGGTTCCAAATCCTCAGGCTCTAACTTTGCCAATAATTTCATGAGTAGATGCATAATATCATCTTTAACGAAACCATCAACAAAGAATAACGCCATTTCTTTACCGGCATACTCAAGGTCTAAATGAACAATATCAAAGCTTTTGTCCACTCCTAATCTTTCATCCATATACTTAATATTTTTGGAGTAAGATTGGAATAGAGGTTGTTTTTCTTTTTCCATAACATCACCAAACATCTTTAAAATTGTATCATTAGTTTGGTCTTTAAATGTCATTCTATGCAGTAATAACTAAAAGTCTCTATTCGTAATCTCGTCGTATAATTTTTGGTAGGATTCATTATTAGGTTTTAATTGATAAGCCTTTTCGATTAATTCTACTGCTTTAGGGTTATCAGTACGATTATAGAGTAATGCTAAATTATAGTATGATTCAGGTATTCTATTTTCCCTATCTTGTATTTCGATGCTTTTCTCAAGGTCCTCAATTGCTAATTCAACATCATTTAGACCAATGTAGCCATATGATCGTTGAAAAAGTAGTATCGCTTCAAATTCACCAGGATTTTCTAACCCAATATTTGCTCTTTCAACAATTTCTTCATACTTATTCTGTTCAATATACTCTTCAATAAAGGTCAACTGGACGAGAGGACTATTTTCATTTTTATCAATTCCGTAGACTAAGACTACACCAACTAGCACTACAAATAAAATAGTTGCTATAATTTGCTTTAACCCATCCTTCTTTTTAGGTAAGTGAACAATAAATGCTCCTAAAAACCCCGCAGCTAGACCTCCCATATGGGCCCATGCATCGACTTGTGGGACTACAAAGCCAAAAACAGTATTTATGATTAATAAAATAATGACATTATTTCCCATCGTTTGAAAAAATATATCCTTATACACCATTCCAAAAAACAACAATGCACCAAATAAACCGAATAATGCTCCTGATGCTCCTGCTGACACGTTCTCAGTTAGTGCAAAACTCGCTAAACTTCCACCCAAACCTGCTAAAAAGTAGATGATTAAGAATCTCCATGAACCGTAAATTTTCTCAATTAAATTTCCAAGATAATAAATTGCTAACATGTTCATTAATAAGTGGAAGAAGCCTATGTGTAAAAACATGGCACTAAATAATCGCCACCATTCACCATTTATGATTGCTGGGTTATATTTAGCTCCAAATTGAATAAGGTTTTCCGTATTCTGACTACCACCACTAATCTCCAGCAAGAAGAATACCAATACATTAATTGCTAGTAAGATGTAAGTAAATATTGGTTTACCAAATGTAAAAACCTGTTTATATTCTTTTCTACGATCATGCAATAGTTTGGTAAGATATTGTTTATTCGATTGATTGGCATATTCCATTTCTAACTCTGATTTCTCAATATCAATAGTTTTTTTGTCCGAAACATTGACCGCATTCTGAAAACGAGCTAATTCATCATTAAAATTTGTCTCTTCTAAGTAGTAAACGTTCATGGTTATAGGGGTTTTTTCTTTTAACCGAAGTGTCTTTTTTAATACCTCCCAATCATCTACAGGGGCATTTTGAGCTATATATACATTATGTAGTTCGATTTTTCCTCGAAATAACTTTTTCATCGTTTTAACTTTTTGAAAAAAAAGTCCTACATCTTGTTTAAGATGATTTTTCCAATCGAATTGCCGATTTACAATTCGAATTACTGTGGAGACTTTATTGTTGTATTTTTCCAACCAAATCTCCTTCGTTTTTTCATTCATGCTTAACACATTAAAGTTTTCATGTTCCGCTAACTGTGTAGCTAAAGCAAAAGCTTTATACTGTTCTTTTAATACCATATATTTTCCTCCCCCCTCCCATCATAGCAGAACCCTGTTTTAATTAATATTTTGAAATACTTTCGAAGGTGATTAACATCAGTAACGCTCGTGATGTGTTTATTTATACTAATAAATGAGTTACAAGCAAATAATTCCTTAAACAATGAAGAGGCAGGGGAAAAAGTATTTAGATACATCAAAATCCGAACAATATGAAGAAACTGTTCGGATTTTTGAAATTATGAGCGAATTTGTGTGGTTGTGCGAATTCTACCGCTTAGGAAAATACACTAAGCTTTCCGCGGGCGGCTGGTGAGCCTCCTCGTGCTACGCACTGTGGGGTCTCACCTATGCCTTTGCTCCCGCAGGACAAGAAGGGCATCGGAAGCATAATCATCGCACGAAGGAAATTGTTCTATATTTCCGAGGAGTCTTCGTGTATTTCCTTCGCTAGTTTCGCACCAATATCAATTTAAAGTATTGCGATTTAGATTGTTGATTGAAACGAATGGCAGTCGACTCCTTGAAAATGCATTTCCATTTGCATTTTCTGCATGCGATGTTCCTATGACGTAGCCTTCCTTGTGACTGCGATTACTCGCCCCACCAAAAAATCTGTCCTGTGGGAATAGAACGTGTCTGAAGACCCCGAGAGATGTACCTGCGTCTACTAGAAAATCTAAGAAGTCTATTCCTCGGTACAAGGCAGCAATGAAGTATTTCAAGTAGTCGCCTGGCTGAAGCCGTGCTCACAGAAAGCGACTGCCAGCAGTGGAAATCAACTTGGTTCTAACTATAATTAAGTCACGACCTCTTAGGATTCAGTGGATGTATTTGCTGATTGTGAAAATAAACTTGGAATAATTTTAGAGCGTAATGTAGGCATATTCATGGAAACAGATACTGCTATTTTCCTTAAAAACCCAACAGCTAATATCATATTCATTACACGATATCGCCAACGATATATCATTGTAACTACGGTAGCTAAGCACGTTAAGAATACAACTATTCTCATATAAACACCCTTTTCTAAATTGATAAATGATTACTATTAGTTATTATCAATTACATTAGGAATATACACCTGAGAAAATAGTTACTAATTCCAACATTCGACAATTTGTTCATTCGTTACGATATATTGAACAGGAATATCAAATGGTTCTGTAGGAATAGAATCAAGAAGTTGTTCATGAAATGCCAGCGAAATAGTTACATTGGGATAATTAACTAAATAACGATCATAGTAGCCCCCACCAAAACCAATTCGATATCCCTTTTTATCAAATAACAAGCCCGGAACAATTAACAGGTCAATTTCATTGGAATTAATTTCTTTATTCGATTCCGGTTTAGGTTCTAACAAATTATAATAGACGACTTCTAATTCACTATAATCAGTAAAAGAATAAAATTGCATTTCTTTGCTCTCTGGTAAACATTTCGGAACAGCTATCGTCTTTCCAGCTGCCCATCCCTGTTCAATTATGGTTTTTGTTTCCCACTCAAATCCTTTTGAAATAGTAATCCCAATAGTGTTGGCCTGTTTCCAAAGGTCTGATCCTGTTAATTTCGTTGTAAGGTTTTCTTCAATTATTTTCTTTTCATGTTCGTCTATGTTTTTTAACTTATTAATAGCAAAACTTCTTAATTCACTCTTATCCATCTTAACCCTCCCCATTATGTATAACTTTATTCTAGTCAAATAAAGGCCAGACTACAATGAAGTAATCTGGCCTACCCATAAACTATTTAGTTTCACGGTGTAAAGTGTGTTTTTTAAGACGTGGACAATATTTCATAAGCTCGATACGCTCAGGATTTGTACGCTTATTTTTAGTAGAGATATAGTTGCGATCTCCTGTTTCAGTACAAGCTAAAGTAATGTTAACGCGCATGTTTTTCCCTCCAAACTATTGTAACTTGCAATATAGGCATAATGACATTATTTCAGACTTATTTATAATAGCAGAAGTTTCGTTATCAATCAAGTCTATGGAAAAAATTAAATGTTTTCTCTTTATAATTTGTATGGTATAACTATTAATGGGAAGAAATGGAGGTAGAAGAATGATATTCGGTAGTATACTTATTATTTTAGCAATTGCGCTTGTATTGTTTGTTTTATCATTTTTCCTAAATGATAAATTTGATAAGCTAGAGACAGAGATAGAACAGCTATCAATTTCTACAATGCAAGATTCGTACCAGTTAAAGAAAAAAGTACAAATTTTAGAAGAAGAATTATTAACTGATACTATCTCAAGTGACGAAGATCTATATCGTAACTAGATTATAAAAGAAACATATTTATGGGGGTCATACTGCAGATTCAAGTGGTATAAATCTTCATTAAGACGGGGGTCTTACCCTATATACGGGAAAACTTACAAAGATAGGTGAATAGAATGAAACAACCAATTCGTGCATTTTCTATTGGGCTTTTTACGGCCGGCATGATTCTACTAGTTGTTAATTACTTTTCCAATGGTGGTGTACAAGATATATCAGAAATGCCCGTTGAAGATGTTATCGAACACCTTAAAGAAGACGGATATCGAGTTTTAACAGAATCTGAATATATTACACTATCAGTGAATCAAGACAAACAATTGGAATCAACTGAAGAAGAAAATACTACAAAAGAAGAAGATACTTCAACTGATGATAAAGAAAAAGAAAACCAAGAAGACTCTGTTGAAGAAAATGGAAATGATGATCAAAAGCAAGAATCTGATTCGAATGATAAAGAAGATAAAGATAAAGATGAAGAAGAAGAAACAACTATTAGCTACACAATTAATATTGAATCAGGAACGGCTTCTTCTGGTATAGCTAAAGAATTAGAAGAAAACAATATTATAGATAACGCTGATGAATTTAATCGCTATCTCGACACAGAAGGATATAGCTTAAGAATACAGCTCGGAGAATTTACAGTATCGAATGATATGAGTTTTTATGAATTAGCAGAAGTTTTAACAAATAATTAAGAAAAGTACAGAGTTCCTAAGAAAGAGGCTGTCAATTCGACAGCCTCTTTTAAAGTTTAACTCTCAGAGTTGTTTAGCCCCTAGCTCTGTACTTAGTAGTTTAGGTTTACGTTTTCGCCTTTAACGAGGAACAAAATACTTTCCCCTATATTCGTAATGTGATCAGCAAATCTTTCTAAATATCGAGCAGTAAATGCTATTTGCATTACGTATTGGATCTCATTTGGGTCTGTTGCTGTTTCACTTAATAATTCCGTTACAATAGTCTTATATAACTTATCTACTTTATCATCCAATTCAGGTAATTTTCGTGCTACAGAAATATCTTCGTATTTAAATGCATTCATAGCTGTGTCAAGCATTTGAAGAGTTAAGTCACGCATTTGCTTTAAGTCTTCTGGTATCTTTATTAAATTATCTTCTCCTAGATGAATTGTTGCTTTTGCAATATTCTTAGCATTATCACCCATTCTTTCAATATCAGTTACGATTCTAAGAGCAATAATTAACCGACGTAAATCAGTTGCAACTGGTTGCTGTTTAGCAATTAATAGGGTTGTTTTATCATTAATTTCCATTTCTTTTTTATCGATTACTTTATCATTTGTTATGACCTCGTTCGCTAATGATACATCCTGATTGTATAAAGCATCAATTGCAACACGTAACGCTTTTTCACTTATATTAGCTAAATCAACGATATCTTGTTTTATTTCATCCAGCTGATTATGAAATTGTCCCCGAATTGTCATATAACCTCTCCTATCCATGTAGATTAGTTTAATTATCTAATTAAATCGTATCCCAATAATATAAAGAGGTTATTAATAGTATGTAAAATTTATGTAAAAAAACCTAGATCACTGAGGACCTAGGTTTTATTTATTCATCATTATTTTGATCTGATTCTTCATCAGTCTCTTCAGTCTCATCATCTTGATTATTACCTGCTCTTTGTTCTTTAAGTTCAAAATAGGCATCTAATATTCGTGTACCAATGACATTGTTAATGGGGTGCTGTTGAGACACACCTCGACCAGTTTTAGGAACAACTACAGCAAATGCAACTTCTGGATCATCAAATGGTGCATAGCCTACTAACGTTAAATTCAAAGTATATACCATGTTACCATCTTCATCTGTAAATTCGTATTCTGCTGTTCCCGTCTTTCCAGCTGGATTATATTCTTTATCCTTAAAGTAGGAATATGCTGTCCCACCTTGGGTTTGAAAAACTTGCCTAAACCCTTCTTGAACACGTTCAACTAATGATTGGTCCATATCGACCCTATTCAAACTTTCTGCATTTACCGATTGGTAAATAGATCCTAGACCGGTTGAATCTGGTTCTCGGACTTCTTTTAACAAGCGAGGTCGTACGCGGTATCCATCATTTGCGATTGTAGAAACGTATTGAGCTAACTGCAATGTTGTAAAGGTATCATACTGGCCAATTGCATAGTCCATTAGTAGACCTGCTTTTAAAAGAGTTCCTTTTACTCCAGTTGCTTCGTTTGGGTAATCAATTCCAGTTTTAACTCCTAATCCCAACTGAGCAAAATAGTTTCTCATTTCACGAAATGCATCCGGGTTAAATCTTGCCGTCTCACCATTAGGAAATGGATAGCGATTTTCTCCCCCCATTTTAAGAGCAACATAAAACATATAAACGTTTGATGAGCGCCTTAAGGCACCGTAATCATTTAATACACCTAATCCCGTTGTCCATGAACCCTTTGGCTCATCTCCTCCAATTCTAATTGGACTATCACGAAAAGAACTTCCAGGTTTAATAACTCCTGATTCGTATCCGGCTAATATGGTTGCACCTTTTACAACAGATCCGGGTTGGTGAGCATCATAGATAGTACGAAAAGAAACATTTTTAAAATCATTTTCCTTTCTATCATAACGTTGTCCACTTATGGCTAGTATCTCACCTGTTTTAGGATTCATCATAACTGCTAAAGCATCATCCATATACCGATTTCCTTGAGGATGTTTTTCAATAGCCGTTTTGAGTTCTTCCCGTAATATTTCGTCCACTTGTTTTTGTAGCTCCATATCAACCGTTAATACTAAGTCTTTTCCACTCTTCCCTTCAACAACAGTTTCCGAGTCGATTACTTTTCCTTTTTTAGTTGTATATTGTATTTGTTCTTTTCTACCTCGAAGAAGTTCTTCATACTGCAGTTCTAATCCACTACGGCCCACTCGGTCGTTCCTACTATAACCTCTAGTCAAATAATAATCTTCATTATCTGCAAGAATTCCTTCTGATTGATCCGTTATTTTCCCTATGAGATTCTGTAATGTATCTCCGTATGGAAAATCTCTATCCCAATCTGTTGTTGCGTTAATTCCTGGTAATTCATCCAAATGTTCAGCAACTTTTGCATATTCTTCAGGAGTGACATTTACATTCTTAACGATTTGTGGTGTTAAAGAAAATGCTTTATCTAATTCCTTTTTAATATGGATAACTTCTAGTTCTTCTTCAGTAAAATTACTAATTTCTTCATCTGTAATCCTACTCATAATTGTACTATATTCTTCTCCACTATCCATTTCAGCAGCTTCTTCAACCGTTATACGACTCTTTGCTTCTTCTTCGTTGAGTAAATACCAATAGTCTTTCTTATCGCGATCCGTAATTCTGTTGATAAATTCTCCATCTTCATCCTTCATACTAATGAACTCTGATAATTTAACAGCTACATCTAATCTGTCTTTTGCCTGAACTCCTTTGGGTGGAGTATACGTAATAGCATATAATGGTGCATTATCGACGATTACATTATAATTACGATCGTACATTTTCCCTCTTGGTACAGGTATTTTAGTCGTGTCTTTTATCGTTCGGTCAATTTCTTTTTGGAAATCTTCCCCATTTAAAATTTGCACAACACCTAACTGTACAATTAAGACCGAAAACATTAAAAATACAATAAAGAATAATATATTTAACCGAAAGGGAAGCTGAGCTTTTTTCTTTTTCTTCTTTTTCTCTACCATTTTTTATTCTCTCCCCAAAATAACTATCTATTTCATTCATTATAGCATGTATAAGTTACATGAATAATATATATTAACGTTTTTTTTCATCAGAAATTTCTTCCTGCACAATTACTTTCTTCTTAGGAGACGTTAAATGTACTTTTCTGACAAAAATATAAATAAACAGTTGAAGTGCACCAAAGATAACTAACAGGATAGGAATAATTGTATCTGCATCAAAGAAGGAAATAGCTAGTAGGAAAAAGAGGATTGATATAACTCTTCCAATATTAAGAAAGAATTCACGTACAACGATATACTCAATCCGTAATTCCTTCGCATTCCTCGCTTTACCAATTACGTCATAGGTCATGGAGACATAAGGCACATTGATAATCGGATAAGCTATCCCAATTAATATCCCATAGATAATTAAAGTCGTAAAACTCGCATGGGTTAAAATTATAAACAGTGAGAGGTAAAGAATTAGGCTTCCTATTAATATGGCACGTTTACGTCTAGTTGGTTTGATAAACTTCGTTGCTAAAAAATAGAAAACAAAAGAAAAGCCAGAGAAAAATAAATTAAACATCCCTAATGAAAGTTCACTCTGTGTTACGATATAAATCCATATCGTAATCACAAACATAAATATACCTTCACGCAGCCCTTGGAATACATGGGCGTTTAAGATTCTATTCCAATTCTTATTACGCTTTCTCTCTCTAACTATTTTTTTGAAATAAAAAAATCCTTCTGCTTGTCTTCTTTTAATAAAAAAACTCGTAATGACAGCTAAAATAAATAGTGCAAATGATGAAGTAAAAATAATTGTGTAGCCTACGTTTTCAGGCATACGTGAGATTATAAAACCTGCAGAAATTGGTGCAATCATCCCACCAAACGATTGCAGTACACCAAGAAAACCATTAAAGAAATCTCGTGTCTCAGGTTCGGTTATTTCAAAGGTTAAAACATTAAATGCTAACCAGTAGAAACCATATCCAACCCCTAAAACACTCCCTAAAATAAAATTATACGTTGCGGCTTTTTCTGCTATCACTAATACACTTAAAAAAAATAGCGATAAAAAAATGACTCCTAATCGTAAAACAATTACTCTGTCAATTTTTTTCGCAATTTTTCCTGCTAAAATAAATGTGATTGGCTGGAAAATAAAAATCGCTAAATTATAAATCGCAATTGTAATATAATCACCAGCTTGTTTCCATAGATAAATATTTACAAATGTATTGGATAAATAAATCCCAAGTGAATATAGACCACCAATTAGCAAAAGAAAAATCAAATCACGATTAATCTCCGTGGTTCCAAAAATTTTTTGTAGATTTCTGTGCATATCGAATTGCTCCTTTTCTCTATTTATAGTTTGAGCAAAACAATAACAGATATGCACTTGCTTTTCTGATATAAAAGTAAAAAGAAAGCATGGAATTGATATTCCATGCTTTCTTATCGAACAATTATTTAGCTTCGTTATAGTTTTTAGCAACCTCATCCCAATTAACTACATTCCAAAATGCTTTTGCATAATCAGGGCGTTTGTTTTGATATTTTAAGTAGTAAGCATGCTCCCAAACATCTAGACCAAGTAATGGAGTTTTACCTTCCATTAAAGGTGTATCTTGGTTAGGAGTTGATGTAACTTCTAACTCACCATTATTAAGTACTAACCATGCCCAACCTGAACCAAAACGAGTAGCAGCAGCACTTTCGAACTCTTCTTTAAACTTATCTAAACTACCAAATTTTGCATTTAGTTTGTCAGCTAGTTCTCCTGTTGGTTCTCCACCACCATTTGGAGATAATACTTTCCAGAATAAGCTATGGTTCGCATGGCCACCACCGTTATTGCGTACTGCAGTACGGATGTTTTCTGGTACAGCATCTAAGTTACTAACTAGATCCTCGATTGATTTGTCTTGAAGGTCTGCATGTCCTTCTAGAGCACCATTTAATTTTGTTACATAAGTATTATGATGCTTTGTATGATGGATGTTCATTGTTTCTTTGTCAATATGTGGCTCTAATGCATCATATGCATAAGGCAATTCTGGTAATTGATAGTTTCCCATTAAAACTCCTCCTCAAAATTAAATTATTATATCAGGATGGAAAAATCACCCTTTAGTGAAAGATTATCAGAGCTTAACAGCAGTTGCAAATTATTTGCATAGGTTATTACTATGTAAATAGTTTTAATATAAATTAACAAAAAAAAACAAGCACATTTGCTTGTCTAAATTAAAGAAAGATATGGTGGCTCGGGACGGAATCGAACCGCCGACACACGGATTTTCAGTCCGTTGCTCTACCGACTGAGCTACCGAGCCATGTAATAAAAAGATGATCATTCAAAGATGCACTATGCTAGTCGTACAGTAATTCAAGGTAGTAATTCTCCTCACAAAACCTACTATGATGTTACTCAAGAGGTTTACGGTTTTTCTACTGATTATACTACCGAGTGTATAGAATATGTATGGAGGAGGTAGAGGGATTCGAACCCCCGCGCGGTTTGACCCGCCTGTCGGTTTTCAAGACCGATCCCTTCAGCCAGACTTGGGTATACCTCCGTATAAGAAAATCATGGTGGACCCTGCAGGACTCGAACCTGCGACCGATCGGTTATGAGCCGATAGCTCTAACCAACTGAGCTAAGGGTCCAGATTACATTTCTAAAAATGGGGCGACCGGTGGGAATCGAACCCACGAATGCCGGAGCCACAATCCGGTGCGTTAACCACTTCGCCACGACCGCCATGGTAAATTTTTAAAAAATGGTAGCGGCGGAGGGGATCGAACCCACGACCTCACGGGTATGAACCGTACGCTCTCGCCAGCTGAGCTACGCCGCCACATGGCTCCACAGGTAGGATTCGAACCTACGACCGATCGGTTAACAGCCGATTGCTCTACCACTGAGCTACTGTGGAATAATTTAAGCTGAATTACTTACCATTTATAAAACTTATCCCAGGATAGTTACCCCTGCGTCTTCTAGCAATTACGAGGATGTAGATTCCTCGGGGTTACTCGTAGCATATTCGGTGGAAGTAATGCTCGTTGCTCTACCACTGAGCTACTGTGGAATAATAAATAATATTCTTATTAGCAACGCTATTAAATATAGCATGTTCGACATTGTTTGTCAATAAAATTTTCTATGTATGTCTTTTAAAGAACAATAATTACTATAGCATCTTATTTAATAGTTTGCAACTACAAAACTAAAAATAAAATAATTCTAAATAGATTTCCTTATCCTGTAAAAAACATGCTATTTCAATAAAGAAATAGCATGTTTTTAAATAATCTTTATTCACCTAGTACTTCCTCAGCGATATTTACTGCATGGTCGCCAATACGTTCAAGGTTACTTATAATATCAACGAATACAATACCTGCAGAGCCACTACATACTCCCTCATTCACTCGGATAATATGCTTTTTACGATAATTTCTTTCCATCTTATCAATTTCATCTTCTTTTTGTACTACTGCTAACGCTTCTTCTCGATCCATACTATCTAATGCTTTCACTGCTTGTTTCACCGTTAATATCGTTAAATCAAACATATTATTTAAATCTTCTTGTGCTTGTTCGGTTAATTGAACTTTATTAGAAATTTTATAATCAATTAACTCTATAATATTTTCAAAATGGTCACCAATTCGCTCAATATCACGAACGGAATCCATCATGGCCGTATGTTTTGCACTTTCTGCTTCTGTCATTGATCGCCCAGATAATTCAATAAGGTAATCAGTTATTTTACGATCCAAGTTGTTTAATGCACCCTCAACTTGCATAGCCATTTCTGAATGTTTTTGTTGATTTGTTGTTAAGTACAAATTGGTTTCCTCTAGACCTTTAGCTGCATATTCACCCATGCGTACTACTTCAGCTTTAGCTTGTTCTAATGCTAAAGAAGAAGATTGTTGAATGAATATTGGGTCTAAATGTTTTGGTTTATATTCAATAATGACATCTTTACCTGGAATAATTTTTGTTACTAACCATGCCAACGCACCAACAAACGGTAATTGGATTAATGTATTAGTGATGTTAAATGTACCGTGAGCAAAAGCAATTGTCATTGGTTCATTTAAGTCAAATTGAGTTTGTAGGAACAAAATTAGTTGAGTAAATAAACCTAAGAACACAATAAAAATTGTTGCCCCAACTAAGTTAAAAATAACATGAGTATAGGCTGCTCTTTTAGCTGCAACAGAAGCACCCAATGATGCGAGTACTGCTGTAATAGTAGTACCTAAGTTATCACCAAATAAGACTGGGATTGCTGCCCGTAATTCTATAGCACCTTCTGCAAATAACCCTTGCAGAATCCCAATAGTGGCACTGGAGCTTTGTACAATTAGTGTAAACACTGTTCCAATTACTACACCAAGGATTGGATTATCACTCATACTAACCGTTAATTCATGGAAAGATTCTAATGATCTTAATGGTTTCATTCCGCTACTCATTAATTCTAATCCAAAGAATAGAGCACCGAATCCAAACACTGCTTGGCCTACTGCAGTTACTTTTTTATTTTTAAAGAAGAATAGTAGGAAACAACCTACTGCTATTATTGGTAATGCATAAGCACCTATATCAAAACCAATGATAAACGCTGTAACAGTTGTACCTATATTGGCCCCCATAATAACACCAATAGCTTGTCTCAATGTCATAAATCCAGCATTTACCAATCCTACTGTTAAAACAGTTGTACCTGAACTACTCTGAATTAAAATTGTTACAATTATTCCTGCAATAACCCCCATTATCGGGTTACTAGTAAAACGATCTAATATATCACGCAACCGATCCCCAGCAGATTTTTGTAGTCCTTCCCCCATATATTTAATACCAAGTAAGAAAATACCTAATCCACCAAAAAACTCAAATAGGAGTGTCTGTAAATCGAATTCCAATTGTTACTCCGTCCCTTCTTTATGTTGAAATATGTTTGTTTATTAGTAAGACGTCCTTCACTATTATTCTTGAAGATATACTTTTTGTAAATAGTATTAATAAATAATTAACATTAAATTTACAATTGAGTATAGAAAATAAGCTCTCTTCTTTTTTTACCCTAAGAATCCTTTATTATTCTTAAAGCCATAAACAAAAAAAGAATTCCCTATTCCATTTTAGAATGGGGAATTCTATACCTACTTATTTTTTATTTTTTTCCACTAAGATTTTTGTTCCGTCGACTTGGACAACTGTAATTGCACTCCCTTTTTCAATCCATTGTCCATTTGAAAGTGCACTATAGTCTTTATTATCAATTCGAATCGTTCCAACTGGTCTTAGATCATTCAATGTTATCCCTTCTAAACCTACTAGATCTTTATAGGCTTCATTCATAGAATTATAACCTGCTTCAGTAGTCAGTCTGTCCTTAAGTGTAATTTTCGTCCACATGTCACGCTTCTTAAATACTTTTAAGAAGAAGAATGACAATCCTCCTCCAATTAACACACCTAAGACAGCGTATACGCCACCAGCAAAGGATTGTGCTGGCAATGCAACAGAAACAATCATACTAGCTACCCCAATTGTAGCTAACGTTCCATCATTTAACACCTTACCATCTATAATAATTAGTAATAATCCAATAAAATACAAAATAAGCATAATGATAAGAGAGCCTGTTTCTAAGTATACTGTAAAATACACTGTTATAAATCCTATACCTAATAATCCGAATAAACCACGCATATTTACAAGGATCTCTCCAAATAAAAATAATGTAGCCAATCCTGTAATAACAAAACCAATCCAATCATACGTAAATATTTCCACCATACATCCCTCCTCTACAATACATATACGTTTTCAGTTTACATTGGGTTTCATTTAAGGAGTAATAATATGAAAAGATTTTTACTTTTCCTATTCAGTATACTATTTTTAATCAGTGTATATAAAGATTTATCTACTGGAATAGAAATTAATAAGGAAGAAAATTTCGAGGTACCTTCAATAAACGAAGAGAATCCTTCTTTTAGTGTAGTTAAAATTAAAATAATGCCAGGAGATACATTTATTTCTATAATGGATAATATTAATGAGCAAAACATACAAAACTTTGATCAAATGATTGCCGATTTTAAATCACTTAATCCTAATTCCGATCCCTATCAATTACAAGTTGAAACCTTTTATTATTTTCCTTTGTACAAGTAAAAAGAGGCTGATTGAGCATCAGCCTCTTTATTTAGACAAAGGGGACTATAAACAGCGTGATTAATATTGAAATTACACCTGCTGCAATTGCTATATTACCTAAAGTTTCTGCATCACGATTTCTAGCTACAAAACCTACGATAATCCCAGCACCTCCTAGGATAATCGGTAACCAGAAGAATGAAGCAATTGATAATGCTAAGGCAATCCAGCCTACCGCTGTATTCGCTTGAGCACCTACATCATCATCAGTGCTAACTCGTTCACCTCTATAGTCATCTGCAGTTAATTCTGCAGCTGTTTCTTCATCACGATTACTATATGTCGCAATATATCCTGGTGAATCGAAATTTTTCGGTGCATTTGGTTCTATATCTTCATCTAAGGTTCCACCGTGATTAGGAGCATCTTCTACATCATCCTTACGATTGTAATCATCCATAATTACTGACCTCCTTTTATCCAACTTTGAGGTGCAGTTATAGTGTATGGTAAAGTCAAATAATTATAATGTTACTTTTTGGTACATTTAACAAAACATGTTGCACTCTATTTTCATATACATATATGTATAACAAATGACAATAAAAAGGAGATTGTTTATGTCAGTTTTTATTAAAGAACTTGTTTTAAATAAAATGAGGAATTTAACAACCCAAGATATAGTAAAAAATGCCAGAAAATATGATTTCACAATATCAGAAGAAGAAGCAAAACATATTAATAATTATTTAAAAAACAATAAAGTTGATCCCTTTAAAGAAAGAGACAGAAAAATTATGTTAAAAGAACTAGCAAAAATTACAGACACCGAAACAGCAAAAAAAGCAAACAAATTATTTTTGAAGCTAATAAAACAATATGGATTAGAATCCATGATGGATTAAATAAATCTGCAATCAACAAGAATTTGGGCTAACAAGATGTAGGTCATGCAAACATTGCCATAAAAGGAATTAGGTCGGGCGAGTAATCGTAAGCACAAACAAGTAATGCTACGCAGCAGGCTGGTAAATAACTCAATCTCTATAATACAAAGTTGAACAATTACCTTGAGGGTAGGTAGAATGTTAGTCTTTAGGTGTAATCTATTTTTTAATGAATTATTCAATTCTGATGTAACTGCTTTGTTGATTTGCACTGCGGACAGTCGCTTTCCGTGGGCACTGCCTCAGCCAGGCAACCTCTTGAATATACATCAGTGCAGCCTTGCACCGAGGAATGATGCTACCGTGTGAAAGTGGAAGACGCAGGTGCATCAAGTGGGGGCTTCGATCACGTGCTGTTCCCGCAGGAAAAATGTTTTCGGTGGGGCGAGTAATCGCAGTCCCAAGGAAGGCTAAGTCAGAGGAGCATCGCACGCAGAATATGCAAATGGAAATGCATTTTCAAGGATTCGACTGCCCTCCGCTCCAATCAACTAGTGAAATTGCAGTAGGTCCATAATTCTTATTGTCTAAGAATACTTACTAGCGTAAGAAATACACGTAGACTCCGGCGGGAGCAGAGGCATAGGTGAGACCCCACAGTGCGTTAGCGAGGGCACTGAAAAAGTCCCTTTATAAAATTTTGTGTAAGTTAGTATTATTTTGTGATTAATGTAAACGATTCTATTATAATAAAGGTAACAGTTGGAAAGTGGTGAGTTCGTTGTTACAGAAACAAGAATCGTTTACGTTAAGTTCATATACAGATCTGTATGATCTGGTTGTTCCTGAAGATAATTTATTACGTCAAATGAATGAACTAGTTGATTTTTCATTTATCTTAGATGAATTAAAAGAAAAATACTGTTTAGATAATGGTCGTAATGCAGTTTCTCCTATTAGAATGTTTAAGTATTTATTATTAAAAACTATCTTCGATATATCAGATGTTGACGTGGTGGAACGTTCTAAGTATGATATGTCATTTAAGTATTTTTTGAACTATGCACCGGAAGACAAAGTAATTCATCCCAGTTCATTGACGAAGTTTCGTCGAACACGATTAGTTGACATGGATTTATTGGATATGTTGATTCATAAATCAGTTGAAATTGCTCTTGAACACGGATTAATAGAGTCGAAGACAATCATAGTTGATGCAACACACTCTGCATCACGTTACTGTGCAAAAACAGCGAAGGAGTTCCTTCAAGAGAAATCAAAACAATTACGTAAAACAATTTATCA
>NZ_FQVW01000031.1 GCF_900129485.1 Ornithinibacillus halophilus
TAACATACTGGTTGTTTTGTTCAGTTTTCAAAGAGCAAATATTTAAGGTCGCTTTATAATAGCAACTCTTATATATTAACATGTTAAATCATTTAAGTCAACATGTTTTTTTAAGATCATTTCATTAAAGCCACTCGCTTTTTTTAGCGACTTAAACAATATACCATGCTACCAAAACACTGTCAATAATTTTTTATTACATAATTACTATGTGTTTTCTTAAGCACGAATAATAATTTACCATGTTTTGAAATGGAAATCAAGTTGTTTAGAAAGGTAAATTTTGTAAGTTATACATTTATGTTTTATTAAAAATTATCATTCCCAGTATCGAGTCAATTAAACATAAAATCTTTAATAGAAGTTACACTTTTAACTAGCTCAAATACTAATATTATCAGAAGAATGAGAACTACATAGTGACGGCATGTATATTGCATCCTTCTTCACTATTAAAACAAAACTAGACATTTCTATAAGCTTCTTCAAATAAAAAAACAAGGTTCCTATAATAGAAACCCTGTTTATATTATTATTTATTACGCATTTGCGGGAAGAGTAGTACATCACGTATTGATGGAGAATTAGTTAGCAACATAACTAATCGATCTATTCCAATACCTAATCCTCCTGTTGGTGGCATACCATACTCTAACGCTTCTAGGAAATCCTCATCCATTAAATGAGCTTCATCATTTCCTGCAGCTCTTTCTTGTACTTGCGCCTCAAATCGTTCTCTTTGATCGATCGGATCATTCAGTTCACTAAATGCATTCGCATGTTCACGACCAACAATGAATAACTCAAAACGATCTGTGAAACGCTCGTCTTCTTCATTTTTCTTCGCTAATGGAGAAATTTCTACTGGATGACCATATATAAATGTAGGTTGAATTAATTTTTCCTCTACTCTTTGTTCAAAGAATTCATTTACTACGTGACCAAATGAAATACTATCTTGGATTTCAATTCCATGTTCTTTAGCTAGAGATTTTGCTTCTTCATCGCTCATCTCTTTCCAGAAATCTACTCCAGTATGTTCTTTTACAGCATCAACCATATGGAGTCTAGTCCATTTTGGTTCTAAATTAACTTCTACATCACCATATTTTACTGTAGTTGTACCTAATACTTCTTTCGCTATATGTGCAACCAAATTCTCCGTTAACTCCATGATATCATTATAGTCAGCGTATGCTTCATATAATTCAATCATTGTAAATTCTGGATTGTGGCGGGTCGAAACTCCTTCATTACGGAATACTCGTCCAATTTCATATACTTTTTCTAAACCACCAACGATTAAACGTTTTAGATGTAATTCAATCGCTATTCTCATATACAAAGGAATATCTAGCGCATTATGATGGGTAACAAACGGCCTTGCCGAAGCTCCACCCGGAATTCCATGCATCATAGGTGTTTCAACTTCTAAGAATCCCTCATTATCCAAGTATCTACGCATGGATTGAATAATTTTACTTCGTAATACAAATGTATCTCTACTATCTAAGTTAGTGATCAGATCGAGATAACGCTGACGATAGCGTTGCTCCACATCTTTTAATCCATGATATTTTTCAGGTAATGGACGTAAAGATTTTGATAATAATTGGAACTCAGTAGTCTTGACTGATAACTCGCCAACATTTGTTTTGAACATTACACCTGTCACTCCGACGATGTCACCTAAATCAATGGATTTAAATAATTCATAAGCTTCTTCCCCAATAGCATCTTTCCTTACATATAGCTGAATCTGACCACTGGCATCTTGAATATGTGTAAATCCTGCTTTTCCTTTCCCACGCTTTGTCATTACTCTTCCTGCAATAGTAACTTGAATTTCCTTTTCTTCTAAATCCTCTTTTGAAAATTCCTGATACTGATTTAATAACTCTTCAGCTAAGTGGGTACGATTAAACTTTCCTCCAAAGGGTTCGAGCCCTTGTTCCCGATATGAATCT
Organism: Ornithinibacillus halophilus; assembly: GCF_900129485.1. Taxonomy (GTDB): domain Bacteria; phylum Bacillota; class Bacilli; order Bacillales; family Amphibacillaceae; genus Ornithinibacillus; species Ornithinibacillus halophilus. Next base: position 1,968 of record NZ_FQVW01000031.1, read on the forward strand.
AATTTTTCACGACGCACGCGCATGTGCTCATTTAATTCTTCTGACACAATAATCACTCCGTTATACTAATTTATATTTTAAATATGTATGATAAATACAATTGCCGGCATTAACCTTACCTATCTAAACCAAACTATTATCATTATTTCAACATAACTTATATTTTACACCTTGAATGAAATAAACTTCAACTAATGTACATGATAAAACCTACTATTCCGACGCTTTTTTCTTCTTTTTAAAATAACCTGCTAGCAGCGCCAGCAGATTATGAATAAATTTTAGGAAACTTTCATTGCAGTTTCAACATCATTTACAAATTTAAATAATATCTCTTCTAACTGCTCACGAGTTTCAGCCTGATTAATTTCTATTCTCACACTTCCGCTTCCATTAATTCCTTTAAGATACCATGCTGTATGTTTTCGCATTTCTAAGATAGCAACTTTTTCACCTTTTAGTTTGATTAGTCTTTCCATATGAAGCAAACAAACTTCTATCTTTTGTCTTGGTGTAGGAGCCTCTAAAAGTTCTCCTGTCTCAAGATATTTTACAGTTTGATAGATTATCCATGGATTTCCTAGAGCTGCACGACCAATCATAACAGCATCTACACCAGTCTCATCTAATCGTTGTTTAGCAATTTGAGGACTATCAATATCACCATTACCTATAACAGGTATTGTAACTGCTTCTTTAACTTGCTTAATAATTTCCCAATCAGCATAACCATCGTACATTTGTTTTCTGGTACGACCATGAATTCCGATGGCACTTGCTCCAGCTGCTTCAATTGCTTTTGCATTATCAACAGCATAAATGTGATTTTCATCCCAACCTGTTCGCATTTTTACTGTGATTGGCTTATTTACGTTTTCTACTGCAGCCTTTACCATTTGATAAATTTTATCAGGATCAAGTAGCCATCTGGCACCAGCCTCTACCTTTGTAACCTTTGGAGCTGGACACCCCATATTAATATCAATAATAGAAGCATTTGTATTTTGATCAACGTATTGCGCTGCTTGAATTAGTGATTCACGTTCTCCACCAAAAATTTGTAAGCTCATTGGCATTTCTTGCTCATCTATATATAACATTTTCATAGTTGTTTTGTTTTTGTTTACAATTCCTTTGTCACTAACCATTTCAGCAGTGATCAGTCCTGCTCCAAATTCTTTAACAGTTAGTCGAAAAGCCCAGTTGCTAACCCCTGCCATCGGTGCAAGTGTAACACGGTTTGGGATAGTGATGTCACCAATGTTAAACATATTATTCCACCTTTAATTTAAGTAGTTCATCCTTTTCTATATTGAGAGTACCTGCAATTTGTTCAATTAGTCCCTCTGGAATCTCTCTTGTCCCACGTTCAACCGAACCTAACACAGCTAGAGGAACACCCAAACGCTTGGCAAAGTCCATTTGTGTATACCCTTTTAGTTTACGAAATCCTCTTATTCTTCGTCCAATCCTTTTTCTATCCATAAAACGACTTCCTTCTTGTTGTTCTCTTTTAATTCATTTAATAATTCATGTACAGTTTTACCAATACAAGGAACGTTTTTTTCAGGTGCTATTTCATGTAAGGGTATGAGCACAAAAGCACGCTCATGCATTCTTGGATGTGGAACCTGTAATTGCTCCATTTTTATATTCTCTTCATTATAAAGTAAAATGTCAAGGTCTATTGTTCTTGGTCCAAAACGCACTTCTCTTTTTCTTCCTAGCCTTTGCTCTATTGTTTGAAGGTACAGTAATAATTCCATTGCTTGAAGGGGAGTTTCTACTTCAATTACCATATTCAAAAAATCTGCTTGCTCTGTGTAACCCATAGGTTCTGTTTCATAAATAGATGATTTATTAATTACCATAATTGATTCATTTTTATCCAATATGTTAATTGCTTGATTTAAGTAATCTTTTCTCGGTTCAATATTTGTGCCTAGTGCAATAAAAGCTCTATTCATCATTCTCTCTCCCTATAAATCTCTACTGATACAGATTGGTAATGACCCGGTATTGGTGGATCTGGCTTGATAACTTTTACTGTACATGCTTGAAGAAGTTGAAACTCCACTAACAATTGGTGAGCGATATCTTCAGCTACTGCTTCTATAAGATTCCGTGATTTACCTTCAACTATCTTTTTTACGTTATCATAAACTTGTCCATAATGAATGGAATCATCCATGTGATCTGTTTTTCCAGCTCTTTTTAAATCAACGAACAAATCAACATCGACAACAAAACGCTGACCCAATTTATTTTCTTCAGGGAATAACCCATGGAAACCATAAAAGGCCATTTGATTTAATGATATTTTATCCAAAGTTATTCTCCTCCTTCTCGTAGCATCGTATCCATCATTTTAGCTAGCTCGAAATTCAATTTTACATTATGAACACGAAAAATTCTTGCGCCTTTTGTTATCCCAAGGCAAGTGGTAGCACCTGTTCCATTATCTCTCTCCGGTGCTGGTACATCGAGCACTGAACCGATAAATCGTTTGCGTGAAGTTGCCAATAACAATGGATAACCCATATTTGCAAATTGTTCTAAGTTATTCATTACTACTAAGTTATCCTTTGCATCCTTTGCAAATCCAACACCAGGATCTAAAATAATATTCTCCTTAGGAACTCCTGCTTTAATAGCAATTTCAATACTTTCTTCTAAATCCCTTTTCATATCATCTATGATGGAGGTATAGTTCATATCTTCACGGTTATGCATAAGGATAATTGGAACATTGAATTCTTTAGCAACATCGGCAATTTCAGGGTCCTTTTTCGCTCCCCAGACATCATTTATAATCTCTGCACCCGCTAAGATTGATTGCCTTGCAGTTTCGGCTTTATATGTATCAATGGATATGGGGATTGATATTTTATCCTTAATTGCTTCAATCATTGGAACAACTCTTTTAATCTCTTCTTGTAACGATACTGGCTCATGGTCAGGTCTTGTTGATTCTCCACCTATATCAATAATGTCTGCACCTTGATTCTGCATTTTTATTGCTTGTGTGATTGCATTTTCTTTTGTTGTATAATTCCCACCATCTGAAAATGAATCCGGTGTTACATTAAGGATCCCCATAATATGTGTATGATGATCTAAATCTAAACTTTTTGTTGGTGTATTTATAATCATATGTTTACCTTCTTTCCATCAACATCTTAATTAACATTATGGTATCATACATTAGTAATCCTTATTAGTATTATTTTGACAAACAAAAAAGCTAGCATCCATTTAGATACTAGCTCCTTCATTTCAGAATTATTTTTCTTCATCAAATTGATATAACGGTGTAGAAAGGTAACGTTCACCGTTATCAGGGAAGATTGCAAGGACTTTTTTATCTTTTCCAAGCTGTTTAGCAACTTTTTTAGCTGCAGCAACAGCAGCACCTGCTGAAATACCACCTAATATTCCATTTGTTCTAGCTACTTCACGAGAAGTTTCAAAGGCTTCCTCATTCTCTATTGTTACCACTTCATCGTAAACATCTGTATTCAGTACTTTCGGCACAAATCCTGCACCAATTCCTTGAATCTTATGTGGTCCTGGTTTATTACCTGACAAGATAGCAGAATCTGTAGGCTCAACAGCATAAAGCTTGATTCCATCGAAATGTTCTTTCAGCACTTTACCAGCACCTGTGATCGTACCACCAGTACCAATCCCAGATACAAATGCGTCTAGGCCTTCTTTCATTTGTTCTACAATCTCTTTACCTGTTGTACGTGCATGTACTTCTGGGTTTGCTTCATTGTTAAATTGTTGAGGCATAAAATACCCATGCTCTTCACTAAGTTCTTCTGCCTTTTTAATAGCACCCTTCATGCCATCTGCACCAGGAGTAAGTACTAACTTTGCACCATATGCACGCAGTAAGTTACGACGTTCTTGACTCATTGTATCCGGCATTACTAATACAGCTCTATATCCTTTTGCTGCTGCAACCATTGCTAAACCGATACCCGTATTACCACTAGTCGGCTCGATAATTGTATCTCCTTCTTTTAACGAGCCTTCAATTTCTGCTGCTTCAATCATTGCTAAGGCAATACGATCCTTTACAGAACTTCCTGGGTTCATAAATTCTAACTTCACATATACATCTGCACTATCTTCATCTGTAATGTTATTTAGTTTTACGATTGGAGTTTCTCCAATTAGACCAATAATATTATCCGCTACTCTCATTCCAATACCTCCCAATTTAATTCCTAGTAAAACTATAGGATTTATAATAAATGTACTGCTGTCCCTTTAAAAAGTCAACTAATTGAACTAAAAATGGGCGCATACATCCTTATACTTTAGCTTATTCGTCATACAACCAATTGATATCAAATTTTTCCCATAATGGATTGGTTGATAAGGATTGGCCTAATTCATCTAAAGCTAATTCGTTTTTTATATATGGGCGAAGTTCTTCATAAGAAAACGTAATTTTTGGTAAACTTCTGTGTAAAAAGATAATAGCAAAACCCCTGTCCGTTACAAACGGTTCACTATAGGAGAATTCTTCTATCTTTTCAGCTTGAACATCATAATTTGCTGGTAAGAATTGAGTCGTGGTCGTGAAATATCCAATATAACCACCTTCGTCCTTGGATTCCTCATCAATAGAGTACTCTTTTGCAAGCAGAGAAAATGATGCACCGTTATTTAATTCTTCTACCACTTTTTCTGCAGTTTCCCTATCATTCACTAAAATATGTGATAATTGAAGTGATTTTGGGAAATTATACTGATTTTTATACAAATTATAGTAAGTTTTTATTTCTTCCTCAGGTATGGAGATACCTTCTGTTAATAGTGCTTCTAATTGGTAGCGAAAGGTTATATCCTCAGTCCATTGCTTCTCTACTTTTTCAACTTCATTTTTCGTCATTACGCCTTGTGTAGAGGTTAATAAGGCTATCTCACGTTCTAACACTTTATCATGGACGGTAATACCCTTTTCTGTCGCTAATTGTTTTACAATAGACTTATCAATCATTTGTTTCAACTGTTGTTCCCCATAGTTATCACGCAATGCTTTCATCCATTGATCTACCATTATTTCTTCATTACCTATTGTTGCAACAGGTTCATCACGTTCAATCTCCTCATTAGACTCATCTACAACTACAGTTTCTCCAGTTTGTTGTTTGGCATTCATCCAAAAAAGCAACGTAGTTATATTAGTAATGAGTAGTACGATAAGCAGACTGAGTAAAAATCGTTTTGACATGTTGTGTTTCCCCCAATTTAACTATCTCTGTATTAATTCTTCTAACTCACTCTCGGTAAAATGATACATTTCATTACAAAAGTGGCAACTTGCTTCAGCACCATGGTCTTCTTCAATCATATTTTGGATTTCCTCATCACCTAATCCGATGATAGCTTGTGCCAAACGTTCTTTTGAACATTTACAATGGAATGCAATTGGCATTTTTTCATGAATTTTAAGATTCTCACCAGCAAATAATATTTCAAGTATTTCCTCAGGTGTTTTTCCATCTTGAATTAAGGATGAAATAGCCGGGAATGTCTCAATTTGTTTTTCCAATTTAGATATAATGGCATCGTCTGCACCTGGCATCACCTGTACAATAAACCCACCAGATGCTAACACGGAATGGTCTGGGTTAACTAATACTCCTGCACCAACTGCTGAAGGTACCTGTTCCGAATTAGCGAAGTAATAGGTGAAATCCTCGCTTATCTCACCAGAGACAATTGGTACCTGTCCCGTGAAATATTCTTTCAACCCTAAGTCCTTAACCACACTTAAATTACCAGTAGTACCAACTGCACGAGCAACGTCTAATTTACCTTTGCTATTCAATTCAAAATCTACGTGTGGGTTAGTAACATAACTTCTTACCTCACCTTTGGAATTTCCATCAGCAACGATGGCCCCAATTGGACCACCACCTTCCACTTTAACTGTTAAGGTATCTTCCCCTTTAAGCATTGCCCCCATCATAGCAGTAATTGTTAAGGTTCTACCCATAGCAGCCGTGGTTGTTGCCCAAGTATCCTGTCTTCTACGTGCTTCTTCAACTGTTTCCGTCGACCGAACTGCATATGCACGAACTTTACCCTCATAAGTTGTTGCTTTAATTAAGTAATCTGACATTCTAAAAACTCCTTTATTATCACTTTTTCCAATTATCTTTGTAAATTGTATAGAGACCATTTAATGTTAAATAAGGATCCACAACATCTATCGTATTAGAAGCATCACCAATTAGAGCAGACAATCCGCCAGTGGCAATTACAGTTGGATTGGTGTTTGTAGAGTTTTTTATTTGGTTTACTATTCCATCTACTTGTCCAACATAACCATAAAAGACTCCTGATTTCATCGCTTCTACAGTGGATTTTCCGACAACTTCGTCGGGTTTTTCAATTTCAATTTTAGGAAGTTTAGAAGCTTTTTGATACAATGCCTCCATTGAAATATTAATTCCTGGAGAAATAATACCTCCACAATATTCTTCCCTATCATTTATATAACAAAATGTTGTTGCCGTTCCAAAATCTATAATCACTAATGGAGCCCTGTACTGCTTAATTGCTCCAACAGCATTTACAATTCGGTCTGCGCCAATCTCATGAGGATTTGGATAGCACATCTTTAGTTTCGTTGTTTCTAACGAATTCTTACCAACAATTAGTGGATCTATATCAAAATAAACTTCACACATTTTCTCAAGCGAAAACATAATCGGTGGTACAACCGATGAAATAATAACACCTTGAACATCCGACATTTCCAATCCCTTATGTTCAAATAAAGATTTAATCAACATAGCAAATTCATCTTCTGTTTTATATCGATCCGTTTTTATTCTCCAGTGATGTGTAAGTACATCATCCTCATATACTCCTAATACTGTATTGGTATTACCTACATCAAGTACAAAAAGCATTGCATACCAAACCTTCCTGTGAAAAAATAACATTCTACCTTCTACCTCATTACTATACCAAAATGGTTTAAAGAGAAAAAGCACGAGCGCAGCAAATATGTTTTCTTCTAATATTAAAATGTGCTTAAGTCTAAATATTATCAGAACGAGGACATAGCAAATCACTTTATTTCCGAAGCAATAAACATAACGATACTCTGTTTAATTAAACTAGAAAAAAACAGTCCTTGATATAAAGGACTGTTTTTTTATCACTTATTCTTTTTTATCGTCATTAGAAGGTTCATCGACTTTTTCTTCATCAACTTTTTCTTCTGCTTTTGCTTTCGCTTCTTCATAAGAAGAACCAATTGCATCTTCATCTTCTTCATCTTTAGAATTAATATTTACTTTAACTTCTTCTTCCTCTTCTGTCACTTCAGGTTCAGGTTCTGGCATAACGCCATCTTCAAATAGTGACTTAATTTGCTTCGCATCTAAAGTCTCTACTTCTAGAAGAGTTTGTGCTACTAATTCAAGTTTATCACGATGCTCTGTCAGAATTGACTTCGCACGGTCGTAACAATAATTGATGAAGTTTTGCATTTCTTGATCAATTTCATGAGCGATCGCATCACTGTAGTTTTGTTCATTTTGAATGTCTCTACCTAGGAATACTTCTCCACCACCACTTGTGAATTGTAGTGGTCCAAGTTTATCACTCATACCGTATTCAGTAATCATTTTACGGGCAATTCCAGTAGCACGTTGGAAGTCATTGGAAGCTCCTGTACTTACTTCTCCAAAAATGATTTCCTCTGCCACTCGACCACCTAAGAGGCCAGTAATTTTATCAAACAGTTCTGGTTTAGTCATGAAATAACGATCTTCTTTAGGTAGCATTACTGCATATCCACCAGCTTGCCCACGTGGGACAATGGTTACTTTATGAACGATATCCGCATCATCTAGCACCATTCCAATAATGGTGTGTCCACTTTCATGATATGCAACAATATTTCGTTCTTTTTCTGATATAACCCGGGTCTTTTTAGCAGGACCTGCAATTACGCGGTCAATCGCTTCATCCACATCGGTCATGTCAATTACTTTTTTATCAGCACGAGCAGCAACTAATGCCGCCTCATTCAACAGATTTTCTAAGTCAGCACCAGAGAAACCCGGTGTACGCATTGCAATTGTTTTTAAGTCCACTGTTTTATCAAGTGGTTTGTTGTTCGCGTGTACTTTTAAGACTGCTTCACGACCTTTAACATCTGGACGATCTACTGTAATTTGACGGTCAAAACGCCCTGGTCTTAACAATGCTGGGTCTAAAATATCAGGTCTGTTTGTTGCAGCGATAATGATGATTCCTTCATTTGCACCGAAACCATCCATTTCTACTAGCAATTGGTTTAAGGTTTGCTCACGCTCATCATGACCTCCGCCTAGTCCTGCACCACGTTGACGACCTACTGCGTCAATCTCATCAATGAAAATAATACAAGGCGCATTTTTCTTAGCATTTTCAAATAGATCACGTACACGAGATGCACCAACACCAACAAACATTTCAACAAAGTCAGAACCACTGATGGAGAAGAATGGTGTGCCAGCTTCTCCTGCAACTGCTCTTGCTAATAGTGTTTTACCAGTTCCTGGAGGTCCTACTAAAAGAACACCCTTTGGAATTCGAGCACCGATAGTTGAGAATTTGCGAGGATCTTTTAGGAATTCAACAACCTCAACTAATTCTTGTTTTTCTTCATCCGCACCAGCGACATCTTTAAAACGTACCTTTTTCTTTTCTTCACTATACATTTTCGCCTTACTTTTACCAAAGTTCATTACGCGGCCACCACCGCCACCTTGAGCTTGGCTAAGTAAGAAGAAGAATAATAAACCTATAATTAGAAACGGAATTAACGTTGTAAAAAGAGTTAGCCAAATACTTGGCGTATCTTCTTCAATTGTATCAAGTGCACTTTGTTCTTGTGCAAGTTGCGTTATATTGGCAACAATATCATTATTATCTGGAACTTGAGCAACAAACTGTTCATCGTCTTGTAGTGTTCCAGTGATACGCATTATTCCATTAACCGGCTGCATCGTCATTTCATCGATTTCACCATTATTTAATGCCTGCATAAATTCATTGACATTAAATTCTTTTGCTTGTTCATTTTGTCCATTAAGTACTCCTAAAACTCCAATAATTACCAAAAATAAGAGTAAATAAAAGAACGCATTCCGAAATATTCGGTTCATTGCCTACCTCCTCCCACACGGGAAAAACTATAAACAATAGTACCATACGAAAAAGTTATTTTACAACTAATTCCTCTCCGATACTATTAAGTTTTCACTAAATTTAAACAATATGTTATTAAAATTGCTAATTACTCTTCTCCACCATATATTTTCGGTTTTAGCACACCAATATACGGTAGGTTCCGATACTTTTCTTCATAATCCAAACCATAACCTACAACAAACTCATTTGGTACCTCGAATCCAACTAAATCAGCTTTAATTTTAGCAGTTCTTCCGGATGGCTTATCAAGTAACGTAACAATCTTTATTGATCTTGCTTTACGATACTTAAATAGGTCTACTAAGTAACTAAGGGTTAAGCCACTATCTATGATATCTTCAATTATTAATAAATCTCGTCCCTCTACTTTAGTATCCAAATCTTTTACTATTTTAACTTCCCCAGATGACTGCATTCCACCACCATAGCTCGATACATCCATAAAATCCATTTCGAGATACGTATTAATATGACGTAATACGTCAGACATAAAAGGCATGGCACCTTTTAACACACCAATTGCTAGTGGGAATTTATCTTTATATTCCTCTGTCAACTGGTCTCCAAGTGCTTTACACTTTGCTGCAATTTCTTCTTCTGTTATTAATATCTTCTCTATATCGTTATGCACGTTGCCCCTCCTACATCTTTTCATAATGTAATTGTATAAAAGAGTTAGAATTACTGTTTTCTATGGGTTGTCCCTTTTTTAAACCTACCAACCATAAGATTTTGCCATTATTATCTGTAATAATAGGCCATGTATCCCTCTCATTTAAAGGTATTTTTTCATCAATAAAGATATCCTTCAATTTTTTACTACCGTTTAAGCCTGACCAACTCATACGGTCACCCGTTTTTCTTGTCCTAATAAATAATGGTAAACTCACAGATTCAATACTAATGATAAAGGTATTCTTATTATGCTTAACAGGATGTTTAATATATGTAGCAGTGATTTTCCATCCATTTGGCAAATTCATTTCACCTGGAATTTCCATTTGTTTTTGATAGGATTGTTTAGGAGATTGCTGATCCTTGAAGTAACAATCAATATATTGATATGTCTTTACAACCATTAACTGACGAGGAAAATCAATGTGAACATTTCCCTTATTATTTGACAATAATGCTAAAAATTGTTTTTCATGAACATACGATAAATTATTAGGTAATTCATCGTATAGATAGTTTAATATTAGATGATAGGCTCTTCTTTGTAAAGCAGAAGCATATGATTTAAATAGCTCAACGTTCACTCTAATTCTCTTTTTGTTGGGGTAAAATTCAACAGCCTCTTTGATTACTTTTTTCGTTTCATTTTGGAGAAATTCTTCATCTTCCATCATTGTTTCATTTAAGTGTTGTACTGTCTTATGTATATTATTATTTTTCTCTTTTAGAAGTGGCAACACATGTTTCCTAAAATAATTTCTCGTATAATTGGTTTCTAAATTTGTTGGATCAATTCTTGGAATAAATCCGTTTGTAGCACAATACTCTTCCAGTTCCTTTTTGGTTAAACAAAGAAACGGTCGGATAATTTTAGCTCGTCCTAGTTGTCTTTTTACTGGTATGCCTGAAAAAACACTAGAATCTGCTGTTCGCGTTAAACGCATAAGCATCGTTTCCACTTGGTCATCTCCATGATGACCTAATGCTAAATAATCGGCATTTAACATCTCTATTTGTTCCTTAAAAAACTGATACCTAACTTTTCGAGCTGCTTCTTGGGTTCCCAGTTTTTCTTTCTTTTTATAGGTAGGAACGTCCAATGAAGTACCTATAAAAGCTATTCCCCACTCTTTACACTTCCCCTTAACGTATTCTAAGTCCTCTTTGCTTCCTTCTTTGCGAAGTTGATGATCAACTGAAAGAACATAAATACAGAGCTTCCACTCCTCTTTAATGGAATTAAGAAAATGTAATAAAGCCATTGAATCAGGTCCACCCGATACTCCAACTAGGACTGTGCTATTTTTTTTCAATAACTGGTGCCTTTGAATAAAATCTAATACAGTTTCTTTCATTAGTTAACATCTCCACCTTGATATTCCACTATTTTAGCACAATCTATCTTTCCAGTACTATTAAATCAGTTAATAGACGAGTAAGGAGGTTACATAATAGATAAAAGCAATTAGCGTAATACCGATTGATTCGAATAGTATAGGTGGATAATTATCAGATGGGGTTTTCTGATTGTGAGCAACTTTTCGTTGTGTATTGTATAATCGTTGAGCTATTTCCTGTCTCATTTCTTTTGCAGACCGGTACTTTCCTGTTAAAGCTTTTTTAAAACACACCTCATATGGCCTTAGTGCTTGAACTTTATCAATCCGTTTAAATAAAGACGCTTTAGTGTTTGCCCCTTTTTCAAACCTACTAGGGTAAAATAGATTTAAGAAAATCATTACTAACGCAAATAAATCATAAGTTGGTTCTGCACGCCTAGAGCCTAATTCCCAATACCCACGATCATAGAACTCTGTATATTCCTTAATCGCTCGTCCTATTTGTGTCGTTCCTCCAACATCAATCCAGCGAATTTTAGGTGGATTGGATGACACGATAAGGTTATCTGTTTTCAAATCCCCAAACACCCATCCTGCTTGATGAAGTTTCTCTAAGTCATCTAATAACTGAAGAATGAAAACCCCAATCCATTCCTTACCATTTCGTGAAATAAAATCATGAATTGTCTGGCCATCGATATATTCCATCACATAAAATGAATAAGTGGACCCATTTGGTGCGAGCCAATCATCGACATCTATTAAATAAGGTCCAAGCCGATTTCCTTGGACCTTTTCTAATGATTTCAATACATTTACTTCCATCGTCATAGAGGAATTTTTGCTACTAATCTTAAGTGCAAATAACTTTTTACTTTCTTCACATAAATAGACAGTCCCAATCGCACCATTACCTAATTTCTTTTTAATTAGATAACTTCTTTTATGCCATTTCCCATGTATTTTCATACCAGGTCTTAGTTCAAAGTCATGCGTTCTCGACGTCTTGTTCATCATTTTTTCTAAAGCTCCTTAATAAGCTCTTCTTTCCAAACTGATACATCGCCTCACGTATTGCCGGACCTGTTGGTGTAATCCCGCCACTAGTTAATTTAGGGAATACACTAGATATACTATCTAACTTAGGTGACCAATCTAAAACCTTATCAATATCTTTTCTCTTTCCAGGGAAACTAAAGATACTAAATCGGTTTCTTCCAATTCGAGCATTTAGACTAATAGATAAATCAATTAGTGCCTCTTTTACGGTAGGTAGTTTATCATGCATACTAGCACTTGTATCTATTAATACTAATACTTCTAAATCACAAGTTTCTCCTAAGTCCTCTACAACCTCCATGATCTCTCCACGCTTTTCTGGTTCTAAATCTTCCATAGTTTGCTCTGAACCTAGTATCTGCTTTAGTTCTGTATTAACAAATCCCTGTAACGTCTGTGTCATTGCCTGCTTTGTTACCATTTGCACTGTTTGTGATAAGGCTTGCTTGTAAACTAGTTGGCTTACCCCACCACCTGAGAGAGCAATATCCTCTACTTCTTGCAGTCCTTGTGGGTCTTCCGTTTGGTCATCTTCTAAAATACCAATTACATTTACCGTAATCCCCTGTTGATGAGCTAATGCAGCCGTTGCAGAAGGGTCTTCTCCCTTATTAGAACATCCATCGGTAATTAATAAAATTTGTTTTAAAGTCCCCTTTTTCACTCGTTACACCTCCAACTTTTTCCATCATCAGCATCTCCATTTAAACTAGTATTTATACATGTTTAATAAAAGCTAGTTTGCTTTGATGAGCTATTATTTATAGTTTTGAATGGTGGTCTAACACAAATCCACGTTTCACTAGAATACTTCGCTCAAACAAAAATCCGAACTGAAGCCGAATTCTAATAGGGGAATTCAGTTTCACTGTTCGGATTTCATAATAATAATCTATAAACATAATTATTGTGCTTTATCTTCATAAATTGGAACGGTAGCCCATTTTGGTATGTTCTTTTTCACTTTTGCTACCATCACTGTCATGTCATCATCAATGGCTCCAGACCTTGTCCGTATAACTTCCTCTAGTAATAAGTCTGCTACTTCCTGGGGATCATCCGTTTCCATTTCACGTATTTTTCTCTTAAGCCATATGTCGGTATTCTCAACATGTTTTGGTCCATCGAAAATACCATCGCTCATCATAATTAATAAATCTTCTGCCAACAGCTGCTCACTAACAATATCCACATCAAACTCTTGGATAATCCCAATTGGCAAATTATTCGCTTCTACCTTTAACATTTGGTCACCTCGTTTAATAAAACTTGGTGTTGACCCAATTTTTAAGAAACGAACATATGCATTGTGTAAATTAATTACTGCCAAGTCCAATGTTGCAAACATCTCATCTGATGTTCGCAGAGCTAGTATGGAATTAATAGATTTAATCGCAACCTTTTCAGGAATTCCTGTTTGTAATATTTGTTGCAATAATCGAAGTGTCTCTTCACTTTCCTCACTAGCTCTTTCTCCATTACCCATTCCGTCACTAATAGCCATTGCATATTTACCAGCACCAAGCTCTATCATTGTATAACTATCACCCGAAACGACTCCACCACCTTTAGCAGCATGTGCTACACCAGTCGTTACTGTATATTCCTTTGCTGACCCAAACGCTAAAAATGAGTAACCATTTGGAAATGGAGAGATTTCTTCATGTTTAACTACAATCGTCTCATTTAAAATATCTGATAGAACAGGGGCAATTAATTTGGCTCCTTCTCCATGATAGTCATAGAAGGAAACGGCCATTTCAATATCAACATTTCCCTTATCTAAGCGATAAACATCTAGTTTTTCTAATTCAATTCCTAATGCTTTTAAAGCGTGAACGATTTGCAACTCCTGTTTCTCATGATGTTCTCTCTCTTTCAATATTTCCTTTGCAAAATCATCCATTACTTCTGATACTCCTTGAAGCTGTTCAGCTACCAATCGTTTACTTTCTAATACTTGTTTTTTTAATTTGCGATTTGCATCAAAGTAGGATATTTCTTCTTTCATCGTATCAATTACCTTTTTGGATTTAACACAATGATTCTCAAACTCTCTAACTGTTTTACGATTCGGTTCCTGATCGTCGGTTATATCATTTTTCATACTTTCCATTAAACCATACGTTTTATCAAATTGCTGTTGCCAACAACGTTCTTTCATAAAACAAGATTGGCATGTTTTTTCTGTAACTTGACTTAAGAAATAATCCGTCTCTCGCTGTTTTTCTTCTTCGTCTTCTGCTGAGTAGCTCTCAGCAGATTGGAAGCTTTTTGATAATGCTTCAAAAACCTCAGAAAATTGTTCTACACGTTTAGCAGTTACATTACGTACTTTTTGCAAATATTGCTCTTGCTCATTGGTGTGTTCCTCTGTACCAGGAATATACCTTGATAGTTTCTTAAACCAGATACCTGGAGTTAATAGAAATAAGAAAATAGCAATCGAGGACTCAATGATTGATGGCAAAATAGCTTGGGATTCTCCATAGATACCAACTAGAAATGTTCCAACTAATAATCCGGCACTAACACCTAGCTTTTTCCCTTCTTTTAATAACCCTCCAAGTAAACCTGAAAATGCTAATAAACTCATCTGATAAATATTTGCGACACTTGCTAGTGATAAAATCAACCCAACAACAACACCCACCGTTGACCCAATAGCAGCACCACCAATATAAGCTAATATTAATACAAAATACCTTGATAACACTTGTTCAATAGAAGCCCCGTAAAGTTCCCAACCTACTGTCCCAGTAAGAATGGAGGCAATTAAAATAATCATACACACAATTTCTTCATTTTTTAAAGTAGGTTTATAGCGTTTTGGTGATATTAATGGAACACTTTGCATAAAGATTAATACTAAGATTGTCCCTAAAATTCCCTCTACTACTAGCAACATCCATTCATAATAGCTTAACTGTGATGATAAGGAGTATAAAAATAATCGAGGAACGACTGTTGCCATAAATACAAATAGAGGTATTTTTATCTGCTGATGATTGGAATTTTTAAAGATACCAGCAAGAATGATAAATACTAAAGTTGCTACAGCAATATATACACCATGTTCAAACGAATACGTAAAAGCACCTGCCATAGTAGCAATCATTATTTTAGGAGATTTATCTCTATGTAAAAACCACATCGTTGCTAGAAATGCTACAGCAAATGGCGAAACTGCTGATAAAATAATTGCTCTTCCTAGCAAGAATCCAACTATGACAAATAGCCAGCCTTTATCTAACAGTACTTTTTTTGCTTTTGAATATTTCTTTTTCCCTGTTTGATCTAAATCCTTTTTTCCTACCCTGATCGTATTTGATTCTGTTCTTGGAATAGAATCTAGCATTTTATACCACTCCTCTTTGACGGATAGTATATTCAAATTATCTTAGCCCCTTGCTAAGCAGTAGTTTTACAGAATATAATAGAATCCTTTCAATAAAGTAAACCATAGGTTTGCAACTTTTTTTGTCAAAACAAGAGGGCTAATCCTAAAAATCGTTCGACGCTATTCTTCTAGTAAAAGTTATTTTCTACATAAACCTTTTTTCTCCCTCGAATCGTTCACTCCATTTCTAAAATCATTAATTACCTATTCATACCTGGTATTCGTACATATCATAGGCGATTAAACAAATTATAAGGAGTAAAGCAACTGAATTTATTCCCTTTATTTGTAAAAACATCTGTCGAAATATTTATTAAGAGTTATAGCAAATGGTGGTATTCTACTATTGCATAATTTGGAAAATAGATTTATATAGAGAATCTATTGACACTTTCTCTATCCTCAGGTATGATATTTTTTGTTGCTTCTATATTTTGGCGGCGTAGCTCAGCTGGCGAGAGCGTACGGTTCATACCCGTGAGGTCGTGGGTTCGATCCCCTCCGCCGCTATTACTTAAAAAAGAGGTTATCCCATAAGGATCTCGTGTAGATACCTGGGATAACCTCTTTTTTTGAGCAATAAAAAAACAGGTACACATATGGATACCTGCTTTTGCTTATTATTTATTAGAAAAGATTATAGAGCATTCTCTATAGACAGCAACTGCTATCCTCTTTTAGCACCTCGACCCCCACGTTTAGATTCCGTGTGCTTCTTTAAAGAGGCTAAACGGTCTTCAGAATCTTTTAGAAAACGGCTCATTTTTGCTTCAAATGATTCAGTACGTTCTCTTGTGCTTCTTTGACGTTGTGGTTTATCCTTAGCTTTCTTAATAGATAAACCGATTTTACCATCCTTTTCGACATTAATTACTTTTACCTTAACCTCGTCACCTACCGTTAAGTGTTCATTAATATCTTTAACATAGTTATCGGCAACTTCACTAATATGAACAAGGCCCGTTTTCCCTTCTCCAAGCTCTACAAAAGCTCCAAAATTAGTGATCCCTGTTACCTTTCCTTGCAGCTTGCTGCCTACTTCGATTGACATAAAAAAAATGCTCCTCCTTAAGATTTTAAAATCACTACTTACTATATATTATAGCTAAGCGTTGCAAAGTGTGTCAATATGAGGGGTCTTCGTCGGGAATTTTGAAAATTAATTCCCCTTTTTTAGATAAGAAGTAATTTGTACGTGCTATATCTAATATATATGAGTCATTATTCAATAATTCAATTTCCTCTTTATACTGAACTTCTAAGTTTTGTAAATGGGTTAACTCTTCTTTAAGCTGATTATACTCTTCTAGTTTTTCTGCATGAATCTCTCGTTGTTTAAAATGATAAACGGTTAGTGAGCCAATTATAATCGCAACTAAAATAGCAAAAAATATGAGTCTACGTTTTAACAGTTTCTTTCGTCTGTTTTGTCTTTCTTGGTAAACATCATACTGTTGCACGTAACTAGGATGTATTTTAGAAACCTTGCTCTTGTTGACAGACATAGCATTACCTCCTCTTTGACGAGATATACTTCACCCACTTTATAATTATATTCTTTATTTTACTATAAAATCCTGCAAGATTGTGTAAAAACAGTTTAACTTTATCTGGTAAAAGGCGATATATCAAACCAAAGACCCACTTAATGGGTGCGAAGAGGAGTTTGAAGCAAAATTGAATGACAGTCCATGCCATGCCAACAATAAAAATAATAAAAGCAATTAATAATTGTATAAGGTATTTAATTGGTTTATATACTAGCGCAATAAACAATCTTTCAAAAAAATTATAAACCTGTTTGATAATTACAATGAGTCTTTCTAGTAATCTCTTATAGAAGTTCGCAGCAATTACTTGGTAGGTGGCATATCCAAGTAATGTTGCTGCAAACACATAAAATCTTAACTCTCCTGAATTCACTAAAAATAATAAATAATAAAGGATAAAGGTTTGAGAGAGCCAAAAACAAACTTCCAGTAAGTAAACTAAAAATTTCTTACTCTTCCAATGTCTGTCGAAACGGCGAAAGGTATCCACTGCCATACCAAGATAAAAGCCACCTGAAATCATTGTAATCATCGTTAGAAATTGGATATTTAATGTCATCTAAATAGCTTGCTAAAGAGCCCTTTAGCTTTCTCCTGTTGGTGTTCATCTACATAGGAAATCTCGTAAATCTTGCCTTTGATAGAGACAACACCTTCACCTACGTCAAGGTTTTTTAACTGTAAATTATGGCCGCGCACAATTAAATAACCCATTACCGTTTCTAAAAGGAACTCTTCATTATCAAAACTATCAACTTCTTTAACTCCTGTTATTTCTAGCAACTTTCTGTTATTAATCTTTAATTGATGATCTTGTTGTTGTACTCTGTGATTATTTTCTTTATCATAATAGTTCATATCCGCTTCCTCCTTATCAGTAATACTTTATGAAAGGAGGGACAAGTATAGAACTAGTTGTCCATTATTTTTTCTTCTTTTACTACTTTATATAAAAGTCCTGCTTCTTCTTTTCGTACCACTTCTTTTAATGAAGTTACCTCAACTGTCACAAGCTTTTGTCCAAATTTAATAACTAGTTCATCTCCAACAGCTACTGTTGAAGATGCTTTAGCTTGGTTGCCATTAATTGTTATTCTTCCTTGGTCTGCTACCTCTTTAGCTAATGTACGGCGTTTTATTAACCTTGAAATTTTTAGAAACTTATCTAATCTCATTTTCTCACTCTCTTTCCTTTGCTTGATCCCAGTAATAGTCCATCTCTTCTAACGATGTTTTTGTAATATCCTTGCCTTCTTCTTGTAGCTTTTCTTCAATATAAGTAAAGCGAGATTGAAATTTCTGGTTCGTTTGATTCAATGCTACTTCTGGATTGACTTTATAATATCTAGATAAGTTAGCCAATACAAATAACACGTCACCAAATTCTTTTTCTATCTCTATATCATCTTTTAAAGATATAGCTTCTTTTACTTCTTTGATTTCTTCTTCTAACTTATTCCATATATCTTCTACATCATCCCAATCAAAACCTACTTTTGCTGCTTTTTTCTGTAATTTATAGGCCTTTGATAAGGATGGTAAATGATTAGGCACACCATCTAATACCGATTGTCGTTGGTCGCCTTTTTCCTCTTTCTTCAATGCATCCCAATTTTTATAAACTTCTGCCACTGAATCTACTTGTGTATCCGAGAATACATGAGGGTGTCGATAAATCATCTTTTCTGTAATTGATTTGATAACATCATCAACAGTAAAATATCCATTATCTTCCCCAATTTGGCTATGTAACATCACTTGTAGTAGGACATCGCCAAGTTCTTCTACGATTCCCTCATCATCTTCTTCATCAATTGCATCAATTAACTCATATACTTCTTCAATTGCATATTCTCTTAGTGTTTCATGTGTTTGAGCTTGATCCCAAGGACAGCCATTTGGC
This sequence comes from Ornithinibacillus halophilus, assembly GCF_900129485.1. Taxonomy (GTDB): domain Bacteria; phylum Bacillota; class Bacilli; order Bacillales; family Amphibacillaceae; genus Ornithinibacillus; species Ornithinibacillus halophilus. Next base: position 21,129 of record NZ_FQVW01000031.1, read on the forward strand.
CCTCGTAGGGTTGCTATCACTTCACGTAAACGAGTAAATGTATGTGAGAGGTGCTGTTCTTTTGCTGGTGGTACATAGACACTCGTTAGATTGCTAACTTCCATGGAATGATCTAATTCTTCCAATGGTAATTTTATAATTTTCTCTTCTACACTACCAGCTGCTTCTACAATGGATATTTCATAGTCCGCTGGTAAATCCTCAAGCAACTGTAGTTTTACTTCTGAGGCAATATAACGATCATATACTTGGGAAAAAATAATGTGTTTCCGGTAATCCAATTGGCTTCTATTAAAACTGGTTGCATCCACAAACTGGAATCCTTCAATTGGGTCCATTTTTACAGCTGTAAATAAATCATCTAAATAGCTCTGACCACCAATAATAGAAACCTCTACTTCATCTTGATTTAATAAGAGTTGAACAGTTTTCTCTGCTAACATTGGATGTCCAGGAACAGCATAAAGTACATTTTCATGTTTTGCTTCTTCCAGAAGTTCCTTAACGATTTGATCATATACATCAGCAAATTCATTCTCTTGTTCATACAGTTTATCAAAAGAGATAAATTGTATTTGTTCTTTTTGTAAATCCCTTACTACAGGGTGATCTAGTGTTCGTACAAAAACAGGAGCTTGATGATTTTTTAGCTTTTGATAGACACCTATCGTTAATTGGCTTATATCACCAGCACCTAATCCAATTATTTCAATTGTCATTATGAATACCCTCCTTCGAAAATGCCTGTAATTTAGAGGCAAATGGTAGCATTGCTAGTTCTTTTGATGAAAAGGCATGAAAACGAATAAGTAAAATTAAATAAATCATGCCTCCACCAAATACGAGAATAAGTACATAGAGAAATAAACCAAAGCGAGATATCGCTTCATAGTCTGGTCCAATTCCTAATAAAACAATGAGATAAAGGAACATACTAAAACTTGCTATAAGAAATGCTTTCCAATTAATCTTTTTCCATATTTTTAATTCAGGTAATTTGCGGTGTAACGCCCAAAGCACAAGAAAACATAACATAAATAAACTAAGGATTGTTGCGAATGCACTACCGTTAATTCCGAATATTGGAACAAGTAATTGATTACTCACCCATTTAACAAAAAATGCTGCTACGATAAAAAACGCTGTTCGCTTCATAAAACCTAACCCTTGTAATATGGAAGCACCCGTTATGGAAATTGAACAAAGTAAAATTGCTAATACTAAAATTTGTAATGTCGATGTTCCACTCGTATCTTGAAATAGTAGTATATTTACTAGTGGAAACAAGGTTATTAAACCTATTGTTGCCCCAATTGCTAAATAGAAACTGAGTGAAACAGCACTTGTCACATGTTTATAGACATTTTTTGGATCACGCTGAAACTTATCTTGAGAGATTGATGGAATTAATGCAAGTGCAAAAGATGAACCTAATACAGTTCCTAACTGAATTAATGGTTGTCCTCTATCAAAAACACCTTTTGTTTCCATCGAATCTAGTTTAGAAAGGCCATATTCTATGAGACTCGGGACCAACGTAAATGTATCTGCAAATTGTATGACCAGCAATATCATATGATTTAATGAAGCAATAAGTCCAAATACTAGAATTGTTTTTGCATAATACCCCCAGGGAACTGGAGCTAAAGCTAACGAACTCGTATTTTGCTTTGTGTGAAATTTCCACACAAAAATTAGTAAAATAATAATGGCTATTCCTGCTCCTATAATCGAAGCGACACCAGCTGCTTGTCCTACAGCATAAATATCTTTTCCTTGTACTGTAACTACCAAAGCAGAAGCAATGATAATAATGACGCGAAATAACTGTTCTCCCACCTGGGAATATGCAGTTGGTTGTATATAATTATTGCCTTGAAAAAAGCCTCGTAGCATGGAAGTAAATGGAATTAACAAAAATAGGAAAGCTGCCGTTTGATAAGCATGAATTAAATTACTATCTCCTATCCAAATCGCAATAGATTCTGCATTAAGATATAAAAAAATAAAAATAGTACCATTTATTAGTAACATGATCGCTAATAAGGGGAAGTAAAATTCACGTAAATTCTTATTCCCTTTATCTTTTTCAGCTACTATTTTTGATATAGCCGAAGGAAAACCATATAAAGCGAATACAAAAGCTATACCTAATAGAGGGTACACTTGTTGGTAAACATAAAATCCCATATCACCTGTTAAGTTCTGTAAAGGTATGCGGTATCCGGCACTTAAAATCTTACTAATTAAACCGGCGATAGTCAGGATTAATGCTCCTTTAATTATTTTATTAGATTCCATAAAAAATTCCTCACTTGCCAGTAATCTTTTCCTATTATAGCACACCGATTCTAGATTATCGCTTTAGGTATTAGGGGATTCTAGTTTGAAGTGAAGCTTAAAATCCACTATCACCTTTTTTACATATAAACCAAAAATGGGCAAAGATTAGCATCTTGTACTAATTTTGCCCGCTCCATTTGAGTTTTTATTCCATTTGCTTTGCTAAAAAGCTTGCTGCTGTTTCAATTGATTTTTGTTCAACATTACTAAGCTTCTCTCCATCTTTAGAAAACATGATGACACAACCTATTGGATCTCCATTAGCAATAATAGGACTTATACAAAGCGAATTTACTTCTTCTTCTTTTCCTTCTAAAATCTCCACTTTGGATGATTCAGTTTCCATAACTAAGGTCCGGCCTTCGATTGCCTTTTCTAACTGTTTACCAATATTTTGATTTAAGTAATCCTTTTTCGATTCTCCAGCTACTGCGATAATTTCATCACGGTCACATATTAATACTGGATAATTTAGAGAGTCAAACAACGCTTGCGCATATTCGGTTGCAAAGTTTCCTAGTTCATTGATTGGAGAGTATTTCTTTAAAATCACTTCGCCTTCTCTGTCAATAAATATTTCTAATGGATCTCCTTCACGTATACGTAATGTTCGTCGAATTTCTTTCGGGATGACTACTCTACCTAAATCATCAATCCGTCTTACAATTCCTGTTGCCTTCATTCGTATGAAGCCTCACTTTCTATGATGATTTTTGGAGCTTTTATCTGTCTGAAGCTTAGCCTATTTTGTCACACTAATGGTGAAAGAGTTTTCGGTTTTTTATTGTTTCAAAAACCTTCTTTTAAGTATTAACACAACTATTGCTTTTCTTTCCTTATCCTTTCTTTATGGGTAAAAAACACCAGTTGTGTTCTAATAGTATAAATCATAGTAGCATAACTATACATAAAACCCATGATTATCCTAAAGAAAAATCCCTACCTTTCCAAAATAGAATAAGTAGGGATTTGTAAACTAACGATTTACTTTTTCAAGTTGTTCGATAAAGCTTTTAATAACCTCATATCGCTCATGAATTTTGTTTCTTTCCGGTCGATACGTAATTTTTAATTTTGATTGTTCTGTCCCTAACAAAATACTACGTCCGTATTCATTAGCGAGTTCAAATAGTTTAGCCCCATCAATCTCTTGACTACGTTCTTCTGTTAACAACAATTCAATCTTATTATTCTTCTCATGAACACTCTCCACTTTTTCTTTTTTAGCCACCCGTTTCAAATCGGACACAATAAACAGATGCTCTACTTCTTCTGGATAATCACCAAACCTATCAATTAACTCATCTCTTAATGACTCAATATCCTCTTGTGATAAAATAGTTTGGAATTGTTTATACATATCAATTTTCTGTTTCTCATCATCAATATATGTGTCAGGGATATAAGCATCAATTGATAATGTAAGCTCTGGCTCAAATGGCTGAATTTCTTCTATTTCTTTACCTGCCTTACGTGCTTCAATAGCTTCTGTTAACATTTGATTGTACATATCAAAACCAACAGAATCAATAAAGCCATGTTGTTGAGCACCAAGTAAGTTTCCAGCACCTCGGATGGATAAATCACGCATCGCTATTTTAAATCCAGAACCCAATTCAGTGAATTCCTTAATTGCCTCTAACCGTTTTTCAGCAACTTCTGTTAGCACTTTGTCTTTTTGATAGGTGAAATAAGCATAGGCTACACGATTAGAACGTCCCACTCGACCACGTAACTGATAGAGTTGGCTTAATCCCATTCGGTCAGCATCATAAACAATTAATGTATTCACATTTGGTATATCTACACCCGTCTCAATAATTGTTGTACTTACTAATACGTCATATTCACCTTCAAGGAAACCAAACATGACATTTTCTAATTCTGATTCATTCATTTGTCCATGAGCAATTGCAATTTTTGCATCGTCCACAAGCATTCCGATATCACGAGCTATTTTATCGATATTTTCCACTCGATTATATAAGAAGAAGATTTGCCCACCACGTGCCATTTCCCTTTCTATCGCTTCCCTAATTAAAATTGGATTATATTCTGCTACATAAGTTTGAATAGGAAAACGGTTTTCAGGTGGAGTTTCAATAACAGATAAGTCTCGAACCCCTAACATCGACATATGTAAAGTACGTGGAATAGGAGTTGCGGTTAATGTTAATACATCAATATTTGATTTTAATTGTTTTATTTTTTCTTTATGTTTAACACCAAATCGTTGTTCTTCATCAACAATTAATAACCCTAAATCTTTATACTCTATATCTTTAGATAGTATACGATGAGTCCCAATAACAACATCAACCAAGCCTCGTTTTAATCCTTGAATGGTTTCTTTTTGCTGCTTAGCTGTTCTAAATCGGCTTAATAAACCTATATTAATTGGATATTCTTGAAACCTTTCTCTTACGGTTTCATAATGTTGTTGAGCTAAAATAGTGGTAGGAACAAGAATAGCTACTTGTTTTCCGTCCGCAACTGCTTTGAATGCAGCACGTATCGCAACTTCGGTCTTCCCATAACCAACATCACCACAAAGGAGACGATCCATTGGACGTTCTTTCTCCATATCAGCTTTAATTTCTTCTATACAACGAAGCTGATCTTCTGTTTCTTGATATGGAAATGATGTATCAAATTCTCGTTGTAACTCACCATCAGGAGAGAATGCATATCCTTTTCGAGATTCACGCTCTGCATATAACTTAATTAGGTCATCAGCTATGTCTTCAACAGACGATTGAACTTTTCGTTTCACTTTCGTCCATTCACTGCCACCTAATTTATAAAGTTTCGGCTCTTTCCCTTCTGATGCCACAAATTTCTGAACTAAATCAAGCTGTTCAATTGGAACAAAAAGTTTATCATCACCTGAGTACTTAATTAACATATAGTCTTTATGTTTATTATTCACTTCTAACGTTTCTATTCCAAGGTAACGACCAATTCCATGATTTGCATGGACAACATAGTCACCAATTTTTAATTCCTGATAGTTCTTTATACGTTCAGCATTTGATATCTTTTGTTTCTTTCGTGGTCGTTTACTTTTCTTTTTAAATAGTTCATTTTCTGTTATTAAAACTACTTTATGCATCGGCATTTCAATACCATTATTTAAGTTACCAACTACAACTGTTGGTTTTTCAACTGGAAGTTCTAGCTGATTCGTTAAATCTGCTTCGATGTCATAATCATCTAAAATCGACTGAATTTTTTCTGCACGCTTATTATTTGGTGCAAAAACAACTACTGAAAAATCACTTTTCTTCCATCGCGTGAGCTCATTTTTGAATAAATGCATTTGTCCATGAAACTCCTGCATTGCCCTTGCAGAGAGATTCACAATATTTTGTGGTTGAGTATTTGGTATATGCCTCAAAAATACTGAAAAATAGAGACGTTGACCATCCATTCTTTTCCATACAGAATTCCAATCAAAGGAAAAATTGCTGTCAGCTACTGCTTTGTTTCCTTCTAGAAGGCTACTATACCACTCAGCCTCTTCCATATCCAAATTGGTTGCAGTTTCTTGAATTCTACTCATTTCATCTAAAATGACCAATCCATTTTCTGGAAGATAGTCTAACAAACTAGCAGGTTGATCATAGAAAAAGCCAATATATTTATACATCTCTGGAAAATGCTCAAAATCTTTTAATCGTGATATATCACGTTCAATCTCTCCTACTAGAATCTCTTTGGCTTCAGATTTCTTTAGCTTTTTTAATGACTTAGCAAGTGCCGACTCTAATCTTTGAGCACCAGATAAAAAATCAGAATTCGTTAATAATAGCTCCGTTGCTGGCCCTACTTCAACTTGTTGTAGTTTATCTAATGAACGTTGTGTTTCTGCATCAAAGTATCGAATGGAGTCAATCTCCACATCAAATAATTCAATTCGTATTGGATGAGGTTCTGTCACTGGATAAATATCAATAATTCCACCTCGAACACTGAATTCACCGGGTGTCGTAACCATAGAAACCCGTTCATACCCCATGTCCACTAACAATGCTAAATAGCTATCAATGGAGATTTCATCGCCAACATTAAATGGTAACTGATATTTACTCCAATAGTCTTTCGGGGGCAAGATTCGTTTAACTGCTGCGATTGGTGCAATAAGTATTCCTGTTTTATTTTTTGTCCATTCCATCAATGCTTCTATACGTTGACTTCTTAGTTCTGGACTAGCAATTGCAATTTCAGAAGCAATCAATTCATTTACTGGATACAAATGAACATGCTCTTCACCCATTAAATTTACTAAATCATCATACAACGTTTGTGCTTGCACCAGTTGATATGTAACTAATAGCAAGGGACGGTTAGTAGATTCTTCTGTCAAGGAAACTAGTAGGCTTCTTGCAGACCCAGATAAGCCAGCAATTAATTGTTCTTGCATTCCATTTGATATTCCATTTAAGATGGACTGAATATCTTCACTCGATTGTAAGTATTGATTTAAACCTTTCACTTAAATAACCCCCAATTGATGCTTAACACCTTCGTAAATGCATGGCTTTTCAATACAGCGTTTTTTCTAAATAAACACAAAAACGCCTTGGTTGATGAACCAAAGCTTCTTAATTATTCTATTGTATAAAATTATCTAATTCATGATATTCTGGGTGTTGCCCAAGTACATCTTCACAGTTCTCACAGATTGTTTGAATGTGAACATCACCATCTGATTGATATTGAATCATCTCTTTTTTATCCTCATTTGATAATTTATTCCATCCTAAAATGGAAGTATCAATAATTTTTTCATCTATTTGACCAAGAATATGGCCACAATGCCTACATTTGTAAATGATAGACATAGGAAAAACCCTCCTCGAATAAACCTCAGATATATAAAAGTTTATCCGAAAAGCATAAATTTATACTCTTTGTCTTATTTTAAGTATTATTGTAATCTATGCAGGTACTATGCATTAAATTCATTCATCACTTCTAAAAATGGCTTTTCTAACCATTGTTCACAAGCATCGGCTGCTTTTTGTATACTATCATTAATTAATGGCTTCTCTGATTTTGGAAAAGTACCAAGCACATAATCGACAATCGGCATTGGTGTTGTCGGTCTTCCTACGCCAATTCGGATTCGTTTAAATTCTTTCATTCCTAAATGATCTATAACCGAGCGAATCCCATTATGTCCACCATGTCCACCTTTTTGCCTTAATCTAATTTTCCCACTTGGTAAATCTAGTTCATCATAAATAATCAGAACATCTTCTGGGTCTATATTATAAAATTCAATTAATGGTCGAATCGATTCGCCTGAAAGATTCATATACGTTTGGGGTTGAAGGAGAATTACTTTTTCCCCTTGATAAAATTCTACAGTATGTTTTCCATTGAATTTATCTTTCTTCAATGGTCCCCAGTTATGTCGATCCAAAAGCTCATCGATAACCATAAATCCTATATTATGTCTTGTTTTTGCATATTTCCTACCAGGATTTCCTAAACCAACAATACATTTCATCGAATGTCTTCCTTTATATTTAGTTTATGTCATATCACTAGAAATAAGAATAATCCCTCCAATAAGGATGGAATAGTTAAAATTCCTTACGGAGGGAGTTACTCTTTATTTTAAATTAATTATTCTTCATTCTTATCCTTTTGTACCTCGCCCACTAATTCTGGTTCAGCATTTTCATTTTCAATACCTTCAACATCATCATCTGTTCTTGGAGCCAAAATAGTAGCAACAGTAGTATCATCATCCTCTAGGATCTCATATTCCGATGATTTAGGTAGGTCAGCAACTATTATGATATCACCCATTGTCATATTAGATACGTCCAATACGATTTCTTCCGGTATTGCATTAGGTTTCACACGTAGTTTTGCTTCGTACAATGCTTGTTGCATAATTCCCCCATCTTTTACTCCTGGAGCATCTCCATCAAGCCTTATGGAAACATCAACATCCATAGCTTCTCCCATATTTACTATGTAGAAATCAGCATGTAATAACTCATCTTTAATGTCATCCATTTGATAGTCATGCAACATAACATCAACAGAATTACCACTGTCAATGTCTAAGGAAATAATGGCATTTCTACCTTCATCTCGCACTGTTTTTACTAATTCAATACTATTTACAGCAATTGATTTTGTTTCTTTGTCCTTACCATAAACTACTGCGGGAACTTGTCCGCTTTCTCTGAGGTTTCTTGTTGTTGATCTTGCATGGTCTTCTCTTTTAATTGCTTTCAATGTAACTGACATGATTTCATCATCCTCCATTATATTTGAAAACTAGAAGCATCCAAGTCTGTGTTAACAAACCTTCTCGTATAGTAATGTAAAAAGATACTAATATTTAGCGCCAATATGAACGCTTCTGGTCATTCACTATAGAATTCTAGCCCAGGCGCATTACGCAATTATAATCAATTTTGCCCTAATTAGTATATTCCCCAATGTAGACTATTCTAAACAATTAATCAAATAATATACTTACTGATTGTAGTTCATGCACACGAATAATTGCTTCACCGATTAAAGGTGCAACAGATAGTTGAGTGATTTTCTCAGTGTTTTTTTCCTCTGGTAGAGGGATAGAGTTCGTAATGACTAATTCTTTAATTTGAGAGTTTTCAATACGCTCAATTGCTGGCCCAGATAATACTGGATGTGTACAACATGCATACACTTCCTTCGCACCATTTTCAATTAATGCATTGGCAGCTAATGTGATAGTACCAGCTGTATCAATAATATCGTCGATTAGGATTGCCGTTTTTCCTTCAATATTTCCTACAATATTCATAACTTCTGCAACATTTGGTTTAGGTCTTCTTTTATCAATAATACCAATTGGTGCTTTTAATCGATCAGCCATTTTACGTGTTCTAGTCACACCACCATGATCAGGTGATACGATAATCAAATCCTCGATGTTTTTCGCCTCAAAATAATCCGATAAAATTGGAACACCTTGTAAGTGATCGATTGGTACATCAAAGAATCCTTGAATTTGTGGAGCATGAAGGTCTAAAGTAATGACACGATTCGCACCAGCAGTTTCTAATAGGTTCGCAATTAATTTAGCTGTAATTGGTTCTCTTGAACGAGATTTTCTATCTTGACGAGCATACCCATAATACGGCATAACGATATTAATAGATCTAGCAGATGCACGTTTTAATGCATCAATCATAATTAATAGCTCCATAATATGTTGGTTCACTGGAGTACTTGTGGACTGTACTACGTAAACATCACAGCCACGAACACTTTCCTCAATATTGATTTGAATTTCTCCATCACTAAAAGAACTTACAGTACATTTCCCTAGGGTTGTCCCAATATGACTAGCTATTTCTTCAGCTAGTCCACGGTTGGAATTAAGTGTTAATACCTTCAATGTTGAATCTTTATAGTGTGACATGAACAAAAACCTCCGTTAATCCTTTAATCTGTTTTTAAGCTTTGAAGCGTATCCTTCTTTATTCGTTTGTCTCGCACGAGCTACTGATAATGCATCATCCGGTATATCTTTTGTAATCGTAGACCCTGCAGCAACATAGGAACCTTTTCCTACGGTTACAGGCGCAATTAAGTTGGAGTTACATCCAATAAAGGCATCATCTTCAATTTTAGTTAAATATTTATTTTTCCCATCATAATTCACTGTTATTGTACCACAACCAACGTTAACATTGCTCCCCACTTCTGCATCTCCAATGTAACTTAAATGAGAAACTTTACTATTTTTGTCAATTTTGGTCTTTTTAATTTCTACAAAGTTGCCTATTTTAACCTCATTGCCAATTGAAGCCTCTGGCCTTATATGAGCATAAGGGCCAATGTTCACCCGTTGGCCAATGTAACTATCCGTTGCAACACTTTGTTTAATTACAGTATCTTCTCCAACAGTACAGTTTGTAATTTCTGTATGAGGTCCAATGACAGCATTTTCCTTAATTACTGATTGTCCTTTGATAACAGAACCAGGGTGAATCACCACATCTTGCTCAATTACTACATCTGGTTGAATATACGTATTATCCGGATCTATGATGGTTACCCCGTTTCTCATATGTCCTTCATTAATCCGTCTTTTCATAATTCTTTCAGCTTGAGAAAGTGCTACACGATCATTTACTCCTAATGTTTCATCAAAATCCGGAGTTTGATAAGCGCTAACTTTCATTTCTTTATTTTTCAAGATTTCTATAACATCTGGTAAATAATATTCACCTTGTGCATTATCATTAGATACTTCTTGTAACGCTTCAAACAACGCTCTATTATCAAAACAATATGTTCCAGTGTTTATTTCATTTACCTTTAGTTCTTGTTCATTAGCGTCTTTATGTTCTACAATACGCTCTACTTCTTGTTGTTCATTTCTAATCACACGACCATACCCTGTTGGATTTGGTGCAACAGCAGTTAAGATTGTTGCAGTAGCTCCTGACTTTTCATGATGTTCAAAAAGGGCTTGATAAGTCTCTTTTTTTATTAACGGGGTGTCACCACAAACTACAATAGTAATCCCATCTTTATCTTTTAGTAATGCTTCAGCTTGAATTACTGCATGCCCAGTACCAAGTTGTTCACTTTGAAGGACAAATTCGCTACCATCACCAATGTATTCTTTTACTTTCTCTGCACCATGCCCTACCACGGTTACCACTTGATCAATCTCACTAGCATTGACTTGTTCTAAAACATGTTGAACCATTGGACGACCTAAAACTGGGTGTAAAACTTTATATAATTTAGATTTCATTCTAGTGCCTTGCCCAGCTGCTAGAATAACTGCAAAACGTTTTGTCATTTGAGGAAAACCTCCATTCTAATTATCATGCTACTAAGCATTGCTTTTAAAAACAATTTGTAAACATGATTCAATCGTGCAAATTCAAGTAAATCATCTTAATAGGTTATTTTAAAACACTAAAGAGATTCACTTTATCCAATATGAATATATCTTAAATGGGAGTTGATTTCAACAAATCTGGTGATTAGAATTGCAAGTTAGGTGATACGGGGATTATTTGGGGTTTGTCCAAAAAAAAGAAGGCCAATCCTTAGAAGATTTGACCTCTCGTTGTAAAGGTTTACAAAAATTAGGAAGCACCAGCTTCTTCGTATTCCACTTCTGCTTCACCTGCACGGCGATATTCTTCCAATACGGCATCCTGAATTTTTGAACGAGTATTAGAATTAATCGGATGTGCGATATCTCTGAATTCACCATCAGGAGTACGTTTTGATGGCATTGCCACAAATAGTCCATTGTTTCCGTCAATTACTCGGATATCATGAACAACGAATTCCTGATCTAACGTAATAGATGCGATAGCGCGCATTCTACCATCCGTATTTACACGGCGTAATCTTACGTCAGTTACTTCCATGCTGATTCACCACCTTTACAGTTTAACTTATTTAGATAATTCTACAAAGAAGTCAGAATTCCTGCTTAAAATTGAAAAAAATTTATTATTTACAAAAAAATATTATTATTCCTTAATTTTACAGTTAGTTTCGTAAAAAAAGGGAATAATAATACGATTTGTTTGGGTGTTATATTCCGATCATTCAATTAATAGCGCTAAAAATATTTAACAAAGTTACCTGGTATAACCTGGATTTGTTTTTCCTTTATATCGACATCAGAAATCTTCACGAGTGATAAATAGTCTTCTACTACACGTTCTTCTTCTTCGTCATCTGCTTCTGCTAATACCCCGATTGCTTTTACGTTAGCATTAAATTCACCTAGTAGACTCACAATTCCATTGATTGTACCACCGGCTTTCATAAAGTCATCAACAATACATACATTGGAGCCTTCTTTTAAACTACGCTTCGGTAAAACCATTGTTTGGATTTTTCTCGATGAACCAGAAACATAATTTATACTTACTGAAGAACCTTCTGTTACTTTTGGATCTCGTCTTACAATCACTACCGGTACATTCAAAAAAGATGCTACTGCATAAGCTAGAGGTATTCCTTTAGTTGCAACAGTTACGACAACATCAATATCCAGATTAGAGAACCTCGAAGCGAAAATACGGCCAATATCTCTTATCGTTTTGGGTTCTCCTAGTAAATCACTCATATACAAATATCCTCCAGGTAATATCCTGGCTGGATCTTCTAAATTCTTACATAAATCATTAATAAAGGAAATTCCGTTATCATCTGAAGATTCAGGTATGAACATTACTCCACCAGCTGATCCTGCAACACGCTTTAAATAACCGATTCCCTCCAGTTGAAACATATTATCAATAATATCTAAATCCTCACTCATGGACGCTTTAGCAGCATTATACTTTTCAGCAAAGTATGGCAGATTGCGATGAACTCTTGGATTCTCAATAAAAAAATTAGTTAATGAGACTAAACGCTGGCTTCTTTTCATTTCTCACACTCCAAAACCGAATAATTAAATATTAATATACCATTATTATACGTTTTTAGGCAAGAAATTATCCAAGAATACGAACAATATGAACATCAGAACAAAAACCTTTCATGCTATTGTAGATTCGCTGCGCTTTGCTTTCTTGTTTAACTAATCCATATACGGTTGGACCACTCCCACTCATTAATACACCCTCAGCGCCAGATAAAGTCATTTTTTCTTTAATACGGTTAACTTCTGGATGTAGAGAAGTTGTAATATCTTCTAATGAGTTTCCTATATTACTACATAGTTTTTCAAAGTCTTGTTCATGTAAAGCATCAATTACTTCTTCTGTATTAGGATGTGAAAGAGAATCTAAATCAACTTGTTTAAAAATTGCTTTTGTGGATACGCCTATATTTGGTTTAGCCAATACTACCCAACTTGATGGAGGCGAAGGTAATGGTTCAATAATTTCCCCTCTACCTTTTGCAATAGCAGTGGAACTATAAATACAATATGGTACATCCGAATCAATTTCTGCTCCTATTACTGCTAGTTCTTCCATCGATATATTTAAATCCCATATCTTATTAAGTCCTCTTAGAACTGCTGCTGCATCTGTACTACCTCCACCTAAACCCGCTGAAACCGGAATACATTTATCAATCTTGATATGAATTCCTTTATTTAGATTGTATTTTTCCTTTAATATCGACGCAGCTTTATATGCTAAATTCCTTTCATCATTTGGGACATATCTACTCCAAAGCGATACGATTATTCGATCTTCTTCTAATGTTGTTAGCTCTATCCGATCGGCTAAATCTATACTGGTCATAATCATCTCAACATTATACTCACCATCAGTTCGTTTACTCAGTACATCGAGGGAGAGGTTGATTTTAGCCGGAGCTTTCTCAAAATGAGTCATTTCCGTCACCTTCTTTATCTTGGCAATATCATAATCTTATTCTTACCATTCCACCTACACTAATTTTCTAATAAGCAAATTGTATCATAATAAAATTATGGAATCGACTGATAAAGAGGAACTGGAGTGAGTTCAACATTAAAAAACGGCAAATCCTCGTCCTAGGATTTGCCGCCATTTTGCATACTTTGCTCGGCTATTTCAATTGCTCGCTTGACCATGTTCCCGGCATCCCTTGCCTTTATGCCGCCCCATCCTTCTTGTTTAACCGTGTCGTAAAAGCCTAACTCTTTTGCAATTTCTTCTTTCATTTGGTCAGACATAATGCCTCTACCCATGAAAGAACAACCCCCTTCTGTTAAAACTTCTTACGACATTTATAGTTTTTCCATGACAGGTGAAATAAACCGAGTTAAAAGTGTACAAAAATGGGAAATTTTATATGTTATTCTTCTGTAAAATTATACTTCTTCAACAGACCTTCTAGTTTAAGTGCCATTCCGATATTACCGTCCACTTTCAGCTTGCCAGTCATAAATGCAGTTGTACTATTTAAATCTCCAAGCAAAAACTTTCTAAAGTATTTCTCCTTCATCTTTAACGTACAATCAGCAACCTTCTCTGATTGAGTATGTATATTAACTCCACTATTTTCAAATTCTAACTGATAAACTTCACCTTCATGATCAGTTAATTGAAATTCATATACTGCCTTCAGTTCTTGATAGGGTTCTTGATTGATTTCTAATTTTGATTCAATTAATTCCCAAATCTCTTTTAAATTACCATTGGTTATAGTACTCATTTTCTCATCCCTTTATGCGATATTTTTTAATTATCAAAAAATATTGTAACAGAAAAAAATAGAACAGCAAACTTTTTCGTTTACTGTTCCATTAATAGTGCTTTTGTCCGTTCATCTAAGAAGTTTAATTCAACAGTCTCAGTTAGCACGTCAGCATAACTGTAAGAGACTCGTTCGAAAGCATTTTCGTCTTGATCTAATTCAACAATGAATACAGAAGGATACGTTTCTGCTAGAATACCACAACGCTCAATTGTCTTCCTTCTCCCACCATTCGCTCGTAATTTCAACCGTTTTCCTACTTGACCTTCAAGACCTTGCTTAATTTCGATTAATGTTTTAGCCACTAAACTCCACCTCACTGTGTTTCCATTATAACATATGCTTGTTTAGCAGTCAAATTAAATCTTATATTATAACAAGATATGTTTTTTGATGTCAACTACTAAATTAAAGTATTGTTTATATTGTTTCAAAATGTTAACAAAATATGTATGTTATTTCTATATTATTAAGAAAAACGCAGAGCGCCCGATTTGCGACGTACGGACTGGGACTGCGATTACTCGCCCCACCGAAAATATTTGCGCATGGCCATGCCAGGTGGTTAGATGTTATCGCGCAAAGCCATGGTTTTAATCGAACATTCCCCGTAGGACAAGGAATGCTACGGCAGCAAATCATCGCACGCAGAAAATGCAAATGTAAATGCATTTTCAAGGAGTTAAAGGAAACATGCCCCCTCATTGGGGTATGCCGACGTTGGACGCAAAGTCCGCTTTTAGTCGGCCTTCCTTTATATCGGAGTCGATGTTGACTTTCACCACAAGGGTATAAGTGCGA
>NZ_FQVW01000011.1 GCF_900129485.1 Ornithinibacillus halophilus
TTTACGAAAAAACTTAAAAAAATAGTAGAGAAAGCCCCAGAATAAATTTTAATAAAATAGACAAAACTACACAGAAAATGGTAAATTAAAGACATAGAAAAGATAAAAATAATAAATTGATAGTATAGTTAACAAAAATGGGCATCAAAATGATGTCTATTTTTGTTTTTTACATGCTTGTCTTTTTATTTGGTAGTATCTATAATTGGGATAACGAACGCGTTCATATGAAAAGAATAGCACCGTAATAGAGCCAGACATTACCTGTTTAGGTATCCTTAAGGAGTGGAAGAGAAAATGGCATTAACAGCAGGAATTGTCGGATTACCGAATGTAGGTAAATCTACATTATTTAATGCAATTACACAGGCAGGAGCAGAAGCAGCAAACTACCCATTTGCGACAATTGATCCTAATGTGGGAATTGTAGAGGTTCCAGACAATCGCTTAAATAAGTTAACAGAATTAGTAAAACCAAAAAAGACCGTACCAACTGCATTTGAATTTACTGATATTGCAGGGATTGTAAAAGGAGCTAGTAAAGGAGAAGGGTTGGGGAATCAATTTTTATCTCATATTCGCCAAGTTGACGCAATCTGTCAGGTTGTTCGTTGTTTTGAAGATGAAAATATCACTCATGTTTCTGGTAAAGTCGATCCAATCGATGATATCGAAATTATAAACTTAGAGCTTATACTAGCAGATTTGGAATCCGTTAATAAACGTCATCAAAGAGTAGAAAAACTAGCAAAACAAAAAGATAAAGAAGCATTAGCTGAGTTTACTATTTTAGATAAAATTAAAACAGCATTAGAAGATGAAACACCAGTTCGTGCTATTGAATTCTCAGAAGAACAACAAAAAGTAGTAAAAGGATTACACTTACTAACTTCTAAGCCAATGTTGTATGTTGCTAATGTTAGTGAAGATGAAGTTGCAGATCCTGAGTCAAATGAGAATGTACAGAAGGTAAAGGAATATGCGGCTAATGAAGGTGCAGAGGTAATTGTTATCTGTGCAAAAATTGAAGAAGAAATATCAGAACTAGATCAAGAAGAAAAAGAAATGTTCTTAGAAGAATTAGGTATTACTGAGTCAGGTTTGGATAAATTGATTAAGGCATCATATAGCTTATTAGGTTTGGCTACTTATTTTACAGCTGGAGAACAAGAAGTGCGTGCATGGACGTTTAAAAAAGGTATTAAAGCACCACAGGCTGCAGGAATTATTCATACTGATTTTGAAAAAGGGTTTATTCGTGCGGAAACAGTTTCTTATGATGATCTAGTTGATGCTGGATCAATGGGGCAAGCACGTGAAAAAGGTAAAGTTCGCTTAGAGGGTAAAGAGTATATCGTAAAAGATGGCGATGTAATCCATTTCCGCTTTAATGTGTAATAAATATAAATAAACGTAGTAAAAGGATCTCTCGAATACTTGTTTTTAACTAAAAGGTTTGGTATAATACACTATTGTGAGTAATGTAACTAATATTACTCCTTGCTCTTTCTAAAAAGGAAAGGGCCGCTAAGACCAAAAGGAGGTGCACAGGATGAGAAAATACGAAATCATGTACATCATCCGCCCAGATATGGAAGAAGAAGCGCAAACTAGCTTAATTGAGCGTTTCAACACAGTTTTAACTGATAATGGTGCGGAAATCGAAAAAGTTGAAGAAGTAGGTAAGAAACGCCTTGCTTATGAAATCAATGACTATCGTGATGGATACTATGTATTAATTAACTTTAGTGGTGATGAAAATTCAGTTAATGAATTTGATCGCTTAGCTAAATTCTCTGATGATATTATTCGTCATATCGCAATTCGAGAAGAAGATCAATAAGTGAGAGTTCGATTCAAAGGGGAATTGAACGTCATTAATAATAAGGAGTGGTTCTGATGTTAAATCGTGTCGTACTTGTCGGCAGGTTGACGAAGGATCCTGATCTACGTTATACAGCTAATGGAGTCGCAGTTGCCAACTTTACTATTGCAGTAAATCGTCCATTCTCTAACCAACAAGGCGAAAGAGAAACTGACTTTATTAATTGTGTAATCTGGCGCAGACAAGCAGAAAATCTTGCTAACTTTATGAAAAAAGGAAGCATGATTGGTGTGGATGGCCGTATTCAAACTCGTAATTATGAAGGTCAGGATGGAAAAATGGTTTATGTGACAGAAGTTCTAGCTGAAAGTGTACAATTCTTAGAGTCTAAAGGTTCATCCCAATCAAGAGGTGGACAAGACAATTATTCATCAGGATTCCAGCAAAATCAGAACCAAAACAATCCTAACTTTAACCGAAATCAAAACCAAAATCAAAATCAAAATCAAAATCAATTTCCAAATGATAATGACCCATTTAAAAACAATGGGGAGCCAATCGATATATCAGATGATGATTTACCGTTCTAATATATTGATAAACGAAATGTAAAATAGCAAGGAGGGTTTCTTATGGCAGCTCGTCGCGGACGCGGTGGTAAACGTCGTAAAGTGTGTTACTTCACAGCGAACGGAATTACACACATCGACTATAAAGATGTTGATTTACTAAGACGTTTCATTTCTGAACGTGGAAAAATTCTTCCACGTCGTGTAACTGGAACTTCTGCTAAATACCAACGTAAACTTACAAAAGCAATCAAACGTGCTCGTCAAATGGCTTTATTGCCATATGTGGCTGAGTAATAAAGAAAAGCTCTAAGTCTAGAATATCTAGATTTAGGGCTTTTTTATTCTGCATCTGAAATTTATGTATTCCTTATATAATTTTTCCTTTATTTAACTGTATTTTTCGATTTCCCATCTTTTTTGCCTCTTCCATATGATGAGTAACCAATATAATTGGAATCTTCCATTCCTCATGAATTCGCAACAATTCATCTTGACATTCAACCCTAGTTTTTTCATCCAAAGCAGAGAATGGTTCATCTAATAGCAATGCATCTGGCTTTGTTGCTAAAGCACGGACCAGTGCAACCCGTTGTTTTTCACCACCAGAGATTTGGTGTGGGTAGCTATCCATTAATGGTTTGATGCCAACTATATCGATCAATTTTTCTACTAGTTTATAATCCTTCAATCCATATTGAATGTTTTTCTCGACAGTCATATGAGGAAATAGCGCATAGTCCTGAAATAAATAACCAATGTTACGTTTTTGTATAGCTAAAGGCTTTTTACTCGTTTCATATAAAACTTTATCATTTAATTGAATAATTCCTTCATCTGGATGAGAAACTCCAGCAATACAGTTTAAAATAGTTGTTTTCCCTGATCCAGAAGGACCAACAAGTGTAATAATTTCCTCACCAACACTCAAATCGATATGCAATGTATAATTTTTTAAAGACTTTTCAAAGGATACTTTAAGCACAGCACACGCCCCAGTCATTGGTTATTTGTAAAACGTAAAATATTCCTACCACTCCACCAATTAAGCCATATGAGTGCCGCAAATCCAATCATACTAATGCCAATCACCCAGAAAATCGCTTCATTAGTATTTCCTGATTCAACAGCAAAATAGATAGCTAATGGGATTGTTTCAGTTTGATTTGGGATATATCCTGCAATCATCAGCGTAGCACCGAATTCTCCTAGAGCCCTTGCAAATGTTAGAATTAGTCCTGCAAGTAACCCGGGCCATGCAAGTGGGAGAGATACCGTCCAAAAGACTTTCCACTTGGATGATCCCATTGTATAAGCAGCATTTTCTATATTTTTATCATATTGCCCAAAACTAGCTGCAGCACTTTGGTACATTAACGGAAAGGATACAACAATTGCTGCAATAACAGCTCCTACCCAAGTAAAAACAACTTGAAAGTCAAACCACTTTAACAAAAGACTTCCAATTGGACCATTTTTACCAAATAAAAAAAGCAAGCCGAAGCCAACCACAGTTGGTGGTAAGACAAGGGGGAGAAGTAAGAATGACTCAATTATTCGCTTACCAGGAAATTGATTACGTGATAGTATTCGTGCAAGAAAAATTCCCATAATCAGAACAATAATTGTCGCAATTCCTGCAATTTTTAAAGACAACCATAATGGTGTGTAATTCATACATCCAACATCCTTTAACTCTCAAATCCATATTTATCTAATATCTGTTGAACCTCACTACTTGTTAAGAATTTTGTCATTTCCTTGGCAATATCAGGGTGACTCGTTGTACTTACAACTGCTGCTGGATAAATAATAGGAGAATGCAACGATTCATCAATAGAAAGGATGGTTTTTACTGATTCATCCCGATTTAAATCAGATTTATAGACGAATCCTAAACCAGCATTTCCAGAAGAAACATAAGTGAGCACTTGACGTACATCTTTTGCAAAGACAAGTTGTGATTGCAAATTGTCAAGTCGCCATAAATCTTTATTTTCAAGTGCTTCTTTTGCATATTTCCCAGCAGGAACGCTATTAGGATTTCCGATTGCAATTTGATTTTCATCAATAGAGAGCAAATAATTTAAGTCATCTAGAGCATAACTTGTCTCACTTGAACCAATAAGAACTAAAGAATTAGAGGCAAAATTAGTTCTAGAATCAGGCAGTATAAGCTGCTTATTTTCTAATTGATCCATGTATTGTTGGTCAGCAGATAAAAAGATATCTGTAGGTGCACCTTGTTCAATTTGTTGCGCTAGTTTACCAGAACTACCTAAATTAACTGTTATAGTAGTATCAGGATATACTTGTTCTAAGAGAGGAATAATTTCCTCTAACACACCGGATAAACTAGTGGCAGCAGAAATCGTTACTCCCTTAGTGGGAGAATCACTTTCATTATCTGGATTTGAACAAGCTGTAAACAGTGTGAGTAGTAGTACGATACAAAGGGTTCGTTTCACATACAAAACTCCTCTAAAAATTATTGCTTACGCTTTTTTCGCTTTGGATAGATGGTAATAATTCTAGATAGCATAACTGTGATAAAAATAGCTACAAATAGGATATAGTAGTTATTTACAGGTGTATAAAAGGCTATGACTGTATAGATTAGAACTGGAATAGTAGATGTATAGGCTGTCATCTTCCATAAAACTTGTAATTTTAACTTCCTATGAAGTAATTTTGCTACCAAAGAACCGATGTAAGCGATCAACGTAATAATTAAGAAAATCGCTATCGTTAGTGGCAAATAATAGAACATGAAAAAATAAATAATTAGGAAAACTAGATTCATATCAGAACCTGGTCCAGTAGAAGTAGTTATTCTATCTATCAAGGAAGGGATCGATGCAATAAATAGTAATAGAAACATATAGATAACGGTGATATCCATTCCTGTTCGATTTAATCTAAATACAATTTGTTTTTTTGGTAATTGTAAACTTTGAATAAATGTATTCCAAAATATCATTAGTAACATCCTTTGAACGTATTAATAATAAGATAATTACAACCTTTTTTATACCAATGACTAAGTGGTAATAATCTGGTACAATCTTAATATATCTTCATTTTACTTCATCTTCGTAAAATCTTCATTGTATTGCACTGTGCAACTTATCTAGTTCCAAAATACCAGTAAAACATGTTATCATATTATAATGGATAAAAAATTTTAAAATGTATATGAGGTGCTTACAAGCAATGAATCAATCCAAGAAATTAACGGATGGGGCACTCTTAGTAGCCATTTATATGGTCATTCTCTTATTGGCACTATTAATCCCGTTTATATTTCCAGTATTCGTATTTTTACTACCTGTACCTTTTATTATATATGCAGCTAAGTATGATTGGAAACCTGCACTTATAATGTTCCTTGCAGTGACTATTTTGTCTGTTCTAATCGCATCGATCCTGTTTCTACCTACTTCTTTCGTGATGGGGATAGGAGGTATTATGATTGGGGCAGCAATTAAGCGAAAATTAACAGCCTATGAAACATGGGCTAGAGGTACAGTTGGCTTTGTTTTCGGCTTAGTCATTGCTTTTCTTATTATGCTAGTTGTTTTTGATATTAATATTACAGAGCAGTATAGTACAGTTGTCCAGGACTCCATGCAGATGAGTCAAGGTCTTTTGGAACAGTTTGGTGCTCCAGAGGATGTGGAAGAACAACTAGTAATAATGGAAGAGCAGTTCTTGATGCTTCCAAATTTACTTCCAGTTGGATTTGTTATTTCTGGACTTTTAATGGCACTAGTAAGTCAGTGGCTTAGTTATAAGTTGCTTAATCGAATTGAACAGAGAAAGCTTAGATTTCCAAAGTTTCATGAATTGCGCTTTCCTGTCTCTATCATTTGGATTTACTTCCTTGCACTAATTGTTTCTTTGTTTATAACAGATAAAGATAGTACCATGTTTATGGGAATACAAAACATCCTGATGCTAGCAGGATTCTTTATGACAATTCAAGGATTCTCTTTACTTTATTACTATTTTTATGTGAAAAATAAGTCAAAGGCTGTACCAATAATTATTACTATCTTTGCGTTGGTTTTTGCACCACTTTTACTTCCATTGATGCGAATCTTAGGTATAATTGATATAGGATTTGGCCTAAGAGATCGTTTATCAAAAAATGGATCAAACTAATAACAAGTTGGAGCGCGTAAGAACCTCTAACCTTAGAAAATACCTTTACGGTAGTTTTCTTAGTGGGGAGCTGAATTGAATGGCTGAGTTACAAAAAAAATCAACCGTCAGCAAACATTTATGGTTAATTTATGCGATATCCATAATTTTGCTTGGCTTTATATGGTATTACGAATGGATACTAGGGCTTATTATGACGTTATTACTTTCTGCGTCCATTTATTATAGTGTTCGAACGGAACAAACAATGATTAATGAAACGGAAAAGTATATATCAACCTTATCCTATCGTGTTAAAAAGGTAGGAGAAGAAGCATTACTGGAGATGCCGATAGGGATTGTTCTTTTCAGTGAAGATTATGTTATTGAATGGACGAATCCATATATGAATCAGTTTGCTGAAGAAGACACATTGGTTGGTAAGTCATTAAATGTACTATCGGAAACGCTCATTCCTAATATTAAAGAAAATAAAGATGATATTTGGATTGGCCTTGGAGAATATGATTTTGAAACTACGATAAAAAGAGAAGAACGATTGTTATATTTATTCGATCGTACGAAGCAATCTGAAATACAAAATTTATACCATAATAATCAAACAGTATTGTTTATTATTTATCTTGATAACTATGATGAAATTACGCAAAACATGGATGATACAAATAAAAGTCAACTGAACTCAGAAGTAACTTCTTTTCTTAATAATTGGTCCACACAAAATGGGTTATATTTAAAAAGAACGTCTCAGGATCGCTTTCTAGCCGTTGGAACTAAAGAAATATTAGATCAGTTGGAACAAACGAAATTTGATATTTTAGATGAAATGAGAGAATTAAACCCTGCCGATCAATTTTCACCAATTACTTTGAGTATTGGTATTGGCGTTGGTGAAGAAACTCTCCCTGGATTAGGTCAACTTGCTCAATCGAGTCTTGATTTAGTATTAGGACGTGGTGGAGATCAAGTTGCGATTAAGGATGAAGAAGGAAAGGTTCGCTTTTATGGTGGGAAAACAAACCCAATGGAAAAACGAACGAGGGTTAGAGCACGAGTTATCTCACACGCATTGAAAGAGTTAGTTGTTGCTAGTGATAAAGTAATCATTATGGGGCATCAAACCCCAGACATGGATGCCATTGGTGCGGCAATTGGAATTTTAAACATTGCACAGACAAATGGGGTAGAAGGACATATTGTCTTTGACCCTGATGATGTCGATACAGCCGTTTATCGACTAGTAGAAGCAATTAAAGCAGACGCTGATTTATGGCAGCATTTTATTGACCCAGAAACAGCAGAAGACTTAGTAACAAGTAGGAGTCTTATCGTCATTGTGGATACACATAAACCATCCATGGTCGTGGATAAGCGATTGCTAAGCAAGACAGAATATAAAGTCGTTATTGATCATCATAGACGTGGTGAGGACTTTATCGATAATCCAACCCTAGTTTATATGGAGCCATATGCTTCATCAACAGCAGAACTTGTAACAGAGCTTCTAGAGTACCAACCTAAAGGGAAAAAGCTAAAAATGTTAGAAGCAACGGCATTACTAGCAGGTATTATCGTGGATACGAAGAGTTTTACACTGCGTACAGGGTCACGTACCTTTGATGCTGCCTCTTATTTAAGAGCAAAAGGTGCAGATACCGTTTTAGTACAACAGTTTATGAAAGAAGACTTAGACCTTTATATTAGAAGAAGTAAGCTAATAGAAAATGCCAAGCTTTATCGAGATTCAATTGCAATTGCAAAAGCGGAAACAGGTGATGTTTTTAGCCCAGTGTTAATTGCTCAGACTGCTGATACATTGTTAACGATGAGTGGTATTACTGCTTCCTTTGTTATTTCTGAGAGGAAAGATGGAAGAATTGGTATTAGTGCTCGTTCATTAGGTGACATCAATGTTCAGGTTATCATGGAGAAAATGAATGGTGGAGGTCACTTAACTAACGCAGCGACACAAATTGAAGACACAACAATAGAAGATGCAGAGAGCTTATTAGTTGATATTTTAGATGAATATTATGAGGGGAGAGACACAGAATGAAAGTAATTTTCTTAAAAGATGTTAAAGGTAAAGGAAAAAAAGGTGAAGTGAAAAATGTTTCAGATGGTTATGCACGTAACTATTTGTTAAAAAATAATCTTGCTGAAGAAGCAACATCAGGGAACATGAAAGCATTAGAAGCGAAGAAAAAGAAAAATGCACAACTAGTACAACAAGAAAAAGAAGCAGCAGAAAAACTAAAAGAGAATCTAGAATCAGTTACTGTTGAACTAAAAGCAAAATCCGGTGATGGAGGCCGTCTATTCGGTTCCATTACAAGCAAACAAATATCAGAAACGTTGAAAAAAGAACACGGTTTTAAAATTGATAAACGCAAAATTGAATTGGATCAACCAATCCGTGCGTTAGGCTACACAAATGTACCAGTAAAACTTCACCCGGAAGTGACAGGAACGGTGAAGGTACATGTTGTGGAACAATAAGTTTAATCGATTTTTGGAAGGGTTTCTCAAGGAGGAGGAAATAGAATGAGTGAATGGGCTGATCGTACGCCACCACATAATCTGGAAGCAGAACAGGCGGTTATTGGTGCAATCTTTCTTGAGCCAGAGGCATTTTCATCAGCTTCTGAGTTACTGATGCCACAGGATTTCTATCGTGTAAGTCACCAACTTATCTTTGAAGCAATGCTAACCCTTTCAGATCGTGGTGAGCCAATCGACCTCGTTACGGTTACCACATTATTAAATAACAATGACCAATTAGAAGATGTTGGTGGAGTATCCTATTTATCGGAACTAGCTGAAAGTGTTCCAACAGCTGCTAACATTGTTTATTATAGTAAAATTGTAGAAGAGAAGGCATTACTACGCCGACTCATTAGAACTGCGACAGACATCGTTACAACGTCATTTTCAAAGGAAGACGACGTTGAAGATGTTTTGAATGAAGCAGAGAAAAACATATTAGAAGTATCTGGACGTAAAAATTCAGGTTCTTTTAAAGTGATAAAAGATGTGCTAATAGATGTATATGACAAGATTGAACAGCTACATCAGCAAAAAGAAGATGTAACAGGTATTCCTACAGGTTATCGTGACTTAGATAAAATTACTTCTGGTTTTCAGCGTAACGACTTAATTATTATTGCTGCACGTCCATCAGTAGGGAAAACTGCTTTTGCCTTAAACATTGCTCAAAGTGTTGCCGTAAATACAGATGAAAATGTCGCTATCTTTAGTTTAGAGATGGGGGCAGATCAGTTAGTCCAACGTATGCTTTGTGCTGAAGGAAATATTGATGCCCAACGTCTTCGTACAGGAAGCCTTGAGCCAGATGATTGGGGTAAGTTAACGATGGCAATGGGGTCCTTATCAAATGCAGGAGTTTATATCGATGATACACCTGGTATTCGTGTGAGTGAAATTCGCTCTAAGTGTCGTCGATTGAAACAAGAACATGGATTAGGTATGATCCTAATCGATTACTTGCAATTGATCCAAGGTAGTGGAAAATCAGGAGAAAACCGACAACAAGAGGTTTCGGAGATTTCCCGTCAATTAAAAGGACTAGCTCGTGAATTAAACGTTCCTTTAATTGCTCTATCTCAGCTTTCTCGTGGAGTAGAGCAGCGTCAAGATAAACGCCCAATGATGTCTGATTTACGTGAATCAGGAAGTATTGAGCAGGATGCCGATATTGTTGGCTTCCTATATCGTGATGACTATTATGACAAAGAATCAGAGAAACAAAATATTATCGAAATCATTCTTGCTAAGCAACGTAATGGTCCAGTTGGTACCGTAGAGTTGGCCTTCGTAAAAGAGTATAACAAGTTCGTTGATTTGGACCATCGCTATCAAGCAAGTGATGTTCCACCAGAACCAATGCAAGTGTAAATTTAAAACGCATGGTATTCCTCCTTATATGTGAGGTACCGTGCGTTTTTTTGTGGATGTTTTACAAATATAACGGAATTAGGATTCATCTAGTGTGTGAGGTGGTCCCTGGTTCCGTTAAATGGCAAAAATAGCGTTTAAACGGACATCAGCTGGTTCCTCATTCCGTTATAGGCCCAAAACTAGTATTAAATAGGGTATTCACAGATCGATAACGGAACTAGGATTACATAACGAGTCTAAAAGTGCTGATTTTCATGGAATAACGGAACGAGGATTCATCTATTATGTGAAGTGGTCCCTAGTTCCGATAAATGAACATCAACCAGGGGAATTCCGTTAATAAACCACAATGCTAAACAAAAGTCGATATTTAGAGTTCACTCCAACCAATAGAATAATTTCCTCATAACCGAATATTCTAGATTGATATTTTCATAATGTTCGCCTTTGCATTGACTAATAAGCTATATATTGATAAACTTACTCATGGTTATAATAAAAATGCAAATTAGTAAATTAAACTTGGAGGTGCGCTATGTCCTCAGTAGTAGTTGTTGGTACACAGTGGGGCGATGAAGGGAAAGGAAAAATAACTGACTTCTTATCCCAAAATGCAGAGGTAGTTGCTCGTTATCAAGGTGGTAATAATGCTGGACATACCATAAAATTCGACAATATTACTTATAAATTACATTTAATTCCATCAGGTATCTTTTTTAAAGAGAAAATTTGTGTTTTAGGAAATGGAATGGTTATTGATCCAAAAGCATTTGTTGAAGAGATAGCATATTTACATGAAAGAAATGTATCAACAGATAACTTAAAAATCAGTAACCGTGCACATGTTATTTTACCTTATCATTTAAAATTGGATATTTTACAGGAAGAAGAGAAAGGCATTCATAAAATAGGAACAACTAAAAAAGGAATTGGACCAGCATATATGGATAAAGCTGCAAGAAGTGGCATTCGTATTGCTGATTTAATGGATAAAGATGTGTTCCGTAGCAAATTGGAACAAAATTTAAAAGAAAAAAATCGTCTATTTGAAAAGGTATATGAAGTTGACCCAATTCAAGTAGAAGATATATTAGAAGAGTATTATGAGTATGGTCAGCAAATGGCACAATACGTATGTGATACTTCTGTGGTATTGAATGATGCCCTCGATGAAGGACGTCGTGTATTATTTGAAGGTGCACAAGGTGTAATGTTAGATATCGATCAGGGTACGTATCCATTTGTTACATCTTCTAATCCAATAGCTGGTGGAGTAACAATTGGTTCTGGTGTGGGCCCAACAAAAATTAATCATGTAGTAGGTGTATCAAAGGCTTACACAACACGTGTTGGTGACGGGCCATTTCCTACAGAATTACATGATGAAGTTGGGAATCAGATAAGAGAAGTAGGTCGTGAGTACGGAACAACGACTGGCAGACCACGACGTGTAGGTTGGTTTGATAGCGTTGTTGTTCGTCATGCTAGACGCGTGAGTGGAATAACAGATTTATCATTAAATTCTCTTGATGTATTAACTGGTATTGAAACTTTGAAAATTTGCGTAGCATATCGTTATAAAGGAGAATTAATGCATGAATTTCCTGCAAGCCTAGCAGTTTTAGCAGAATGTGAACCGGTTTATGAGGAAATGCCGGGATGGACAGAAGATATTACAGGTGTAACAAGCTTACACGAATTACCAGAGAATGCAAGACATTACCTAGAGAGAATTTCACAACTAACAGAAATTCCACTATCTATATTTTCAGTTGGTCCAGATCGTTCTCAAACAAATGTTGTGAGAAGTGTCTATAGTAGTTAAGATGATAATTTAATAATTAAAGTTAATGCAAAATCTGAACTTGATATTCAAAGTTTAGATTTTGCTTTTTTATTAACAATAATAGCTATTTGTTTCAATGGAAAACAGTCGCTCTCTGCCTTTCTTTTTACAATAGTACTTTTGTAATGGAATACCGAAAAATAATATTTTGTTACACTTTGTAATATATTTGTAAAAATTTATTAAAACCTGATAAAACACTAGCAGAATCACACTTTTTCAACAAAATATTAGGCGAAATACTTGTGAAAAGGTAAAAAGATGTTACTTATTATACATTTACTTTACATTTTACAAATTTTGTACACTAGGTCTACTAACCTATGGTAAAGTAGTAGATGGTAAATGAAAAATATTATTGATAGAAAATTTAAATAGATTATAGCTTTAGATTTTATAAATGAGGGGGAATACACACGTGTTCCAGTTTAAGAATAGAGAAAGTAATAAAAATCATAAACCAAATCTAGTAAAGAAAATAGCCTTAACAACTACATTGGGAATGATGATTACTTTTGGTGTAGTATTTGCAGAAGAAACACAAGGTGTTCAAACGGTTCATCATGTCTATGTAGATGGGAAGCACTTAGGTGAAATAAGTGATCGTTCTATCGTTGAAGAAATTATAGAGAAAAAAATAGAAGCAGGTAAAGAGACATATGAAAATGTTGATGTAACAGTTGGAGAAGATATCTCATATGTAACTGAACTAGCTTTTAATCCTTCTTTTAGCAACCAACAAGTTTCTAATAGATTAGAAGATTTATTGTCAGTGAAAGCAGAAGCTGTTGAATTAAAGATTGATGATGAAACAGTTGGTTACTTTAAAGATGAAGTCGAAGCAGAGACAACACTGCAAGAGTATAAATTAAAATATGTAGATGAAGAGATTTTAGAACAACTTGAAGCACAGTCCCAAGCAGACGTAGAAATAGATGGCCCACACATTGCTGATGAGCCAAAAACAACAGAACTTGCTATTGGTGAATCTACTATATTAGACGTGACATTGTCCAAAGAAGTTTCACTTTCTGAAGAAAAAGTTAAACCAGATGAGATTTTATCTGTAGAGGATGGCCTTAAACTTTTAGAAAAAGGGACACTAACGGAAGAAAAACATCGTGTGAAAGAAGGAGAAGTTTTAGGGAAAATTGCTACGAATTATGACTTAACATTGGACGAATTGTTGGAATTAAATCCATCACTTTCTGAGGATTCCTTATTACAGATTGATCAAGAAATAAATGTAACAGCATTAAAACCTTTCATCGATGTTATCGTAATAAAAGAAGAGAAAAAAGCCGAAGAGATTTCCTACCAGACAGAAGTTGTAGAATCTGAGGAATTATATAAAGGAGATCAAAAGGTAAGACAAAATGGTTCAAAAGGTAAAAAAGAAGTTCAATACCGCATCGAAATTAAAAATGGACAAGTTGCCGATAAAGAAGTTATTGAAGAAGAAGTTATTAAAGAACCAGTAAATAAAGTTATCGTAAAAGGAACAAAAGTTATCCCTTCTCGTGGAACAGGTGAGTTTAGCTGGCCAACAGTTGGTGGTTATATTTCTAGTCATGTCGGTCAGCGTTGGGGAAGATTGCATAAAGGAATTGACATTGCTAGACCTAGTAATCGTGCCATACTAGCAGCTGATAATGGAACTGTAGTAGAAGCTAGATATGATGGTGGATTTGGGAATAAAGTAGTGATTAACCACAACAATGGTTATAAAACAGTGTATGCACATTTATCTTCTATAAAAGTACGTGTTGGTCAAACAGTACCAAAGGGAACAACAATCGGAATTATGGGATCAACTGGAAACTCAACTGGTGTACATTTACACTTTGAATTATATAAAAATGGTGTTTTAAAGAATCCGTTAAATTATTTGTACTAATATAAAACAAGGCTAATTCATAAAAATACATTATGAATTAGCCTGTTTTCTTTTTAACAGTTTGGAAAGAACTATATTGATATGGATACTTGAGAGCGCACTCTAGCTTTTCTTATCGGAAGGAAAGACATTTGCAGTAAAATACGATAAAATAGGGATAAGTATATATAAGTAGATTATTGATTTACATTTAAATAAAAAGGAAGTGATATCGTGTCACAGAAAATTTTAGTGGTAGACGATGAACAGCCGATTGCAGATATATTAAAATTCAACTTAGAAAAAGAAGGTTATGAAGTAGTATGTGCCTATGATGGTGAAGAAGCAGTTCAACTAGCCGATTCAGAAAAACCAGATTTAGTTTTATTAGACATTATGTTACCGAAAAAAGATGGTAATGAAGTTTGTCGTGAAATCAGAAAGACACAAACCATGCCAATTATTATGTTAACAGCAAAAGACTCCGAAATAGATAAAGTTCTAGGACTAGAACTAGGTGCTGATGATTATGTTACGAAACCGTTTAGTAATCGAGAATTAATTGCACGCGTAAAAGCAAATTTACGTCGTCAGCAACATGTACCAGAGGATGTAGATAATCAATCGAAGGATATTGTAATCGATAGCCTTATCATTCACCCAGATGCATACACAGTGTCTCGTGATGGAGTGGAGATTGAACTAACACATCGTGAATTTGAGCTATTACATTATCTGGCAAGACATATAGGGCAAGTTATGACAAGAGAACATTTATTAGAAACCGTTTGGGGATATGACTACTTTGGTGATGTTCGGACGGTAGATGTAACAGTACGACGCTTACGAGAAAAAATAGAGGAGAATCCAAGTAACCCGATGTGGATTGTAACACGTCGTGGAGTTGGTTATTATTTACGTAATCCGAAGCAGGAGTAGGTTTTATGCATAAAATTGGTTTCTTTCGTTCGATTCAGCTTAAGTTTATCATTATTTACATTCTATTATTACTGGTTGCTGTTCAATTGATTGGCTCTTATGTTGCTAGTGTGTTGGAGGAAGAATTAACAGGCAACTTTACCAGTTCCATTGATGACCGAGTGGATGTTTTAACGTACTACTTGGGAGAAGCATTTAGTAAAGATAGAAGTGATGAGAATAGCCCTTCGCTGGTTGATGACGTCCAAGGGATTGTTCGTGACATTGATACGACGAATACTTGGAGCTTATTAGTAGTTGATAGCCAAAGTCGTGTGCTTGCTACAAATGATCATAATATGGATGACAACGTAGGTAAAAAAACAACACTTGATACGGTTCAAAGAGCGTTATTAACAGGTACAGAACAACCAGATACTTTATACGACTTAGAAAATGGAACGCGTATTTATGTTAATGCCGTTCCTTTGTTAAATGAAAATAACAATCCAGTAGGTGTCATCTATTTCGAATCTTCTTTGGAAGAGGTATACAACCAGTTAGAGAATATCAATGATATCTTCTTAAGAGGTTCGATTTTAGCCATTGTTATATCTGCCATTCTTGGGATTTTTGTTGCTAGAGCAATAACAAAACCAATCAAGGAAATGAGAAGACAGGCCCTTACTATGGCAAAAGGTGACTTTACACAAAAGGTTAATATATATGGACAAGATGAAATTGGGCAATTGGCTGAAACATTCAATGACTTAAATGACCGATTGAAGCATTCTTATGCAACAATTGAAGAAGAACGTAGAAAGCTTAGCTCCGTATTATCTAACATGTCTGATGGTGTTATTGCTACCGACCTTACAGGTGCAGTCACACTAATGAATGAGGCTGCCGGAAAGCTGATTAGTCAGGATCCAGAAGTTAGCCAAGGGAAGCAGTTATTAGATGTATTGCATTTAGACGAAAAAGTTGTAGATATTTCAGAACTTCAAGACAGTGGTTCAATGATTATTGACTTTAGCGATGAAGAACAAATTTTCTTATTAAGAGCTAATTTCTCTACTGTGACAGATGATGAAGAAGATATAACAGGTTTCATAACCGTACTAAGTGATGTCACGGAACAAGAGAAGCTAGAACAAGAACGCAGAGAGTTTGTTTCTAACGTATCCCATGAGCTCCGAACGCCGCTAACAACAATGCGTAGTTATATGGAAGCATTAACAGATGGTGCTTGGGAGAATAAGGAGATTGCTCCTAAGTTTATGGGAGTAGTTCAGAACGAGACAGAGCGTATGATTCGCATGGTAAATGATTTGTTGCAACTATCAAGGATGGATAATAAAGATTATCGCTTGCAAAAAGAGAGAATGGATTTTATTGAATTCTTCCATCACATTATTGATCGATTTGAAATGAATGTCCCTGAAGGATTTCAGTTTAATAGAGACCTACCGAATCAGAGTTATTATGTTTCAATTGATGTAGATAAGATGACACAGGTATTAGATAATGTTATTTCTAACGCTATCAAATATTCTCCAAACGGTGGAACGATTACTTTCCGTGTATCGAAACAGCGTTATCAGTTGCTCATTTCTGTTGAAGACCAAGGAATGGGAGTCGCTTATGACAAGCTTGATAAGATTTTTGATCGATTCTATCGAGCAGACAAAGCAAGAACGAGGAAATTTGGTGGGACAGGCTTAGGATTAGCTATTTCTAAAGAATTAGTCGAAGCCCATCACGGTAGAATATGGGCTAGCAGTAAAGAAGGCAAGGGGACTACAATTAACATTACTCTCCCGCTTATGGGTATGAAGCGGAGGAATCGTTCATGAAATTAGAAGTGGTTAAATCGTATGTATTAGTTATATTAGTGGGAATTAGTTTAATCCTCACATTTGCTCTATGGACATATCAACCAAATGAAGAATATTTGGATAGTGCTGACTATGTCCCAGAAGAAGAATTTAATTTAGGAGGAGAAGAACTGTCCATAAAGGATATAGTAGCTCCAAACTTATTTATTTTTCATAAATATAACAAACATTATGGTTTCCTGAACCCAGTACAGCAATCTGAACTATATGAAGATATGCAATCATGGACGTTATATGAATTCCGTGAAGAAGAGGCTAAAGAGCGACCTCAGCGTAATCACTTTGTAGAAGTAATCTATCCAATAGAAATACCAATGGATGTTGTTCCCAGTCTATTCAGCTTTAATAATTTAAGTGATATTCACTTACCGGATTGGTCCTTTCAAAGGGTGTATATCTTGTTTGAATCAGATAATATACTAACCATTCGATTCTTATCGATTGATGAAAGACGCCAAGTAGAAGTGAATGTCACAAATGGCAAACACTACGATAACTTATGGAGTAAAATGGCAACAACAGAAGATTTAGCATCCTATATTTCTTATAATGATTCAGAAACAAACCAACCAATCTATGTGCCTTCTGAAGATGTTGAACTATACAAGTACTCATTAACGATTCAAGAAAAAAGTCCAAGTTTATTAGAGCATGCATTATTTAATAATCCATCGGAAGTGATTCGAAACATATCGCCTAATAATGAGGCATATTACCAGGATGGTTCACGAACGATGAGAGTTTTTCCTAATGAATTGAGTATGGAATATGTAAATCCAAAAGAAGTACCTACACAAGCCTTAACAGTCTTTGAATTATTGGATTTAAGCATAAATAATATAAACGGATATAAAGGATGGATTAACGATTATCAATTAAGTGAAATAGATCGTAACGAGAATCTGATACGATACAGGATGCATCATGAAGGATACCCAGTGTTTCATAATAATAATTTGGATATGATTGAACAACAATGGAGAAATACTCAATTGTATCAACAGATTAGTCCATTATATACCATTAGTAATTCATTTCCTGATGGTGAAAAAGTTACTTTGCCATCTGGAAGAGAAGTTTTAGATCACTTAATGAATACAAATTATGAGTTAGGCAATATCACTGATATTCAAGTGGGATACAAGCTATATGAAGCATCTCAACGATATCGCTTATTATTAACTCCGACTTGGTATATGAAATATGATGGTAAATGGATTGAACTTATAATAGATGAAATTGATCAAAGTAAAGGGGTGAGCTGAGGATGCATTGGGGACAAATTAAAACTCTATTTATCCTCTGCTTTCTACTTCTTGATATCTATTTATTATATTTAGTGATGGTAAAACAAGAAGAAGCAGATATTGATACGAAAACAAATCCGGAAGTTTCAATAGAACAACAACTAGAGTCTGAGAATATTGTTATTGATACCGAATTACCAAAAGATCCAGATGATGAAGCTTTTATTTCAATAAATCAACGAAGATTTAGTGAGGATGACCTTGAACAAATAGAGAAATTAAATAATCAACAAACAAAAGTGGTTGAAGATAAATTTATTATTTCTATTTTTGAAGAACCTGTTGCTTTACCAGAAGACCCTGGTGAAGATATTATTAGTTCTATTGTCCAAAACAATGTGGTTTACCCTACTGAATATGAATTTGATAGTTGGAATAAAGACTTAAATGTTCTTGTCTTCTTTCAAAAGAAAAATGACCGTCCAGTATACTTTAATCAAAATGGTATGATTCTAGTCTTTTTAGATAATGAAAATAAAATGATTGGTTACACCCAAAGTATGTTAGGTGAACCTTCTGTAAGAAATGATAAAAAGCCATTAATTAAACCAATTAGAGCTATTAAAGTGTTGTATGATAATTTACAGCTTGGTTGGGGAGAAACGGTAACGGACATTGAAATGGGTTATCATATGATGCTTCCTCTTGATAATGGGGTACACGTATTAGTTCCAACATGGAAGGTAACGGTTGATGAAAATAAAAATCGTTATGTTAATGCTGTTGAGCGATTTGTGTTCCCTGTTAATGACAATGAAATGTTAATCGATGCTATTGAAACCACCATAGAAAGAGTACGTTTAATTGAAGATGAAGCTGAATT
The DNA here is from genome assembly GCF_900129485.1 of Ornithinibacillus halophilus. Lineage (GTDB taxonomy): Bacteria > Bacillota > Bacilli > Bacillales > Amphibacillaceae > Ornithinibacillus > Ornithinibacillus halophilus. The sequence goes on from NZ_FQVW01000011.1 coordinate 19,145, forward strand.
AAAAATGGATTTAATTCAATGGCTGAACAGTAAAATTCAAGAGATTGAATCGGAGTGAGAAACCATGACTTTACGTTTTAGTGTACTAGCATCAGGTAGTACAGGTAATGCGTTTTATATAGAATCAGAAAAAGAAAAGTTCCTTGTTGATGCAGGTTTAAGTGGAAAACAATTAGATCGTTTATTTGGGGAAGTATCTGTTAATCCTGCTGATTTATCAGGAATATTAGTTACACATGAGCATAGTGACCATATAAAAGGATTAGGAATTATAGCTAGAAAATATAATTTACCGATCTATGCGAATGAAAAAACATGGAATGCTATGGAGAAGTCCATTGGAAAGTTGACCACAGATCAGAAATTCCATTTTGGGATGGAAGAGGTAAAGATATTTGGGGATATGGAGATAGAGTCCTTTGGAGTGTCCCATGATGCAGCAGAACCGATGTTTTATACTTTCCGGCATCAAGGAAAAAAAGTAGCCTTAGTTACAGACCTTGGTTATGTTTCTGACCGTATTAAAAAGACAGTAGAAGAAGCAGATGCCTATATATTTGAGGCGAACCATGATGTAGAAATGCTAAGAATGGGAAAATATCCTTGGAATTTAAAACGACGAATTTTAGGTGATTCTGGACATGTTTCGAATGAAGACTGCGGACTAGCACTTGCTGATATTATAGGAAATAATACAAAGCGTGTGTATCTTGCTCATTTGAGTTTAGACAATAACATGAAGGAATTAGCTAGAATGTCAGTTGATAGTGTATTAAAGGAAAGAGGAATTGAGTTAGATATTCAAGATACGGATCCTAACATGCCGACTCCCTTATATGAAGTAGGATAATTTTTAAAAAGAGTCATCAATCGATGGATGATTAGAGGCAGGTTACGGAATACTATCTATTGTCTATTATATGTATTGTATGAACAAAGGGGTGGCTAATTTTGGGATATTATAATAGTCATTATCCACCGAATCCGAATCAAAAGAGACGAGGTCGCTGGGTTATCCCACTTTTATTAGGTGTCATTATCGGTATTTTACTAGTTACAGTAGTAGTACCAGACATTATGAAGTCTGATTTAGTAAATAATCGCTCAGATAATACTGGGAGAACGGCTTCTCTTTATGGAGAAGGTAACCCAAGTCCTCTAACAGTCGATATCTCTACTCAAATTACGGATATTGTTGCAGAAGTATCCCCAACCGTTGTTGGTGTAACAAATATTCAAAGAGAGTATGATTTTTGGCAACAGCAAGAAGGTAGTGAAGCAGGAACAGGGTCTGGTGTAGTTTATAAAATAGAAGATGGGTATGCCTATGTTGTCACCAATTATCACGTTATTGAAGGAGCCGACGAAGTAGAAGTTGTCTTGTATGATGATACGCATATTGAAGCAGAGTTACTGGGAGGAGACTTATTTTCTGATTTAGCTGTTTTACGGATGAATGCTGATTCCGTTGAAAAATCAATTGAAATGGGCTCTACAGATAACTTAAAAGTGGGTGAACCAGTTATTGCAATTGGAAATCCTCTAGGTCACATGTTTTCTGGCTCTGTCACTCAAGGGATTATTAGTGGGACCCAGCGAACAATTCCTCAAGACTTTAATTATGATGGACGAGCAGACTGGCAGGCAGAAGTAATTCAAACAGATGCTGCGATTAATCCTGGTAACAGTGGTGGGGCATTAATCAATATGCATGGTCAGTTGATTGGAATCAACTCCATGAAAATAAATCAAGAAGCTGTGGAAGGGATTGGATTTTCTATCCCAATTGATACGGCAAGACCATTGATGAAAGAGTTAGAAGAAGATGGCGTAGTAACAAGGCCGTTTATCGGTGTAGAAATCTATTCCTTAGATGAAGTACCTCAAGCTGAATGGAGAAGCACATTAGGTTTACCACGAAGCGTAGAAGGTGGGGTATATGTGTGGAGTGTAGAGCCTCTGTCTCCAGCAGATAAAGCAGGATTAGCCCGACTAGATGTCATTACTCATCTGGATGATCAAGAAGTCATGAATATGATTGATTTACGTAAGATTCTTTATCAGGAAAAAGACGTAGGTGACGAAGTACAAATTACGTACTATCGAGATGGTGAAAGATTAGAAACAACGTTAACTTTAGGTGTTCAACGATGATTGTGAGAGGATGTTCCTATAATGGAACATCCTCTTCGTTTTTAGTAGTGAAACACAGAAAAAGAAGCTACACCAGAATTCAACAGGGCGTAGCTGTGTTATCCACAAAAATATAAATTAATCCACAATATGTGTATAAAAAAATTAAGAAATCAATATTTTGTGGCGATTGTTTGTTCGGACACAAAATAAATGGAAACATTTGTGCATATGTGGATAACTTTGTGGGTAACTTTTTAAAAAATAATAAAAAATATTAGTTCGTTCATATTACTTTCTATCTAATTCTCTTTCCGGGTACATGTTGATAAAGTAGAAGTAATAAAATAGTGGCTACAATGTCTAACCTAGCATCAAAAGCAAACTGTACAATCACATGAATAAATGGGACATCTTGCGTAAATAGGATAGGTAATTTTGTTAAAAGAATCGCACCTACCATAATAACTAGAAGGGGTATGGTTGCCTTTCGTACATACAATCCTGCAACAATGAGTGCACCACATGCAAGTTCGACTATAGCAACGATAAACAGAGTGGTACTAGGATAAGGAAGTCCTAAGTTATAAAACAAGTTGATGAAATTTGGATCCAGCAATTTCTTTACACCTGATGCAATGAAAATAAAACCTACTGCATAACAAATCCACCTTGTCCAATTCATGTTTAATCTAATGATGATCTCCTCCCAAAAGTTAGTGTATTTATACATATGCAATTAGATGGACAAACTTGACAAGCAGTTTATAAAAATTAATTCAAATTTACCCTTGTACCAAATAGTTGCCAAGTTTTCTAATATTACTTATAATTTTCATTAGACTTTGCAATGATGGATAGTAGCAAAGGAAAAGCGCTTTGTAGGCGTTTTTTATTTTTTTATATAGATAAAGGAAGTGCATCGTATGCTAAAGCGTTTTTTCTCTTATTACAAGCCACACAAACGATTGTTTATTATTGATTTTACTTGTGCTGTGTTTGTGGCGATTCTTGAGCTTGCTTTTCCACTTGCAGTTCAAAAGTTCATTGATGATCTGTTACCAAGTAATAATTGGAATTTAATTATTACAGTCAGTGCTTTATTGCTAGTTGTTTATTTACTAAGTACCTTTTTACAATATATCGTGACATATTGGGGACATAAGCTTGGGGTAAACATTGAAACGGACATGCGCCAAGATTTATTCCAACATGTACAAAGACAATCGTTTCGTTTTTTTGACAATACGAAAACAGGACATATTATGAGTCGAATAACAAATGATCTATTCGATATTGGGGAACTTGCCCATCATGGACCTGAAGACTTTTTCATTGCTATTATGACGTTTGTTGGGGCGTTTTTCTTTATGTTTAATATTAATTTCCAACTGTCGGTTATTCTGTTAATCATGGTGCCAGTTTTAATTTGGCTTATCACCTACAGCAACATTAAGATGAACAAAGCATGGAAATCGATGTATGAAGAAATTGCAGAGGTGAATGCACGAGTAGAGGATGCTGTTTCGGGTGTTCGAGTCGTACAGTCATTTACGAATGAAGATTTTGAAATGAAGCGTTTCACAAAGGATAATTATAATTTCCGAAAAGCGAAGATAAGTGCCTATAAAGTAATGGCGTTTGTTCATTCGAACATCTATATGATGATGCGATTAATGGTATTGGTTGTTTTAGTTGTTGGTTCATGGATGGTGTTTAATGACCGAATGGAAATGGGTGGCCTTGTGGCATTTGTATTATTTACTAATGTCCTAACTAGTCCGATTCAAAAAATTAGCGCACTGCTAGAACTCTACCCTAAAGGAATGGCTGGGTTCAAACGATTTACAGACTTATTAGATGTTCAACCAGATGTGGTGGACCGAGAAAATGCAAAACCTGTTAAGAATCTAAAAGGTTTTATTTCCTTCCATAAAGTAACATTTGGTTATGAAAGAACTCAGGGACCTGTTGTCAAAGCGATGAGCTTTAATATAAATGCAGGGGAAACGGTAGCACTAGTTGGTCCTTCTGGTGCGGGAAAAACTACAATCTCTGCTTTAATTCCACGATTTTATGATGTGGATAGTGGACAAATAACAATTGACGGTATGGACATTCGTGACATGACTAAAAAATCTCTACGTGAGCATATTGGTATTGTGCAACAGGATGTATTCCTATTTACAGGGACACTTAGAGAAAATATTGCATACGGGAATCATCAAGCAACCGAACGAGAGATTCGAGAAGCAGCAAGACGTGCACATTTAGAAGAATTTATAAATGAATTACCAAATGGCTATGAGACTCAAGTTGGGGAAAGAGGATTGAAATTATCTGGTGGTCAAAAACAGCGAATAGCTATTGCTAGAATGTTCCTCAAAAATCCACCAATCTTAATTTTAGACGAGGCAACGTCAGCTTTAGATACAGAAACAGAAACGATTATTCAACAGGCGTTAACTGATTTATCTAAGAATCGAACTACAATTGTAATTGCGCACCGTCTAGCAACTATTAAAAATGCAGACCGAATTATGGTTGTGACGAAGAACGGAATTGAAGAAGATGGTAATCATGAAGAATTACTAAAACGAAATGGAATTTTTGCTCACTTACACAATGTACAGATGAGATAATAAGTAGATTAAACGCACAGCTTGCTGTGCGTTTTCTCATGATTTATATGTAATCTATGCTTAAGAAGCTTTTTTCTTTATTTCAAAATGCTCCAGCACACTTTTTTCTTTCGTCACATAGTGAAGAGCGAGTCCAGTAAATAGGAATCCACTTAGGAAGTTTCCAATAGTAACCGGAATTTGATTCCATAGCCACCAGTCACCAAAGCTAATATCTGCACCGACCATCATAGCGGCTGGAATAACAAACATGTTTACGACGGCGTGCTCAAATCCTTGTGCAAAGAAGATGAACACTGGAAGCCACATCGCCACTATTTTCCCGATCGTTGCTTTAGAAGTAAATGCCATGACAGCTCCTAAAGTAACCATCCAATTACATAGCAATGCCTTCACAAATAATACAATCATTCCGTCTGAACCGTATCCTTGATAATCTAAAGTTTTACTTTCTGCAACGGAGATGATTTTTTGTATTAATAATGAATCAGAAACATGGCCAAACTTCGTGATATAAATCGAGAAAAGAAGTGCATAAAAGACACTACCGATTAGATTTCCTAAGAATGCCCATGAGAAGTTACGTAATACGAGTGGGATGGTTGTTTTACCACGTAGCTTTGCAATTGGTAACATGGCAAAAGAACCTGTCACGAGTTCTAAGTTCAACAATAGAATTAACACAAACCCAGCAGGAAATATTGCAGCACCGATAATATCATAACCAGTTTGTGTCGATGCAGTAAAGGCTAATGTTGTGGCATATCCAAGAAAAGCTCCAGAAAGGGCTCCCTTAACCAGTATTTTACTAGCGGGTAATTTTGCTTTCTTAGCACCGGCATCTGCAATTGAATCAACTACTTCATTTGGTCTCACATAGTCCAAATCATATCCTCCTCCATTAAAATAAAGTTATGTTTCCAATTATTTTAATGGATTCAGCTTTGTTCACGTATGACCCATATCACTATTAGATGGAAATATATACTAGATATGACAGGATTGTGAATGTGCACTATATTGACAGTGTATATACGTATAATGGGAAATAGCAATAAAATCGGATGCCAATCAATCGACATTATTTGACGATATTTCCCAGGAAATGAAAAAAATCAAGGAGTAAAGTTAACTCCTTGATTCCATCCAATCACTAGCAAGCATGCCGTATATGACATGATCGACATAGTGGTTATATAGCCATTCGGCTTGTCGAATTTGTCCTTCTATTCGACATCCGAGTCTTTCAGGTATTGCCCGACTTTTATAATTTTCATAGGCAACTCGAATATCAACCCTGTTTAGGTTTAGTTGTTCAAAGGCATAGTCTATCAGTGCTTGAACGACACGGGTCATAATTCCTTTTCCTTGGTAATCTTTTGATAACCAATATCCGATGTAGCCTATTCCATTATTCCAATCGAATTTATTAAAGCCAGCCACTCCTACCAATTCTCCGTTGTATATAATCCCAGTGTTTAGTCCAATCTTTTTCTTAAATAATACATCTGAGCTAGAAATAAACTGCTGAGAATCAAATAATGTCGTTGTTTCATCTACCCATGGCAACCATTCTCTTAGGTGCTCTCTAGAATTTTCGATAAGGCTAAATAATGCAACTGCATCCCGTTCATCTAATGTTCGCAATGTCAATTCTTCATCAATATCATAAACAAGCATAGAAGCCCACCCATCATATTATCGAATTATTTTGATAATATGATATCATACTATTAAGCTGTTGAGAGAAATGTTATTAAATTTTAAAATTGGTAATACGATAGAACAATAAATATTAACATTATAGAACCTGTAACACCATAATGACTCCAGTTATTCTGACCAAATATGATTTTACCATTGATGATTCTGGAGAGAAGTATAAAAACAACAATAACAATTGTCCAAGCCAAGGGAACAGGATTGAATAAATTAATTCCTCCAATGAAGAGGAAAATCAGATGCCAAGAAGTGAAGTGAATTAAGGAAAATTTTTGAGCCCTGTTGAGTGTTGATTGATTTTTAAAGTAATAATTAAAGGTCCCTGTTAGGCTACTTAAACAATAAATTATAACTAAGAAACTATAAAGCAATTTTAACACCCCCTTATATTAAGCCACTATATTAGATGGGGTTAACCCCACGTCAATAAAATTTTGTATTCGGCAATCTTATGAAAGGATGAAGAGCATGTATATAGGTGAATTTGTACGAATGGTTAATAGTACAAAAGATACGATTCGTCATTATGAAGATTTACAATTAATTCACCCCCAATGGGAAAATAATCGGAGGGTGTATAGTGAGGAACATGTCAAAGATTATGAGGCTATTAAAGAAATGCAGTCATTGGGATTGTCTCTAAAAGAAATAGAGGTCATGTTTCAATTAAAGCGAACGAGTGGTTGCTCTTCTCCTGAACTATTAGAAGGACTAGTAAAGAAGTTGGAGGAAAAGAAACAATTATTCCAGATGGAAGAAGCACATATTAGGGAAAAAAGAAAGAGTATTGAGGGAATTATTATGGCCGTTTCTAAAAGTCTACCATCATAAAACCTCGATTTGTGCTGAAGTTTAATTAATGGTAAAGTATAATTGTTGAAATTTTTTAAAAACCAGCTCATATAGGAGGAATTGGATGTTGCAAGAAAGAACACCAGAGTCCTTGTTTGAGGATATAGCTCAGGACAATTTAGTTTTAAAAGAATTTAAGCATCACTCCATCAGAGTTATGTATTTAACTACGATATTAGCTAAAAAACTCAATATATTTGATGAAGATTTAAAAGTTGCTGCCCTCTTACATGACATAGGTAAAATGGGATTATCAAGGGATATTCTTCTAAAGCCAGGTAAACTAACAAGTTTAGAGAAACTGATTGTAGAGAGTCACTCCCATGTTGGTAATGTCATTATTCGTAAGGAATTGGAAAAACCTAGAGCGGCTGGTTTTGTCAGGGATCATCATGAGAACTGGGATGGGACAGGTTATCCGAGGGGATTGGCCGGGGAAGATATTTCTCTTCAAGGGAGAATTCTTCGAGTATGTGATTCATTTGATGCCATGACATATGATATGAGAAGTTATCAGGAAACAAAGATGACACATCAGGAGGCAATCAAGGAGTTAAGGAGATGTTCTTGGCGCCAATTTGACGGGGATGTGGTAGAAGTCTTTGTCGACCTGATTCAAACCATTCAGTTACCAGATTTATGGTACAACGAAGAGAACTTAGAAAATTTATTAAAACAAATATAAATAGGTACATAATTATTAAGAAGCTTGAGGATGTATTTCTATCCCCAAGCTTCTCGTATTTCACTTACTATGTCTATTGCCAAGGTTCTTTCTTTAATGTGTCGGGTATTGTGGGGTCACATGCAGGTGGCTGTGTTTTGGTTGAATGGGAGAGTTTTATTAAATAGTAGCAATGTTCGCGATACATATGGTCCACCATTAATGGAGAAATAGTGCCTAACAAGGCTAAATCCATCTTATCTAATTCAAATAGAAAGGTTTGAAATAATTTCATTTGATACATTACATCTTCATTAAACCTTTTAAGTGCAGGATAGGAGGAGAGATTCGAGCGAAGATAACCGGTAAATTCAACTGCGTTTAAATAATAAGCTTCGAATTGCTTCTTGAATTCATTACTCTTTTTCTTTAGGCTAATCTCAGTTTTATCTAATTTCACATGGATGGTATTGGCATGATTAGCTGCATCAGATAGCCATATTAGATGATGGTGTAGTTCGTGAAAAGTCGCTGGTGCCATGCCTTCTTTCAAGTAATTTATCACAACTTCATATTCCTCAAGTTCATTGACCATATGGTTCATTGTTGTAGGGGAAAGATGAATCGTTTTTCCTTCTTTTAATTGGTGCTTTAATAAAGATAGCTTTATTTTCTTCAGTACTTCTATTGCAGATTCGGCTTCCTTTGTAAAAGCAATGACATTTGTATTGGAAAGTGATTTCGATTTGGCCAATAAATGATCAAATACCTTTATTAGTTCTTCTGTAGTTTCTACGTTTTTCGTTTCACTTAAATGTAGGGAATTCCTAATGAACTGAGCATGATCTTTCATTATTTTTAACCAATATTGGTGTTCAAATGATGCTTCCGCTAACATATCCGTCAAATAACATCATCCCCTTAGTTCGTCATCATTTTAATGTATTCACGGGGAAGCCTATTTATTAGTAGAAAGTTAAGTAGAAATATAATCTCCACATGAAAAATTTTAGGTGAATGGCCTCTCTTTTGGTAAACTACATATTAACAACAAAAAAGGAAGATCTGAGATGAAGATAACTGTAATTAGTGTTGGAAAATTAAAAGAAAAATACTTAAAGCAAGGAATTCAAGAGTACTTAAAGCGATTGGGTGCCTATGCCAATGTAGATATTAAAGAGGTAGCAGATGAAAAGGCCCCTGAAAATATGAGTGAAGCAGAAATGGAAGAGGTTAAACGAAAAGAGGGAGAACGGATTCTTTCTCATGTCAGTGCGGATACCTATGTCATCACCTTGGAAATCGAGGGGAAAATGATAACTTCAGAGCAGCTAGCTAAGAAAATGGATGAATTAGCAACGTACGGAAAGAGCAAAGTGGCCTTTATCATTGGTGGCTCCCTAGGGATAAGTGAAGAAGTAAGAAAGCGAAGTGACTATGCCCTGTCATTTTCAAAAATGACCTTTCCCCATCAGGTCATGAGGTTGATATTGTTGGAGCAGGTTTATCGAGGGTTTAGGATTAATCGGGGGGAACCGTACCACAAGTGAGTGGCAAACAAAATATAAGAGTAACAATAACAAATGAGATATTAAAAAAGTTTAATTTGGTATAGGCTTTTAGTACATTAAGTTATAAAAACTAAAAAGGCAACCTACTTAGGGGTTGCCTTTATAACTGCCTTTCAACAAATTGTTACTATTAAGGTTATCATTCATTTTTTTCTTCTAAATTATTATACCATTGAAAACCTTGTTCCTCTGCTTCTTCTTCACATTTTATATCAAACATATTATACATCTTCCCATATAAATCTTTTACTTGTTCCCTATTGTAATCTAAACTTCTACAAGCTAATAACATATAACCAATGGCTTCCCTATTAGTCATTATAATCCTCCATAATTGTAATTATTTATTATTGAAAGTTACTTTTGAGCCAATTAATTTATTTACAGAGTCAATGCTGAATTCTTTATCTTTTTTATAATACTTTAGTATTTCATTCATATCCCACTCGTTACATTTAAATCTTTTACAAATTCTTATTAAGCCAAAAAATGAAATGTTATTATAGATTAGTTCATTATTTGCTGGGTGGATTTCAATAGTAGAAAATCTTTCTTTGATAAAAAGGTCAATATGAATAATGATATCAACGAAAACAGGAGTTAAGCAGACAATTAATGGTATCTTATCATTTGGGTCAAATAACAAAAATGCTATAAGGGCTAAAAATGTTATTCCATTTATGATTATTTTATCTAAAGTATAGTCAATTTTACCTTTATATATCTTATATGCATTCACGCCAATATCCCTCCTCATCTAAACAGATGATATAAATCCCTTCTCGATGTATTCTATCTTCGTATAGTTCCTTAAAAAGCGTTCTGGAAGGGTTTAAATGGTCATAGGAAGGAATGACGATACATTTAATGTTAGCAAGCATTGAAAACATAAGTTCTTTTTGTTTAAGTGAATTTCCCACGTCATTAAAAAATAAACAATCATTTGGTGCAAGAGCTAACTCTTCTAACGAATACCAAAAGTTTTGCAAAAAGTAGTAGTCACTAAATTCCTTAGTTCTTCCATAACTATAAAAAGCATATTTTTTATCTTCCAAAATAAGCCACTCCTCTCTTAGTCTGTTGATTCTAGCAAGGAATGGCGAACAAGTAAAGGTGATATAATATAAAATAAAAAGAGGTTTAAATAGAGCAAAAAAAGTTATTATTATATTATATTTTATATTCAATGGAATAATAGCAATCTAAGGGATAATATTTCCAGTTGGGATTTAACCTAGAACTTATAAAAATTGCTAGAACGTATGAGAGGAGTAGGGAAATGGAAAAAAGTTGGTGTGTGGAAGTTTGGGGAGTAGTAGGAAATAATACTACTGAACTATTCTTTACCAGAAGAGAGGCACTAGAATATTTTAAGAATATTAGAAAAGGCTTAAGCAGTAGTAAATATATAATTACTAGAGACTCTATTATTGAAATTGAAAATCCAGAAAATGCAGTTTATCTAACTGATTTAAATGATATATAGGAACTGGAATTATTTAAGTATTCTTCATAATTATTATCTATATTGGAGAAGTTAGTTGGCAAATTTATAATCTGAAATTTAATCTCTCTAAAATCTTTCAAAATCGCTTAAAACCAAAATTGAGAAGGTAGAACGAGTGAGAGAATAAAATCTACCCCTTAAAAAAGGATAGATAGATATTTAACAAAACTGAGTCTGGTATCACTCGGTCGGTCATATCAAATAGGTTAAATTAATACACAATTAATTAAGCTCTCAGGTCTAGCATTACAGCTCCTACAATCACGCAGTAACCTACCTCTACCTCGCTTTTCAGCGACTAGGACGGGCAATTCCTCCCAATAAGTTTTATTGAAAGGCATCTGAGTATAGTATTAGCCTCTAACGCTTCCCACCCTTTGATAAAAAGGGGAGCCAGAACCATTAAGAGTAATTTAATCACCCTCTTGAAAACTGCCTATTTTGAATGGTTTAGTTTATAATTTCTTATTCGATTTTAATGTGTTACATCATTATATTATCAATTTTTGCAAAGTCAAATTTGCCCTAAACAGTCGATACCGCAGTCATTAAGGGAGTATTTATAAGTTAAAGGACAATATAAATGTCATTTTTGACAAAAATACTTTTTCATTATATAACTTCATATCAAGTCTTTTTGGGAGGTTTATTTTATATTGATTACCAAAAAAATCTACAAAACTAAATTGGATTACTGGAGAGTTATTAAACTACTAATACCAAATAAACCAAGTGTTAATATTGAAAGACGATTAAATAGTCATTGTATAAGTTTCCCGAATGGTGTTAGTATTCGTATATTATCCTTACAAGATGGCGCTAAAATTACAATTGCTAAAAGACCCAACCGAAATAATGAACACCATTTCCAAGACGCAATTAATTATGTTCAAGGAAAGTTAGGCTCGTACTCTACTAACTTTAAACATTTTGGGGTAATTAATAATGAAGAAAACTATTAAAAAGCCATTAGTCAATATTTTACTAGTTTATAATTATGTAGAAATATTAGCTATGGATTCATATATGAAGGAAAAAAGATATGACACACTTATTATCCATTGACCAATCAGTTACTTACTGTGGCTACTCCATTTATGAGATAAACAATAATAATTTTGAACTAATTAAATTTGGTACATTAAAATTGAATACTAAACTAGACTATTTCGAAAGAATTATTAGTTTGGAGTGCTATCTGAATGAATTAATAGAGGAATATCAGATTGAAAACTCACTGATTGAAGATATCCAAAAACATAAAGGAACCAGTTTAATTACATACAAAAAGTTATCCTCCTTACTATTTTTTCTTCAGTATTATTTTTATTATCAAAATATTGACTGCCAAATAATTCACGTAAATACTTGGCGCAGTGCCTATAAGAAAACCTTTGGACTAACTCAAGTAAATAAAGAAATTGTATATCAGCATTTATATAAATTGTTAGACAAGCCTACAAACTTTGATAATCATATGAGTGATAGTATAGCAATGGGAATAAGTTACTGCTATAAAACCCTCAATTTAAGCAACAATGATTTTAACATCTAATTACAGGGATTATATAAATAAAAAAATGAGCTTAGGAGTTACTCCAGCTCATTTTTTTATAATATATTAAATTGCAATTGATTCTTCTTTAATTGTCGTTAAATTCATTATTAAGGCTTTATCTATGAAATGCATTTTTAATGAGGAAAATCCCCCTACTTTTTTAAGAAGTCTTGATTTATCTACTTTAGTAATATTTTCAATATCAAAAGACATATCAGATTTATGTAACTCTTTTTTAAATGTGGAAAATGCTACTATTGTGCAAGGAGAAAAATGATTGCCTTTATTATTTTGTATGATAATGCCTAATGTTTCCTTTCGACCAAAGCAATCAATATTATTACAATTGATTAAAAATATATCCCCTCGTTTTACTTTTAAATTTTTTCCTTTACAGCTGTTATTTGGTATCTTCTTCCTTGGAGTTTCTCTTAATTTCATTTTCACGCACTCCTTTTAATTTAAAAGTACGTAACTATAACAAGAAAATAGAAAAAGACCAAATCCATAATAAAATTCTAATTGGAAACTATTGTAAGTCAAATTTGATTTATTAAAAAAGCATTATATACTCTTAATAACAAATAAAAAACTACCTAATAAGTTTTGGCGACTATTTAGGTAGTATGCGAAAGGACTTTTAAGTTAGATATTATAATTATACTTCTATATTATTTATTTCCAAATTATTTATTAATTTGGGGGACATAGTGTGTATAACGTATAAAGATATCTATTAATTTCAATTTGCCCTTTCAAAGTATTATTTGATTGGGCTTTTTAATTTCATATCTTATACCAAAAACTATTTATTTTATCTGTTGAGAGGTTTGATAGTTAGCCTGTCCCCGTATCTAGCCAATACGGTGTTTCGCTCGTGAAAGGAGCATTTACCCATATCGTGGGCAACAGTTAAGACACACGATATGGGTCATTAAGTTGGCGACTTCCCAGAAGCTCCTTTATGGAGGTTAAACCGTCCCAGTTGCCTTTGGCAAGGGTTTGTATTGGTAGTTAGGAATACATATTTAATTCTAATATTGTATTTACTATGTGTTGTAAAGCTGGACCTGGGAACAATATACCAATATGTGTGTAAAACACCTATCGGAAACAAATACGAATACCTCGGTGGCTCCCACTGACATTTGATATTACGGTAGAAATCCCCTCTTGTAGAATTACTGTTTTTTTATAGTTTTTTTACAAGGGGGGATTTCTACCGTTTCAAAGCCACTTGCCTAATTCACCTATTAACATTTGGATTAAAAGAATTAAATATACAATAAATATTTTACTAGAAATACTAGTACCTAGAAATGGAAGTGAATAAATTTTAAATAGCTAAAAAATACCAACAAAGGGGAATTCTGCCCTAAAATCAAACAACTATCCTTTAACAAATTTAGAAAATGAACCTGTAAAAATTCTAATTAATCTGCACCTAGTTGGTCAGCTATAGTTTTTCTAAATTAATTTCAGTTGAAATGTTCTGTTGAGTAAAATCTTTATGTATCTTTTCGAGTAATTTTCCTAACCATATTTATTCTCTTACCGTTGTCATAGGGTTGAGAATAGAATACTTTATTACATTTTAAACACTCAACATCACAAAGGCGCTCATAATCAATATATTTTTTATCTTTTGGAACCTTCTCAATTCTAATTACAGATAATACTCCACCACATTTATTACACAACATATATTATCTATATCCCCCTAAACTTCTAAAATTAATATATATACATTTATAATTTTTATAATCAGCTAATGTAATAATCCAAAAGCTCATTATAATCTATTTTATTTATACTGTTATGAATAACTTCGGAGATATATCCTTCAGTAATTAGTTGAAGGTCGTTCATTATTAGTTCCTCCACTTTTTCACTTAATAAAGATAATAGCTCTATTCTATCTCTAGTATCAGATTCCTCTAAAAATATATCAATTTCATTACCATACCATTTTGATATTAAGTTTGTTTCAAGATTTATAAACTGTTTCATATTTAAAACAATCCCCTTAGCTTTTTGATTTAAGTTGTTCTATCCATATCTATAATCTTAGTTAATTTACTATAATTTAACTACCTATTTACTTAATTGTAATATTTCTTTATCAGCAGTTAATTTTACTTTTACTAATTTCTTACATTTTACCAGCATTTCATATTCTTCATTGGAAATTATCTTCATATGAGCAATTTTATTTCGGGTATTTACTATTTGGTAGAGTTGATTTCTTTCGGAAGTGGTAAAAATGCTTGTGAGTGGAGGATATTTTCCATAGTAGCTAATTAATTCGTGGAAAAATGCTGTTTTAAAGTCTCGATTTACCCTTAAAATATGTTGCCAATTTACTCCGTAATGCTTTTCTAAGGTTAATTCTATATTTTGTTTCAAGGTAGTTTCAATTTCATACAGCAATTTATATGCAGAGGACATATAATCAATATTATTCATTTTAGTGGCTCCTTTTGGGGTTTTAACGGGGAGTGTTCGAAATTGTGTGAAGATAATAGAAATATACCACATTATAACAATAAAATCTAGTTATAAATGATATAAGTATCATTAAAAATACATGTATTATAAAATATATATTAATTACATTTATTACATTTATTATATTCAAAGGGTTCAATGTATCTGAAAGATATATCGTATATAATAAATAGCAGTCAAATAGAACTAATTAAATAGTAAAAGCTACTTAAAGACATATTAACCATTATTAATAACGTTTTATTAAACAATTATTAACGTTTCTATCCAATAACTTATAGTTATCAATTTATTAATATAAATTTACTAGTTAAAAGCTAATAAAAATATAGTAAGACCGCCTAAAAATAACTTGGTAGGTCAAAGTAAAAGACCGACAAACATCTATATTGAATAGTCGGTCTCATTTAAATAAAAGTGAGGTCAATAACGTTTTAATAATCTTCTGTTTGTTAGTTTATCATCTTCAAATAAATGTGCGTGAGTATGAGTCAGTTTATCCATATGCTTTTTCTTTATAATATCTTTGATATCCATTGTAATACTATTCGAACTATATTTATGTGGGTTTTTAACTACATTTCTAATAATTAGTTTTTGAGTAATAATGCTTATGGTACCTATAGTTATTAAAATGATTGCGTAAATTAGCATTAATCCTTCATACATTGTTTCTGGCATTATAAAAACCTACCTTTCAATTGTTGAGAGTTCCCAAAGAAATAAATTAATATATTTGTAATTATATGCCTACTAATGATTTGGAACCTATAAAATTTCTATTATAATTAAATTGTAATTTAAAATAACTAAAGAGCCAAGCTAGGAGCTGAATTAAATGAAGAAATTAATTGATTTGGAAAAAATAAAAGAAGAGTATTATAAAAAGTTAGACGAAGATTATGACCAAATTGAGTTTTGGGAAAATGACGGAGAATACCAAAGAGAAAATGAGTTTGAAGATTTTAAAAGGAAAAAAGCAATTGAAGAGAAGGGGCAAGACCCGTTTGAAGAATTACCTTATTGATTACAATCATTTGTGTGATTTTAGTGTTTATTGATATTTATACAACTACTTCTGAATCCAAAATGGTAAAACACTTTACAGTACTGTAAAGTGTTTTTAGTATGAAGTAATTTATTTAGAATTTATTTAATAATTGCTGGATATCAGTTAGTTGATTTAAGT
Organism: Ornithinibacillus halophilus; assembly: GCF_900129485.1. Taxonomy (GTDB): domain Bacteria; phylum Bacillota; class Bacilli; order Bacillales; family Amphibacillaceae; genus Ornithinibacillus; species Ornithinibacillus halophilus. Next base: position 35,491 of record NZ_FQVW01000011.1, read on the forward strand.
ACATTGCTTTACAAGGGTAACCAAAATCTTCTGTTGGATTATCAGCTAGTTCCTGATAAGTACAATAACCAAAAATATCAGCACTATTAATAGTGTTAATTAATATATTATTGTTATTATCTACTTCTGCATTTATTCGCACACCAACATAATAGTCCTTAGGTATATTCTGAAATTGGTCAATAGGAATCATTATTCTGGAGTGATTAGGTTTAGAAGCCGATTTTACATCAACAGACTCTTGACCAATTCTAGTAATAAAATCATATCCATCAGTATTTTGTTGTCCTTGAAAAATTTGGAACATTGTACCCATAGGGTAGTTTTTCCCATTATTATTTAAATAATTTAGAAAGGCAAGTTCTGCCAACTTACCTACAAATGTTCTTTCAATTCTAGTACTGGCTGTTGTGGGAATTCTATTGTATTGATTATTCCCATTGATAATAGTTGTTGCGAAGTTAAAACAATCATTTATCATTTGTTGATTAACAGGTATTCTAATTACCATATAATTTCCTCCCTTTAGATAATTTAGTAAGTTACTATTTTAATAATATGTTTTTTATTAATTTATTACTAGTAACTTTACTTGTTATAAAAAGAGGCGAGTATTATGTTTCTGAAAAAATATAATAATGTAGATGGTAAAATAATTTTATTTTTATACAAAGTGATATTCTGATGATATAATTTAGATTATATGTTTGAATGTCGAACATTCCCTAATTTTGTTTAGAAAAGCAATAAGGAAAATGAAAGGAATATATATATGTACCATCGCAAAAACACTCAGAGTTTCTATTCAATGTATAAAAGGCTGCATAAAGATATTGAAACGGAAATAAAAAATTATTCTTCGAATAATTCCTATTTAACATCAGTCTTACTAGATAGATTGATGATTTTGTTTTTCTTACAAGGAAATAAGGTACTTCCTAAAAATACATTACAAGAAAACTTAAATAACTGTATTAAGGAAAATAAATCATTTCACCATTACCTTGTCCGATTGCTGGAATTAATAAATACAGAATATAGTAAAAGGAAGTCGTCTGACCTTGATATCCAAAATATTCCTTATTTAAATATTTCAATCCTTAAAGTACCCACTGAACTAAATAACTTTAATTTAGAGAATGAATTATACCAGTCTATTTTAAAAAAATTTAGTAGATATGTATGGAAGTTTGAAGAAGATAATAAAGCACTAACAATTACTCCCTCAGTGCTAGGAAATGTATTTGAAAAATACATTAATCAGAAAGATATGGGGGCATATTATACTGAAGTTGATACAACAAATTATATAACTAAAAATACGGTAATATTGGCAGTAATTAATAAGCTAGAAAACAAGGATAAACTTGTTGGCTCAATGATAACAAAGCTAATAAATAACCCAGAAACTTTTATTGTAATTGAAAAAAATCATAAGTATAGTTATGAAAAAAGGCATTATCAGTCCATTTTAGTTCAGATTGAAGACGAAGTACGTAAGGGCAATGTAAAAGACTTTGAAGATTTTGTGAGGCACAACATAGATTTGTTGTCGCTTATAATATCTTCTGTTCAAGAAGAAAGTAGTATTGAACTTTTGGAGGATATTTATGAAACATTAAAGGGTATTTCAATTTTGGACCCTACTTGTGGAACGGGAGCCTTTATTATTTCTGCTTTAGATATTATGTTGGAACTTTATAATTCTATAGATAATCGTCTTTGTGATATTAATAAGAGTAATTCGCTATCAATTTATAAGGAAACAGAAAACAAGGAATTTAACTTTGCTAAATATTGTATAGAGAATAACTTATATGGTGTTGATATAATGGAGGAAAGTATAGAAATATTAAAGACAAGACTATACCTTCGACTACTCAATTGTTTTAAAGATAAGAGTAATATAATATCTTTTCCAGAAATTAAGTTGAATTTCAAAAGTGGTAATTCCTTGGTGGGTGAAGTTAAAATAACAGAAAAAGAGATTGATTTAAATGAAATGGATAGATTAACCTTTTTAAATTACTCTACACTAGTAAGTGATACAATTAACTTTGAAGAGTGGAAACAAAAGGTAAAACCTTTTCATTGGTATAAGGAATATGATGAAATCCTTGAAAATGGGGGATTTGATTGTATTATTGGAAACCCACCCTATATCGAATATTCAAAGGTAAAGAAATTCCAATATGAGCTATTTGGTTATAAAACTATTAAATGCGGAAATTTGTATGCATTTACTTTAGAACGGTCTTATCAGTTATTAAAAGAAGATGGTATTTTAGGTATGATTGTTCCTATTTCAATTATATCAACCCCAAGAATGTCTATTTTACGAGAGCTTTTTGAAGATAATAGTCAATTTGTTTTTTATTCTAATTTCGGAGACAGACCAGGTACGTTATTTAATGGTGTTCATCAAAAGCTAACTATTGTATTAACCCAGAAAAAGAGTAGTAATTCTAATCAAGCTAAAATATATACATCTAATTATTATCATTGGTATAAGGATGAGCGTGAAAAATTATTTAGAACACTATATTACCTACCTAATCCTTTTATAAAGAAGGGAGAGAGTTCATATTATAAAATTGGTGATAAGCAACAAGTAAGTATTATCAATAAAATAAATGAAAATAAACAAACATTAGAACAATTATTGGGTCAGAAAGGTTCGTATAAGATTTATTTGAGTATGAGAATGACTTTTTGGACAAAAGCCTTTTTAACAGATAAGAAATCTAATGAATTCAAGGAATTTGGTTTCCAAAATGAAACAGATAGTAAAGTAGTTATGGCATTACTCAACTCTACTTTATTCTTTATGTACTGGGAATGTATATCAGATTGTTGGCACTTAACAGGTAAAGAATTAAGAAACTTCAAGTTTGATATAGAAAAGCTAGATGGAGATATCAAGATTAAACTGGAAAGCCTTGCTGAACAGTTAGAAAATGAGTTAGAACATTCAAAAGTATATATTGGAAGTGTTCAAACCGAATATGAATATAGGCATAAAAAATGCAAACATATTATAGACCAAATAGATATGCAAGTAGGGAAACACTATGGATTGACTAAATCTGAATTAGAGTATTTAAAATTTTATCAATTGAAGTATAGAATGAGTGACGAACTAGAAACTTATTTGAATGAACTAGGAGGCGAATAAATTGAACGTTATTGACCTTTTTGCTGGGGCTGGAGGTTTTTCTGCAGGGTTTAAAAGGGCAGGGTACAATATCATTCTTGCTAATGAAATTGATAAACAAATTGCATATACCTATCAAAAAAACTTTAAAGATACACTGATGATAAATGAGGATATCCAAAATCTTGCTGAGAATTTCGATGAATTAGTAAATCAAAACCTTGCAGAGAACTTTAGTAATAAAGAAGAAATACTACAGGGTTTGCAAAATATAGATGTTGTTATTGGTGGTCCCCCTTGTCAAGGATTTAGTATGGCTGGTGGAAGAATTCGTAAAAAGAACGCATTTCTTGAAGACCCAAGAAATTATCTCTTTAAGTTTTATTTTAAAATCATTCAGCGTTTTGAGCCTAAATACTTTGTTATTGAAAATGTACCTGGAATGAAAAGCTTAAAAAATGGTCTTATACTTGAGGAAATAATAAATACTTTTGAAGACGAGTCTAATTTCAAAAATGGAAGATACTATCTTACTACAAAAGTTGTTTCTGCAGACGAGTTTGGTGTTCCACAGGCTCGTAAAAGATTTATAATTATTGGTTCGAAGTTTGCTGAGGTTGATATGGATATGGGTTTGAAAGTTGTGAAGAGGAATATGCAATTGATTGACAAAAAACGTTTCGAAAAAAACACTTTATATGATGCTATTTCTGATTTAAATTACCTAGAGCATTCTGAAGGAAGTATTGAACAAGATTACCTTTTGGAGCCTGTTTCATATTATCAATTAGCAAGACGGTCTAATTCAGAAACTTTATATAATCACATTGCTTCTAAACATAATGATATTGCCTTATCAAGAATAAAGCAAATCAAGCCAGGTCAAAACTATAAAGATTTAAAGGATGTTGAAAAAATAAAATCTGTTCATAGTGGTTCTTACGGAAGATTGGAATGGAACAAAGTTGCAATGACTATTACTACAAGATTTGATACCCCATCTGCGGGAAGAGTAATTCATCCAGAAAGACACAGGGCACTAACGCCACGTGAAGCTGCTAGAATCCAGTCTTTTGACGATGATTTTATTTTCTATGGTAATAAAACATCCATTGGGACACAAATTGGTAATGCTGTACCACCTTTATTAGCAGAGGTATTGGGGAATTTGATTAAGTATGATTATGAAATGTTATCAAAGGATAAAAAATATACTGAATTGCAGACTGTTGATATATAAATCAACAGTCTTATTTTTTTGGTTAAGAAAAGCTATGAATGTTTTAATAAATATCCATTTTTATTACTAACAGTTTGAAGGTTATGTGAATTAGTGCTAGGATAATTTTTAGATAGGGCTTTTTTAAGGAGGTACTGATAAATGCCAATGAATTTAATGGATAAAATTAGTGAGCTTGACCATTTAGAAAAAGACGCTTGCTGGTATATTGTTAGACAAGAGCTATCTTTTTGGAAACAGTGTTATGCCGTGTCTATTCTTGAAGAGTACAAGGGGAATAATCGTGGCTTAAACTTATTGGATTTCTTTGAGAAAAGAGCTAATGAGATTGCGAAAGAAAAAGGGTTTGAATCTTTTATTACAACTCATAGAATGTTGTATAATGCATATTATTATGGATTATTAAAAAAAGTTAGCAGAGATTATGAAGACGCTGAACCAACTAATGTATATCACTCAATTGTTGAACGCTGTGAAGGTGATTTTGAGAACGTTGAATTATACTCTGATATTGTAGAAATGCAGATTGAGAAGATTTTTATAAGTTCTCGTCTTGATAAGAAATATAATGATATTCGAAGCGATTATAAATTATATCCATTGTTTTTACTATTAAAAGTTATAGTAGAAATAGGTCAAATTACAGGAGAGTACAATATCTCTTTGGAAGAATTTAGAACATTTGTAGGCACTACAAAACAGTATAAAGAATATTTGCCAACAGTTTTTTACATATTAGAAACAAGAAATAGAATAAATGCTAGTGACTCTGAATTTATTGCTGAATATAATAAAGTAAAATCAAAATTCAACGGTAATCGCTATAATCAGGTTTTAAGGAACCTACCTTATTTTAATGTTCAGGCTAATTTTATTTCATTGAAAAGAGAATATATTGGTGAGATAAAGGAAAAATTACATCAGTTTGAAACTAGAAATTCTAACGACACGAACTACTTGAACTTCCTTTACTCTAATGAGAGTCTTCTTCCTCAACAAGATTTAAACTCATTAGAATCTGGATTAAATGAGCTAAACGAAACTAGTATTTCTAAAAGTACTAAATTTAATCGATTAGTTTTTGGTGCGCCTGGAACAGGTAAAAGCTTTCTGTTGGATGAAGACATAAACAAGTATTTTAAACCCAACAACGTTAAACGTATAACATTTCATAAAAGTATGTCTAATGGTCAATTTGTAGGTACATATAAACCTAGACCAAAGAAAGAAAACACAGACTTTATAACTTATGAATTTGTACCAGGTGTTTTTACAAAACAGTTAATTAGAGCTTTAAAGAAACCATCTGAAGACTTTTTAGTTATAATTGAGGAACTAAACCGTGCTGATGCACAAGCAGTTTTTGGGGACATATTCCAATTGTTGGATAGGGAAGATAACGGGGAGAGCAAGTACCCGATTGCAATACCCGAAGAAATGTACGATTATTTTGTAGAAAATGATTTGGAAATAGATGAACTGATATTACCATCTAACTTTTACATTTGGACAACTATGAATACAGCTGACCAAGGTGTTCAGCCAATAGATACAGCATTTACAAGGAGATTTGACGATTTTGAATATATAAGTATTAATAATAATGAAGAAATTATTTCAAATTATAAAGTTAAAATTAATGGAATAGGAATAGTAAATTGGAACAACTTTAGAAGAGAATTGAACAATAGATTACTCGAGTTAAATGTCAAAGAAGATAAGCTAATTGGAACATTTTTCATTAAAGAAAGGGCATTATTGGATTCAAATGTATTCCAAGAGACATTTAAGAATAAGCTTGTTTTTTACTTGGCAGAAAATATATTTAAACATAATAAGACTAAACTATTTGTTGAAAACTCCTATAACAAAATTATTGAAACCTATGATAATGACAAAAACATTTTTAATTTTGAATATGAGGAAATAGAGTAGGTGTCACAAATGAAACCTATCTTTGTAAAAGAATTATTCAGATACAAGTTATCAGATATACAACAAATCTTTAATTGTGAAAAGGAACTGCTTAATAGTTTCACTAATGATTTAATAAAAAGGAAGATTATTGAAAAAGAAAGTAGTTCTTACAAATTTGCTTATGTGGGTTTCATACAATTTCAAGGTAAATTTATTTTTGTTATGCCTAAATTTATACAAGAACATCATTTTGATTTATACTATCCTACTATCGTAAAGTTATTTAAAGAATATAATGAAAGAGAAAACTTAAATATAGAAGAAGTTGAAACTTTTGGGGACTTTGAAAACGAAGAGTTTTATAATCTGTTTAAAATAGTTCACTTTTTATTACAAGATTATGATGAAAATGGTTTATATAATAATGATAAAGTTGAACAGGAACTTAATGGAGACGGTGAGATTGATTGGAATCGTTCGATAGAACAGAATCAATCATATATAAGTGGTCAAAACATAATGTACTTGGATTTTTACACTCAAAAAACAATTAGTGACGAAGAGGATTTTATTAGGAAAGTTCATATGTTTGTTTTAAACCAATGTAGTAGTTTTTTGAAAGAATTAGATATACTAGATATTTTAGGTTTTCCAGAAGTAGATTATAATATAGACTTTAATGAACTAGGTGAAGAAGATTACATTTTATATAAGATTGACTCGGAGAAGTCAAATCAGTTCTTGGATAGAAAATTAATGTTATTGGATGCACTTTATTATTTTGTTTCAAAGCAAAATTCCTTTAAGGGTGAGAGTAAGCCTTATTTATTTGGGACTAGGTCTTTTGAAATTATATGGGAAAAGGTTTGTTCATTTGTGTTTAATAATGAATATAATAAGCTACAAAAGTTTATTCCCAGTCCAGTGTGGAAGGATTATAATACTCTTAAAGAAACTAAAAGGGAAACGCTAATACCAGATATTTTGAGGAAAATTGATGTTTATCAGTTGTTCTTTGTGTTTGATGCAAAATATTATACTACTACTTTTAATGAAAATGGAACCTTGATTAATAATGCACCAGGTATAAGTGATATTTCAAAACAATACTTGTACGAAAAGGTATTTTACAAATACCTTGATATTAAGCATTATTCTTTTTATAATATCTTTTTAATGCCAACAGATGGAACCGACGAATTATTTGGTGAAACTAGATTTGAACTATTTGAGGCGTTAGGTCCGATTTTTCTATTAAGACTAAACGCACAAAAAATCTTTTCTATGTATTCAAAAAGAGAACGGTATGAAGAAGTGTATTTTAAACAACTTTCTACTGCGTTAATTCCTTACAAGGAATAATTTTGATAAAGGCAATCTTTTCTATTAAAATCTAAAAGGTAAGGAAAATCCCTTACCTTTTTTACTACATTTAAATCTCGGATATAGTGTCTATATACTTTCTTTTATCCTTATCACTGGCTGTTAGATACCTTGCACTTGTCTGAACACTACTATGTCCCATTAAATTTGCAAGAGCTGAAAGGGGGATATTGGCTTGTTGTATTAATGAATTCGCATAGGTTGCTCTTAAACGAACACAATATAACTTTATACCAATATTTTTTCCTATATTTTCAACAATTCGTTGAACTGCTCTTGTTTCCAAGTATCCTTGTCTTTGAGATGTAAAAACAAAATTGCTCCTAATATGATAAACTTTTTCTGATTTGTTTCTCTCTTCTAACCATTCATTTAGGGCTTTATATGCGTCTTTGGGAATAGGGATATATCGACTTTTATTTTGTTTTGAATTTTTAACCAGTAAAGTAGGTTCTTTTTCATCTAAAAAAATATCATTTAGCATAAGATTGCAGACCTCAGTTGGTCTTAATCCTGTTTTTAGCATTAGCATTACAATGCAATAATTCCTTTTATTACTATTAGATGCTTGTCTTATAACTTTCAGTTCTTCAGCTCTAGTAAGATATTGACTTTTTATATTGTCCTCAACTCTTTGCAATCTAACATTTTTTGCAGGATTTAATTTTATCAAGCCACTTTCAAAAAGAAATCCATAAAATGTTTTTATAGCTGAAAGCCGTTGATTAACAGTAGCAGGTGAATACCTTTCTAATAAGTAATTACGATAATCCTTTATCTCCCTTATTGCTACAATAAATAAATTACTAATATCCTTCTCATTATTAACCCAAGTGGAGAATTTTTTAATTGTCTCCAAATAACTCTTAATGGTATTTTCACTTTTATCTAGCTCTTCTAGATATAGTTTGAAATCTTTATAATAATTCATTTTGCCACTCCTTTTTAATTGACTATATTATATGACAAGTTATACCTCTGTTTTATATGTTGAGTTTCCTCATTAAGCACTGAATTCTAACACTAAAATAGTTTTTTAAAAAATCTCTAGACGTATAATATTAATTATCTGATTAGTTATGGACACACGTATGTAAGAGGGATAAGTGGTTATTATAATTTTCAATAAAAAAGGTATTGACAATACTAAAACTATGTGGTAAATTTTTTGTACGCTATAAAAATATTATATGGCGAAATTAAACTTGTTGGGAGAGTGGAATATAGAATAAATACAAAGTAATAATATTTTTATAATACTAAGTTTTCCTATTGTCTTAATGTCGATTGACATTATGATATGCAATCGTAATAAGTATTTTTACGATATTACAATCAAATCAATTTAGAACTAAGAATCCGTAGATAGGCAGAGGTATGCCCATTTACAGGATTGGCAATTGATTTGATTTATGCATTAAGACAAAAGGAAAGCTTGGTATTTTTTATTTGCCAAGGGTTCCGTTTAGTCGGAGCCCTTTTTTTGTACCTTTTAAAACAGAATATTGAAAGTTTGTGTGCAATTTGCGACAAAACTCTTAACCGAGATTAAGCGAATGGTAAGCCCCCAGTGGGTATATAGCCAAGACCCTTTCTAAAGAGAAGGTGAGCCACACTAGCAGAAGTAAGAGAAACTGAAATGGAATAACCTTAAAAATAATAAACATAGGAGTGGTTAGAAATGAATGAACAATATAATAACATATCTGAGGTATTGGAAGAAGTTGTTGAATCAATTAGAAAACCAATATTTGAAGGAAAAACACTAGAAGAGATTTTTGCGATATATAAATTAATGAAATTTGAAAATAAGCTTAGTGAATCTATAAGCGAAGAAAATTCTAAAAAACTTATACAAAAAGCTGGAAATTACTTTGGAGAAACTTTACTAGAAGTCTTCCCAAGCAGTCAATGGTCTGAGGAAAAAGAAAATGTAGTAGAAATACCATTAACTGAAAGGTATGTATTGGAAGTATCTGTTGAGAATGCTGCTATAAATTATTTAGAAAGAAATTCAACTAGTTTTTCGGAGGCATACAAAGAAATACTTGAAGTGATTACTAATACAAAAATATAGAAAGTGGGGGCTTAGTCCCCCAAAAGATAAATATCGTATAAATCATTTTGCTGTTTTCATTGTTATAAATAAATAAGGAAAGAGTGATATAAATAATGATTTTAGTTATTAACTTAGATAGTAAGAGAGATAAAATGGGTAATCCAAGAAAATTAAGTGCAGTCTATAAGTATTATCTAGAAAGCGAAAGTATTAGCCTAATTGAAGTTATTGATAGAAGGTATGAAGACGAAACCGAGTTAAAATTAAAATACCCTAAATATAGATTAATAGATTCTATAGATATACCAGTAAGGGAGTACAACTGGTTTAAACATAAAGGAGAGAAAGCAAATGCAAACAAAAACGCCACAAAAGACAGTAATAACACCGACTGAAATAGAAGTAAAGAAAAAGGAAATGATAGAAGTTTTAGCTAAAATGCTTAAAGATTACTCGGATAAGAAAGAAAATAATAGCTAATCGAGAGGGGCTTGCCCCTCTTTATATATAAATCTGATACTACAAGATATCCAAGAAATATATATATTTTAACAATATTAAGGAGTGAAATTATTATGTCAAAAAAAGTTTGTGGTTATGTAAGAGTATCATTAGAAGAACAATTGAAAGGACTTTCCTTGGAATTTCAAGAAGATGCTATTAGAAAATATGCTGAACAAAAAGGATATGATTTAGTTCATATTTATCAAGAAAGAGGAGAATCAGCAAAAAACTTGGAGAGAAGTCAATTACAACTTATGTTGAGGGATTTATACAATAATAAATTTGATACAGTCCTTGCTTGGCAGGTAGATAGGGTTTCAAGAAATATTACTGATTTACTAAATCTAATTGACGAAATGACTAGAAAAGATAAAAGTATTGAAATTACTACAACGAGTGCCAATTCATTAAATGATAACGATACTTTCCAGTTTGTTTTCCAAGGATATTTTGCAACTTTGGAGAGAAAAAAGATATTAGAAAGAACTCGTTCGGGAATGGAGAAAAATTTTAGAAAGGGAAAATTTAACGGAGGTCGAGTATTCGGATACGACGTTATTAGCAAGGAATTAGTTATTAATAAAGAAGAAAGTAAGATTGTTAAGGAGATTTTTGATTTAAGAGCCAAAGGGAAAGGATATAAAGCAATTGCATTGTACCTAAATGAAATAGGCTGTAAAACTAAAAGGGGAAACCCGTTTAGCATTAATGGTATCAAGGCAATTTTAAATAATGCTATATACATTGGTTATATAAAGTGGGGAGAATACAAGAATTGGAGTGAAAAAAGAAGAGCAGGGAAAACAGAGGTGGAATTGGTAGAAGGTATTCATAAACCGATTATATCTATGGAACTTTGGGATAAGGTGCAAGAAGTTAATAAGAGGTATAGGGAAAAGTCTTTAAGAAATCGTACCATTAAAGGAGAATTGTTATTAACTGGTATTCTGAGATGCCCGCAATGTGGCTATGGTACTGTAATGCATAAAAGTAAAGGTCATATCTATTATATGTGTCAAAAATATCATAACTACGGGAAAACTGAATGTCGAACAAATCTTATTAATAAGGAGTTCATTGAAAAAAAGGTTGAAGAAGTAATTTTAGAGATAATTAAGAACGGTGATATATTAACCGATATGATTAAATATGAAGAAATTAGAAGAGATTCGAATACCGATTTAGCGGAGTATCAATTAAGTTCATTAGAAAAGAAGATTACTAGACGTAAAGAAACAATTGAAAAATTAGATAATGATTTGTTGAACAATTACCATATTATGAGTGATTACGAAAAACATCGTAATGCAAAATTGTCAGAAAGAGCGACCACTGAATTAGAAGAATTAGAAGAACAAAAAGAATTTTTAGCACGAGAAATTGCTGTTAAAAAAGGAAACCAGCTTAATGAGACCGAAATTAGGAAGTTGTTTAAGAACTTCGAAAAGGTTTATTATTCAACAGATAGACTTACAAAGAAAAAACTATTACGTGCATTAATTAAGCGAATAGAAGTATCGAAGGATAGAAAAAGCCTGAACTCTATTGAGTTCTGGTTTTTTCCTAACTATAGTTTGCCATTAGGTGAAATAGGGCGAACCGTACCATAAATAGGATTAAGATAGATTTCAAACTAACATGATTTGGTATGAGGGTGAGATAAATTGCTAATGTTCATGAATACGTGAATACGGTAAAATTACCAATGAGGAAACTGTTGGTTTCATTTAATCTACTTTTGAGGCATATGGTGCATTAGATAAAGAATACCTAGCATAACAAAGTTTTACCCTATAAACCTATTATTTAGCCCCTAGGATAATTACTCTCGGGGCTATTTGCATTGCTAAACATGGTATAGTGGTTCTAACGAGAGATTAATAAAAGATGAGGGGGTATTATGATGATAACTGATACAGATCTAAAGCACTTACAACGTTGTGTTGAATTAGCAAGAATTGCTCTGAAAAAAGGGGATGAACCATTTGGATCTGTCCTTGTTTCAGGGGATGGGGAGGTTTTATTTGAAGATCATAATCATGTTGCAGGTGGTGACCATACCCAACATCCGGAATTTGCGATAGCCAAGTGGGCAGTTGAGAATCTGACGCCTGAAGAAAGAAGCAAGACAATCACGTATACCTCAGGGGAACATTGTCCAATGTGTGCTGCAGCTCATGGATGGGTTGGTTTAGGTCGAATTGTTTATGCGAGTTCATCGGAACAGTTGGTACAATGGTTCCGTGAGATGGGAGTTGCTCCATCACGTGTTAGAAATCTTCCCATTCAAGATGTAATACGTGATACTATAGTCGATGGACCTGTTCCAGAATTAGCAGAAGAAGTGCATCAGCTACATCGCGAGTTTCATGAAAAGAGCAGCTAGCAAACTAACATAATCATAATTAATTAAACGCAACAAGGAAAGACACTACCATCATGCATTCCCTAGCTAATTTTTGCTTCTATAATATACTGTGAACTGTATCGTTAGTAAGGTGTTTTAATCTTATACTATCGGTCGCAAAGTGTAAAAGTAGATGTGTATTTTCCAATGCTTGAAGCTGGTGCAAATTTATTGGGTTAATTTTATATTAAAAGTCTTACCATTAATAACCCTTAACAAAGTAGACCTCTCTCGAGAGTCATCACTGTTAAGGGTTATCCTTTAAATATTCAACTTATCGTCTGGGGTAATAAAAGTCTTTTTCCCTATTCCTCTATAATTACATTATCACATCTTCCCTAGTATCTTATTAACCGTATTACGATTACGGACGGTAGAATGTGTTTTGAGTTTTCTCTCAAAGAAGGCATTGTTATATTTGGTTTGATGAAAGCTGTTAGAAAGGTGGATGATGATGTTTTTCTGATCAATCAAATCAAATTCATCACTAACACTATGTTGCAGAAGTTCTAGTTGCTCGTTTGAAAGGCGATTTTTTAGAAATAGAGCGTAGACGTTATCATTAGTAAAGAGGCTATGTTGCTGAATTTTTTCTAAATCTTCTTTTGAACGTATGGTAACAGGAATATCAAATCCAAATGTTTCTTTTAGTTGTGTCTCTATTTGTTCCTCTTCACATATAAGCTCCTCAAATATTACATTTCCTGTTTGAATATACGTCTGAACATGTTGAAACCCCATCTCTTCAAAGAGGGACCTTAATCTTTTCATTTCCACTTTGTTCTTTTTCCCTAAGTTAATTCCTCTAAGTAAAGCAACATAAGACATTCACAAATTCCCCCCAAGTAAACAATTCTAGAACTATTATAGTAATAAATTATATGATGTACAATAAATTCGGAATTTATAAGTAATTCTATTGGTTGCTTCCTACATCTCTTTTATTTTGATAATTCTTCGTAGCAAGCAAAGCAATCATTAATAGTAATTCACCAATATTACTTAAAGTACTAGTATGCAAAAAGTGAAGTACGGGTACAAAGCTCATCACTAAAACCCCTACAAAAAGCCAAGGCCATTTTTGCTTCCACCATATAATAATAGAAGTAATTAATAATGATAGAGAAACGCCAATGATCATGATAGGATTTCCATTTCCAGCCTTTTCATAGCTTAAAATACCATAATCCCAGGTTGGTTTTAAGGTAATATCCCAAACTACTGTTGTTATTTCGATAATGATTAGCCCAAGGGTAATTGCTAGTACAAGCCATGAAACGATTTTAGCCTTTGCCCATTTTACATCTGCACGTAATAAAAAGTCCCAGGCTGTTAATACAAGCAAAGGAGTGATAAGGGCATGCAACCAATATCGAATGACATTGAGTATCCGAAGTAACTCCCCTTCTCCGATAAATTTTCCTAGAGCTAAGATTAAGTTATCATATGCTAGAGCGAGAATAACTAGTAGTACTACATTTCCAATGGAGAGCCAACTGTGGTTCATAGCAATTCGAATACCAAACAAGAAAAGAATTAAATAGGCTAGGGTAAGTACTATATATATAATGGTGTCCATCATTCGTTGCCTCCTTCCTCTCTATTATTCCAATTGGACAACAGTCTAATCCTCTACATTTTCGAATAGAGTTATAATCATATTTTCCTAAATAAAATTGCTATTATGCTAAAATTAAGGAATACATAATCAAGGAGAGACTTCGAAATGACTGTGGAAAAAAATGAAAAGTTAATTATATTAGCGGTGGCATTAGGGACAATCCTAAATCCATTAAATACAACGATGATTACCGTCGCTTTACCAGCAATTCAAAAGGATTTCCAGCTAAGTTCAACAGATATTTCATGGTTAATTGCATCCTATTTTATTATTAGTGCAATCTTTACGCCGTTGATTGGGAAATTGAGTGATATATATGGAAGGAAACTCATTCTTATAACTGGCCTTGTGCTAGTAGTGGTATCTTCCATATTAGCACCGCTATCTCCAAATATGCCTGTATTACTTGCCATGCGTGGAATTCAAGCTATTGGTACGTCTGCACTCTTTCCAGCGGGAGTTGGGATCATACGAAATACTATTCAGCACAATCAAAACCGAGTTATTGGAACATTAGCTGTTTTTGCAACAACTTCTGCAGCATTTGGACCAACGATTGGTGGAATGCTGATACAATTCGGTGGATGGCCGGTAATCTTTTATGTAAATCTGCCAATACTAGCAGTTGCAATTGGGTTAACCGTGATATTCATTCCGAAAGATAAGAAAGACACAGCAACGTCCTATAAGTTAGATGGAATTGGAATATTGTTATTCAGCCTATTTATAACAACTTGGATGGTCTTTTTACTTGGATTGGAACAAGGGGTTCAATTCATTACATTAGTGATTGCGTTAATCTTAACGGTTATATTCTATATGTATGAGAAAAGACAAGACCAACCTTTTATCAATGTTAATTTCTTCCGGAAAAATTTAAATGTGGCGCTTATTTTTGGTCAATACATTTTATCAACCGTCCTATTCTTTGCTGTACTATTAAGCTTTCCAACATTTATACAAAGCGTGTTAGAGGCTAGCTCCCAAACAGCAGGAATCGTAATGCTGTCGCTATCCATTTTTGCAATGATTATGACACCCATTGCAACTAGGTGGATTGAACGAAAAGGTTATCGAATGCCGTTGTTTATCAGTGTGTTACTCGGGTTGGTGGGAGTGATCCTGTTATTTACCGTAAAAGATCATTCGGTGTTAGTATGGATTGGTGTAGTGCTAGCTGTTATGGGGATTAGTAATGGGATACAGAATATCGGACTGCAAAATCTGCTGTATACCTTCATTAGTGTGTCAGAAAGTGGGATTGCTTCAGGGTTGCTTATGACATCAAGATTCATTGGGAATATCCTAGCTTCTAGTATTTATGGAGTGGCATTTGCAACAGGAATGAATGAAAATAACATGAGCATTATGGCAATTGTACTAGTACTCGTTGCTGTTGTAATGATTCCCGGTATGCTCTATGTAACAAAGCATGAAAAAAAGAGTAGTAAACGAATGAACCAGGCTTGATAAGCAAGCCTGGTTTATTGTTATCTCCTATATTCCTTTTCAGTACCACTATTAAATTGAATCTCTAGTTCAATTTCTTGTGCATCAACAGGTAGGTTGAATGCCTCTATGACTGTATTTAAAACTTCGTCATCAGATGTATTTTCATCAAAGGTAAAAGTGGAAAAAATACGATCCAATTCCTCCATTGCTGCATCCCCTTTTAAATCTATATCTTGTGCTTTGTCTTGATAGGATGCTTCCAACTCGTCATTCTTTTCATTTTCATAATCAACATCAAGTGCATCATCGATACTATCATAATCGGCATCAAGTTCGAAATTCGTGAATCCATATCCTGAATTAGTAGTTGAATCCTCTGTGATTTCGGTGTTGTTGGTATTGCCATCATTTCCTTCTGTATCTCCAGTAGAATTAGTATTATTTTCAGTTTCTTGTTGACCTTCGTTTGTAGCATTTTCTGGAGGGTTTTCTACTTCATCACTATCTCCACATGCAACTAGGAATAGGGACAACACCAAGAAAATTCCTATCCCAACTAAACTTTTCTTCAACAACTATCACACCTTTCCTTTATGTTAGTTTTATTATTACCAAAAAGAAACAGAATAAAATCATTCATTTTACCCAGGTTGAAAAGAAGGAAAAGAAATATTTTTCCAAATGTATATTGACATGTCACTTGCACGGTGTTACGGTTATACACATAAGTATATAACCGTAATGGTAGGGAACGTCAATAAGGAGGGCTGTCATATGAAAAATGCATTTAATGCCGACAAACCAATCTATATTCAAGTGCGAGAACAAATTGAAGATCAAATTATAAACCAACAATTAAAAGAAAATGATCAGGCACCTTCAACAAATCAGCTTGTGAATTATTATAAAATCAACCATGCGACAGTTTCTAAAGGAATCAATCAGCTCGTGGAAGAGGAAATACTTTATAAGAAAAGAGGTATTGGTATGTTTGTTGCTGAGGGAGCAAGGAAGAAGTTACTCGAGAAACGACGCCAGTCCTTTACGGAGGATTATATTGTCACATTAGTTCAAGAAGCCAATAAATTGGAGATTACAAATGAGGATATCCTTACCTATATTAAAAAAGTTAGAGGAGATGAAAAATAATGAATGTTAAAGCGATAAACCTTCATCTTAATTATGGACGCGATGAAGTCCTACATGATATGAACTTTGAAATAAATGAACCAAAGATTTATGGATTACTAGGGAGGAATGGTGCGGGTAAGACATCCCTCCTTTCACTGATTGGTTCTTTTCGTGAACCAACGTCCGGTAAACTTTTAGTAAATGATGAAGTCCCTTTTGAGAATGAAAATGTGATGCAAGAGGTAACGTTGATGTATAACAAGGATTTCGCCGGAGAGTCATATCCTCCTTCAAGCATCGTTAAAGACATCAATCGTTATCGTCTAAATTTTGATTTGGAATATGCGCAACAGTTATTGAAAAAATTTAAGTTAGAAGGTAACAAAGCAGTTTCGAAGTTGTCTAAAGGAAAACAATCGGCTTTTAATGTCGTTGTGGGCTTAGCAAGTAGATCACCGATTACTATATTTGATGAAGTATATCTAGGAATGGATGCACCAGCACGGGATTTATTTTATAAAGAGCTGTTAAAAGATCAAGAATTGCATCCACGTATAATTATCTTATCGACCCATCTTGTTTCTGAAATGGATTATCTATTTGATGAGGTAATTATTATTAATGAAGGAAAAATACTTCTACATGAATCATACGACGACTTAGTTTCACGTGGTCTGACTGTAATTGGAAGTAAACAATCAGTAGATGATTTTGCAAAAGGGAAAGAAGTATTGAATGAAGAACAATTAGGGGATACCAAATCCGTCACCCTATATGGTGAGTTAAGTGAAGCGGAAAGACTTTCTGCATCGGAACTAGGTCTCGATATTGGTCCGGTTTCACTTCATGATTTATTTATTCAACTTACAAAGGAGGTAGAGTAGTATGAGGAAGCCAGTATCATTTGCTAGGATTGGTTTAGATTTATTATGGGTCCAGCTATCATGGACATTTTGGTTTCTAGGGATTATCCTTCTTGTTAATGTCGTACAGCTTATTTTTATGGATGATGTTGATTCATTCTATAGTGCAGGATATATTGCAGGTAATATCTACATGCTCGTTATTGGAATCATTGCAATTACATTCCTCCCATACTACGTAGAGAATGGGGTCACAAGAAAAAACTATTTTCTAGGAAATGCAACTGCAAGTATTGGTTTATCAATAATCCTACCGATATTCATCTTTCTTCTTAGCTTAATTGAAAAGTTGGTAGTAAAGATGGTCTCATCCAACACGTTAAAGGATATTTCACTGGTGAAATTTGAGCCAGAATATGATGGAAATATTATCGGGGATCTTATCCAGACTATTATTATTTCTCCATTTATTAATCCAGAAACCAATCTATTTATGTCTTTAGCATTGTTCAGTTTAAACATCTTTGTTTTTTATCTTATCGGTTGGTTGATTGGTTCAGCATTTAGTCGTTTAGGAGTGATAGCAGGTATTATTTTCGTCGCATTTGCTCTAGCACTATTTTCAATTAAAGATTCCATGATTCGGTTAGCAATGGATTTACCAATCTACGAAAGCCTTTCATTCATGGAAATTGTTCCAAAAAGTTTAGCACTACCACTAGTTTTTGTTGTGGTTGTTGTAACGATTACCCTGATACGCTTATTAACAAAGCGAGCTCCAATAAAAATATAACGAAAAGCCGATGCGTTTTGCATCGGCTTTTGAAGTAACTGTTATCCCCTTCTTGCATTTTCTTATCATGGTTAGATGAATCTTTTTATTGGTATTTCTGCAAAATCTCATCCATTTTTTGTTTCACCAACGGATATAAGTTTTGCTTAGCATCAACCGTTGAATTTCCACCAAAGAATCCAGTACCGGGACAACTTTTTACCTCGTAGCTTTTTCCTTCATCAAGTAACCTCTCACCCGTCTTATACCGCCACCAATGATGATAGGTGATTGTATCAATGGAAGGGGTTAATCCAAATTTGACCGATAGAAGTGCTGTAATATAGATAATTGTTTCTTTTTGTTCCTTTGTCATGGTGTCGTGTCCTACATCAAAATTACCTAAGTTCTCAATGGTTAGGCCGTTTGCATTCGCTAATGGCCCGATGGTACCTTCGGGGGCAACATCAAATGGACGGGAAACGGCTATTTTTCCGTCCGGGAATGTTGTAATATTTTGTGCGATATTGCTCCAACCCATTTCTTTTTTATGATGTCTTTCCATTCCCTTTAAAATTTGAAAGTGATTGGAACCATTAAAATGTTTATAGGAAGGAGCCCAAGTATGGTGATGCTGTATTAATTTTATTTCTCGTTTAAATTCTTGGTGAAACAACCAATCTTTAAACTCCTCCTTTGACATGACAATATGTTGCCCATCTCGTGGTAATTTTTTTGGAACAACGTGTAGCAACTGACCTGGAATTACACTTTCAGAAGAGAGCCCATTAGTAGTTTTAATTTTCTCAACGGTTGAATGGTATGCTTGAGCAATTTCTTGAATGGAATCACCAGCCTGAACCTCATATAATATTGGAATTTTAATTTTTTGTCCGACCACTAATTCCTCAGATTGCAGCCCGTTTATGTGTAATAATTCTTCGACTGATATATTAAACTCCTCGGCAATAGAAGGTAGTGTATCCGTAGAACTTACTTCATATATATTGTCTGCTGCGGAAACTGACAGAGTATGGGATAACAAGAAGAATCCAAGTAAAATTGCTGTTTTTAATGTTTTCATGATGCATTTCCTTTCAGAAGTATTCATTTATAGTTTTATGTTTCTGCTTATAATTATTCTAATGGTATTGTATTTGGAGAATACAATGGAATATTGAGATGAAAACTACAAGAAAATTGGAGTAATGAATTCCTTTTGAGATTTTATTTAACTTGCAACTTGTGGTTGCGCCTTGATGCGCCTAAAGGTAGCTTTACTTTTACTATTCAAATGTTTCATACTAGAAGTGTATAGAAGGGCGGTAATATAGATGGATTTTAGTGAACGATTAAAAAGAGAAAGGGAAAAACAAGGGTGGTCACAAACAGAACTTGCCGAAAAAATTCATGTCAGTCGTCAGTCTGTTTCAAAGTGGGAAACAGGTAAAAACTTTCCAAATATTGAAGTGATTATCCACTTAAGTGATTTATTTGGTATTACCATAGATGAGCTATTAAGAAGTGACGAAGAACTTAAAGAGAAAGTAATAGAAGATAGTAAGCAATTAGCATATCCAAAATGGAAAGTCTTTTTCGATAGTGTATTTTTATTAGGTGTCTTTCTGTTAGTTTTAAAATTAATTATTCTGGGTCTGAATTTTCTTTTGGGAGCAAACATGACGATTTTAGATGGTATTCCCAAAGTGGTAACCAATTTTCTACCATTAGTTTTAATGATAATTGGAGGAATTGGAAGTGATCAGCTAAAAGATAAATATGTATAAGTAGTAGGGGAAATATCCTCTGCTACTTTTTTTATAAGTTGATTTCCAAAGTAATATAATTGTCGAAATATGGCAATATTATCATTTAAGAGCTACGATGATGACAATAACAGGAGTTGGTCTAATGATTAAAAGAGTAAAGATGCTAGGAATCCTGTGTTTGGTATTTCTAAGTGTTGCCGCTTGTTCAACTAATAACATAATTGGAAATCCACCAGACTCTAAGGTTCAAGCAACAGAAGAAAATATGCTAGCTATTAGTAGAGTTATTATTAATAACATCGGTCATATTTATTCTGTGGAATCAGAAGAAGAGGCAAGGAAAATTATAGAAAGAAATATAATTAATGATGGGGTATATTATCGTGGGTTTTTAGAATTCTTTGATGAAGATCAAGGTAAATATGAGGATGTTTCGGTAGAATTAACCAATGAATCGGTGGAAAATTTAAACCCAGATAATGAAAGAACCATTGGAACAATTCTTTACAAATTTGATTTAAAAGTAAGTGGGATAAGACAAGATGGTTCAACTGAGTTGATTGGTGAAGAAGAAGATTTAATGATACAAGTAGCTAGTTACGAGGGACATTTCCGATTAATTGAAATACGACGTCAGTAGGGTAAAAGGGTCAGTGAGCCCCCGATTTATTACAAGTTAATGATTCGGGGGCTCCTTTAATAAAAAATAACTAGTTTTCTACTAAACTATGTTATTTTAATATATATACCATCAAAGGGAGAATTATAGATGACCCATAGGAGCAAACTGAGAAAACGAGTATATTTTATTCTATTATTATTGATTGTAATGATGTTATTGGTGGCATGTGCAGAAAATAACAAGACATTTCATGACCATAAACAAATTATATCGAAAGTGCAACTGAAATCAGACATTCCCCTTAAAGACGCAATTGTCGTTAAGGAAAATAATATGCTAAGTATAGATAGTGAAGCATTCATTAATGTATCTGTTGCTTCCCTCTGGACTGAACCAGATTCGAATCGACCAATTGATGTACCTTCTACTACGAACCCAGTAGATATGCGGAAATGGTCGAATAGTATGTCCATTAAGGAAAAGGATTGGTTAATTGGAGAATTGCAAACACAAGCTTTATTAGGGGATGTTGTTACGATCCTAGAAAAAAGAGGAGACTGGGCTAGAATAGCTGTGCATGATCAACCCACTCCAAAAAATGAACTTGGTTATGACGCTTGGCTACCATTAGCCCAATTAATCTATCATTCTGGATTTGAAAAACTAGTAAATAATAATTCTAAGGCAGTAGTCAATACTCCGACGGCATTTCTTTATAATGATAGAAATATGGAAGATGCTTATATCGAAATCAGTTACAACACACAGCTTCCGGTTATTGAGCAATTACAAAATGCAGTACGTGTAGGAACCCCGGGTGATGGCGATAAATGGCTAGCTATCGATAACGTCAAAATTTACTCTACAGAAGAAGACATTGTTATGCCATCGGGCAATGATTTAGTCCAAGCTGGTGAGCAGTTTTTGGGGTTGCCATATTTATGGGCTGGAACTTCCGGGTTTGGATTTGATTGTTCTGGATTTACTTATAGCCTTTACAATAATCATGGGATTATTATTCCACGTGACTCTTCAGTGCAGGCTACTCATGGAACAGCTGTTCAAAAAGATGAACTACAAAAAGGAGATTTACTTTTCTTTGCTAATGAAAATGGAAAAGGTTTTATCCATCATGTTGGAATGTACATAGGAAATGGAAAAATGATTCATGCCCCTAATAATACGAAACCCATAGAGATTATAAACGTATTTGAATCATCATATTGGTCGTCAGAATATGCGGGTGCAAGAAGATATATAGATTAAGAGAATTAAGAGTCATCTTACCGAATTAATTTGATTGCAAATAAAGGAATTTCACTCTTTTTTACCGAAGTATATATTAAAATCTATTACAAGAGGATTAAAAAGGGAATAAGAAAGGCATTACTGTAAATAAAAGAATTTAGGGGTGACTTTAATGAAAAATTCTACGAAAAGTGTAGTTGAGAAACTTAATTTTAAAAAATATCAAACTAGATTAATCATGCAAAAACCGGAAGATGTAAATGATTTTGATTCGGTTGATTATGATAAAGAGATTAAGAACGACCAATATGATCTTGTATTTATTTTTATATATACAATAGAAGAATTCAATCATTATGTAAAAGAAGCGGTCGATAAAAACCTCATTAAAGATAATGGTTATCTCTACTTTGCGTATCCTAAAAAAGGGAATCCTAAGTATGAACAGTATATTGAGCGTGACGAGCTTTATAATGAAAAACATTATAATGAAGAAGGCTACA
This sequence comes from Ornithinibacillus halophilus, assembly GCF_900129485.1. GTDB lineage: Bacteria > Bacillota > Bacilli > Bacillales > Amphibacillaceae > Ornithinibacillus > Ornithinibacillus halophilus. Next base: position 58,136 of record NZ_FQVW01000011.1, read on the forward strand.
TACCAAATAGTAATTTGAAATTTTCTAGAATGGTTAGCTTAAATGACGTATTTACTATTGTGGGAATGAAAGCCACAAAGCCAAAGAATACAACCACCAAAAAAGCGAGTCAGCGTGTGGATGACTATGTAGAGAAAGTCGAGGATATTAGAAACTATTTACAAAAGAATGATGCGTTATTAACGTTTTATAATGAACTAACCCCTGGTTATCAAAAAGATTGGGCGCGTTTTGTCTTTAGTGCTAAAAGAGAGGCAACACGTGAGAAACGTCTAGTACAAATGGAAGAAGTACTTGGAAAAGGATATAAATCAATGGATCTTTATCGACAGCAAAGAAATTAAATTGGTGCCTGTCACTTGTCGAATTTTCGACAAGTGACAGGCACCTCTCTCTATTTCTTCCGTGTTATGAACTGCCATTTCCTTAATAGTTCTTTGTACTTCGGTATTTTTTTATAATCATCTGGTTCTTCAACGGGGTCATCCATTCCATTCACAATTAGAGTCACTTTAAAATGGTGACCTGGTTCATCAATATAATAAGCCCCTATTTTAAAAATATCTGCTTTTGAGAAAAGGTCATGTAGCCGTATATTCATTTGGCGAAACGATTCCATATCAACTTCTTTTGAGTAGCCAAAGTTAATGATAAGTTGTTTCCCGTCTGTGAAATCTTCTGGCAAATACGGGGTAGAGATCAAATATTTTAAAGGTTCATCAAAGGAATCCACTTCTACAGTGTGGATAAATAATGAACCACTATTCCTCTTAATGAACGTTTCAATATCTCGATAATCAATATTCATTTCACCGGTGTTATCAATAATATCACGTAACGAATCAGCAGTATAATCTTCAATGGCATTAAACGTTTGGTGTGCATCCTTTATTGATGTACGGCTATCAATGGTTTCTAGTAGACGGTCACTATTAAAATAAATGACAGCATCACAAATTTCTTTCATACGGAAATATTGTGTAGTTGCTATTTGATACCTCTTCTTCCCTTCAAACCGGAAAGGAAAACGAAATAACCCTATTAACAAGGTCTTTTTTTCCTTTAAATTTGAGAGGTTGGTTACTAACTCTTCTGTCTCACTAGCATTTCCACCAATAAACCGATAAAAATGAAGATTATCTGAGTTCAACTTTTCCTCTAGAGGCTTGTCCGTATCATATGTATTTTGATAAATTCCAACAGGTGCACCCATGATTCATACTCCTAACGTCAGCTTTTCATTCATTATATAGAATATATTATGGATATGTTGTCGTATTGTGTTAAAAATTTCAACTAGTTTTGTAGAATAGGTAGAATTTTACATTAATGATGATAAATGTCACAACATGCCAATACTACCAGAGGTATAATGACGAACTAAAGGAGGAATTTACATGCAATTAGAAATTGAGTCAAATCGAATTGAGGATTTTCTTCTAGATTCAGAGGTTATTAATTATTCCCATCCATTAGTTCAACAAAAAATAAATAGTAAAAACACAGAGCACTAAACAATTACAAGTAGAAGCAGCTTTTTACTTTGTGAGAGATGAAATAAGTCATTCCTTTGATAGAAATAGTTCAGTTGTCACGATATCTGCCTCTGAAACCATGAAAGAGAAGGACGGTATATGCTTTGCGAAAGCTCACCTGCTTGCTGCCTTATTAAGGGGTATGGGAATACCGACGGGGTTTTGTTATCAACGCGTTACAAGAAAAGGAACTCCAGAATCTGGTTATGCATTGCATGGTTTAAATGCTGTTTATTTGGATGGCAAATGGATTCGTCTCGATCCACGTGGTAACAAACCAGGGATTGCATCTGAATTCAGTGTTACCAACGAAAAGTTAGCATATCCCATCCGAGAAGAACTTGATGAAGTGGACTATCCCTATGTGTATAGTGCACCGTTAAAGAATGTGATTGCTGCAATGCTTCAATCTGAAAACTGCCAAGCCTTATTTTATAATCGACCAAGTAGAATAGAAAGATAGTCATATTTATCTGAACCTCCTTACAAAAATTACAAATTCCAATGAAGCTATTTCCTAAGGGAAAGGCTTTTTCTTTTTGTAAAAATTTACCTAGATAACTATATTACTAGATTGTACAAGTAGTATGAAAAGTTGTCGGAATTATGGAACATATACCAGCATAGTATATAGAAATACCGCGTCCTATGGAGGGAATACAATGGATATTCTAAACAAAGTGAAGAGCTACAGGGAAGAAGAGCGACGCTTAAAGTGGCAAGGAACGTTCGCGGAGTATTTAGAAATTGTTAAAGAAAGGCCAGAAGTAGCTCAAACTGCGCACTCTCGTGTATATAATATGATAAAAGCGTCTGGTATTAGTGAACGAGATGGAAGAAAAATGTATCACTTTTTTGGTGAAGAGATTTTCGGTTTAGAAGATGCAATTGAGAAGTTGGTTGAGGAATATTTCCACCCTGCAGCCAAACGATTGGATGTCCGTAAACGTATTTTGTTATTAATGGGGCCTGTCAGTGGTGGTAAATCAACGATTGTGACGATGCTCAAACGAGGATTGGAACAGTATTCTAGGACGGATGAAGGTGCAGTTTATGCGATTAAAGGCTGTCCGATGCATGAAGACCCCTTACATTTAATTCCGAATCATTTGCGTGATGAATTTTACCAAGAATATGGAATTCGAATAGAAGGTAGTTTATCTCCATTAAATACGATGCGACTGGAAAAAGAATATAATGGTCAGATTGAAAATGTAATAGTAGAACGAATTTTACTTTCTGAGGATAAACGAGTTGGGATTGGTACCTTTAGTCCATCCGACCCTAAATCACAAGATATTGCAGATTTAACAGGAAGTATTGATTTCTCAACAATCGCAGAATATGGTTCAGAATCAGACCCAAGAGCATATCGTTTTGATGGAGAATTGAATAAGGCGAACCGAGGAATGATGGAATTCCAAGAAATGCTCAAATGTGATGAGAAGTTTTTATGGCACCTGTTGTCATTAACTCAGGAAGGTAATTTTAAAGCTGGCCGATTTGCTCTTATTTCAGCTGATGAATTAATTGTAGCCCACACGAACGAAGCAGAATACCGCTCCTTTATTTCAAATAAGAAAAACGAAGCATTGCATTCTAGAATTATTGTGATGCCAATTCCTTATAATCTAAGAGTAAGTGAAGAAGAACGTATCTATGAAAAGATGATTAAAGAAAGTGATATGGCCCATGTCCATATTGCTCCACATGCTTTACGAGTAGCTGCTATATTTTCTATTTTAACTCGTTTAGAAGATTCCAAGAAACAAGGCGTTGATTTGGTTAAAAAGATGAGATTGTATGATGGTGATAGTGTGGAAGGATTTAATCAAATTGATGTAGAAGAATTGAAAAAGGAATTCGCTGATGAAGGCATGAATGGTATTGATCCACGTTATGTAATTAACCGAATTTCTTCAACCATTATTAGAAAAGAAGTACCTTCGATCAACGCATTAGATGTCTTAAGGTCATTAAAAGATGGTTTAGACCAACATGCTTCTATTTCTCAAGAAGATAAAGAAAGGTACATGAACTTTATATCAATTGCAAGAAGAGAATATGATGAAATAGCGAAAAAGGAAGTACAAAAGGCCTTCGTGTATTCCTACGAGGAGTCAGCTAAATCTCTGATGGATAACTATTTAGATAATGTGGAAGCATTCTGTAATAAAAACAAAATTAGGGACCCATTAACTGGTGAAGAAATGAATCCAGATGAGAAATTAATGCGTTCCATTGAAGAGCAGATTGGCATATCCGAAAATGCTAAAAAGGCATTTCGTGAAGAGATATTAATCCGAATATCTGCATATGCACGTAAAGGGAAGAAATTCGATTATAATTCTCATGAACGTCTGCGAGAAGCAATACAGAAAAAACTATTTGCTGACTTGAAGGATGTAGTAAAAATTACGACCACTTCCAAAACACCAGACGAATCACAGCTTAAAAAGATTAATGAAGTTATTGCTAGATTAATTGATGAGTATGGCTATAATTCTGTATCAGCAAATGAGTTACTGCGCTATGTAGGAAGCCTGTTGAATCGATAAGGTGAATATTAAACAAGACTAACGACTGTTGGTCTTGTTTTTTTCACCATTTGATTATGGGTTAACTTCAGCCGGAGTTCCTGAAGTTTCTGTAGAGATCCCCAGGAGAAGTGGAGTTCCCGAAGATATACGGAAAGTTGCTGAAGTTGGTGCAGAAGTCCCGGAAGGTTTAGTAAAAGTTGCCGAAGTCCCCGAAGATTCAGCAAAAGTTCCCGGAGCTAAAGCAGCAGTTCCAAACGAGCCAGCACAAACCCGAAATAACCAAGATACAGAGGTCCCTTAAAGATAAAGCAGTGCTGTCTCACATGCTCATTTTTCAATAATTGGGTTCTCTACTGTGTAATATTATGTACCCGAGTGCATATGATAAATAAACTATCACTTTACTACTTTACTGTAACAAAACATAACAAGTAGTATTGGGTAGGAAACTATAGGAGGGTAATATATGGAAGAGCAAAGTAAGAACTTTGTCGTTTCAAGGGAAGATTGGTCCCTCCATCGCAAAGGCTTTCAGGATCAACAACGTCATATGGATAAAGTAAAGGAAGCCATTAAAAATAATTTACCAGATTTAGTTAGTGAAGAAAATATTATTATGTCTAATGGACGTGATGTTGTTAAAATACCGATTCGCTCTTTGGATGAGTACAAAATTCGCTACAATCACAACAAATCAAAACATGTTGGCCAAGGTGATGGGGATAGTCAAGTTGGTGATGTAGTTGCACGTGATGCGAATAGTAAAGGTAAAAAAGGTCCTGGTCAAGGGAAAAAAGCAGGAGATCAACCTGGTCAGGATTATTATGAAGCAGAGGTTTCTATTGAAGAGTTAGAAGAAGCGTTATTTAATGAGATGGAACTGCCTAACCTAAAGGAAAAGGAACAGGAGCAAATCACCATTGAAAAAGTAGAATTCAATGATGTTCGAAAAAAAGGCTTAATGGGAAATATTGATAAAAAACGAACGATTTTAACGGCTCTTAAACGAAATGCGACAGAAGGTAAGGCGGAGATTTCCCCAATATATAATGATGATCTTCGTTTTAAAACGTGGAATGAGATTATAAAACCTGAATCCAAGGCAGTTGTATTGGCGATGATGGATACCAGTGCATCCATGGGTACTTTTGAGAAGTATATGGCGAGAAGCTTTTTCTTCTGGATGACTCGCTTTTTACGCACAAAATATGAAAAAGTGGAAATTGCTTTTATTGCCCATCATACCGAGGCGAAAGTTGTTTCAGAAGACAATTTCTTTAATAAAGGAGAAAGTGGAGGAACGATTTGTTCATCAGCATATGATAAAGCATTAGAACTTATTGATGGTCAATACCATCCTAGTCGCTTTAATATTTATCCATTCCATTTTTCCGATGGAGAGAATATAACGTCTGATAATCCAAAATGTATTGAGTTAGTTAATCAAATTATGGATGTTTCAAATATGTTTGGATATGCAGAAGTGAACATGTATAACCGTCCATCAACGCTCATGAGAGCATATAAAACCATTGAAAATGAAAAATTTCGCCATTATATATTAAAAGAAAAGCAAGATGTTTATCATTCATTAAAGAGCTTTTTCCATAAGGAAGAGGCAGTTGTTTAGCAGAATAGTTAGGGTACCAGTTGCTTGATGCAATTGGTACCTCCTATTTAGAGGTAAGAAAGTTATATTTAGTTATACCACTGTGTTTCTAATTGTGGTCCTTTATCAAATGTATAATCTCAACGCCCGAATGAAGCAAAAAAAGAATCAAACGGTAACTAATAAGTGAAGAAATGTTATTTAAATAAAATAAATAGAGTACAATGTAAATGTTCTCTTAAGAATATGGTTCATTTTCGTACCAGATCTTTTTGTTGATGCCATTTAAGGGGTATTTTCAATATCATCTTTTTTTCTCTTCTTCTCAATAAGAACCCAAGCGTAGTAAAATACCCAAAATATTAATACTACTATAAAGGCATAGTATCTTTGTTCGATAGGAAGAAAGGCTATTAAAAAGATTCCTATCAGTAAAAATGGTGGCGTAAGTATTGCATACTTTTTCCAGTGCATAATGCTCACACTCCCTTATATATCTATATTTTACTACATAGTTACAATATATTTCTATTCTAACGGGTAAAAATACATTTTTTAGAGACATTATAATTTAAATTAATTGTATACTATGGTAAAGATTTGGCTTCTATGAATTTATAATTAATAGTATGTTCTGTATGTTTCATTCCATAGACTAGTATTTTCTCCTTTATATACAGGATATGTAATCATATTCCATTCCTTAGCGGTATAACTATAAACAGTACTACCATAATGTGGGCCACTAATGACAATAAAATTAACACCTTTTCCAGCAAATGCTAAATCCCGAACTTCTGTAGCTGCTCGACTTAGATTTATTGAGCTAAGTGCACTACCTACGGCTACGAATGGCCCTATATAAGGGATAAATCCTCCTACTAAATATGAAAGTGCTTCACTAGATGATTGTTCTATCTCTTTTGAAAACTCATACTGAATCAGGTGTCATAAAGAATTTTTCAATTGTCATCCTTGCTCTTGCTGTTCCGTTAGTACCTTTGACATATTATAGATAATAGTAGCGAGAATGTGAATCTCTTATCAAAGTTAATGCTGATTTTATATCTATTCCTAAAATAAGCGCAAAGAAAAATAGAGCAGGACCGGGCGTATTTGCCCGGTTTTTATTACTATCAAATGAAACTCACCCCTAATGAGTTAGCTCTATTTTATATACGCCTCGATCAGTACTGATTAAAAATTTTTCCCCATCAAACTCATATAATGAATCGTCTTGTAATGGGATTTCATACATAGAAGATGGTAGGTCTGTCATGCTGTTAGTTGTAGTAGGGATATTGCCATCCCCGTGTAAATGTAAGGAGTGCATTGGCACATAATCATCGATCCGACGAGTATTACTTTCATAAGAGATATTCTCTAGGCTTAAGACGGTTTCATCGATATCGTCCAACTCATGTTTTGTAACTTTTATGTTTTTTCCATTCCATTGTTGTAGTAAGTCATTAAATTGTTCAATTGATAAAAATTGCTGGTCCATATGATCCCTCCTATCGTTAGGTTATCCTCTCAAAAAGCAATCATACAAGTGAATAAAAAATGTACCCACTAATTAATTGACATGAACATATCAATATGATATTTAAAATATAGACATTAGCACTTGGAGTCTTAGAGTGCTAAACTATGTACAAGTCCTATTACAATACTAATTCTGTAAAGGAGAGGATTACATGACTACAAAAGAATTTAAAGCAGAATCCAAGAGATTATTGGAGTTAATGATTAACTCGATTTACTCACAACGAGAGGTATTTTTACGAGAGTTAATTTCGAATTCAAGTGACGCAATCGATAAGCTTTATTACAGAGCACTAACGGATGACAATATTAGCTTCAATAAAGATGATTATTATATAAAAATTGAGGCTGACAAAGAAAATAGAACCTTATCTATAATCGATACAGGTATCGGAATGACTCAAGAAGAATTAGAGAACAACTTAGGAACAATTGCTAAGAGTGGATCTTTAGCGTTTAAAAATGAAAATGAAATTAAAGATGGCCATGATATCATTGGTCAGTTTGGTGTTGGTTTCTATGCTGCATTTATGGTTGCAGACGTTGTAACTGTTATAAGTAAATCGATTGATAGTGATCAAGCCTATAAATGGGAATCACAAGGAACAGAAGGGTATACAATTGAACCTACTTCCAAAGATACAGTTGGTACCGTGATTACTTTACAACTTAAAGAAAACAACGACGATGAAAATTATGATGAATTTCTAGAAGAATATCGCTTAAAAGAAATTGTTCGTAAATATTCCGATTTTATTCGCTACCCAATTAAAATGGATGTGACAGAAAGTAAGTTAAAAGAAGGCTCTGAAGATGAGTATGAAGAATATGTGGAAGAACAGACCGTTAACAGCATGGTTCCGATATGGAAAAAGAATAAAAGTGAGTTAACGGATGAAGATTATGAGAACTTCTATCAGGAAAAACGTTTTGGATTCGACAAGCCTTTAAAACATATTCATTTAAGTGTAGATGGTACCATTCGCTATAACGCTATTTTATATATTCCAGAAAATCGACCATTTGATTATTATTCTCAAGACTACGAAAAAGGCCTTGAATTATATTCCAACGGTGTCTTAATAATGGAAAAATGCGCAGACTTAGTGCCTGATCATTTTAGTTTTGTTAAAGGATTAGTCGATTCTGAAGATTTATCATTAAATATCTCGAGGGAAATGCTTCAGCATGATCGCCAATTAAAGCTGATCGAAAAGAACATCAATAAGAAAATTAAGAGTCAGCTTCTAAGCCTGCAACGAGAAGACCGTGATAAATATGAGAAGTTCTATGATGCTTTTGGAAGACAATTGAAATTCGGTGTTTACAATGAATTTGGTGCAAACAAAGATGTGTTAAAAGATTTATTAATGTTCTATTCATCAAAAGAGAAGAAATTAGTTACACTTGATGAGTATGTTTCCAGAATGCCTGAGGATCAAAAATACATCTACTATGCTACTGGTGATTCATACGACAAAATTGAAAAACTACCACAAACTGAATTAGTAGCTGATAAAGGGTATGAAATTTTATATTTTACAGAGGAAATTGATGAATTTGCGATCCGTATGCTCGTGAATTACAAAGAAAAAGAGTTCAAATCTGTTTCTAGTGGTGATTTAGGAATTGATGAAGAAGAAAGTAAAGAAACAGAAACAAAACAGGAAGAAAACAAAGATTTATTTGAACATATGAAAAAGGTATTAGAGAATAAAGTTAAAGATGTTCGTGTTTCTAAACGATTAAAGACCCATCCAGTTTGCTTATCAGCAGATGGTGAGATCTCTATTGAGATGGAGAAGGTAATTAACGCAATGCCAGATAATCAAAATATAAAAGCAGACAAAGTGTTAGAAATTAATACGGACCATGAGATGTTCCAGGCATTGCAAAAAGCATTCGAGAATGATAAATCAAAACTAGATTTGTATACAAATATTTTATATAACCAAGCTTTACTTATAGAAGGATTACCAGTGGAAGACCCAGTAGAGTTTACCAATAATATGTGTAAAGTAATGGTGTAAATACTTTTGGGGAAGCAAAGTTTTTTGCTTCTCCTTTTTGAATTGTATTTGACAAAATAGTGGGAGCTCTGAGCTTTTCTTATAACATTAGTTCATCATCTGTTCTTTTCCATCATAAGATATAAAAAGCAATTGTGGAGGGGTCTTACTTGATGGAAATGCAAAATAGGGAACTTGTCCGCGCGATTGATGAGATAACAGAAATAGCTACTGAATTTGGACTTGATTTTTATCCAATGCGTTATGAAATTTGCCCAGCTGATATTATTTACACATTTGGTGCTTACGGGATGCCTACTAGGTTCTCACACTGGAGTTTTGGAAAACAATTTCATCGAATGAAGCTTCAATATGATTTAGGCTTGAGTCAGATTTATGAATTAGTGATCAATTCTGATCCGTGCTACGCCTTTTTGTTAGATACCAATAGCTTAATTCAAAATAAACTTATTATTGCTCACGTCCTGGCACATTGTGATTTCTTCAAAAATAATGTGCGTTTTTCAAACACTCGACGAGATATGGTAGAGAGTATGACAGCTACTGCGGAACGAATTGCAGAATACGAAATGATTCATGGAAAAGATGAAGTAGAAAAATTCTTAGACGCCATAATGTCCATCCAAGAACATATTGACCCATCAATTGTACGGCCCAAGTTACCTGCGTACGTTTGGGATGAGGAAGAAGAGGAAAAGGAACCGATAAGGTCCGAATATGATGACCTATGGAATTTAGAACAAGACAGCAAAAAGAAGGAACCTCTTAAAAAGAAAAGAAAATTCCCACCAAGACCTGAAAAAGACCTGTTATTATTTATCCAAGAATACAGTCGTGAATTAGAAGACTGGCAACGTGATATTTTAACGATGATGCGAGAAGAGATGCTATACTTCTGGCCACAGCTTGAAACCAAAATCATGAACGAAGGCTGGGCTTCGTATTGGCATCAACGTATCCTCCGGGAAATGGACTTGTCGACAGAAGAAACGATTGAATTTGCTAAACTGAATGCTAGTGTTGTGCAGCCGTCAAAGCAACAAATCAACCCATATTACCTTGGATTGAAAATCTTTGAAGACATCGAAGAACGGTACAACAACCCAACTGATGAGATGAAAGAACGTGGTGTGGAGCCAGGTTCCGGTAGAGAAAAGATCTTTGAAGTACGCGAGATTGAATCCGATATTTCTTTTATTCGCAACTACCTAACAAAGAATCTCGTCCAGCAAGAAGATATGTACTTGTTTGAAAAACAGGGCGAGTATTACCGTATTACAGATAAAGACTATGAAAATGTTAGAGACCAACTAGTTTCTATGCGTGTGAATGGTGGATTTCCATATATCACGGTAGAGAATGGCGATTACATGCGGAATGGTGAGTTGTATTTAGTGCATAGTTATGAAGGAACAGAACTTGATCTTAAGTATTTAGAAAATGTGTTGCCTTATATTTACCAGCTGTGGGGTAGGAAAGTATATATGGAGACGGTTGTGGATGATAAAGAGGTTGTGTATTCGTATAATGGGGATAAGGTTTATCGAAGGTTGTTGTAGTATATATATCTGTTATATTGATAGGAGCTTGAGCAAATTACTCAAGTTCCTATTGTTGTTGGTAGTAGTTGTTATACTTCTTTAATAGTAATATAATAAGTGTACCTATTAACTGGAAAGGAGATTTAACAATGGCTATCAGTAATGATGAGTTGTACAAAATGTTAAAAAGTCTTCCAGAAGATGCAAAAAAGTCAGCATTTGACTATATAAAATATTTACACTTAAGTCATTAGCGCCCTGACTGGGATGAAATTATGAATCTAGAACCCGAGGACATTCCTTTAAGCGCAGAAGAAGAAAATCAACTTAAGAAAACTTTAGAGTTTGTATCGTGGGAGGATGCAAGCGATGAGCTTAACCTATAAACTGACATTAAGTGAGTCCATTAAGTTCTTGAAAAAACTAATTCTTTTAACACTTTTCATTAAATGCTTTTTAGAAAATATGTGGTTCGATTATATTCATTGAAAATTCCTCCTGTAAATTTATAGGCATTTTTTACAGGAAAACCACTAAGTTCAACATCTCCATAATCGAGTCCCATTATCAAAATTTCCTAACCAAAGATATATCCTTATAGAACTTAACCTTATTCAATTCTAATAACTCTGTTTTAGATGAGTTCTTCCTCCACTACACAGCTAATTTAAGTGTGTTCACAATTCCTATAATCACACCTACTATATTGTTCCGGTGGTTTAGTGAATCATTTTAATGTTTATATTATTTAATTACTCTTTTGAAATGTAATCCATGTCGGACTTGGAGCAAATGGGAAATGGTTTAAAACTTCCATAGCATATTCATCAGTTGTATCAAACTCTCCCATTATAAAATGGAAATTATGTTTATTTGCATATTCTATTTGGTTCAGAACCAATTGAGGAATCAGCTGTTTATGTTCTTTATCGATAGCTCCAACCCACCCCAAGTCCAAGGAGTCACTTTTATCTGATTCATGAAGGAAAGCGTAAGCCATTATATTATTTTCGTTCTCGTCTACGTAAATGTAACTCCCATTTTGAACTACGTCATCGAGAATCAATTCTTGCCACTTATCTAAATTAATATCTGCAACTGGATTTACTAGATGTGTTTGTTCATAGATCCTTTTTACTAAGAGAGTCAATTCTTCCATAAACATCTCATCAGATAATACTTCTTCTAAGGTTTTAATTTGATAATTGTTTCTAATATTAAGGTTATATTCTCCAAGGTTTGATACCTCTAGTGTAGGTAGATAAGTTCTTCTAATCTCTTTAAACCCATTATTTGTGTATATATTTATTAAGTTGTTCGAAGTTTCCCAAGCTGAAGTTTGTAAGGGGAAGTCCTCTGGTTTCAGTTCTTTAACCTTTGATAACAATTGCTCTTCAATATTAAGTGAATTATAAAGGGGGTTACCCAAAATTCGAAAGTAAGTACAATACGGATGAAAACTGCTCTTCCAAGAAGCCAAAATACCAACTAATTTATCATCTATTATGGCAGAGTATGCAAATTTTAGCCGAGCTGAGTTGACAATATGTAACAATACATCATCCTCAGAACATAACTTTAACAATTGCATAAGTTGTTCTTCATCTTTACTTCCATAACTGTTTATTTTAATTTGCATTACTTTACCTCCAGTAATATTTTTCTTCACAAATACCTATTTATTATATCATATTTGCCATTAAATTCTTAAAGTGCACACAATTTACTGAAGAATTAATATAAATAATTGCGTTAATATTTTGACAATGGGATTTGAAAAATTCTTGTATTGATAAGGGATGTAGCTTACTTATAATATCCAAAAGGTGGTAAGTATTAGGTAATTGATGCTACATGTGATTTGACCTCAAATACTTAGAAAATGTGTTGCCTTATATTTATCAACTGTGGGGTCGGAAAGTATATATGGAGACGGTTTTGGATGATAAGGAAGTGGTGTATTCCTATAATGGGGATAAGGTTTATCGGAGGTTGTTATGATATTGTATGATGTAAGTAATGAAGGCAGGCAAAAAGTCTGCTTCTTTTTTTGTGAATATAAAAGGATACTTGAGCTTGAAATATGAAGTAATAAGAAAATCACACCAAAAGTTAATTATCTTTATTTTTTAGAATGATTTTCAAGTTTAATGTAGAATTAATAAATATATACCCAAAATGTTATACACCTAGTTATAAAATTAAAAAGAGGTGTCAAAATTGAACAGGGAAGAACTAGTAAATTTAATTAGGGACATACAATCTTTCAAAAGTGAGTTTGACCATGTTGAACTTAAGGCGGGACATATAGGTGCCCCCAAAGATTCGTGATACATTATCTTCTTTCAGTAATAAGGCAGGAGGCGGCATTATCTTTCTTGGTATTGACGAAAATGAAGATTACAACATCGTTGGTGTTTATGATATTGAGGACTTACAAAAACAGATAATGAACCAGACAAAAGAAATGGAGCCAGAGGTGAGAGCAGAATTTGTTCCAATGGAGATAGATGGAAAAAATATACTTGCTGTAATTGTTCCTGAGTGTTCAGCTGACTTAAAACCCTGTTTTATAAAAACAAAAGGCATGCGAAAAGGATCATATATTCGTGTGGCAGACTCTGACGAACTAATGAATGATTATGAAATCTATAACTTAGTCGTTTCACGTGGACAGGCAAAAGAGGATAAATCTTTGGTATTAGATTCTTCTTTAGAAGACCTAGATCATGAAGCTATTAATAAATTGATTAGGAACATAAAAATTGCAAAACCAAAATTCTATAGATTGATAAAAGACATTCCGTATGAAGAAAAACTAAAGAAGTTGAATCTTGTTAATCAAGAAGGAGAAAGTCTCATCCCAACTTTAGCTGGGCTTCTCGTCTTTGGTTTGTATCCCCAGCAGTATTTTCCTTCTCTTGGAGTAACATTTTTAGTTCTGCCACATAAAGAAATGGGAATGCTTGGACCAAGAGGAGAACGTTTTTTAGATAACAAAAAAGTGGAAGGTAGTATTCCGGAAATAATTGATGAAGTAGAAACTCTTATAATGCGTAATATGAAACAAAAAACAATCATTCAAGGTTTAAGTCGATTAGACATTTGGGAGTACCCTGAAGATGCAATAAGGGAAGCAGTTAGAAACGCAGTAATTCATCGTGATTACAGTGAATTAATGCA